>JAEXNT010000051.1 GCA_023439545.1 Bacillota bacterium
ATGTTGTGATGCCGAACCAGCTGGGACTTGACCGGTTTGATCTGGAGGATGCGCTTACCGAAAAGAAAAACTATATGTGCTCGGCTGATATGAAGGAGTTCATTGAGGAGAACCATTTGGATTTATCACTGAACGGAGGCCTTAATCCAAGAGATGCTTTCGGAAGTCACGATGATGCGGATCATGTTTATAATACGCCGCGCGCCTGGTTCATGTTGCGGTATTTTAACCCGCACACTAAAGTATGGGACGGCCCGAATGCGGATTTCACGCCGCGTTCCGATGATTTGCCCTGGTGCATGGCGCCGGAGAAGAAGATCACGCCGGAGGATGTAAAATACGCACTGTCCTCTCATTATCAGGGAACGCCGTATGATCCCTATGACATTCATGGCGATCCAGCCATTAAGGGCCTCTTCCGCTCGATCGGCATAAACCGGAATGACATTATGGCTTTGATCCAGATGCGCCCGGATGTCCCGGAGGAATTCCGTGTGGTGGAGTGGCTTGCCTTCGCATCCAACGCCTTCAATGTGGCGGCGCCTTTTTATGCTAATGTGTCCGTAACGCCGGACTATCTAGCCAATACAACAAAAGAAGTTTCAACCGACAATTTCTACTGGTCCAGTCGCTTGATTGCCGCTATGGCGGACGCAGCTTACAGTAAATCCATATTTCATATCGAGCGGTATCAGCTTGCTGTACAGTCCAAAGGACATGCGCTGATCAACCAATATGATGATAAGCTCCGGCGGGAAGCGGATATGGCAAAACGAGCCGCCCTTCGGGAACAGGCCAATGAGGAAATCGCGGGCATGTTAAAAAAAGAAACCGCCGATACATTGGACAAGGTCCTCTTCGAACTGAGCAGCCAGATGAAGAACGCCTTTTCCAGATCGGACGCTTGATTGATTCAACCAAACCATATTTCTATGATCCGCGTATACCAGGCTTTTTAAGACTTCAATAACCTTTAAAACTATTCCATGGTAAGGACGAGGTCATAGTTCGACTCTGATTGAGGGCTCCACATTACAAGTCACACTTTGAAAAAAGTGCAACAACTTTGCGACAACCAGAAAAAGCTTGGTTCAAAAACATGAATCGAGCTTTTTGTTTTCGAAAATCGCTATTGAATGCATGTGAAAACTTCTTTTGGATGGTGTTAAGTCAAATAGATGGGAACTACTGCACGACTGGTATATAATTAGATTGTGATAATGCATATTCATAATAGTTTATAACTACAAACTAATGACTATTGTATAATCTTAACTATAAACAGGAATTTATCTATCAGATTTTAATCAAGAGTTATCTATATTTTGTGCAGGAGGCTACTAAATGAGGTCTAAAATTAAAAAAAATATTAAGTCGAGAATTTTATTTGAAATAGGGATCGTACTATTAGTATGTTATTTCGGAGGAATATTTTATATTTACAATATTCAAGAGTATAATCCCTATGCTTCTGCGGGGGCTGATCTTAATGCTCTAATTCACAGCGTATTGTTTTTGCCGCCAACTGCAATATGCTTGATAATATCTCTCATATTATATATAAAAACAAAAAAGTGAATCGCACTGTCTATTACGAGCATAAATAGTATCACTTTTATTTAAAGCTAACAATATTGTAAAATGATGTAGGACTTGCTAATATTGATATAGGCGCTTATATGCGGTGTTGGAGCCTATGTCGGGTTCTGTTCAGAGGCGCCTGTGTCAACTATATTCAACAAGCCGAAGAAAAATATAGGACATCAATAAGGGACAATTATTCCCATTTTAATCGATCATTTCATGATGGTTCACGGATATGGTATACTGAAAAATAAAAGATAGGCTATTTATGGAAGAACTGGCTATGCAGAAAATACCTGCCAGCTTTGTGGCATTTGATTTGGAAACCACTGGTTTTGCGCCGCCGTGCAGGATCATTGAGATCGGGGCGGTAAAGGTCGTGGACAACAGGGTAACCGAACAGTTCCAGATGTTTGTAAACCCCTGCTGCAGATTGCCGTCACATATTACGGAGCTTACCGGAATCGGGGATGAAATGGTGAAAAATGCGCCTCTGATTGAAGATGCCTTACCGCGGTTCATGGAGTTCCTCGGCGATTTTCAGATGGCCGCCCACAACGCGTCCTTCGATATGCAGTTCATCAATCATGAGATGCGGAAGATCGGCAGGAGCCTCACAAACCCGGTAATTGATACCCTGGCATTATCCCGCCGTTGTTATCCCGGCCTGCGGAATCACAAGCTGGCTACCGTTGCCCAGCATATAGGCGCAGTCAATCAATCCGCTCATAGAGGCATGTATGACGCCATGGTCGTCGCCGAGATATTATTGAAATTGGCATAGTATGAGATTTGGACAGTCTAGCAATCTTGCGGCTTTTCTTATTTTCTTTGCATTTTTCATGGTTGGAAAACATTAAACTCATATAGATCCAGAGCATGTCATTTCTTTATAGGATTTCGATATTTCTTTATCGGAATTCATATTCATTTGAAAATGTAAACGCTTTATATTTAAGGTAAGCCTTATAACATGTTATTTGTTATTCGGCTAAAATCTTTGTCGGTGTGTTGTCAGGAGAGAAGTGCCCGCTCAGGATTAAGCAAATCCCGTTAGTTAAGGCATTGGGGTTTAGTCGAATTGTTCTGTGCCTGGTTTTGTAAGGCATGTATGGCTTTGTTGCCTTGTGTCAACGCCGGGTGAATTTTGACTATGTCCGCCGGGCGAAAATTGATCATCGTCGCCGGTTAATAATTGACCATCCCGTTGGTTGAGTCCGTTGAACCCGATGGTGGAGCAACGCTAAATCCTGATTTAACTCTTGCTTTCATCCGATGCTTAATCCGATGTAATTGACCCACAAAGTTCCGATTGAAATTGACCCACCGTTCCGATTGAAATTGACCCACTGTTCCGGTTCAAAATGACCCAGTGGTCCGATTCAATTTGACCCGTGGATATGTTTGTCACCGGCATAATAAAAGTATCCACTTTTGACGGAGAAAAGGGACCAGCCCGAAAAATACTATATATAATGTTTGCTGGTAACTACCTCGAAAGGGGAAATAAAGACCTGATCAAAGAATATCAATTCATAGGGAGTTACTCAACCGTCCGCGATTACATCAGTAAAATCATTCCGAGTAATCAAAAGGTATATATGGTCATCACGTCGCTGCCGGGGGAAGAGGCCCAGGTGGACTTCGGATATATTGGGTATATCAAAGTGAACGGCAAGCCCAGGAAATCATGGATATTCGTGATTTCTCTAAGTTATTCGAGGTATATGTATGCCTGTATTGTATTCGACCAGAGTGTAAAGACATTTATTCAATGCCACGTAAACGCGTTCAGATATCCTCTCTGCAAAGATTTGAAGGGCGAACACATAAGAGAGTTTGCAGATCACAAAATATTATTGGTTATTAGGAGAATTTCCAAATTAGTACAATTTACAAAATATTCAGTCATTGTAGTGCCGCATCGGAATTTTATAGACCAATTCATAATTTAGTATCATATCTACTGCTTTTGTACGTTGTTATAATAAATACGTAAAAACATTCAGCTCTATGGATGTGATATAAAACTGAAAGGGGAATTGAAAATGAGAATTGGCAAAAAGGTATTAGTTTGGTTAATGGTACTGGCACTAATTACTTCTCTGGCAGCTTGTTCAGGCAGTAAGCAGCAGACATCAGACGCTACGAATGATCAAACAGCGTCTGCAACGACCGCCGTCAAGGAAGCAACGACTCCTGCTACAAATAATCAACCTCCTGTTGAGATCACGTGGGCTATGCAGGGCGCAGCTAATGAAATAGCCGGATGGCAGGCCATGACAGATGCTGCTAATGCAAAATTGCAAGACAAAAACATAACCGTTAAAATTCAAAAGATCAACACTTCCAGCTGGGATGAATACTACCAGAAAATTACGGCACAGATTGCGGGTGGTAATATACCCGATATAGGAAGAATTGCCGAATCTCTCATGCCGCAAGTGATAAGCAAGGATCAGGTTGTTGAAATAACGCCTTACTTGAATGAAATAGATATGTCGCAATTCTTTGAAGGAACTCTCAATAATGCAGGGACGCAAAATGGTAAGACATATGGACTTCCCTGCGGCGTTTACCAATTCTTGTTATACTACAATAAGGATTTATTTGATAAAAAAGGAATACCATACCCTTCCTCTGATTGGGATAATCCTATAACACTTGATCAAGTAGCAGAATATTCTAAAAAGTTGACAGAGGGGGAGGGTGCTACAAAAAAATTCGGTTTCTATGGTAATGCCGATATATTTGCAATAAGTTCGCTTGCTGGTGATTACATTTATAAAGCAGATGGTACATACCAATTTACCGATAATCACATGAAAGTATTCGACCTATTAAGCACGATGCTGTCAAAGGATCATTCGATGCCAACTCCGGTTGATACAAAAGTTATGGGAGGAATGGATATGTTCAGGGCAGGCAGGGTAGCCATGTGCGATGAGGGAACATGGTGGCAGCAATCTGTCAGGGACATCAAGGATTTTAAGGTTGGAATTGCAGCAACACCTGCGATCCAAGGTAAAGCGAAATCATCCGCTTTTATTGATAATTTTGTAATCTGGAAGGGCGGAAAGCATGAAAAGGAATCCTGGGAGGCGCTTAAGGCTATATTCAGCGAAGAGGGCTTCAATGCATTGGCTAAAACAGGGACTGGCGGCGTGCCGGTGAATAAAAATACTTTGAACAATCTACAAGACCAGTTAATTGGTAGCATATTCGATGATACTAGCAAAAAGTCATTCATCCAGGCACTGGATCACACAATGACAATGCCATATAACACTCAATACAATGAGATTTCACAAAAAACATCCTCCATCCTGGAAACATGGATGGCAGGCAAAAAGACATCGAATACTGCAATCACTGAATTGAAAACTTATCTTGAGGAAGCTACCAAAAAGTAAAGTAATGTGATAATTTGAAGAGGTAGAAGCGGGTAAAGTATATCCGCTTCTATCTTAGTTTTCACAATTAGTTTAAGACATATGGTACAATATTGATACAAGCCTGTTTCATCTTTTTTCTCCATTATGCTGCAAGGAATATGGGGTGATTATCGTGAGAGTTCTAATAGTTGATGATGATAGGATTATAAGAGAAGATATAAAACGATTGATAGACTGGGAAGCTAATGGTTATAAACTTGCAGGAGATGCCGCTAATGGAGCGGAAGCTTTAGAAATATTAAAAAAAACAAACTTGGATATTATTCTTACCGATATTTACATGCCCCTGATGAATGGAGTTGAATTGATCAAAGCTGTAAAAAAGGAACATAATGATATACAGATTATTGTAATGAGTAATTACGATGATTTTTCATATGTAAAGGATGCTATGAAATATGGCGCTTTGGATTATATCTTAAAATATCATATAAATGAATCTTCCCTAATGGATGTACTGAAATCGGCGGCATCAGAGGTAGATAAAGCCAGGAGGGAAAACAGTGAAAAGGCGCATTTAATACAGGTTGCTGACAAGGAAGCTAAGAAGAGCCGGAGGTTATTTTTCAAGGATTATCTTGATGGAATATATCAATCGAAATTGGCAGCCAATAAATACGAAGAATTGGATATTGAACTGCCACAATGGGAGTTTATGACAATTTATGTAAAAGCAGATCATTCACTAATTAGAGATTTTATCGATAATGAAACGGTATTTGGCAATATAGCATATTTCCAGATTGATCTTGAAGGTGAGTTGTTTTTTCTTGTTCATTTTAATCAAAAAAGTTATTTATCCATACTAAATAGATTAAATGGTATAGTAAAAAAAATATCAACCTGCATAGAAGCTATCAGGAATATTGTTATATACAGTACAAATTTAATATGTTTTGATGATTTACCGAATGAAGCATTTAAAATGCGGTATGCATCAAGGTTATTTTTTTATACCGGTCCCATCAATATACTCATTGATAATAATAGTATTCTTTTTAGCGACGAATTAGATTATAAGGTATTTGAGGAACTGGAGAATAAAATCATTAGCAGTATTCAGAATACCCTTCCTCAAGAGTTTGAGATTAGTATAGATTCAATGACCCTTAAATTAAGTGACAAAAAATATAATCCCGACATTATTATTACAGAATTAAAACTCCTATTGCAACGGATTATTAAATTCATTCGCAACACATATAATTATATGACTGATACACTTACTTCACTCGAAGCACTTTTATTATGTATTGATAATAAATTTTTTACATTAAATGATTTTAGCAGTAAATTAAAAGAAATTATCAATAACTATTTTAACCGATTTGAAAATGGTTTTACAAATGTAATAAAAATTGAAATCTCTGATGCAATCAAGTATATTCAAAAGAATTACAAGAGGAACATAACACTCATTGAACTTGCCGAATATGTAGGATTAAGTAAAAATCATCTTTGTATGCTATTTAAGCAGGAAACCGGAGATAATTTTACCGATTATGTAAATAAATTAAGAATTAAGGAAGCAAAGTTTTTAATCATGGAGAAGAATTATCGTGTTAAGCAAGCGTCCTTAGAAGTAGGAATAAATAATCAAAGGTATTTTTGCAAATTGTTCAAACATTTTACCGGGTACAGTCCTATGGTATATAAGAATAGGAGAGCTGTATGAGCCTCAAATACAAGTTAATTACCTTCTTTATACTGGCAGCCGTTTTACCTATAATTACTGTTATATTTATATTTAGAGCCAATGTCTCTAAAATATTGATTGATAAAAACACAGAATATTCCATATCAATGGCATTGAGTAAAGCAGAATATATTGATAAGCTTTTTGGAGATACAGAGAATGCTTTGCTTAATATTTGTACTAACGTTAATACTATTGATTATTTGGAATCAGTCGATTCAAAGAATTTCCATGAAGACGACAAATATGGATTAATATCTGAAACAGGTGCAAAACTTGATACATTTCTTAATCTGTACCAGGTAATTGACGGTATTTATATAATGCCTAAGGCTGGCGGCCTGCCCATTTACAGGGGGGCTTTGAATTTAGGCTATATAGAAAATTATACAGTGAGCCCTGTATATAGAAATTCGATTGCTAATCCGAAGAAAATTTTTTGGACTTTGTTGCCTGACCATTCAAATAATATATTCAAGCTAACTATTTCAAAAGGTATTATTGACAGTTATAATGATAATGTCCTTGGGGTGTTGGTAATCGACCTGACAGTAAATAATCTTTTTACAAACTACCCTGTGTCCAGTTTACCGAAAGACGAATTTTTATTTGTTACTGATGGTAAAAAACAAATCATCTACAGTAATAATTCATCAGAAGCTGGCGCGGAGATTCGGAAACAACTGCAAAAATCAGATACGAGAAAGTCAACAGATAATTTTGAGATAGATACAGACAAATCTTCTTATATAGCCACATTTACTACATCTGTTATAAATGGTTGGAAAATATATTATATAACTCCTATGAACAGGGTCCTGCAGGGAGTTGACAAGGTATCAAAAATAATGCTGCTGGTTGCAGTATTGTTTTTAGTATTCTCTATTATAGCGGCCTTGTTTATTTTCTTTATATTATACAATCCTATTCATAAACTAATTGTTGCAATGAAAAAAATCGAAGACGGCAATATGGATCTGGAAGTTCAAATCAAAAGCAGCGGCGAAATAGGAAAGCTGGCAGATACGTATAATTATCTTATCAAAAAAATCAAAGCAATGATTGAGGATGTAAAAGCCAGCCAAAAGAAAAAGACAGAACTGGAAATTAGGGCTTTACAGGCTCAAATTAAGCCTCATTTTCTCTACAATACGCTTAATTGCACGATATCATTGGCAAGAATGGGGAAGAATGATGTAATAATTGATATGGTCGGGTCTTTGATTGATTTATTGAGAACTATTGCAAATAATAAGGAAACTATCATTCCCATTAAAGAGGAGATAAATTATGTAAAATCATATATTCGTATTATGACTTACCGATATGATATTCCTGTTAATGTAGCTTATGAAATGGAAGATTGCTTGCTTGACTATGGTATTCCTAAATTTACAATTCAGCCTATTGTTGAAAATAGCTTTATGCATGCATTCCAAGGGACTAAAGAAAAATGTGAAATTAGAATCAGGGCTTATACAGATGGTAAATGGGTTAATATTGAAATTGAAGACAACGGAATCGGAATGGAGAGCAGTACTCTTGACGAAATATCCAGTAGATTTGCTAACACCAAGCTATTTAAGGAGAAATTAACGGGAATCGGAATAGAAAATATACATCAAAGGTTGATTATGGAGTTTGGCCAGCCTTCGGGTTTATACATTACCAGTAAGGTGGGGGAAGGAACAACTGTAAAGGCTGTATTACCTAAAATATATCTTGCATCCAATTCGTAATTAAAGTGAATGTTTCATAATTTAGGTACGTTTCTATCTGCTTTTTCATTTGGTATAACTGAATCATGGTGAGTGACTATATTTTGAGGAGGGGCCACATTGAAAAGCAGAATTAAAAAGCAGGAAAGTTACGAACAATGGATGGCATATCTTTTTATAATGCCCCAGTTTATTGGATTGCTTTGCTTTATTTTGATTCCGGCTATCATATCCTTTATTTTATGTTTTACAAAGTGGGACTTGATCGGAAGCATAACATTTACGGGGTTTGTAAACTTCGATTCTATTTTTAAGGACGAAAGAATCTATAAATCGTTATTTAATACTCTTATATTTGCAGTAGGGATTATTCCACTTACAACTTTGGTTTCGCTTGCCCTCGCATTACTAACCAACAGGGAGATTAAAGGACTGGGATTTTACAAGGCGGCGTATTTCCTCCCAATGGCAACTGCTTCTGTAGCTATTGTGCTTGTTTGGTACTGGATTTTTGCACCTGAGCTGGGAATTATCAACTTTGTGCTTGGAGAAATAGGCATTAAAGGACCAGGGTGGCTGACAGATACGTTATGGGCAAGGGTTGCAATAATACTGATGAGTGTTTGGCAAGGGATGGGATATTACTACTTGATTTTTCTGGCCGGACTGAAAGGAATCCCCAAGGAGTACTATGAAGCAGCAGAAATAGATGGAGCAAATACACTAAAAAAGTTTTTCAAGATAACAATTCCTATGCTCTCTACAACAACGTTTTTTGTTGTGATAACTATGACAATAGGGACATTGAATCTCTTTCAGGAACCGGTGGTACTGACTGAAGGCGGACCGGAATTTTCAACATATACGATTGTAATGTATATTTACGATCTTGCTTTTAAATTCTTCAGGATGGGAGAGGCGGCAGTCGTAAGTATAGTATTGTTTGTATTGGTTGTTATTATCACTGTGATACAGTTCCGTTTTTCAAGAAAGTGGGTGTATACAAATGAATAAGATGAAATATATTACTAAATTTGCAACCCATATTGTTTTAATCATGTTTGCCATTACTAGTATCTTTCCATTTTATTGGATGGTTCTTACAGCTTTGAAGACTTCGAATAATGTTATTGAATTTCCGCCCAGGATCTTACCGACGTCGTTCAGATTCTTAAATTTTGTTGATGTATTTAGGTTGATGCCTATGGGCAATGCGTATATTAACAGCTTGAAGATAACTCTTATAGCTACATTTGGGACATTATTCACAAGTTCCCTGGCAGCCTTTGCTTTTGCCAAGATGAGATTCAAGTTCAAGGGACTTCTATTTGGTATTTTACTTGGTACTATGATGATTCCCAGTCAAGTAACACTTATTCCCCTTTATATTGTTTTCGGCAAACTGGGTTGGGTGGATACGC
Source organism: Bacillota bacterium (assembly GCA_023439545.1). GTDB lineage: Bacteria > Bacillota > Clostridia > Acetivibrionales > DTU013 > JAEYOM01. The sequence goes on from JAEXNT010000051.1 coordinate 9,875, forward strand.
ATTTACCCCTTATTGTTCCAACAGTTCTTACAAATGCTTATGGTGTGTTCATGATAAGGCAGTTTATGCTTAATTTGCCGTATGAGTACGTGGAGGCAGCAAAAATTGATGGTTGCAGTTATTTTCGCATTTACCGGCAAATAATACTTCCGCTGTCAAAACCAATAGTCGTTACATTAGGACTTTTCACATTTATCTGGAACTGGAATAATTTCCTTGGAGCCCTTATTTTCCTCAATACCGATACGAAGTTTACTGTCCCGCTCATTATTGCATCTTTCAGGGGCGTTTATACCGTTCAGTGGGAATTGTTGATGGCTGCTTCAACTGTTGCCATATTACCCATTATCATTTTATATTTGTTTTCTCAAAGATACTTTATTCAAGCTGTCTCATTAACTGGTATAAAAGGTTGAGGAAGGTGACTTATGCATAATTTAAGTTTTATTTCAAAAAATCCGGTATTTGAATTTAACGGTCTTAAGTTTTCTATCCAAGTATTTACTCATGAAAATTGTTATGAAATAAGCCCAAAGGATGTCTGTGAAAGCAAGAGTCAGGATATTTTCATTATGAAATGCAGCAGGCTGACATGGGCCGGTGGGCAGGAATTTGCCTCAGGTTCTGTAAACCTTAGAGCGGAGAAATCAGGCATGCTGGTGCGATTTTTCATACAGGCAAAACATAATAGTGAAGTCATACGATGCCTAAAACTAAAACTTATCGGAATTCGAAATGGAAGTATTGCAGGGCTAAGAATGCCTGACCGGGGTCCGACTCGTAAAGAAGTACCCGCAGATGGATTTATATTAAAATATCCTAATGGCTTTGATGGTTTGTACAGTCCTTTACTTATTTTAAAGCATAATGATGGTGACTTCACATATTTCCGTTCTCTGGATACAAAGGTCAGACCTAAAACTTTTGCGTTACTTCCTGCCGACAAGAGACTTGATGTAGAGCTCATATTTGAAGAATCCGCTATAGAGTTTAAAAACTCTATAGATGTACCTGCATGGGAAATCGGCATTAATAACGATTATAAAACAATTATGAAGGAACAGACTGGATTGATAGAACAGAATTATGGCCTTGTAGAATGGGAGAAACGATCCGATGTCCCTGGTTGGGCAAAGAAAATATCTCTTGTGGTTTCTGTTCATTGTCAGCACTGGACAGGCTACATTTTCAACAATTATAAACAGGTTCTGGATAATTTAAAATGGATTGCTGATAAAATAGAACCTGAAAGAGTACTTGTTTACCTTCCTGGATGGGAAGGCAGATATTATTGGCAATACGGCAACTTCAGACCGGATCCGCGTATGGGAGGAGAAGCCGGTTTTCAAAGGCTGATTGATGGAGCCTCGGAGACGGGAATGCATGTAATGCCTATGTTCATGATCAATGGAGCTAATCCAAGGACAGCCGGTTTCAAGGAATGGGGAGAACCTTCCATCTATGTCTCTGCCGGGGGATTCAAACAGATTTGGGGCTCATGTGACTGGGATACATCCAGGCATTACGACCATAACTGCGGACTTCCGCTTAATCCTGGGGCGCCATTATGGCAGGACAGGCTTGTGGGTCAGATTAATGGGTTAATTGATCAGTATGGATTCCATGGAGTATTTCTGGATCTTGCAGCAGTTTATATAAACGACCCAAGATATGATACATACAAGGCAACCATTGACATTGCGGGGAGGATAAGGGAGAATCACCCGGATATTCTGATGGCGGGTGAGGGTTGGTATGATGCCGTCAGTGCATCTATGCCGCTGACCCAACCCTCATTGGTAATGCCTGGGGATACGGTGTGGAGTGATGGACCGTACGCTCCGTTATTTGATAAATACAACCGCTGCTTTGGACATCTTGGTACTGGAGACCCGAGTCGCGGCTCCACAGGTTGTTTTGAATGGGGGTACAATTATAAGACGCAAAAAGTCCCGTTTAGGAAAGGTATAATCCCGACAGTTACAATTGTTGATGGGACGATTGAGAATGCACCAGAAAAAGTTGAAGATATCATTGGAGATGCGAAACGTTATGCTGAGGAGTTCCTTTGATGCATTTGTGGAATAGGTAAAAACTAATTACTAACTCTTAAAGGCGACATCGGAAAGGATATGCGGAGATATTAAGCTAATATATTTGTTGGTTAAGGAAATTCATGTGTAGCAGAATAGTAGTTTTAATGCTACTATTCTGCGGCCTATTGATTATAATTTTATATTACTCAATTCATAAATAATAATAAATTAATATGGAGCATATTTAAATGTATAATCATACTTTTGTTAAAAAATATATAAATCCTGTAAATGTTCATATTCCAAAGGGCTTCGATTTCCCATCAACTAACCCTGATCCATTTGTTATTAAATATAACGGTGAATACTATTGTTATTCTACTGGTAATAAGGGTGTTCAGGTTTTATGTTCGAAGGAACTTGTTGACTGGGAACATAAAGGTTATGCTCTAAGGATAGAGGGGGAAAAGGAATTTTGGGCACCAGCGGTAATTTATAATAACGGCAAATTCTATATGTATTATTCTTCTATGAAAGCAGAATTGAAGGACTGCCATTTTGAACAGCTCAAAGTTGCTGTGTCTGAATATCCGACAGGCCCTTTTGAATATTGTAAAACTCTTCTTGATACCTTCAGTATTGATGCTCATGTCATAAAAGACGAGAGAGGAGAGTTCTATTTGTTTTATTCAACAAATGAATACAATGGAATATCGTTTGATAGGCCCGGTACTGTTGTTTTAGTAGACCGCCTGATAGACATGTATACTCTTGAAGGGAAACCCAGGCTTGCTGTAAGACCTACATTAGATGAAGAAATATTTGAAAGAAACCGTTTTGGTGATGGGCGAGATTGGCATACTGTAGAAGGGGCCTTCTTTTTTTCAAGTAAAGGAAGATATTATTTGATGTACAGTGCTAATGCTTATACAAATGAACATTATTTTATCGGATATTCTGTATCAGACGATGGACATAGTTGGTCTAAATTTCCGGATGAATATACATATCACCCACTTCTAAGTAAAAATGATTCAGTTGAAGGTGTTGGGCATAATTGTGTAATAAAAGCACCAAATAATATTGATGATTGGATTGTTTATCATGGAAGGGATATTGGTAAAACTTTTGGTAATCCAATAGAACAAAGAATGATGCGTATTGATCCGCTTTACTGGAATGGACTTAGTTTATGGACTCCCGGACCAACGTATACAGAGCAAGATGCTCCAGAATTGCCTGCTTTCAGGGATCTATTCGAATATTCGTATGGTATTGGACTAGGTGAAGGATGGAAGATTAATGATGGCAGTTGGGTAATCAATGAAAACAAAGTATGCCAGAATGCGTTGAATACAATTTCATCTGCAGTTGTAAATCTTGAGATGAAAAATTATATATTTGAAATAAGCTTAAAGTGGGAAAGAAGCCATATGGGAGGATTGTACGGCGTATTTGCCTTTTACAAGGACGCTGCGAACAATTTGCAGGTCCTGCTTGACGCTGGGAAGAGAAGAATGTTTATTATCTCTTTTGTGAATGGTATTCGAATGGATGAAAAAACAGTGGAGATAAATAAGGAATTCAAATTCAATGTTTTTCATCGACTGAGAGTTATAAAGGTTGGAGATTTTTATAGGGTTTATTTGGATGATATCCTAATGACAGAAGTTTACTATTTATCTGGTAAGGGCAGAATAGGTATGGTGACTTGTTATACATGTGCATCTTTTGCTGGTGTAGAACTAACAAACCATGTTGAACTAGATGAAGCCTGCCAGAGTGAATTTGTTAAATATCTGAAACTTTTAGACAACAGTAGGTCTATAACAAAATGGAATATATGGAATATAAAGAATGGGTCACTTCTCTGCGATAGCTCAAAGCTCCTAACTGAAAATTTATTATTATATACAGAAGAACTAAGCGATAGTTTCAAATTCAGTACGGATATTATGCCTCTTACAAATCAAGTGAATTTCGGAGTATATGCATCGTATTTCAATGAGAATAATTATCTAAAGGTAAGTATTAACTTAACTTTACTGGAAATCAGTATCACTCAGAAAATAAACGGAAATGTGACTATTGACACTAAAAAGTGTATACAAAATGATTTTGTATCTAGTGAAACAATTACTGTCACTGTGAAACGTGTTGGAGAAAAACTAACTGCTATTATTGGTACAAATTATATTTTCAATTTTGATGTAGAAATGTCGAATAAAATGATAGGATGGTTTTGCTGCGGGAAAACAATGTTTTCTAATATCCGAATAACACAAATATAAGATTCAAAACTAAGGAATATTTTATAATGAGGTATCATGCTAAATCTATTTGGTATAACAAGGATTATATAATAAGCTTATTCTTACTTTTCAGGGGCATGGAACAAAATCATTAATTTAATAGCGAAGGGTGATAATTAGTCACCCTCACCATTTTTACAGGGTAACAAAAGTTAGCCCTTCTTTAGCTGTCCGATATTTATTACAATTTAAACAAAGCTTCAGGTTTTAATCATTTAATAAATATCGGAGATGGATCGAAAGATGAAAACTTTAAACTTATTGAATGAACTTCAATCAAATTATTCTTTTACTAATCAAAATGAATCAAATGTCTATCATAATACTAAACTTTTACTAAGCCTATATTCCAAGGTGCTGTGGAGAATTGAAGAATCACTACAGATGTTGGATACAGAATGCTTTGAGTCAGATAAAAAACATCTGTATGACCTTATCAATAATCTTATCGATGTTGATACACAGATAGATAAATCCCGGTTTGAACGCAGAATGCAAAGTATTGAGGAGAGCAAAAGCCTTATAGAAATAATAGATTGTTCTTTGGCTATGTTAAAAAATTATCCGGATAACGGTGAAAGACTTTTTGATATACTCCGAAACAGCTATTCAATAAGAAGAAAAAAGTGAAAGAGGATGAACTGCTGAGCGTCCTCAATATTTCACGCACTACACTTTACAGAGAAAAGCGCAGGGCTATAGAAATGCTGGGCGTTGTACTATGGGGATTTATTTTACCGGATTTTCTCAAAGCCATAGAATCTCATGATACATGAATGAGACAAAAATAGTACCGGCATGAAAAAAAAACAGGGCAATATAGGTGCTCAAATGCTACGGACAGCAGATTTACGGCATGATATGATGTGCATGCTGGGATAATAGGCAATTGTAAAGGCTCCAAGGAATAGGAATAAGATCCTGTCCTTTGGGGTTTTTTCATGTTTATTTTTCTGGACATTTAATATGGTAAGCAGATAAAGGCTGCATTGGAACCTGACAGTTTTACTGTCGGTGTTCCGGTGCGGCCTTTTTTGTTTGCGTGCGGAAAATGGATGCTCCATGCACAAATTCCTTTGGTATTATGTCCGATACCCCTAGTCCGGCCGTTTTGTTACCCCACTACAAAACAAAATGGAGGACGGCTAATATGGATAATGCTGATAACATAAAGCTTTGGGATAAAGTTATATATGATCTGAACAGGGAGGAGGAGAACGCTGACCGGAGGTATAGGCGTTATAACAAATCATACGATGCAATAGGCGAAAACGTAATTCAAAGGTTATCAACCAGATTTGATAATAAGTTAAGCAATATGAACAGTATAGATCAGGTTGCCACTGACTTTTGCAACAATATAGAAAATGATGGCTTTTCCATGCATTAACGGGCCTTAATTCTGATGGAATGTTTACGATTTTTCTTGTATATGATAAGGGCTTATCTTTTAGTGAAATAGCTCTGGTTATGAATACCAAATATGACTCTGTACAAAAAAGGCACTACAGAGCCATTAAAAAGCTTAAAAAAAATTTGAACTTATCTGATTCTGCCTTCTCAGCTGACCTATATATGAGGGCGTTTTTTGCTTACTTGCTCATTGACAATTCTATACCTGGTACCCCATGTACATTACTTATACGTCTGCAAAACAGTAAGCGACATAAAAGGGAGCGCAATAACGGTTGTTTATACCCGAGCGACTAACTTCTGGTTTTAAATTGGCGGTAGTGCTGCCAATTCGCCATAACCCGTATAAGAAACAATGATACTTCCGTCTGGCTAACATTAGTAAAGGGACGGCTCGCCATAAGAATGGAGAGAAAAGCAGGTGGTAATATTATTAAAAGCTGCTTTTTTGGCACCTGGAACTGTAGCCTACCCCTAAACCGGGCAGTCTATAGAGCCCAGATTGCTTGATGAGGGATTATGCAAATAAGTGGGATAGCAAATATGATAAGTGGCACGGACCTCTGCAGCAATTTAGCGAGGAGAGATGGTTTACCGCAGCGTAGAAGAGTACTGCACTGTTTGCCGTATGGGACGGTGAGGAACTGGATGCGCCTGTATTAAACGACGCTCTTGAGTTATGCAGCGAAGCTGAAGTGCTTGCCACCTTCAAAGACAATTATTGTGATGTCTCTCCTGCGCTGGTTCGGAATACGCTGGGAATAGGAAAGGTATACTATTTTGGCGCGGATTTTATTTTAATATTGAATTATATGCCTTTGAGATAAAGATCAGCGTAAAACTGCCAATGACAGACCTTCTGACGGTGAAGAAAGTCTTTGGATCTGCTGAACTGGGTATATACTGTGTTATGGTGCTGGGAAAATACTGAAGTCTGTTGCCACAAATGGATCCGGTAAGTGGAAACAATGATTTCCGAAGTTCATCGGTATCCGAACGGGGTGCTTTATCATTTTATTTTCTCTTGTATTTCAAGGCTTGTAAGCCAAGTTCGGCTAACAAGCCTCCATAAAAATTTTAGATGGAAACAATTTGCGCACTGTCAAAATTGTGGGAAAACTTTCACCTTATGGCTCGATATGAAAGGCCAAAATAATAATTAGCTTATATCAGACCGATTTGGGTACGTCTATATTATTGGGTCCAAAATGCTTTAGCATTACAAGGGGTTCATAAAGAGAATGATTTTCAATTACAACTCCTTTTTGTGCAGCCTGCTCGCCGACAAAATACTCATCGGCGCTAAGCTGGCCGAACCTAAGCATTCCTGCGGCTTCAGCATCATAACAGCCGATCATTCCGTGTCCTTGAACTATAATGCAGCCGTAAGCAGCGCTATCTTTGATTATCGCTTTTTTACCAGGCTTTATTGTAAGTTCTTTTGCAGATATATAGTCGTTTGCGTATACAACCCATTTATCCGTATAGAATTCATTATCCTCAATTATGACCGGTGGTCTGAAATATTTCTTTTTATAATCAGGATCGATGTTCTTCTCCCAATCCATTAGGCTTATAACATAGTCAATATCATTTTTCTTGTCGGCAGGACAATTTTCCACAAGCATTTCAAAATCATATACTTCACCGGAAGTTATGTTCTCATATACGGAGTTTACATCAGAATTCCACTGGGGCTCATATGTAAGGTATGATCCTGGTGCGTGCACCACTCCAGCAGGTGTGTACCAGCCGGTTCCGAGCTCAATACGGTATGCCCTTGACAGTTCCGTAATACGGGTGTCGCATTTTGTATAATTTTCTAAACGTTCACGGATCTGCTCCTTAGTTGCGTCCGGAGTGAAGCCGAAATATGAATGAGGGAAAGTCCCGGGTACGTTATTATACTGGCGCGGATAGTAATAGGCTTCGGGCTTCCCCAGCATACCTACTCTGGAAGCATCTTCAAATTTCAGGTGCAGGTGGTGAAACAGCGGGTCTTCGTAGTCGAAGAATTTTGAATACATCGGCCAGGTTCCGTATTTGTCCATAAGATTACTACCGATTAATTCGTCTTTTAGTTCCTCAACAGCCGCCTTTAGAGTAAATCTATCAGCAGGATCGTTGGAATAGGAAACATAACTTAGCCCTTCATCTTCTGCGGTCAGTTCTCCGTTCATGCAGTGAATAACGCTCGAAAACCATCTTTCCTTAATAGCGCCACGTTTTGTACCTAAAGCATAATAGTCGTCAGGGTGCAGGCGGAGCCTCCTTCCGGGCTTCGAAAACCTGCGCGGGACGAATATCGGTATTAATTTGAAAACACCGCCATTCTTTTCGTATGTTTTTCTTATAACATCTCTTAACATGGCATATGACCTCCTAACAAAGTTGAATTCCATAACAATAAAAATCTTAACAATTATGAGAGACTAAATGTTTTTGCACTTTAAACCATGAAAATAAAAACGTTTTACTAATAATATAAGCATATATTCAGTTTATGTCAATATATCGGATTTATTTTTCAGTATTAGCCTGGTTGCTTTTTATTATTATAGTTAACATAAAAACGTAGTCCAGCAGATTCTATAGCGCCATAAATCAGGGTATTGAGGGGCATAGACGCATCATTTCTATAATAATACCAGTAAACATAAATGCAAAATATCAAGATGCTTTATTTATAATATTATGATTGACAGAAGCTTTTCCATTTGCTAATATAAAAACGTTACAAATTCCAAAGTAGATTATGGAAAAAAATTTTATAAGGAGGAGATAAGTACATAGAAATAGGCGGATTCTTGCATATTTTTGATTAAATTTTGCTTAAATTAAGGCAACGGCAATTTAAATTAAAAAAACGTTTTGCCTTAATAAAAAGAAAAATCTACTTTGGCTATAGTACTATTTGCAGTGCTCCAAGGGGTCAAAATGTTAGGATTCAAAGAAAGGGAGGAATTTTGATGAAAAAGTTTTTTTCTCTGTTCTTGGCACTTGTTATGGTCTTAATGATAGCAGCGGGTTGTAGTTCAAAGAGCGCCAATGAGGGTGTAAACACGGGATCTACAAGTTCATCAACTACTGCCGGGCAGGCAGCGCAAACACAGCAATCTACTGAAAAAATCAAACTCAGAGTTGCTAGTATGACCAGTTTTGGAAACGGTATGGAAGAGAACCAGAAGATTTTTAATACCTATACCGATACACATCCTAACGTCCAAGTTGTCTTGGAAGAAGTTGCAGATGCAACTGGATCTGACTGGAATGGTTATGTTGCAAAACTTCAGACTATGGTCGCTGCCGGTACTGCACCAGATGTCTGCGATATGGCAACGGAAGGCATGCAGTTGATCAATAAGAATAAACTGGCACTTCCTCTTGATGAATACCTTAATAAACACACAGATATCAGAGACGAGACATTGTCTGATGTTAATCCTGTTCTATATAAGCCGTTTACAATTGACGGTAAGATTTACAGTCTTATGACAATGTGGAATAACTGTATTACCCATATAAATCTGGATAGGTTTAAAGAAGCTGGCGTAGAAGTTCCCAGCGAAAACTGGACCAAGGATGATTTCCTTGCAACATGCGCTAAGCTTAGTACCAGTGGACAAAATAAGTATGCTGTTCTTGTACCTGCCTACTATTTCGCAGCGTCTGCATGGCTATTCTCATTTGATGCGTCATTCCTTAATGAAGATATGTCTGCTGCTGCAGTAAACTCCCCCAATGCTGTAGAATGCTTCCAATTCATGCATGATTTGATTTATAAATACAAATATGCTCCAGTTCCTCAGCCGAGTGACGATTACGTACAATTGCTGATAGATGGAAAGGTTGCAATGATGGAAGCAGGCCGCTGGCCCTGTGCAACATATACGGCTAACAACTTCACAAATGTTGCAGTTCAATATAACCCTTCATTTAAAAAGAAAGCCAATGTATACGGAACAGAAGGTTTTATAGTAATGAACGGTACAAAGCACTATGAAGAAGCTGCCGAATTTTGCGTATGGGGTTCATCCAAGGATTTTATCAGCAAATTTGTTAAGAGCGGCAGCTGCCCGGCTCGTACTTCAATAGGAAGAGAAATTGTCGAAGGTCTGGGATACCCACAGAATGCCAAAGTTTATTTCGATAGTCTTGACGCTAATATGAAATCTGTTGAGGCTCCAGTTGCTTATGCGGATATTGCAAATGCTTTTGACACTTATTTTTCGATGATGATGACCGATCCTAATGCTAATATTAAGGCAATTTGCGATAAGATGGCAAATGATATAAATGCAGCTATTGCAAAAAATAAGTAACTGACAGGGAAATACCTTTTATGGATTAGTGCGGTCGTGCTTAATGGAAACCTGTGTTTCCTGGCACGACCGCTTCATCCAAAGTATAGCTTTTTTTCAAGGTTGTATATAGTTCAGCTTCGTGCACCAGTTGTATTGATATCATTTTTTGAATTATACACTGAAAGGAACGGTTATATGCCTAAGATACTGAAAATTAAGTTGCGTAATAGGAGTGTAAAAGATAACATTGCAGCGTATTCTTTTCTTTCACCCGCAATTATTTTTTATATTTTATTTATCGGCGGTCCCGTTATTGCAACTATTGTATTAAGTTTGTTTAATTATAATCTTTTAAACAGTCCTGTATTTATAGGTTTACAGAATTTCAAAGCTTTATTCTCTGATCCGCTTACCTGGCAGGTTATTGGCAATACAATGTTGCTCACTGGCATCCTGGTTCCTATACATGTCATAATCGGCTTATTATTGGCGGCTTTGATCAGCCATGAGCGGAACAGAATATTCAAATATTTCTACAGAACAACAATCTATTTTCCATCACTACTGACAACATCATCGGTGGCAGTAGCCTGGTTCTACATGTTTAACTACGACTTTGGCGTATTTAATTGGATTTTGAATTCATTAGGACTGAAGGGCATACCCTGGTTGACTTCTTCAAAATGGGTCATTCTTGCTATTTCGTTATTCAGTATGTGGAAATTTGTCGGTACACCATTTTTATACTATTTGATAGGGCTGCAAAACATACCGTTAGGATATTATGAAGCAGCCAGGGTCGATGGGGCAAATAAGGTTCAGACATTTTTCCGCATAACTTTACCGTTGCTTTCACCCACATTGTTTTTTGTTATCGTAATAACAATAATAAATACCTTTCAGATTTTCGATGAACCGTATATCATCACAGGCGGCGGTCCCGGAAATGCGACAAGAACATTATCACTGTATATTTACGAGCAATCTTTCAAGTCATACCAGATGGGATTTTCATCTTCCATAGCGTTTTGCCTTTTCTTAATTGTTTTTATTTTTACTATAATCCAGCTAATCTTTCAAAAGAAATGGGTTACATACGATTACGAATAAGACATAAGCTAAAAAAGAGAGGTAAATATGAATTCATTACGTATATCTAAATTGGCCAGACGCTATTCACTGATCCTGGTACTTCTGGTTCTTGCATTTATATGGCTGATGCCGCTTCTATGGATTATATCGACATCTTTACGGCTGCCGAAGACCTCGTTTACTCTTCCCCCGGTTTTCTTTCCGGTGGATTTTGTTAAGGAAAATTATTTGGAAGTATTTAAAAAGCTGCCTTTTAGTAAGTTTATATTTAACAGCGTATTTGTAACCGCTATCGGTACATGTGCACAGATATGCGTGACGACAATGGCTGCATATTCGTTTGCCAGGATAAAGTTTTTCGGTAAGAATACCATATTTATAATGATACTTGCCGGAATGATGATTCCTATCCAGTCCACGATAGTGCCTAAATTTATCATAATGAGGAATTTGTCTCTTATGAATTCTTTATGGGCATTGATACTTCCGGCAATAATAGATCCGCTTGCCATTTTTCTGCTAAGGCAATTCATGTTGACGATTCCGATCAGCTATGACGAATCCGCCTATATCGACGGAGCCGGGAGATTTACCATATTCTCAAAAATTATAGTACCCATGACGCTGCCTACAATATCAGTTATAGTTACTGTTAGATCGCTCGTCCTATGGAATGACTTTTTCCAGCCGCTGATATTTATTAACTCGTATGATTATATGACTTTACCTTTGGGCCTGACAATACTTAAGGGGCAAATGGGCAGCGGTAGTATTTCCGAAGTCCTTGCCGGGGTTGTTTTAAGCTTTATTCCACCCCTTCTGTTATATGTTTTTTGTCAAAAACAATTAATGAACGCTGTTATTTTGACAGGATTGAAAAGTTAGTAAGGTGTCTAATCAAATATTACGTAAACATTATAATATTATTATAAAATCAGGAGGAATTAAACTATGCGATACAAACCGTACAAAGAAAGTATTATCGAACACAAATTACCGCAGTGGTATGATAATTGCAAATTCGGCATTTTCATACACTGGAGTTTGTATTCTGTCCCAGGGTTCGCTACTCCCATTGCAGAATTAGGTGAAATCCCGATTGATGAGTTTTGGTATTCGTATAACCCATATGCCGAATGGTATATGAACTCATGGCGTATAGGAAGTAAACCTTATAAGGAATATCATGAAAAAAACTTCGGCAAGGATTTCAATTATAATGATTTTGCTGATCTTTTTACCGCTAGGGATTGGCAGCCTGAAGAATGGGCTAAATTATTCAAAAAGGCCGGCGCAAAATATGTTATTCCTGCAACCAAGCATCATGATGGATTTTGCCTCTGGAACAGTAAATACACGGATTTCAATGCTTACAAACGTGGACCTAAAAGGGATCTGGTAGCTGACTTGTCCAAGGCTGTAAGAGCCGAGGGACTACGTTTCGGAACATACTATTCGGCACTCTTGGACTGGCAGTTCTGTCCGTATCCCGTTCGTGATATTGGTGAAATAGATGAACCCTCCAATTGTACAAAATCCTATGCTGATTATGCATACAACCAGTTTATGGAACTGATTGACAATTACAAGCCTGATATACTCTGGAACGATATAGGTTACCCGAGAGCAGGCCGTGATGATCTCTGGGTACTTTTTGCACATTATTACAATACGGTTCCCGAGGGTATAGTCAATGACAGATGGAGCGGTATGTGGAACGATTTTACTACGATGGAATACAAATACGGTACGCAATCACTGGACAAGAAGTGGGAAATGATAAGGGGTATGGGACTTTCTTTTGGTTATAACCAGTCCGATAAATACATCAGTAAAAACGGTCTTGTATGCCTCCTTCTCGATTGTGTAAGCAAAGGCGGAAATCTGTTGTTGAATGTTGGACCAAAGGCCGACGGTACAATTCCACAGGAACAGGTAGATCTTCTGAATTACCTCGGTGAATGGATGGAAGTGAACAGTGAAGCTATTTACGGCACAAAACCTTGGAAAATACAGCAGGGACAGTGGGGTAAGGTTAAAATATACTATACAAAAAAAGCTGAAAACCTTTATGTAACGATGGCAAACATAGACAATCAGGAGATCTTTTTACCTGGACTTCGCAACTGTGCAGAGAGAACTCATATACTCGGCAATATAAACGCGGTGTTCACGGACACCTCAGAAGGTTTATCTGTAAAACTTTCAGGGTTAAATGAGGAAGCAGCTCCTGTGACATTCTGTATTGAGAAGATCGATTGAGAAAAATCTGCAGATTAAAAATAGTCTCTCTCGCCACTGAGGCTTTAGTTGCGGGAGAGACTGAATAATTAGTTGGGTTTTAAATGGCAATGGATACTTGAACGTGCAAATTGGATATGAGAGAATATCATATATCAATAATGTTATTTCCTGTTTAGCATATGCCATATTTGTCAGAAATTGTGAAGGAGTCATCTAAAGAGGTTATTTATTAAGCAAACTAAAGTGTTTTAGTAGGCTGATATAGAAACGACTTTATTTTGGATGTATACTTCTTTTGTGAATACGTTACATTTTAATATGAGTTTTGTCTGGAGGAAATTTTGATGTCTTCGAATATTAAAGAAGTTGCCAATTTAGCCGGAGTTTCCATATCAACGGTCTCTAATGTACTTTCAGGGAAAAAAGGCGTAAGCAAAGGATTAAAGGAGCGTGTATTAACAGCGTGCGAACAATTGGATTACCATGTCAACCCTTTTGCCAGCGGCCTTAGGAATAATAAAACAAAATCCATAGGAGTTGTTATAACATCATTTGACTGCATATTTTTTACACAGATTTTAAAAGGAATTCAGGATGCTGCGATTTCAGTAGGATATCAGGTAAGTATATATCAGTCGGGCTCCGATCTCCAAAAAGAGAAAGAGTGCATTAACAGTCTTATAAAGAACAAAACGGATGGAATAATTCTCAGAACTTGTGCAGACACGACAAAAAGCGAAGATAAAGAATATTTAAAAAGAATTGCAAATCTCAAATCGGGTGACAAATGTATACCTGTTGTAGGATTGGAAAGTGGTATAGCTAATACATGTATTGATGGTGTAGGTGTAAATAATTTTCAGGCGGCTTATGATGCCGTAACCAACCTTATCCAGTGTGGTTACAGAAGAATTGCACATTTAGCAGGACCTTTGGGAATAGAAATGTGTAAACAACGTATGGAGGGATATTTGAAGGCTCTTACGGACAATTCTATTGAAATAAATCCGGAATTTATTAAGCAGGGAGATTTCTCTCCTATGTCAGGGTATAGCTGTATGCGCGATATAATGCTTGCCTCTGATGTTACAGCTGTATTCGCCTCAAATGACCAGATGGCAATAGGGGTAATTAAGGCTATCAAGGAATTTGGGAAAAGGATTCCTGAAGATATTGGAGTAATCGGATTTGATAATTTATTCATCAGTTCCATTATTTCACCTACGTTATCCACTGTACAGGTTCCAAAGTATCAAATGGGCAAAGAGAGCTTTGACATGCTTTACTATAATATCACCAACAACATCCACGGAAGCAGTCGCCTTAAAATCCTGAGCAGCAATATTATACCAAGACAATCAACGGAGCTTCGCGGAGAAATCAACTGGGACCTTATAGGGTGGTAACGAAATTTCCGCGATATTTTATACTAGATAGAGGTTGATAGTATGAGTGATGTTTTTAATATGGAAAGGATTCAGAAAAATACAAAAACATTTAGTGATAAAGCTGGCCGCCTCAGATTCCTTCTTGGAGGAATCGGTACAGGAAATGTGTCAATTGACGCAAGAGGTGGCTTTTGTGATTTTGAAATTTTCAATCAGCCCGATAAGGATTTAAAACTACCGTATTCCTTTTTTTCCATATACTCAAAAATAGGAAAAAGCAATGCAGACGCACGGATACTCGAAGCAAAGCACATCATGGAATATGATTCTCCCCTGGGTATTTCACCCGGAGAACTATCCGGATTACCCAGATTTGATTCTTCTGAATTCAGTTCAAATTACCCTTTTGCAGATGTAAGATTTATAAAAGAAGATTTACCTTTGTCCGTTGAAATGGAGGCTTTTACCCCATTTATCCCACTAAATGCGAAAGATTCGGGCATTCCAGGTTTCCGGGTAGTATATCGTGTCAAGAATCTTGCAAAAGAGGATGCATGCGTTTCGTTATGTGGTACCATGCCAAATGCCTGCGGCATTAAATCGATTTCACATAATGAAATAAACAGTATTGAGCTGCAGGGAGATCCGGTAAATAGTGAATTAACAATAAATGGACTGAAGGGCATATTGTATTCTACAGAATCATCCCCCGATACTTACGGTTATGGTACAATGGCGCTTATGGCAGAAGGCGATGCAGTCACACTAAAAACGAACTGGCAGACTGGTTTCTGGTGGGATGGCGCAGAAGAATTCTGGCAGGATTTCCGCGATGATGGGGAACTAAGCAATCTGAACAGCTCAATCGCTATTGGGTCGAACATCAACGCCGCCGAGAATTTCCGTGCTATCGGTTCTGTTGCCGTAAAGAAAACTATAAAACCGGGTCATACTGAAAGATTCACATTCTATTTAACCTGGAATTTTCCCAACCGTTACGGTTGGTGGCCGGATGGCCATCGCTTTAAAGAGAGTACGCCGGACAAAGCAAACTGGACCAATTATTACTCAAAGGTTTGGTGTGATGCCAGTGCCGCTGTAAAATATCTCCATAATAATATAGAGCGTTTGGAGGAAACAAGCCGTAACTTTTCAAATGCGTTGTATAATTCGACTCTTGATATCGACGTGATAGATGCGCTTGCATCAAATATTACAGTATTACGGTCAACAACCTGTTTTCGAGTTGCCGACGGTTCTTTCTTCGGATGGGAAGGCTGTTTTAAGCATGCCGGCAGTTGTCCGGGCAATTGCACGCATGTATGGAACTATGCCCAAACGTTGGCTTTCCTGTTTCCTGAACTGGAAATGGATATGAGAAAAACCGAGTTTTTCGAGGAGACGGATGAATCCGGGTATATGGCATTTCGCGCATTGAAAAAATTGCAGAAATCACCGTGGAAAATGCTGCCTGCGGCTGACGGACAGCTCGGATGCATTTTAAGAGTCTACCGCGAGTGGAAAATAACAGGAGACGATTCATTCCTGCGTAAAATATGGAGTAAAGTTGTTTTGTCTATGACTTTTGCATGCAGTTACTGGGATAGCGACAGTGATTATGTACTTGATACAAAGCAGCATAATACATATGATATTGAATTTTACGGAATCAATTCTTTAACAAACTCAATATTTTTCGCATCCTTGACAGCGGCGGTAGAGATGGCGGAATATCTGGGCGAACGAGAACTGGCGGAAAAGTGGCGTAACGGCGCTCAAAAAGGTTCAGAGGCTTTGGACAAAATTCTTTGGAATGGCGAGTATTATGAGCAAAAAATTTCTGACGAAGCATTAAACCAATATAAATATCAGTATGGCGAGGGCTGTCTTTCCGATCAGGTTTTCGGGCAGGAATTGGCTCATCTTTACGGGCTAGGTTATATACTGCCGCCTGAACATATTAAAAAAGCAGTAGGTTCGATCTACAAGTATAATTTCAAAACGTCTATGAAAGATCATGAAAGTGTCCAGCGAGGATATGTTTATCAGGACGAGCCGGGTTTGCTGCTTTGCACGTGGCCAAAAGGAAAACGTCCCAAGCAGCCTTTTATATATAGTGACGAGGTTTGGACTGGTATAGAATATCAGGTTGCAGTGGGCCTTATTTATGAAGGTATGATTGATGAAGCTATGAATATTGTGCATGGCGTACGCAGCCGATTCGACGGTTATAAACGCAATCCCTTCAATGAAAACGAATGCGGAAACCATTATGCAAGATCAATGGCAAGCTGGGGCTTACTTATAGCTCTGTCGGGATTCAGTATAAAAATGCCCGGCCATCTGGTCATATTTGACCCCAAGGTCAATAAAGATGATTTTGCCTGCTTTTATTCCGCCGGTGATTCATGGGGTATATATACGGAAAAAATCTCAGCAGACGGGATACGGCAGAAAAAGCTTATACCTCTTTATAATAAAGATTCATAAATAAACCTTTTATTCCGACGTTCCTATAAGTATTTTATAGGTTGTTGATCCTGTGTCTCATATTAATTGTTTGGATTATTTTTAATAGCTTACTATTTTAACGAGGAGGGGTCTATATGAGATATCCCAAAATAGGGATTAGGCCTATTATCGATGGGCGATGGTACGGTGTCAGGGAAAGTCTGGAGGAACAGACTATGGACATGGCACGTTCAGCATGCAGGTTATTGGAGGAAAATCTAACTTATCCGGACGGGACACCGGTCCGGTGCGTTATCTCAAATACTACAATAGGCGGAGGCGCCGAAGCGGAAAGATGCGCTGAACAGTTCTCGAAGGAAGATGTTTGCGCTACGCTGTCCGTAACTCCATGCTGGTGTTATGGCAGTGAGACAATGGATATGGATTCTTTGACAATAAAAGGGGTATGGGGCTTTAATGGTACGGAAAGGCCAGGAGCCGTATACCTTGCTGCAGTAATGGCTGCTCACGCACAAATGGGACTCCCGGCTTATTCAATTTACGGCAGGAACGTTCAGGATAAAGGAGAATGCGAAATACCCGAGGATGTGAAAGAAAAGATATTACGCTTCGGAAAATGTGCTATTGCTGTGGGTTGGATGAAAAACAAGTCCTATATAAATCTTGGGTCAGTCTCTATGGGCATCATGGGATCCTTTTGCAACCAGGATTTCATGCAAAGGTATCTGGGAATCCGGGCTGAATGGGTTGATATGACCGAAATAATCAGAAGAATCGAAAACGGAATCTATAATAATAGGGAATATAAAAAAGTAATGGCCTGGATTAAGGCTCACTGCAGTGAAGGTATCGATCCGAACCCGGTCAATCTGAGACATACCGATGAACAAAAGGCAAAAGAATGGGAGACCGTTGCAAAAATGACGCTGATCATCAAGGATATTTTTGGTGGCAATTCGGTGCTTGAGGAGATGGGCTTTCACGAGGAAGCAAAAGGAAAGAACGCATTGCTGGGAGGGTTCCAGGGTCAGAGGATGTGGACGGATTGGCTGCCTACAGGAGATTTTTGCGAAGCTCTTTTTAATTCGAGTTTTGACTGGAATGGGAAAAAGGAACCTACGATACTAGCCACTGAAAATGATACTCTCAACGGGATTTCAATGCTGTTTGGGAAACTGTTGACCGGCTCGGCCAGCGTATTTGCCGATGTGAGAACTTACTGGAGTCCGGAGGCTGTTGAAAGGGTCACAGGGCGAAGACCGCAGGGGCGTGCTGCAAACGGTTTTATCCATCTGCTGAATTCAGGCTCCGCAGCGCTCGATGGTATCGGTATAGCAAAGGATGAGGATGGAACGCCTAAGATAAAACAGTGGTGGAAGATGACGGACGAGGATATTAATAATTTGATCAATGCGACGGATTGGTGTCCTGCAACGCTGGACAACTTCAGGGGCGGAGGTTTTTCATCTCATTTCAGAACGCAGACTGAGATGCCGGTAACACTTATGAGGCTCAATATTGTACATGGTATAGGACCTGTTCTTCAGATTGCAGAGGGTTATACTATAACGCTCGATGAAGAGATGCACAGGATACTCGACGATAGGACCAACAATACCTGGCCGACTAC
This sequence comes from Bacillota bacterium, assembly GCA_023439545.1. Lineage (GTDB taxonomy): Bacteria > Bacillota > Clostridia > Acetivibrionales > DTU013 > JAEYOM01. The sequence continues at coordinate 28,766 of JAEXNT010000051.1, forward strand.
ATGGTTTGTACCGAGATTGGGTGTCGACGGATTTGAGAGCGTCTATTCTGTCATGGCCAACTGGGGCGCCAATCATGGATCATTCAGTTATGGGCATATCGGAGCAGATCTGATCACATTGGCAAGTATGCTGAGAATACCGGTTTCACTTCATAATGTTGAAACAAAGGATATTTTCAGGCCGCACAGTTTCGGAGCTTTCGGGACTAAAGATCAGGAAGCCGCAGATTTCAGAGCATGTCAGGTTTACGGACCTCTGTATAAATAAAAGCGTAATTTTTTATCGGTTAATTATACTGGTATTCCTTTAATGAATGAGATACGAGGAGAATGGTTATGAACAAACAAAATTATGAAATAAAAAATGAAAAAATAGCAATGGCATTTAAAGAATTAAAAAAAGAGCATCCTGAAAGATTTGAAAAAAGGCTTAACCTATCATGGAGCAACTGGGGGTTTGGAGCCGAGAAGCTGGAGCAGTCCATACAGCGTCTGAAAAAAGCAGGAATAGAGTTCGTCGAGCTGCACGGAAATCATTACAGTTCCGATCTTGGCTACAAGCCGAAAGAGACCAGGAAAATTCTCGAAGAATATAGTATTAAAGTAAGCGGCACCTGCGGGATGTTTTCAAACGAAAACGATCTTTCCAGCACCAGCGGAGTACAACGCCAGGGAGCTATTGATTACATCAGGAGGGAAATTGAGTTCACTTCTGAAATGGGAGGATACTATCTCCTTGTTGTTCCAGGATCCTGTGGAAGACCAGTCGCATATGACAACATGGAATTTTATCGCAGCGTTGAAACATTGAGAATTGTTGCTGATCTTTTTACCAGTCATAATGTAAAAGCAGCCATTGAACCTATCAGATCGGCAGAGGTAAGTTTTGTCCACACGTTCAATGATGCAAAGGATTATATCAAAGCGGTCAATCACCCCGGTGTACAGCACATAAATGGAGATCTATACCACATGCAGTCAGAGGAGTCTCATATCGGTGAGGCTATTGTAAGTGCGGGGGACATGCTTGTGAACCTCCATATGGCCGACAGCAACAGGTGTGCCCTTGGAGCCGGGTCGCTCGATTTGGATACTGTCATAATGGCTTTATATATTATAGGATATAACCGGGAAGGAAGATTTATTACACCGGAGCCCCTTGGCCCTGGAGGAGCCCCATACCCTGCAATGCATGGAAAGCCTGACAAGCGGATGCTTGATGAATTGGTAATGCAGACTGCAAGGTATATCAGAGAAAGGGAAGAAGTACTGTTGAAATAAGCAGATCAAAAGCAGCCCCTGCACTTGTGAGGGCTGTAGTCGTGATAGATGATTATTTAACACTCCCGACTTCCTACCAAGGTGACATAATGAGTTAATCAGCGAGTTGAACGATTTGAAAACGGATCCGAATGAGTACGAAAACCTTTGGAATAAGCCGGAATATGCGGCACTTCAGATGGAGTATTTGAAAAAATGCTTTGATCTGACTGTTATGAACACTATGGATCCCAAGCCGCGTGCAATCCGGATATTTCTGATTATTTGGAGGAAAAACAATGAAAGTATCAGTTATGCAAGGTATCAGAAATGTAGTGGAAGAAGAGCGTGCCATCCCTGCAATTTCCGAAAATGAAGTCTTGATAAAAGTCATGGACTGCGGCGTATGTGGCTCTGACGTACATTACTATGAATTTGGGCGGATTGGTGATTTTGTTGTGGAAAAACCAATGGTCCTTGGACATGAGTGTTCCGGTTTAGTTGTCCAAGCTGGTAAAAATGTTAAAAACGTAAAGGCTGGTGATCTTGTCGCTGTTGAGCCAGGTTATACTTGCGGAAAATGTGAATATTGCAAAAAAGGCCTGTATAACTTGTGCCCGGATGTCATCTTTTTGGCGACTCCGCCCTATGACGGCGCATTTGCAGAATTTCTTAAATATCCGGCAGATATGGTTTACAAACTTCCGGACAACATGGATACTGAAGAAGGTGCCTTAATTGAGCCGTTCTGTGTTGGCCTGCATGCGGTTGCACAATCTGAAGGAAAAGTTGGAAATTCTGCAGTCATTCTGGGCTCTGGCTGCATTGGCCTTTGCACATTGCTGGCACTGCATGCAACCGGAATCAACCAAGTCTATGTTGTAGACATGCTTCAAAAGCGTTTGGATATGGCGAAGCATTTGGGTGCAACAGAAGTGATCAATGCTGGTAGTCAGGATGTCTTGCAGACTATAAGTGAACTTACGAACGGTAAAGGAGTAGGCTTGGTGTTTGAAACTGCTGGCTCGAAAGTTACAACACAGCAAACTGCGAAACTGGTAAAACGCGGTGGAACAGTTGTTCTTGTCGGTATGGCAGCAAATCCTGTATTTGAGTATGATTTTGGCACTTTACAGGGGAAAGAGGCAAAGCTGCATACAGTATTCCGCTATCGAAATCTATACCCGGTGGCAATAGAAGCTGTATCCAAGGGTCATCTGCCGCTGAAGTCCATTGTAACGGACCGGTACGATTTTGCGCATATTTCAGATGCTTTGGAGGATAGCATATACCGAAAAGCAGAGATAGTAAAGGCTGTAATCCATATAAGCGAGGCTTGACACAAAAACAATTTACGGCGGCACTGCGCAGGATGTGCAGTGCCGCCTAAGAACATAAAGTCCAGCAGAGCGAGCCATAAACTTGGGGCCCTCAAACAGGGGCCAATTTCACAGAGGGGCAGACAGATGTCGACTGGTGAGCAAACTCTGTACCGATCAAGTGCTTCGGCGAAATGGACGAGATTACGGGAATAGTTTGCTCCCTGGTATCCGATTTTTCCACGTAGACAGGTATGGTTCAACCGGGACTGTAAAAAATTAGTGACTTAAGATAAGGAAAACAAATACTAAGAAACTATTTTACTAATTAAAAACTTTCAAAAACCACTGCTGCGGCTCATGGGTAAAAATTTCAAAAGGGGGTGTTTCGTATGTTTAGCAAAAATCCAAAAGAGCTTGGGGAGATTTATATTAGTTTTCTAAAGCTGGGCTGTGTAGGATTTGGAGGAGGGTAACTCGATGATTCCTCTAATAGAACGTGAAGTGGTTGAAAAAGGGAATGGATAGAAAAAATTGCCGATATTTTTGCAGTTGCCGGGGCACTTCCGGGAGCCATCGCTTTAAAAGCTTCAACATTTGTAGGTTACACCATCACCGGCATTCCTGGAGCCGTTAGTGCTTTGCTGGGGAATATGACACCTTCGGTAACATGAAACAAAAACAGGGCTATATAGGTGCTCAAATGTCACGGACAGTATATTTATGGCATGGTATGATGTGCATGCTGGGATTATAATTGTAAAGGCTCCAAGGGATAGGAATGAGATCCTGTCATTTGGGGTTTTTTTATGCTCATTTTCCAAGACATTTAATATGGTAAACAGATAAAGGCTGCATTGGAGCCTGACAGTTTTACTGTCGGTGTTCCGGTGCGGCCTTTTTTGTTTGCCGGAAATGGATGCTCCATGGACAAATTCTTTTGGTACTATGCTCGGTACCCCTAATCCGGCCGTTTTGTTACCCCACCACAAAACAAAACGGAGGACGCTAATATGGATAATGCTGTTAACATAAAGCTTTGGGATAAAGTTATGTATGATTTGAACAGGGAGGAGGAGAACACTGACTCGGAGGTATAGGCGATATACCAAACCATATGATGCAATAGGCGAAAACGTGGTTCAAAGGTTATCAGCCAGATTTGATAATAGGCGTAGTGATAAAATAGTATGGTTCGAGTTACCACTGACTTTTGCAATAATACTGAAAATGATTGGCTTTTCCATGTATTAGCTGAACTTAATTCAGATGAAGTAAAAAAAATTTAGGACTTGTCCGATTTTGCCTTCTCAGCTGACCTATATATGAGGGCATTTTTTAACTCACTTGTTCATTGACAATTTTATACCTGGTATCCCAGGTACATTACTTATACGTCTGCAAAACAGAAAGCGACATAAAAGGGAACGCAATAACGGTTGTTTATACCCGAGCGACTAACTTCCGGTTTTAAATTGGCGGTAGTGCTGCCAATTCGCGATAACCCGTATAAGGAACAATGATACTTCCGTCTGGCTAACATTAGTAAAGGGACGGCTCGTCATAAGAATGGAGAGATAAGCAAGCGGTTAAAAATATTGAATTTGCTTTTATAACACCTGTAACTGCAGGGTGCTTGGGATACCTTTTATAGTCATACTTTTGCTGCTCCTGGCAGCAGAACTACTGTGGCAGAATCATCGGGATTATAACAAATCACCCAATTTCAATTCTGCCATAGCATTGTGCTGCCAATAAAGCATTAAAGCCATATTGATATCCATTGCTGCACTTTTGCATATACTCGAAGTGTTTTGGAATATTTTATAAGGTTATCGATATTCTTTTTATTATCCTTAATATAATTCTGGATTGCCTTATTCAGAATTTCACGGTCAATTTTACTGGAATGCCGCAGGACATCGCAAATGGTGCGTTCTCTGTCATAAATCTTCAGATCTGTGCCCTGGATATTTTCGCTTGTCACACCTGTTTGTAGAAGATGCGGCTCAACGAAGTAAGGAGTAATGGGCGGATAGTTGATTTGCAGCCGCTTTTTGTTAATATCCCGGTGAAAGGCCAGATGCCAGGCAACCGGCGTTCGGTCCGTATAACCGTAGAAAAATAAAGCACTATTCATACAAGTAATTGCATCAGGGAATAGCGTTTTGAGAATGTCGGTATCTTCCTTAGTCCCGGACTCAATCCATTCGTATACTCCGCGGCGGATTTTGCTGATTACGCCCTGATCCGCCAGTTTGTTGAGCCAACTGTTGTGTATACCTTTTGAAATAATATCGGCTGTATGAACAATCCCGTTATGAGCTTTGAAAATTTCTTTTATTGCTTCATATTGTTTCATAAACCACCTGTAAAGATGTACGCATTTTAACATTTATGCGGATATATTTATCATTGTATCTTATTTCCCTTAAACTATCAATAAATGATAAAAATATCCGCATTATTATAGAAATGCGTATAATTTTAGCAGAAATTGCTTGATAAAAATATACCAATATAATAAAATGGAGGAGTAGGCATGTACCTTGAAAACATGAATATTTTTGATGAATTGCCCTTTCATCTTTCGGTTGGTGATATTGCCGCCATATTAGGGATGTCAATGAACAAGGCATATGAGCTTTGTCACAGCAAGGAGTTTCCCTGCATAAAGGTAGGAAAACGAAAAATGATTATTCCGAAACCGGCATTTATCAATTGGTTAAACAATCCGAAAACAGGAGGAGTTTAATCATGGCTGGAAGAAGAGGGAACGGAGAAGGATCAATCACTAAGCTTAAAAACGGTTTATGGATAGGAAGGGTAACGGTCGGCAGGAAAAAAGACGGCAAGCTTGACCGCAAATCTTTATATGGAAACACCAGAGCAGAGGTCTCTGCCAAAATTATTGCCTTGCAGAATGAACTTCAAACAGGCAGCTATATTTCGACTGATATGACCCTGGGACAATGGCTTACTACCTGGTTGAAGGATTATAAGTCAATAAACCTGAAACCGAAGACTTATGATGTTTATGAAACCTAGGTGAATTGCAACATTATTCCCGATATCGGCGATCTTGTCCTTAAAGATTTGAAGCAACAGGATCTCCAAAGGTTTTATAACAAGAAGTATAATAACGGGAATGGCCTGTCAGGCGCAACCATAAGAAAGATCCACAACATCATCAGTTCTGCATTGAATCAGGCGGTGGACAATGACCTGATGCATAAAAATGTTTCAAAGAATGTGCAGCTGCCAAAACTGGTAAAGCCAGAGGTAAAAGCATTTACGCTGCAGGAGCAGAATTTGTTCTTTGAAGCTGCAAAGGAATACCGCCTTTACAATGCTTTCGTTGTTAATATTGATACAGGCTTAAGGTCAGGAGAATTACTTGCTTTGACATGGAAAGACGTCGACCTGGTGAATGGAATGATAAGGGTAAATAAAAACGTTATCAATGTCAAGAACAGGGATGAGGATACAAAAACGAAGAACAAGACGATTGTGCAGGACTCTCCCAAAACGGAAGCGAGTAACCGTACAGTTCCCCTTACAAAAAGAAGCCTGGATATTCTTAAGGAAATGTATAAGGGAAAAACAAGTAATATTGTTTTCCCAAGTGAAAAGAATACTTACATCAGCTTGAGGAACAACCAAAGGACATTTTACAAAATTCTTGAGAAGGCAGGACTGGAAAAATGCAGCCCACATGTTTTACGGCATTCTTTTGTTACCAGATGCTTTGAACAAAACGTTCAGACAAAGGTTATTAGTGAAATGGTAGGACATGCAAAGCTGGCGTATACCACTGACATATATACTCATATAATGTTTGACATAAAGAGAGATGCAGTCAATGCTCTAGATAAGCTTTATTCGTAATCTGATGTAAACCAAACCAATTAATTTTGGTTGATTTTAAGTAAGATATCTTGTAACAATTCAGAAATAAAAATATTCATGAAACTCCTATAAATCAGCATTCTAGCGTGTTTTACAAAATAAATGCCCGCCTTGTTCTTAAAATATAAGATGAATGGTAAGGATGAGGTCATCAGTTCGACTCTGATTGAGGGCTCCAAAACGAAACAAGGATAGTCAAACGACTATCCTTGTTTCGTTTTTTATAGGCTTTAGCCTGTTGAGCATGAAGCGAGTTTCTCAAAAGAGAAATGAGCCATGCGAAACAAACAACCACCCGCTATGCGGGTGCACGACAGATGTTATACAAAAAGGGCGCCTTTCCGTTAAAATAGAGTTGTTCAAGCTACTAAATTAACAAAAGAAAAGGTGACTTTAATGGCAAACAAAGAAAATAGCTTAGCACGTACAAAATGGATGTGCAAATATCACATTGTGTTCACTCCAAAGTATAGACGAAAAGTAATTTACAATCAATACAAGGAGAGTATACGAGAGATTATTAAACAACTATGCAACTGCAAAGGTGTGGGAATACTAGAAGGGCATCTGATGCCGGACCACATCCATATGTTAGTAAGCATTCCACCGAAGCAAAGTGTATCAAGCTTTATGGGATATCTTAAAGGGAAGAGTGCATTAATGATATTTGATAAGCATGCAAACTTCAAGTATAAGTTTGGAAACCGACACTTTGGGGCAGAAGGGTATTAAGCCATTCTGTCCTACAAGCCCCGATCAAAATTATCATAGAAAGTCAATTTACAGAGAATGTTTCACACCGTCAATGCGTGGCTTTTTACACTACAGAGCATCCGACCTAGCTTCTTTGCCGCTCTGTTCTTGTTTCCGTTCTGCTTTATTAGTTCCTTGATAGTCTGGTACTTCTTTTCTGCATCAATTGGTAAATTAACCTTCCGCAATAATTTCACCCCATATATTTTCTATGGCGTTATTACATATCGCTTCATGTTGAGACAAAATCACTGATGGCTTTTCAAGACAATATCATAACGGATCACATGCGTTTGCCGTGTGTTAAATATAATGTTGTGTTCTATAACTTAGCATGTTATAATTGTCTCAAAATTTACCAAGGTATGGCCGGCATATCTGCGAGCTATAAAATTCACTGATAAAAAGTACATAGAAAGCGGTACTATATGAAGTAGGTGGTAAAAAGTACGCCTTTTCGAAGGACTAGGCAGAATCAGATGCCAATGGAATGTGACATTCACGACATACGGATGGACTGGCCGCGTGGTTAAATTTAAACTTTTGGAGGAGTATACCTGATGAAACAGTACGATGTAATTGCGATAGGTGAACTGAATGTCGATCTTATTGTAACAGGGCTGGACGGCACTCCCCGGATCGGGCAGGAGACTATTGCGGATAATTATTCCCTTGTACTTGGCAGTTCGACTGCTATTTGCGCATGTGGTATTTCAAATCTCGGCCTTAAAACCGGCTTCGTGGGGAAAGTCGGAAAGGATAGATTTGGTGAGGTGGTTCTTGAAGGCCTGCAAAAGTATGGAATCGACATGAATAATATTGTAGCTGACGAAGAAATAAAAACCGGGATTACAATTTCACTCAGCTGCAAAAGCGACAGGGCACTGGTGACATGCCTGGGTTCAATAGATGCGCTTAGGTTTGAGGATATCGATGTTTCACTGCTGAAACAAACCAGGCATATACATGTAGGTTCATATTTTTTACAAAGTAATTTGAGAAGCGACATACCAAGGCTTTTTGCATTAGCAATGGAAAATGGGGCGTCAACTTCGCTTGATGCAGGGTGGGATAACTCTCAAGTGTGGGATTATGGAATATCGGAAGCTTTGAAGTATACAAATATATTTTTCCCAAATGAAGTTGAAGCATTAAATATTACAAAAGCCGATAATGTCAAAAGCGCAGCTAGTATTCTTTCGAAGAAATGCGAGACAGTCGTCATTAAGTGCGGTCCAAGAGGTGCTATAGCACAAACAGGGAGTAAACAGTTTTTTAAAGATACATATGATTTGAAGCCGGTTGATACTACCGGCGCCGGTGATTCATTCAATGCCGGCTACATATATGCATACCTGAGAGGATTTGAAGTGGAAAAATGTTTGGAATACGGGAATGCATGCGGTTCGATAAGTGTTACCAGGATAGGCGGAGCGTCATCCTGCGCATCCCTGGATGAAGTGCGGGCTCTTATTGATACAGGTAAGACATCGTTGAAATAAAGTCGTTTACTGACCTGCGGTAAGATACTTCAGTTTATTACAGAGTATTGTCGTTCTGACGATCAAATATTTGATACGTTGAGTTTTGGTGGTAATATTGGTTTTGCTGAACTCCAGATTACTGTTTAATATTTTTTTTGCTTTTTTTAAAATATCTCCTGTTACGTTTGGCGGGGGGTTTGCGATGATACCGGTTTTGGAACGGGAAATTGTCGAGAAAAAAAGTGGATGAAAAATAATGAAATGGTCGATATATTCGCAATATCCCAATCAGCACCCGGCGCTATCGGTGTTAATTCAGCAATTTGTATAGGTTACCATCTTGCCGGAATAGCGGGAGCTTTGGTGGCAAATGATCGGCATTGTTCTGCCCACATTCACAGTTATGCTAATTCTTGCGACGATTATGTCGACGTTTCAAAGTAACCGGTATGCACAGGCAGTTTTGGCTGGAATTAAGCCTGCACTTATAGCTTTCGCCGGATACAAAATGTGAAGGACGGCTTTGAAGGATAAAACAGGTTATATACTTTTTTTTATTACGTTTACTGCACTCCTTATTTTTAGAAATATGAATATTCTTATATTAATACTTGCAGGCGCCTTTTTGGGAATCGTCGCTAAAAAAGCTACGGATATAAAAATCGTTAAAGGCAAGATTGACTTGGCCAGGAGATATAAAAAAGGCCTTTATTGGAAAGATTTTTTTCTTTTTTCAAAATTGGCAGTATATGTTTTGACGGTGGATACGTAGCGATACCTATAATCCAGAATGAACTGGAAGCAAACAGCTGGCTGAATATTGAAAAATTTCCAAGATATAATTTCTGTCTCTGCTATGGCGCCCGGACCCATAGCAACAAATAGCGCAACAATAATCGGATATGAGTTATCAGGTTTGCCGGGTGCAATTTGCGCCTGTATAGCTATTGTTTTGCCGCCTTTTTTATTCTTACTCGCGATACTTAAATTATTTAAGAAATTTCATAGCAGTAAAATAATTGATTCTGCTTTTTATGGATTGAGACCTGTCATAGTTGGTATCATATTCAACGCAGCATTCAGGTTTGCCTACGGCAATGGAATGATCGGCGGACAATTACCGTTTGATGTAAAAAGCCTTCTTGTGATGTTTGCTTCGTTTTTTTTTACTGATGAAAAAGAGAATTAGTCCTGTTATTATTATAGCCATATTTGGTATTGCAGGCTTATTTTTATATTACTGAAAGGACCCAACCTGCATACTTATTGCCAATCTGGTTATATAGGACTATAATTGAGAAAAAGCTTGTATATTTTGTGGAGTTTCTATGTATGAAGTTTTAAATTGCCTTGCTGACTTGAGTAAAGAGAAAAAGGAATTATTCAGTATTATACAAAAGAAGGGGCCTGTTGAAAAAAGCAAAATACTTGAACTGAGCGGAATGAAGCTAACCACATTGAACAGGCTGATGAAGCCGTTGCTGGAGCAAAAATTGATCGTCGAATCCGGTATAGGCGAATCGTCGGGTGGAAGAAAACCTGCCCTTTACAGTGTCAATACAAACGATTACCGGATTGTCGGGATTGATTTGTCAAGAACCTACAGCGAGGTTGCTATTGTAAATTTGAGGATGGATATACTCTTCAAGGAACGGTTTGAAATGGATGAGTCCTTTACTCCTGACAAGACTTTGGCAAAGATAACAGTCATCATTAACGAAGGTTTACGTCGTATAAATACTGAAAGACAGAAGCTATTGGGAATAGGAGTTGGGACGGTAGGACCAATCGACAGGCACAACGGCGTTATAATCAACCCTGTAAATTTTCCTGCACACGGGTGGTTGAATATCCCGGTAAAATCAATATTTTCCAGTGAGTTCAATTGTCCCGTATCTATAGATAATGGAGCAAACACGGCGGTCTTATCGGAATACCTTTTCGGTTGCGGAAAAGAAAACGACAGCATCGTTTATTTTAATTGCGGAATTGGTATAAGGACAGGAGTAATATCAAACGGAAAGATAATAAGGACAATGTATGACACTGAGGATGTATTCGGACATATGACAATTGATGTCGACGGCGAGCCTTGCAGTTGTGGGAATTTCGGCTGCATAGAGCGCTATTCCTCCATTCCTGCAATAACGAAGAGTTTCATCACATTATATCAATTTGCTTAATCCGGGATTGGTCATTTTAAGCGGTATCATGATAAAGCATTCGAAATTGTTTTTTGATATTTGTACCGAAATTGCATTAAGGAGGCATCATATAAAAGGACAAAAAGAGATTATGTTTAGCAAAAACGGATTTTTTAAGGATAATGCGATTTCAGTCGGCGCTGCTGCAATGGCAGTCGAAGACAGCCTTTTATAGAATGAACCTCTGTTTTTTTAACTACTTTTAACCAAAAGTGTAAAAAGGTACATGCAACAGATGGATGGTCCTAGTATTTATCTTATAATATATAAGGAGGTATCCTGTGCCGCCGCTAAATTTGCTGATAAAGCCAGCGTCCAGCTTGTGCAATATGAAGTGCAAATACTGCTTTTATAATTCCATAGCTGAGAACAGGTTAACGAAATCTTATGGAATCATGAGCAGCGATTTGCTTGAAAAGCTTATAGAGAGAGCGTTCCAATATGTGGAAGGTTTCTGTACCTTTGCTTTCCAGGGAGGGGAACCTACACTGGCAGGACTTGATTTTTCTGAAAAATTCGTTCGTTATGTAAATAAATATAATGTTAATAAAGTAAAAATCCAATATGCTATACAGACAAACGGAATTAGTATTGACCAAAGCTGGACTGATTTTTTTTCTGCAAACAATTTTCTTGTCGGCATTTCATTAGACGGTCCAAGAGACATCCATGACGGTTTCAGGCAGAATAAGAGCGGCAAAGGCTCCTTTGACAAAGTAATGAAAGCAATCGAGCTTTTTAACAGGTCGAATGTACAATACAACATACTTTGTGTAGTTCATGCTCTGACAGCCAGACATTCGCAAAAGATCTTCAACTTTTATAAAAGAAATCACTTCAGATACCTACAGTTTATACCTTGCATTGATCCTCTAGGCCAAAAACCCGGAGAAAATAATTATTCCCTTACGCCCGAAATGTATGCGCATTTTCTGAATACTATTTTTGACGCGTGGTACTCAGAAATTACTTCAGGGCATCCAATAAGCATCCGTTATTTTGACAACCTGGCGGGGATGCTTATAGGCTATCCACCCGAATCCTGCGGAATGTCCGGAATTTGTACGGCTTACTTCGTAATAGAGGCTGATGGAAGCGTGTACCCCTGCGATTTTTATGCTACGGACGAATGGCGCCTTGGGAATATCAATGAAGAAGGCTTCCATGAATTAATAAAAACGGAAGCAGCTGAGCGGTTTGTTGAAACATCGAGGTATATCGACCCGTCATGCAGAGTATGCACTTATTACAGCTTATGCCGGGGAGGCTGCCGAAGGTTTAGGGAGCCATTTTCCTGTAATTTACCTGCGCTTAATTATTACTGTTCATCATATAAGGCTTTCTTTAGATATGCAGGGGATCGTCTCAAGAAAATTGCGCATATGTACTCCGCGATGCGATTTTAAGGAATCCGAAGAACTGCCTTGTAAGGACTGAACTTTTGAGAGGGTTTATTATGATGAGGTCGATTTGGCTACAAAAATATTCCATGATGATAAAAAAGCTCTTATTCGGGAAGATTCGCAACCGCCTTATCGTTACGTTTGCCTTTATATTTGCTTTGACAACTGCAGGCATCATCTCTATTTATTATTACAAGACTACAACCGACAACAAAAAGGAATTTATAAACAACAAGCTGAAACTTCTTCATCAAGCCAACAACGAGATGGAAAGCCTGTTTAAACAGATAGACGATCTTTCTCTTGTTCTTTTTCAGGAAGGCGTAATCTGGGACAGCGTTCTATCAAACAAAAGAGATCCTGAGGAGATACGCAATGATGTTTTTCTGAAGGAGCGTTTATTCGAATCTCTTATGAGAATCTACCGTAGCAATACTAATATCATGGGTGTTACTCTATACGTTAATAAAATCGACCGGGTATATATTATCGACAATATCGTTTTCAATGATATGTTTCCTACTACGGGACAGAATCATCCGTTTTTTGTGGACAAACCCGGCGTCAAATCAGACAGATGGTACTTGGATGCCGTCGGGAATGCGGATAGATTATGCTTGTCCCAGGGAGGAATTCTCGCAAAAATGAAGAGAGGAGATTACAAGGACAGCAATTTTACACTTTCAAGGGCATTTCTGGATCCATTTACAAGAAGACCTTCGCTTTTGGTAAGCTATAGCATTGACAAGGCCTTTTTTAACAATCTCGATGAAGAGATCAAAACCATGAATGAAAATATAATATTCGTTTTACCGAAGAGTGATGTTTTTATTGATGTTTCAAATGAGGCTTCGAAATTTAGTAATGCGGACCTGCCGTTGGATAAAATCAAGGGAAAAGCCTCAGAAGCAGTCAGTTTCGGAAGTAACAACGAGTACCTGGCGCTTTTTGATAACGAGAAGAGTTCAGGGGGCTACTTGATGGATATCATTTCCTATGATGATTTGAACCGGAATACCAAAAGAAATGCACTTTACAGCATTCTGTTCGGTCTTGGCTTTTTTGCAATAGGGTGTGCAGGTATCGTACTACTGTCGGTTAGAATATCAAAACCTATAAATAAGCTTGCCAGGGCAATGGAACAGATCGAGAAGAACAATATTAACGTTATAGCCGTAAGTCATAGCTATAATGAAATCGGTAAACTGGAAAACAGTTTTAATGAAATGATACAAAGAATCAATGACCTTATTAACCGGGAATATAAAGCAAGACTCAGGGAAAAGCAGGCGCGTATTGAAACGCTTCAGGCAAAGATAAACCCGCATTTCCTTAATAATACGCTTCAGGTGATAAGCGGAATTGCAATAGAGAACCATGTGCTTGAAATAGAAAATATAATAAAGGCGTTGAGTTCAATATTGCGGTATAGTCTATACAAAAGCAAACGATTCGTAACGCTCGGAGAGGAAATGGAAAATGTCAGCAACTATCTGCTTATTCAGAAGTATAGATATGGATGCAATCTCGTCGTTAATAATAAAGTCGATTCAAAATTGCTTGATTTTATTATACCATCCCTTACCATCCAGCCGATTGTTGAAAACTCCATTATTCACGGAATAGAAAGAAAGGCCGGCAAGGGTTTGATCGAGATATCTGTTGAAGCAGAAAGCGAAAACATTTTTATTACCGTATCGGACAATGGAATTGGCATTACGGAGAATTCTTTAAACAGCCTGAACGAAGAAATGGAAAATGTGTCAACGGATGATGAGACTCATGGGCTAAGAAATGTCAATGCCAGGCTAAAATACTATTTTGGGGAAGAATTCAGGCTCAAGTTTGAAAGTGAACCCGACAAGGGTACCGTAGTTCAAGTTAGACTTCCGATAGACCGAAGAATTGAATCTGGAGGAATGGACCATGTATAAAGCCGTTATTATTGACGATGAAATTTATGTCCGCAGAACACTTAGAATTGTTGGCTTATGGCACGAGCATAAAATTGAGATTGTGGGCGAAGCAGCGGACGGGGATGAAGCCTATAGGCTTATTACAAAAGAGAGGCCTGATCTTGCAATTATCGATATGAAAATGCCTGGCATGGACGGTACCGGACTTTTGATGCGACTGAAAAATGAAGGAATACGCCTTAAAGTCATAATATTAAGCGGCTACTCTGATTTTAAATTCACAAAACATGCAATAGAGTACGGAGTCGTTGATTATCTGCTGAAACCGATCGACAGGGAGGAACTGAATAGTACGCTTGCCAGAACGGTGGAAACTATCCGGATTGAAAGAGAAACCATTAATGCGTCCATGGGAAAGCTGGTATACAAAAGGGAAGTAGACATGTTTGTCAAGGAGCAGATCCTATACAGCTTGTTGCGCTATGGAAAGGAACCCGACACAATCAATAATCCCAAAGCCTATCTGACGGAGTTTGTTTTTGAGGAGTATGTAACTGCCGTTGTCGCGCCGTCAAGTAAATTTAGATTGACTGATCAGGGCAATGACGGAAACATGCTGAAAAGAGTAAAGGATGCAGTCATGAAATTCTTCGAAGGCAAATCCGGCTGTGAAGCAGTCTCCATGAATGATAATACCGGCCTTTTATCAATTATTATGGGCTTTGGCAGGCCTGAACGCACGTATAACAGGCTTAAAGCCGGAGAAATGCTTGACAATCTGATGTGTTATTTACAGGAGCGCGATATATCGGCATGTAAAATCGGGGTGGGGACTTTTTGCAGTGAAATCTGCAACATCTGCATATCGTTCAAAAAAGCGTGTGATGCGCTTGAATATGGAAATATACTGAATGGGATCATTTATTATGCCGACGAGATTCAAAAAAATGATTCCGCTTTTGCTGGGTTCCTTGATCAAAGCATCGAAAATATGGGGCTGCAGTTCAAGGTGGGGAACTATAAGGGGTTATGCAACATGCCGAGGCAATATATACAGGAAATGAGCCGCAATAGTTATGTTGAGGTCGCCGGGCTAAGACGGTTATTCGATAAATGGATCAATACCGTCGAAGAGGCATTTAAACGGGCAGATATCGGGATTGAATTTATGGATGGACTCAAGTATGAACTCTTAAAGGCAATGGGGACGTATAACATAAAGGATATAACCGCGGCCGTAGAGGATATGATCAATGAAATTATGAAAAATATTGTGCGTAATGAAAACTTATTGCAGAAGAATACAATTGTAAAAATACGGGAATATGTTGATGAAAATTACTGCAATGACATTTCACTGCAATCTATAGCCCAAACATTTTATTTAAATAAGGAATATATTTCGCGGGCCTATAAAAAGAAATATAATATTAACATTATGACGTATCTGCGCGATTTGAAGCTTAAGAAAGCGCTGGAACTCTTGAATGGAGACGTAAAGGTACAGGATGTCGCTATGGCCGTGGGCTTTAAGGACTTTAACTATTTCAGCAAGATATTTAAATCGGTTTATGGTACTACTCCTACTCAATATACCAATTTACAGTGAAGGAGAGTGACTTTATGTCCCAAAAACTTAATGTGACCGTATGTAAAATAACAGCTTTTTTCATATTGCTGACATCCTGTCTGAATGGATGCGCTGATACAGATTACACGGGTGAAGTTGATAAACTGCAGGGACAAAATACGTCAGTCAGCAGTACAATAGCAAAAAAACCGGTAATTATCAAATTGTTGAACGGCGGAGACAATAAGGCTGAATTATTTTCGAAAGTGGCCAATTCTTTTAACAATAGTCAAAAGGATGTTGAGCTTATAGTTGAAACAGATACGGTTAACTATAAAACTCGAATCAAGACATTGCTTTCTTCGAATCAGGGGCCAGATATATTTACTCACATTATTGGCCGTGAGATGGGGGAGTATGTCGATGCCGGCTATCTTAAGGATTTAACCGGGGAAGCTTTCCTTGACGAGGTCAGGCCGGAAGCATTGGAATCCTCCACTTACAATGGAAGAGTCTATATACTCCCTATTGATACCCAGATTTACGGAATATTCTACAATAGAAAAATATTCAAAGATGCCGGAATAAAAAAAATACCAAAAACTATTGACGAACTCAAAGATACTGTTAAAAAAGTGAAAAGTAAGTCTATGATACCCTTTTCAATGTTGTATAAGGATTCCTATTCTCCAGGGCAGATTATTACAATCGGTGCTTCTTCTCTTTTCGCCGATGCCAACCACCGTATTGAAGGCGATGCTTCCTTTACCTTCAAGAAACCTGAATTCAAGCGTTTCTTGGATATTTTGGATATTATGAGAGATAATTCGCAGCCTGATTTCCTGAATACGGATATACATGACCAATATTTGCTTTTTTCGGAGGAAAAGGCTGCTATGATGCCATGTGGAAATTGGGCCATCATGCAGATCAGGGAGATGAACCCCAAAATAGATGCCGGAATATTTCCTCTGCCTGTGTCCGACAATCCGGAAGATATTCTTGTACCTGCTGATTACCAGCTTGGTTTTAATGTATATGCACATACCAAGAACATGGAGGCGGTAAGGAAATTTCTGGAATTCTTCGTTGATTCGGATGGACCTGCTAAAACTTACTACGAAAGCAACGGTGTTCCAACTGCTATTATTACGAAAGATGCCTATATCGATCCCATGCTCCACGAGATTATGAATCTGGCGGATTCGGGACAATCAGTACATTGGTTGAGCAACTCTTCTCCTATAGGATTCAATGAAGAGTGTGCAGATCTTACGAAACAATATATAGTTGCCGGCGGTATGGACAGGGACAATTTCATTGACAGGCTTGACAGGTTGTTCAAAGAAGCGGCAAGCGAACCACACGGCGAATGATCCATGGTCAAAATTTTACTGTCAGGAAGTCAATGAAGTCCATTCCAAAGCTGCCGCTATCGTTATAATATTACAACAGGATAGAAAGTGTGCACTTTCCCAATTTACTTAATTTAAGGGAGGATAAGCATGAAAAAAATTCTTTCAATTCTGTTGGCTTGTATCTTTATTTCGAGCATAATTTCAGGCTGTGGAAGTCAGAATGGGACTACAGATCAAAGCACCAGTACTGCTGCCGTAAGTAACGCGGCTTCGACAACGAATTCCGAAACGCAATCCGCTGAACCCGTAAAAATCAGCTTTTTAAGCAAAGCCTCCAGCAGAGCGGAAATTTTCAAGACCGTTGTAGATAATTTTAACAACGCAAACCCGGATATAATTGTAGAATTCGAATCTCCCGCTCAGAATACCGATACGGTTCTTCAGTCAAGGCTGGCGACAAATAATCCACCGGATTTGACGACCCATATTACCGGCCAGGGTACAAAGCCTTTTGTTGAGGGTAACCAGATTATTGATGTAACAAACGAAGCATTTATGCAGAAAATAATCCCCGCCGTACGCGATATGATGAAGTACGATGGTAAAAACTACTGCATACCGCTTGACTGCCAAGCGTTTGGTGTATATTACAACAAGCAGCTGTTCCAAAAAGCCGGTATTCAGGAATTCCCCAAAACATTTGATGAATTGTCGAATGCGGTTGGAAAACTCAAGGATGCCGGGATCGTACCATTCTCTCAATCACTCGTAGATGATTATATTATGGGACAGGTTGTCGATATCGGAGGATCACCTTTGCTTACCGGTTTGATAACCGGCAAATTGGATGCTTTCCAAAAAGGCGACTTCACCTTTGCAGGGCCGGAAATGGAAAGCACTCTAAATGTTACCGATCTGATACTTAAGAATCTTGGTAAAAATGAAGACAAGGCGGATACATCCAAACAGTATTCGGATTTTGCGTCAGGAAAAGCTGCCATGATGGTAGATGGTTCATGGGCTTTGATGCAGCTGCGTGAACTTAATAAGGATCTTGATGCGGATTTCGCCGTGCTGCCTGTAAGCAATAATGCGGAAGAAAGCAAGTTCCCGGTATTTTATGCGCTTTCACTGAATGTAATGACTGGCAAGAATATGGATGCCGTTAGTAAGTTCGTTGATTACTTATTGGATCCGAAAGCCAACTCCGTCTATTATGATTCAATCGGAGTACCTACGGCAGTAGCGGACGCAAAAGATGCAAAAATCGATCCCATGGCTGTAACACTCAGGGACACAGTGGTAAATGGAAATATTGTAAGCTGGATGTCGGCATATGAACCAGCAGGAATGAGTCAGGAAATCCACAAACAGATACAGGTATATTCTCTTGATGCATACTCAGGGAAAACCCCCAGCCATGAAGATCTGATCAAACAGATTGATGGAGCTCTCAAAAATGCCACTGCTTCCAAATAATCATTTTTAAAAAATCCGTATGCGCTTTCTGTTATGGGACTGCTGCATATGCGGCAGTCCCTAAGACTTATCATCCGGTGAAGGGAGGTTTTATTTTTGAACAGTATAAAGGTAGTGAAAAAATTAGATTTTGCGCTTTTTGTGCTACCTCTTTTGGTTATTTACAGTGTATTTTTTACCTATCCACTTGTAGGCGGGATATATTATTCCTTCACTGACTGGAATGGCGTCAATCAACAGTTGCACTTTATCGGTATAAAGAATTTCATAAACTGTTTTAATGACGGTTTATTCATATATTCCATAAAGTTTACATTGACATATACTGTATTTTATTCGGTTATTATCAATGCTCTCGGCATGCTGTTTGCATTGCTGCTCAACCAGAAATTCTTCAGAGGCAGAAATTTTATCAGGGCCGTCATCTTTTCACCATATGTGTTGAATGCGGTAACGGTTGGTTTTGTATGGGCTTTTATATTCGGGAAATTCATGATAAGCCTCAGCGAGGCTACAAACTACTTTCCGTTATTCGGGATAAACTGGCTGACAGATAAAAATATTGTTATTTATTCTGTTACATTGGTGAGAATTTGGGTATCGCTCGGGTATTTTATGATAATATATTTAGCCGGACTGCAGTCCATACCCGAAGAATTGGTTGAAGCCTCAAGAATCGACGGCGCCAGCGGATGGGAAAGGTTTAAGAACATCACCTTCCCGCTTATTATGCCGTCCATTACCGTAGCGGTCTTTATGGCTCTTGTTTCATCTCTTAAAATCTTTGAAATATTGATCACCCTGACACAGGGAGGTCCGGGAACGGCAACCGAGAGTATTTCTTACAACATTTACCGTGAGGCTTTCCAAAAATATAATTGGGGATTTGCCTCAGCCAAATCGGTTATTTTCATGGGTATCATATTGATTATCACCTATTTGCAGCTAAGATTGACAAAGAACAGGGAGGTGGAGATGTAGGTGGATAAAAGTAAAGATAAATTAGTACTGCAGACTTTTTTGTGGATTTTCTGCATTCTGTTTATAATTCCCATTCTTTTTGTCATAATAAACTCATTTAAAGGTTACGGTGAAATATTAATTAATTCTCTGGCACTACCCAAGGGAATGAATTTCGAAAACTATGTAGAGGTTTGGAAAGATACAAGATATTACCTGGTTTTCTGCAATACACTGTTCATAACTGCAGCAAGTACTACGGTAATAGTCGTCCTCGCATCAATGACGGGATACAAGCTTTCAAGGTCGAAGAATAGGATCAGCTGGCTGATACTGACTTATTTCCTTTTTTCAATGATGATCCCTTTCCAAACTATCATGATTCCTATGGCAAAGCTTGTAAAAAGCCTGAGTTTATCGGATAATCTTCTGGCTCTTGTATTGATATATGCCGGGACTACCTGTTCATTCTCCATATTGCTTTATCACGGGTTCACGAAAACCGTGCCGCACGAAATTGAAGAATCGGCCCTGATTGACGGTTGCCACAGTGTCAGGATGTATTTCCGAATAGTGTTTCCCCTTCTCAAACCGGTAACCAGCACGGTTATAATACTTTCTATTGTAACATACTGGAATGATTTGATACTTCCACTAATACTAATCCGGAATAAAAATCTTTATACGATCACATTGTCGCAATTGATCTTTTTCGGAGAGTACGGTCAGAACAGGATTAATCTTCTGCTTACATCTGCCGTGATATCTTCGGTTCCAATCATCCTTGTATATGTCTTTGCACAGAAATACATGATCAGCGGCATCATGTCGGGTGCGGTTAAAACATAGGCATAAGCGGAATAAGACGGGAGGAATGATTGTGAAAACGATTTTGATTTTGTGTGATACGCTGATAAGGAATTTCCTGCCGGTCTACGGACACAAGCATACAATAACTCCTAATATTAATCGTCTGGCGGAGAGATCGACGACCTTTGATAACCATTGGATAGGATCTGCACCCTGTATGCCGGCAAGAAGAGATATATTTACGGGAAGGATTGAATTTCTGGAAAGGCCATGGGGTCCGCTTGAACCGTTTGATAAGCATTTATCGGTATTGCTGCGGGGGGGCGGGATATATTCCCATATCATAACGGATCACTACCATTATTTTGAGCTTTCAGGCGAAGGTTATTGCCAGAAGTTCGACACCTGGGACTTTATTAGAGGAGCGGAGTTGGATTTGTGGGCTTCAACTGTAGGAAAGCGCTATATGATAAGACCGGGCATAGATGGTTATGAAAAAGTAATGGGAGAAAGAAGAGCAACGGGGCATCAAGAGGAATATGGCGCGTATAGTGTCCAGTATGAATTAAACAGAAGAAGATATGACGAGGAAGGCTTTCCATGTACCCGAACATTTGATGCCGCTGTAAAATGGCTGGAAGAAAACAGAAATGCGGATAACTATCTGCTTGCCGTAGAATCCTTTACACCCCATGAACCTTTTGATGCTCCCGACGAATACAGGAGTGCCTATACTGATGATTACGACGGTCCCGATTATAAATGGCCTTCCTATGCAAAAACTTATGAGCCTGACGAAGCAGTTAAAAAGCTGAGAAATAATTACATGTCTTCGGTAGCATTTCTTGACAGCTGCCTTGGTAAGCTGCTTGACAAGATGGATGAATACGGCATGTGGGAAAATACCATGGTCATCCTTACCACAGATCACGGACATATGCTGGGCGAACATAATTTTATCGGCAAGGATGTAATGCCTGAATACAATGAAATAAGCCATATCCCGTTAATTGTACACTATCCCGGCAGTGCGGTGCAGGGAACAAGAATCGGGGCATTAACGCAAAATATTGATATTTTCCCGACAATACTTGAATATTTCGGCGTAGAGTATAATCATGAAATACATGGAAAATCGTGGATACCGCTTCTCAAAGGTGAAGCGGCTGCTTTGAGGGATACTGTAATTTACGGTACTTTCGGCAAGGACGTGAATATTACGGATGGAAAGTATACCTATACAAGACGCCGGGAAAATGACGACAACCAGCCTTTATATGCCTATACTGCAATGCCTACATCTTTTACAGGCTGCTGGAACGAGGAATTTTTTGAGGAGTTATCCGCGGGAAGGTATTTGAAACGGACACGATACCCGGTTTATAAAGTACCCGTTCACGAGCTCTGGCTCAATGACAGGTATCTAGAGTATTGCAGCCGGAATATGCTCTTCGACCTCAGTTCCGATTACAGGCAGGAGATCAATCTGGCCGGCAGTCCTACTGAAGAAAAGTATATACAACTTTTAATTGAAAAAATGAAGGAAATGGATTCCCCTGAAGAGCAATTCACACGCCTTGGACTTTAAAGTCCGATACTCAAGATTTTTATTAAAATATGATGGAGGTATTAGCAAATGAAGAACACAAAAATTGTAATTATAGGAGCCGGAAGTGCTGCCTTCGGATTATCGAACCTTATAGTACTCATGCAGACTCCGGAATTAAGAGGCAGCACTCTTTGTCTGGTAGACATTAATGAAAAAGGATTAAATTTGATAACCGGATTGGCAGAGCGGATCAACCGGGATTGGGACTGCGGGTTCAGCATTAAAAGCAGCACCGACCGGAAGGAAATGCTTAAAGACGCGGATTTTGTGCTTGTGACAGTTGCAATAGACCGTGAAGAATGCTGGAGAACAGACCATGAAATAGCAAAAAAATACGGGATACTTCACTATGCTGAGAACGGCGGGCCGGGTGCACTTATGCATACTTCCAGAAATATGGCGCTTATTATGCCGATTTTCAGGGATATTGAAGAACTGTGCCCCGATGCTTTGGTACTTAATTTTACGAATCCTGTTCCGAGAATCTCCATAGCCGCGGCAAGATTTACGAAGCTTAAAGTAATAGGTATCTGCCACCAGCTGAGTTTTGCATATGTAATGGTGGGGAATGTACTGGGTAAGGATCTCGGTTTGGATATCCCCTCCGACTACCTGTTCAGATGGACTGATGAAAGTCTTAACGATTATAACATAATAAGGCATGCGGCGGAAAAGAAATTTGATATATTTGCCGCGGGAATCAATCACTTTACCTGGATGCTTTCGATAAGAGACAAACAAACGGGAGAGGATCTTTATCCATTATTCAAGAAGCGTTATTTGGAAGGCTTTAATGAATTCGAGCCGCTGACCAGAGAGATGTTTGGCGCATTTAATATCTGCCCGGTACCCGGAGACTGTCACATGGTTGAATACCTACCATATACCCACAACATGGCACGGAATACATGGGAGAAATATGATATTCAGATGTATACAATGGAAAGAGCTAATAAATCCAGGGAAGATATGTGGAAAGACATCAGTGATATGGCATCAGGGAAAAAACCCATCGATCACCTGCGCAAGGCCCAAAGTGAAAGAGCGGAACAGATTATTGCCGGTATATTGGAAAATAAGTATTGTTATGAACCTGCAGTAAATATACCGAATCACGGAAATATAACAAATTTACCTGAGAATGCAATCATTGAGGTTCCGGCAGTGGTAAACGCATCGGGAGTATGCGGCCTCGCTGTCGGCAATCTGCCCGAGCCTGTGGCGGAGCTTTGCAGGCGGCAGATAACGGTTGCTGAACTGGCTGTTGAAGCTGCGGTAAAGGGTGACAGGAATATTGCACTGCAAGCCCTGTTACTGGATCCAATGATTGATGACCCCTCGATGGCCAGACTGATGCTGGATGAATATATTGAAAAGGGTAAAAAATATCTGCCCCAGTTTAATAAATAATGTGCAATGCTGAATAAATTATAAGGAAACGGGGGCGTGAAAATGGAAAAACTCAGTTTTATAAAGCAAGTGATTTCCGAGGTTAAAAATGATGTTCCACCGGGAGAGATGAATACATTTACCGCAGCAGGCGACATAAACAATGACGGGCTGATAGATTTTGTTGTTTGCGGGAGAAACGGCAAAATGGTCTGGCTTCAGAATGAAGGACTGATCAAAGAGTGGGAGCAGCACTTCATAGATAACGTAGATGCCATGGAATGCGGAGGCTCGATCGTAGACGTTACAGGAGACGGCTATCCGGATATAATAAATGGCGGTGATTACCGTTCTGACAGTATTTTCTGGTGGCATAATCCCGGGAAAGATGGTGGGGGCTGGACCAAAAGGCTTATTTACAGTACCGGAGGACCCCAAATTCATGATACCGCTATCGGAGACATTACAGGTCACGGAAAAGCTCTTATATTTACAAACCAGTTGGGCAGTAAAAACGGAACAAATATATACTATATCCCTTTGCCGAAGGATCCCTTCATAAGCCCATGGCCCGATGTGCAGATTATAGCTGAAGGTATGTCGGAACCGAACCCTTATAACAACATTCATAGAACAGACCATATCCAGCCGGAGGAAGGCCTGGCCGTCGGCGATATTGACGGGGACGGAATTAATGAACTTGTATGCGGTACCCACTGGTATAAATATACCGAAAGCGGGTGGGAACGGCACAAATTTACTTCCGGCTATATTACGACAAAGTGTGCAATCGGCGATATTGACGGCGACGGCAAAAATGAGATAGTTCTTTCCGAAGGTGATCCTTTAGTGTATGGGAAAAATCAGGGAGGAAAGGTCTCATGGTTCAAGGCAAAGGATAACATTCTCGGTTTATGGGAGGAACATGTCCTGGACGATTTCCTCTATGATCCTCATTCCCTTCAGGTCGGTGATATCTGTGGGAATGGCAGGTTGGACATATTTGTCGGAGAAGTAGGCAAAAACGATTCCAACCGCTGTTACATCGGCAGACAACCTCGCTTGATTATCTTTGAAAATAATGGAGACGGCAGTTTTACCAGACACATCATTGACGAGGGGACAGGTATTCATGAAGCGGTACTCGCGGACTTGAGGAACAAAGGTGTGCTTGATATTATCGGAAAGCCACTTCATGGAGCTGAAAGATGGAACGTCCATGCGTATTATAACAACTCTCAGACAATGGTAAATAAATAAATTCTAGAACCAACGCGGGCAGAGGGGGTGTATAAAGTGGCAAAGCTTGGATTACAGCTATTTACGGTTAAAGATGAGGCTGATAGGGACTTATACGGTACTTTAAGCAAAATATCTGAAATGGGGTATGAGGGCGTCGAATTCTCTGCGGGAATAATGAAAAAGACGCCTGCAGGTAAACTCAAGAGCTACCTGGATAAGATAGATCTGAAACTTATCGGGCTGATTCTGCTGAATGACGAACTTGAAACTCAAATGGATGGTATTTTGAGGTATTGTAAGGATTGTGGATGCAGGAATGTAATATTCCCATGGATCCCGGAAGAGTTCAGAACAGAGGAAGGTTACAGAAGTTTTGCCTGCAAAATGAACGATTGGGGAAGAATATTCCAAAGCAGAGGAATAAGGTTTTTGTATCACATTCATGGCTATGAGTTTGAAAAGCTCGGCACAAAAAATGGCATGGATATTCTGCTTGAGAATACCGATCCCCGAGACGTTAATCTTGAAATTGATGTATATTGGGTTGAATGGGGTGGTGTTGATTCCGTCACTTTTATGGAAAAATACGGAGACAGGAGCCCGATGATTCATTTCAAGGATATGAAGGATAAAAAAACAATGCATGATGTTGAGGTGGGCGCCGGAGTGATTGATATGAAAGCTATCGCCGTAATCGGAAAGCGCAATAATGCAGAATGGTTTATAGTTGAGCAGGAAAAGTTCGATATGCCTACCTTGGACAGTGCTAAAATAAGCCTTATGAATTTGAGGGCTATTAGCGACGCTTTTGAGGATTAAATACCAATATTTTTATCAAACAGGTCTTACGGTAAATGTAAGACCTGTTTTTGCTGTTATTTACTTAGTGATGTGGTAAATTCGTGAGTATTGCTTTTAAGAATTAGTATTGTGTTGATATTAGTGTTTTGAGGTAATGGGGAGAAGATCCCCGTGCAAAATTGCATAATCGATTCGGCCAGCTTTGCGCCCTGGGCAAACGGTTGCTGGTATAAAGAACCGTATATGATGTCGTTTTCGATATAAGACTTTATCTGATCGTTGAAATCGTAGCCTATCATAAATATATTTTTGGAATTGTTTGTCTCCTGAATAGCCCTCGCACAGCCGAGAGATCCCATCATGCTATTAGTATAGATTGCATCCGGCTTCATTGTTTCGATAATCTGTCTGCATACATAGTATGCTTCAGTTTCATAATCATTATATTCAAATACTCCGATACTATTTAATTTACCGATAGATTCACACCCTGAACTAAATCCGTTTACTCTCTCCTTAAGTCCAATGGCTGTTACAAAGCTCGGTAAAATGGCTACTCGAGCACCCTTGTGCAATATGGAGCTATATAGCTGAGCGCATAATTGCCCTGAAACATAACCATTCGGGCCGATAAACAGCTTTCGATCACTTGTTGGCGCATCGTTATCAAATGTTAAAACTAA
This sequence comes from Bacillota bacterium, assembly GCA_023439545.1. GTDB lineage: Bacteria > Bacillota > Clostridia > Acetivibrionales > DTU013 > JAEYOM01. Next base: position 54,915 of record JAEXNT010000051.1, read on the forward strand.
AGTTCCGGCTTCGCTTAATCGGCTGATCAGTGGATTAAGAATCACCGGGTGGGCAGCCGGGATAGCGACTACGGAATAATGCGTATCGCTTTTTAAGAGTTCTTCCAGGATACGGGTTTGTTCAACAGCGTCAAAAGCACGGGAAAATATATATTTAACGTTAATGCCGTAGGAAGGGAATTGAGATGCAAAGTTCCTGAATCCGGCCAAGATATCCTCATAAAAAAAAGTGTTTGGACAAATTATGGCCACATCTGTTTGCTTTTTAGAAGAAAGCATACTGGCCGCCATATTTGTTCGATATCCCATTTCTGAAGCCTTTCTTAATACCAGTTGCCGTGTTTTTTCGCTGACCCGACCGATATTATTTATCGAACGATGTACAGTAGGTATTGAAAGTCCGAGTTCTTTCGCAATATCGGATAATGTTACTTTTGCGCTCATTTATCCTCCGATCAAGAATTAATAAAGACCTGCTTGTGTTTAATTCTTGTACTATAAAGATAACACAATCAGGTCTTTATTAAAATAGGTATTAATATAATTGCGAAAATTTATCACAATTTAACCTTCAGCGCGCATATCCCACCACATTACTTTAACAGGCTCATTGATAATAATCTGTTTCAACATTGATGCAACTTTTGAAATACCTTCTTCACGGTTCATCAGGCAGTCCTCATGCTCAATGGAAATTGTTCCGTCAAAGCCGATCTCAGCCAGCGTGCTGATAATATCGCGCCATGTTTTTTCACTGCTGCCGTAACCGCAGCTGCGGAAGTTCCATGAGCGTTTTTTAAACTCTGAATATGGCTTGGGGTCAAGGAGACCGTTCTGCTCGACTATGCGTCTGTTAACCAGGACATCTTTTGCATGGCAATGGAATATGGCGTCGCCTAATGAGCGAATAGCGGTACATGGGTCTGTGCCGGTCCATATGAAGTGACTGGGATCAAAATTACAGCCAAGATTTTTGCCGACGGCGGCCCGGAGTTTAAGCATGCTTTCCGTATTATAAACACAGAAGTTGGGATGGGGTTCGATTGCAATTTTCACGCCATACTTTTCAGCAAATTCATTTGCTTTTATCCAATATGGGATTAGAACTTCATTCCACTGGTAGTTATAGGCTTTGGAGAAATCCTCAGGCCATGGGCTTATAATCCAGTTCGGCACCTTATCATCCGGTCCGCCGCCCGGGGCGCCCGAAAGCAGGTTAATAACATCGACGCCCATTTCTGAAGCGACAACAACACTTTTTTCAAAACCGTCCCGATGCAATTTGGCAATATTTTTGTCGGGATGAACAGGATTGCCTGCTGCGCCAAAGGCACTTATCTTTAAGCCACGGCTCTCTATTTTGTTTTTAAATTCCTTGATTTTACAGGGGTTGCCATAGAGTTCATAAATATTGATGTGATTGCTTGACGAATAGGCGGCCGTACCCAGTTCTATACGCTCCAAACCGAGCTTTGCATAGATATTGAGGGCCTCGTCGAGTGTGATATCGTTGAATAGTATCGAAAAAGCGCCGAGTTTCATTTTATTAGCTCCTTTACTATATTTTAACCCACTGTTTTGTTTTGCTTGATTGGAACAAACCTTCAATAACCTGTTGAGTTTTTAGACCATCTTCAAATGTAGTGGTTGTATTTCTGTTACCCTCGGCTATACCTCTGAAAAATTCATAATATTGATGTACGAAAAGGTGCTCCCAGCCAATAATGTGTCCTGATGGCCACCATGCCTTTATATAGCTGTGGTATGGCTCAGTTACTACAACAGTACGGAACCCGTTTATTTCAGAATCATCCTTAATATAAATCTCAAGCTCGTCCATACGCTCGAGATTCCAGTGAATGGAGCCCAAGCTCCCGTTTATTTCGAAGTCGAGCCAATTTTTCCGGCCTACGCTTATCCGACTGGTTTGGAAAACGCCTGTCGCACCGTTTTTGAAGCTTGCCAGGAAGTCCCCGCAATCGTTTGAAGTTACCTCGGTTTTTACTCCTGTTGAAGGGTTTTCCTTATAAGGAATCATGATTTTGTCCATACCGGTGACTTCGTCGTATTCTCCTACAAGGAAACGTCCGAGATCAATTATATGCGACCCCATGTCTGCAAGTGCGCCGCCGCCGGATGCGGCATTGTCGAAGCGCCAGACGAAGCCGCCTTTTTCGTATGCCGCCCAATCCTGCATGTACAGTGCTCTGTAATGTTGGATGTTGCCGAGCTTGCCTTCTTCTATGAGTTTTTTTGCGAGAATTACGGCAGGCGCTTTACGGTAAACGAAGTTGCAGACATTGACGACCCCTGCTGCGTTAACGGCATTTGTCATGTTTTTTGATTCCTGAAGCGTATTTGATAAAGGTTTCTCACAGAGAATATGCTTGCCGTTTTTTGCAGCTTCGATTGCGATTTCTGCGTGAAGTGCGCCCGGTGTGCATATGCTGATGCAGTCGATTTCAGGGTTGGAAACAACTTCTTTCCAATCCGGCTCAACCGTTTCCCAACCGTACTTTTCGGCAGTTTCCTCAAGGTCGTCGCCTACCCCGCACAGAACTTTCATTATGGGCTCTACATCAAGATCAAATACATGCGCTACTTGACGGAGAGCGTTACTATGAGCTTTACCCATGAATTTGTGACCGATAAGAGCAACATTAAGTTTTCTTTTCATTTAAAAAATCTCCTTACAAATTGAATTTTTATTTACCGGCAGCGAGTACCCCCTGAATAACAGTTCCTGTAAACTCGGCCGTCGATAACAGGTATGAAACTTTGTCTTGTCAAGCATATTTTCATAGATACGTAAAAATTGCAGAAAGATTTTGCCTCAAATTTAAGTTAAAGCAGGTTATATTTGTGTGATAACGTTATCACGTTGATAATTGTACTATATTGAATATTAAAGTCAATATTTTTTTAGTTTAAATTGTTAAAAAAGTTTATTAAGCCTATAATGTATGCTAATTATGTGATAATTATTTTCATTAAAAATATGGAAATCCAGATAAAAATAGTAATTAATTGATTTAAAAATAATAAATACTGATAAAAATCATTGACAACTTACTATACGGAGGGTATATTTGAATAGCAAATCAACTATACTGTGCGATAAATTATCACATATTAGAATATATGCAAACAAAATTGTCGCATCTTACGTACTTCCGCTTGCTTTGGGCAGTACAAATTACAGAAAAAGATATTCACAGTAAAATTAAATACTCAAAGGAAAGATGGTATTAAAAAATGTCAGAAAGAGTTAAAGCAGCTATTGTTGGTCCGGGAAATATCGGAATTGACCTGATGATGAAAATTATGAATAAAAGCAAATATCTCCAACTGGATTACATGGCCGGAATTATTCAGGGTTCTCTGGGCCTCCGGTTAGCTGACGAGCGCGGAATACGCACAAGCTATACGGGTATTGATGAGATTTTGGCCGATAATGAAATAAAAATTGTATTTGAGGCTACAAGCGCAAGTGCTCATCTGGCAAATGCACCGAAATATAAGGCTGCAGGAAAAAAAGCTGTTGACCTGACTCCTGCCGCAGTTGGAAAATATATAGTTCCGGCCGTTAACCTTGCCGACTGCCTCGGTGAGGATAATGTAAACATGGTTACATGCGGAGGCCAGGCGACAGTGCCAATTGTAAACGCCATATCTAATATTCAGACGGTTGAATATGCCGAGATCGTTTCGACTATCTCTTCTAAAAGTGCGGGACCCGGCACACGTCTTAATATTGATGAGTTTACTGAAACAACTGCGAATGCGTTAGAGGCGGTCGGAAAAGCGAAGAAGGGAAAAGCAATTATGATTCTCAATCCTGCCGAACCGCCAATTATGATGAGAAACACAATTTATACCATGGTTGAAAATCCGAATATGGATGCGATTACTAAATCGGTTGAAAACCGCATCACTGAAATACAAAAATATGTACCTGGATACCAGCTGATTATGCCGCCCATGTATGACGGGGATAAGATAACAACCATGATTCAGGTTACCGGCATGGGAGATTATCTGCCCGTATACGCCGGCAATCTGGATATTATTACGTGTGCAGCTGTAAGAGTGGGTGATGAATTTGCCGCACATATTTTAATGGAGGTATCAAAATGAGTAGGGTAAGAATAATTGATACAACATTGCGGGACGGTTCACACGCTGTTGCACATACTTTTACGCCCGAGCAGGCTTTAAGAATAGCCGCGGGCCTTGAAAAAGCGGGTGCGGATACCATTGAAGCTGCTCATGGAGATGGCATTGCAGGCAGTTCCTTTCAATATGGGCATGCTATCAGCACAGATGATGAACTTATTTCGGCTGTAGCTTCCCAATGCAAAAATGCCAAGGTCGCTGCTTTGCTTATCCCAGGTATCGGAACAATAGAATACTTGAAAAGTGCATACAAAAATGGCGTCAGAGCAGTGCGTGTGGCAACGCATGTAACTGAAGCGGATATTTCGCAGCAGCACCTTGAGTATGCAAAGGCTAATGGTATTGAAGCAATTGGCTTTTTGATGATGACCCATATGGCCGAACCTGATAAAATTCTTGAGCAGGCACGGCTGATGCAAGGTTATGGCGCTGATGTAATTTACATGGCAGATTCCGCAGGTGCTATGGTTCCAGAACAGGTCAGACGGCGTGTTGAAACATTAAAACAACACCTCGAAGTGCCCGTTGGCTTTCATGCTCACAACAATCTGGGACTTGCAATCGGGAACTCACTGGCGGCAATTGAAGCCGGAGCCGACTGCGTAGACAGTACGTTGTGCGGACTCGGGGCAAGCGCGGGAAATGCACCGCACGAGGTACTTGTTGCAGTAATGGAGAAAATGGGGCTTGAGACCGGTGAAAATCTCCATTTATTGGAGGACATAGCCGAAGATGTGGTACGCCCATTGATGAAACAACCGATGGTTATTGATAAATATGCATTGACTATAGGTTATGCCGGTGTTTACGGAAGCTTTTTCCTGCATGCTAAGCGTGCGGCAGAACGTTTTGGAATAGATGCCCGCGACATTTTATTCGAACTTGGAAAACTCAAGACGGTCGGCGGTCAGGAAGATATGATTATTGATGTAGCATACAGACTCAGTCGGAAAGGGAAAAAGGTATGAGAAGAAGCGAAGCAATATTGCAGATTCCCGAATTTAGCTTTAACAGAAGTGTTTACAAATCGGTTGGTTTTTCAAATGAAGAGCTTGAAAAACCCATAATCGGAATAGCCAACAGCTGGAGCGAACTGGTGCCGGGAAGCTATAATCTCAGACAACTCGCGGACAGTGTTAAAAAGGGGATATATGCGGCCGGGGGCACAGCGGTCGAGTTTGGATTTATCGGAGCTTGCGACGGGACAGCACAGGGCTGCTCAGGTATGAACTATATACTTCCTTCGCGCGATCTTATTGCGAACGATATTGAGATTATGGTTCAGGCGCACCGGCTCGATGCTGTGGTAATGCTTGGTTCATGCGATAAAATTGTTCCCGGAATGATGATTGCAGCGGCAAGACTGAGCATTCCGGTAATTATTCTGCCCGGCGGACCAATGCTCGGAGGCAAGTTTTTTGACGGCAGAAAATCAGATTTGACATCCGTGTCGGAGGCTGTTGGAATGCTTAAGTCCGGAAAGCTCACCCTTGATGAGTTTAGCAGGCTGGAGGACGATGCATCGCCAACTTGCGGATCCTGTTCATTTTTCGGTACTGCAAACACTATGTGTTGTTTGGCAGAAGCGATTGGTCTGACACTTCCGCAAGGTGCGCTCACTCCTGCTGTATATGCCGAGAGAACTCGTATTGCGTACAAAACCGGCAAACAAATTGTCGATATGGTCAACCGCAATATCACGGGAGATCAGATTATTACCAGAAAGTCGATTGAAAATGCAATTAGAGTTCTTATGGCAACAAGCGGATCGACAAACGCTGTAATGCACCTGACTGCTGTCGCCGCTGAAATAGACATTCGTCCAGAAGATATGATGAATATGTTTGACAGGCTTGGTGATTCGACGCCACAAATAGCAAAGGTAAACCCGGCATCCAGATACAATATGGAGGACTTTTACCTCTCCGGCGGAATACCGCAGGTCATGTACGAGCTTAGAAATGTGTTAAATCTGGATTGCATGACTGTAACAGGGAAAACCGTTGGTGAAAACATTAAGGAAATCGGATGTAATTCTTCAGTGAACCGTGAATGCATAAAAACTTTTGAAGAACCATTCAGCGCAAAAAACGGAGTTGCAATTCTTCACGGCAATATTGCTCCGCTTGGAGCTGTTACCAAGCCCGGGGCAATTCACCCGGACATGCTTTGTTTCGAGGGGGCAGCCAAGGTTTTTGACTGCGAAGAAAAAGCTGAAGTAGCCATACTGGACGGAAAAATACAAAAAGGCGACGTAGTAGTAATCCGGTACGAAGGGCCGAAAGGCGGACCCGGTATGCGTGAAATGTACAAGGCTATGAAATATTTATATGGATTAGGCCTCGGAAAGGATACGGCGGTAATAACCGACGGCCGCTTTTCCGGCACAAATAACGGATGCTTTGTCGGCCATATATCTCCTGAGGCGGCTGACGGGGGTGTTATAGCGGTAATTGAGGATGGCGATAAAATCGTCATTGATATTAAAAATAAAACAATCAGACTTTCAATTCCGGAAAAAGAGATAGCAGAACGTTTAGAGAAATGGAAACGACCGGCTAAAAAATTCAGGAAAGGGTACCTGGCTTTGTACGAGCGTATGGCCGCAAGTGCGAGTGAGGGAGCGGTGTTGAAAATAAGATGAGTGAATTTGAAAAAAAGGTGATTGTGGTTACAGGTGCTGCAAAGGGAATAGGTAAAGCGATTGCTGACAATTTTTTGAGGCACGGTGCGAAGGTAGCTATTTGCGACATGGATAAAGAAGCGCTCGACAAGGCGGCGGCAGAAGGATTTTTAGCTTATGCTGCAGACGTATCTGACGAAGCTGCAGTAAACGAATTTGTCGCAAAAGTTAAGAAAGAATATGGGAAAATAGATGTACTGGTCAACAACGCAGGCATCTATCCGCAGTTTAAGCTTATGGATATGGATAGCAAATTGTTCTCCAAAACCTTTGATATTAACGCAAAATCGGTATTCCTGATGACAAAGGCTGTGGCTGAAGTAATGAAGCAAACAAATACCGGCGGAGCGATTATAAATGCGGCCTCCTTTGCCGCCGTGCTTGGTTCCGTAGGTAGCGGAGCATATGCGGCAACAAAAAGCGCTGTTTTCAGCATGACGAAATGCTTTGCGGCAGAACTGGCTCCCTTCGGGATTAGAGTGAACGGCTATATTCCCGGCGTAATTAAAACTCAGATGACTATCCCATTGCTTGAAAAAAACGGAGAAGCAATGCTTTCACAAATTGCACTTAAAAAAGCGGGAGAACCACAGGATATTGCCAATGCCGTCGAATTCCTTGCGTCTGGTAAAGCGTCCTACATAACGGGAACGTTATTGGAAATTTCCGGCGGAAAGCTATGTGTTCAGAATCCAGCAGCAGCATGGTAAGGAGAGTGAATAAAAATGCAGGCAATAATGAAAATGAGCCATGAGGTCGGAGACGTTGTTCTAAACGAAGTAAAAGAACCGAAAACCAGCGACGATATGGTCAAGGTGAAAATCAAGTATTGCGGGATTTGCGGAACCGATATACATATTTATCATGATACTTTTAAATATTATCCGCCGGTTATAATGGGACATGAAGGTTCGGGCGATATTGTCGAGACCGGCAGGAACATCAGACATTTGAAAGTGGGAGACCGCGTTGCATTGCTGGGATCGACGATGATTCAGTGCGGAGAATGCGAATATTGCCGCAGCGGTAAATATATGTTTTGCCCGGCTCGCCGGGGCATGGGTCATGGCGTTGACGGAATGTTTACCGAATACGTAGTCGTAAGGGAAGACCAGTGTTATGTTCTGCCCGATGATGTCAGCTATGAAATGGGTGCACTTATGGAGGCCTTCGGAACCGCCGCAAATGCAGTTGAAGAATTGACGACAATTCATGCAGGCGACGTGGCACTGGTTACGGGTCCCGGGCCAATCGGACTGATGTGCGCTGGATTGCTTGTGAAAAAAGGCTGTTATGTTATTGTTGCGGGAACTCAAAGCGACATTAACAGACTTAATATTGCAAAGCGGCTTGGAGTACAAAGAACAATCAATCTGCAAACTGAAGATATGGGAAGTGTAATAAATGGTATTACCGGCTTCAAAGGCGTAGATGTTGCTTTTGAAGCATCGGGGAACGCTGATGCGATCGCGTCCTGCCTTGCCTCGCTGAAAAAACTTGGTTCATACATCCAAACGGGAATTACGGGAAAGGACAGGGTTGGAATTCCATTTGACACTATTTTGTATAAACAGCTTAGCGTATTTGGCGCGCTGGGTCATACGCTTGAAACGTGGGACCGCATGGTTCAAATATATCGCCGGCGCCTGCTCGATCTGGAACCGCTTGTAACACATAAAATGCCGTTTTCTCAGTGGAGGAAGGCTTTTGAACTATGTGAAAACAAGCAGGCGCTGAAAGTGCTTTTGCATCCATAAAGGAGATGAAAAAATTGGGTTTGAATAAAGATGAACTGACAGTTGTTGCAAAACGAATGCGGCAGGACATAATCATTATGACGAATGAAGCTGGTTCAGGTCATCCCGGCGGGTGTTTTTCAGCGGTTGATATCATCACATATCTGTATAAAAACGTGATGCGTGTCGATCCAAAGAAACCAAAGGATCCGGGTCGTGACAGGTTTATTCTTTCAAAGGGACATTGCGCCCCCGCGGTTTATGTTGTTCTTGCCGAAATGGGATTCTTTGAAAGGTCTTTGCTGGATACACTCAGGGATGTGGGCAGTAAGCTTCAGGGTCATCCCGATATGAATAAAACCGCAGGTATCGATATGACGACGGGCTCATTGGGAATGGGGCTTTCCTGCGGCGTCGGAATGGCGCTTGGCGCTAAAATGGACAATCTGGACTGCCATATCTACGTAATGTGCGGCGATGGCGAAATGCAGGAAGGCCAGATATGGGAAGCCGTAATGACCGCGGGTAACCGCGGGCTTGATAATCTAACCCTTATCGTAGATAAAAACAATTTCCAATGCGACGGCGCCGTCAAAGGTATTAACTCACTCGGCGATATTGGTGCAAAACTGCGTGATTTCGGGTTTGATACTATTGAAATTGATGGGCATGATTTCGATGACATAAAGCGCGGGTTTGATTTTAAATCAGATAAGCCTAAAGCTGTCATAGCAAATACCGTTAAGGGAAAAGGCGTCAGCTTTATGGAAAACGACAATTTGTGGCATGGCACTCCGCCAAGCGATGAACAGCGTACGCAGGCATTAAATGAGTTAATGTGGGGTGAAAAACTTGGAAAGTAAAGCGAATAGGGTACAATATGGAGAAACGCTGATTGAACTGGGTGAGAGTGACAAAAACATAGTTGTTGTTGAAGCGGATATAGGAAAATCAACAAATACGTTAAAGTTCGGAAAAAAATTTCCTGAGCGATACTTCAATATTGGCGTCCAGGAGCAGAATGAAATAAGTATGTCTGCCGGTCTTGCAGCAATGGGCAAAACTGTTTTCGCCAGTACCTTTGCAATATTTCTGAGCATGAGAGCGTGTGAACAAATCCGCACAAATCTTGGGTATACAAACCTGAATGTAAAGGTAGTGGCCTCAAACGCAGGAGTTGAAATTGCCGGCGACGGCGCAACGCACCAAGCGGTTGAGGATATTGCCACAATGACTGTTATTCCCAACCTTAAGGTTTTTTCACCTTCCGATGCAGTCATTACAGATAAGTTGATCAGGACGCTTGCAAAGGATTGCGGTCCTGCCTATGTAAGACTTGGAAGACAATCGGCTCCGATTATTCATGATGCCGACGTCGAATTCGAAATCGGGAAAATGATAAAAATGTGCGAAGGCAGGGATTGCGCGATCATCGCAACCGGACATATGGTGGCCAGAGCGCTTGAAGCGCGGAAAATACTTAAAGAAAAGGGTATAAATTGCTCGGTGTACGATTGCCATACGATAAAACCATTGGACATAGAAACGATTAAAAAAGCGGCAAAAGAATGCAGGTTGATTGTAACAGCCGAGGACCATCACAAAATCGGGGGACTCGGCAGTGCAGTCTGTAATGTTATAGCCGAAAACGGACTTGCCGCAAAGGTAGTCAAGGTCGGACTGGATGATATTTTTCCGAGTTCCGGACGCGATTTTCGCAGGCTTATGGAACACTATCATCTTGATACGCAGGATATTGTCAAGGCTGTAGAGAAAAACGCCGGTTTCGGAAAACCGATAGATGTTTCCGTCTGCCTCTCCAATGATATGCTTATTTACGAAGGCGATCCCGCAATCAACATTGTTGAGCTCAAGTCTATTGCTAAAGGGGATTTATACAATTACAGCATTATATCATTAGGTTCGCACACAGGAACTCACATGGACGCTCCGAAGCATTTTCTGGACACGGGGAAAACAGTTGAGGAGCTTCCGCTGGACTATTTTATTGGAGAGTGCAAGGTATTTGACATGGGCGATATTGGAAAAATCGATTTAAACGACGTCGAAAACCTGGATATTTGCGAAGGTGATATTGTTCTATTCAAAACAACAAACTCAAAGCTTATGAGGGAACGTAGATTTTTAAAGGATTATGTTTATATCACGCCCTTGGCGGCTTCGTACCTTGCGGATAAAAAGATAAAATCGGTAGGCATTGATTTTCTCACTGTCGAACAATATAAATGTGAAAGTCCAGACACGCACTATGCTTTTTTAGAAAATGATGTTGTTATTCTTGAAGGGCTGGATCTAACCGATGTTTGCGCAGGCGAATATGTGATCTCGACAGCTCCTGTCAAGATCAAGGGCGGCAACGGAAGCTTTATGCGTTGCGTGCTGACTGAAAGGTGAGGGAAAACAAATATGAGACTGATGAGTAAAGTCGTACTGATAACAGGCTCGAGCAAGGGAATCGGACGCGCTCTGGCTGAAGGATTCGCAAAAGAGGGCGCCGACATAGTTGTCAATTATCGCTCGGGGAAAGAAGATGCGGGAAAAGTTGTTTCAAACATCAAGGCTATGGGCAGAAGGGCTATAGCTGTGCAAGCGGATGTTTCGAAGGTTTCCGATATCAGAGAAATGTTTTCGGCAGTAAAAAGGGAATTTGGCAGGATCGATGTTCTAATAAATAATGCAGGAATTACAGGGTGGACTGATTTATTCTCGCTTACCGAAGAACAATGGGACGTGGTAATGTCGACAAATGCAAAGGGAGCTTTCTTCTGCGCTGTTGAAGCTGCAAAGATGATGAAGGAAATAGGTGGTGGAAGTATTATAAACATTTCGACAAACTGTGCTGCGCTTGGCGTAAAAAATCTTGTCGCGTATGCAGCGAGCAAGGGGGCAATACATGCAATGACTAAACAGCTTGCCTGCGAGCTTGCACAATTCAATATAAGGGTCAATACCTTTGCACCCGGACCGACAAATGTTGACCGTAATCTCAAGGATGACCCAAATTATCGTGATACATGGGGATCTGTTGTCCCGCTCGGACGTTCTGCCGAGCCCGAGGAAATGGTCGGTCCGGCAATGTTTTTGGCGACGGACGAATCGTCGTTTGTGACAGGGCAGGTTTTCTTCTCTGACGGCGGCTGGTCTGTACAGGGCAAAACTCCCGGCGATTACTGGGATAGAGCGTTGGCGAACAACTAATGCAGGGGATCGTTATACCTTGCAGCAGGTCTTTGGAGAATAAACATAGGATTTGAGGAGGATCGGGGAATTGCTTGGCCTGACCAGGAGATTGTGTTAATTTTGAAAAGGATATTATTAACATAAAGCAATCACTGATCAGAGTTGAGAATCGTGGCAAAAAAGCTGTGAAGCCCTGAAACGCGCTGAAATACAGCGTTTCGGGAATTGGTGAGATTATCCGGGATTTGCAGACTAAACATGGCAAGGATGAGGTCATCAGTTCGACTCTGATTGGGGGCTCCAAACGCTTACCCCTTTTCCATTACCAAACGTCAGTCTCAATATAAATGCCTGTTGAGCACAAGCACTTCCTGATACCCATTCGGATAAAGAAATATCAATTTTTTCCGGTTAAACTCCGGATTGGTATCATGGATAATACTATGGTGATTGGGACAGACAATAAGTTGATTATTGGAATCATTATTCAGGCTGTTTACAAAATAATCAATGTGATGAGATTCTACAATATGTGTGCCATAATCTGTACCTGTGATTTTACCGCAGATCTGACACCTATAGTCATACAGCAACTTAAGATTATCTCCGATCTTCCTGTTGAGTTTCCGGATTTTGATAATTCTTCTGTCCTCAAAAATGGCGGTGGTTTTGTCCTCGGTTTCATAATTGAAATTGGCTTCCATGAAACGCTCTGAGGATTGTTGTTTGATAGTGTTGCGGAGATATGAAATATCATCTGCTTCAATCGCTTCAAGGATATAAGAATCCTCGTATTCGGTTGTATAAATAGTCAGATATTCCTTTAAACCGTCAGGAAGCCGGATCATTTTCCGGTTTTCCTTATCTCGCACATCCTTTATTGCTTTTATATACTTGTAACTTTTCACAAAACAAGCTTGTAAAGCTTGGGCCAACTCGCCATTTTTAGGGTACCTGATCTGAAGGATATCCTTCTTCCGGTTAAACTTTGTGTCAAAGTTGACATTTCTAATTTGGGCTTTATATGATCTGCCATTCAAGTATAGATTAATATCTCTGGCTTCTCCTCTTTGAAGGAAATTCCCCATATTACGTGCAAAAATGACCTGATTATCCACGGGAAGCGTTAATCCTTCCATTAGCAGCGACCAATTCACTTCCGCTTTATAAACATAATTCTCAAAGGATTCCAACGTCACATCACCTTCAAAACGCCAGTTAAATTGTTGATTATTCAGAACTAAAGGTATTACAAAAATAGTATCACTTTTATTTAAAGTTAACAATATTGTAAAATGGCGCCGAACTTGTTAATATTGATATGGGTGGTTTATGGGGCTGCCGGAGTTATATAATAGGGCTATTTATAAAAGAACCGGTATATGTCAGGTTCTGTTCGGAGGTGCCTATGTCCAATATCAATAAGCCTGTGAAAAAGAAAGGAGAAGCTTTATTGCTTTTCATTATCGGTTGCTTACTTGCGCTTGGATGCATCCCCTTGTTCAACTTGAATTTATACGCTGCTGTTGCCTCTCTGAGTATGGGATTGATTTCTCTTCTTGCCGGTATTTCATCCTTTAAAAAGGTAACGAATAAAGGTTACTTGGAGAAAGCGCTGTCGGAATTTCCGGAGAACTACTATTTTATTCAAAATGCCGGCATAGGGGCCGCGAACATTGATTACATTGCCATTTGTCCTAAAGGGATATTCAATGTTGAAAACGATGCGTTTAGCCGCCCGTCCAATCATTCCCCGATTCCGGGACAGGATAAGTATTTGCCGGTTAAACACTCCATCCTGAAGTCAAAGGCATTGAATGATTTTATGCAGAAGTGCAGAATAGGGAATTACTTTGTCAACACTTTGCATATTACAAATTTTGAAGATGACAAGCTTAAGACCTACTTCCCCGAGATTCCTATCATAAAACCGGATGAAATAAAGACTTTTTTCGAATCATTACCGGACAAGTATTCCGATGAGCAATGCAAAAAAGTTGCTGATTTGTTGGAATTGAATCTGAGAATAGACAAAAACTTAAAACAGCTCAGGGAAGAAAAAATTACAGACGTGACTCAAGACAGAAGCCTAAACAAAATAAAGCATTGAAGGATATGCATGCAGTAACAAATCAGAAATAAGAGGCACTTGCATAATAAGTCTATTTAAAACGGAGGCCCCCATGAGTCCGATCCCATACAACAAGCTTATCAGGGATAAGATCCCCGAAATAATTGAACGAAGCGGAAAGAAAGCCGTTACGGAACGTCTTGATGCAGACAAATATAAAAAATATCCCGACATGAAACTTGGCGAGGAGCTTCAGGAATACCTCCAATCCGATAATGTCGAAGAACTGGCCGATCTTGTCGAAGTCATTTACGCAATTCTTGAATTCAAAGGCATGGGTCTCAGCGAATTTGATTCACTGCGAAAAAATAAAGTCGAGGAACGCGGAGCTTATCTTTTCAAATCCATTCAAGCGGTTTGAAGATATGCGCTTTATGAAAAGAAGTCGCGAGATTGAATATGTAGAATTTAACCGGCACGTCTTCAGGAAGCTGACCGGAGAGGGCATCAATTGGATTCGTGAGCATTGTGACCGAAAGCTGGAGGAATACTACGGCAGAATAAAATAGAATACGTAAGCTTCTACAAAATCGGTATTTAGGGCTAGCTATGAAAGCTCCGTAACAAATGCAAGCCAATAGGAGGAATGAATGCTTAAACAAAGCGGTTTTGATGTTTGGTCTGAAGAATATGATGAATACGTCAAAAAGTGCTCTGGCGAATATCCTTTTGACGGATATTATGCTGTGCTCGATTATGTCTATTGCAAGGTGGAGAATAAGAAGTCAAGAATCCTGGATGTCGGGATCGGCACCGGGTTATTGGCAAATCGGTTATACAAAGACGGTGCTGTTATTTATGGTATGGATTTCTCCCAAAAGATGATTCAGATCTCCGGGGAGAAAATGCCGGAAGCGATTCTCCTGCAATGGGATTTTAATTCCGGTCTGCCATCGGAATTCAAAACGGAGAAATTCGATTACATAATTTCGACATATGCAATCCACCATCTGAACGATGATAAGAAAGTTGAGTTTATTGAAAAGTTGAGTGCTTCTTTGAATAAGGACGGGAAAATAATAATCGCTGATATCTCATTTCTGACAGCTGAAAAACTAAACGAGTGCAAGGGCAAAAATGCCGGCAAATGGGATTATGACGAGTTCTATATAGCTGCGGACAAATTTATTGATAAGCTCAAACTGCCGGGCTTCAAAGTACTATATACTCAAATTTCTTCATGTGCAGGAGTACTTGAATTGTCTCCTGGCTGACCCTGTACCGCCGAATGAGGATGGTAGTATGATTCCCATTTTAATAGATAATTTCATGATGGTTCACGGATATGGTATACTGAAAAAATAAGAGTCAGGCTAATATTTGGAGGATCCGGTTATGCAGAAAATACCTGCCAGCTTTGTGGCATTTGATTTGGAAACCACTGGTTTTGCGCCGCCGTGCCGCATCATTGAGATCGGGGCGGTAAAGGTTGTGGACAACAGGGTAACCGAACAGTTCCAGACGTTTGTAAATCCCTGTTGCAGATTGCCGTCACATATTACGGAGCTAACCGGAATCGAGGACGAAATGGTGAAAAATGCGCCTCTGATTGAAGAAGCCTTGCCGCAATTTCTGGAGTTCCTCGGCGATTTTCCGATGGCTGCCCACAATGCGTCCTTCGATATGCAGTTCATCAATCATGAAATGCGGAAGATCGGCAGGAGTCTCACAAACCCGGTTATTGATACCTTGGCATTATCCCGCCGCTGTTATCCCGGCCTGCGGAATCACAAACTGGCTACCGTTGCGCAGCATATAGGTGCAGTCAATCAATCCGCTCACAGGGGCATGTATGACGCCATGGTCGTCGCCGAGATATTATTGAAATTGGCATAGTATGAGATTTGGTACAGGGAATTGAGGATACCTTTCATTGGGCTTGTGCGCAATCAGATTTTCTCAAGGTTCTGTTCATAGCACTCCAAAAGCTCCTGCTCTCTGAATAGGCTGGAAACCGCTTCTTCATAGTCGCGCAGTCTTGTGGCTTTTTTGATTTTCTTCGCATATTTTTCATTGTTGGAAAACATTAAGCTCATATAGAACCAGATTTCCTTCATCTTAAACAGTGTCGCAGTATCCCCGGAAGGGAGTTTGCGGTACTCCTCATAAATTGTATCGTGAAATAATTTCAAGTTGCTTTTGTCCGTTTTTACGTTCTGCCTGATTTCTTTTGCCAGTCCGGGGTTTATCAACAGACCCCTGCCGAGCATGGCAGATTTAACAGCGGGATACTCCTCTGAAAACCTGCGGTATTGTCCGATCGTAAAAATGTTCCCGTTATAGCAGAGCGGATTTTTGCTATGGCTCAAAGCATATTTGAACACTTCCATATTGGGCGTGTTTTTGTAAAAATCCCTTTGAAGCCTCGGATGAATGGTCAGCTCTTCAACCGGGTACCTGTTGAACATATCGATCAACTCATAGAATTCGTCCGGATGCTCCTTCCCTATTCTGGACTTTATCGAGATTTTGGTTCCTCCCCAGGCAAAGATCTCATATAGGAATGCATCCAGCTCCTTAAGTTTCGCCAAAAAGCCGGAGCCCTTGTTTTTGGCGGCGACTGTCCCGGATGGGCATCCCAGGTTCAGGTTGATCTCCCGGTATCCCATACGCTTTATTTTTTCCGCCATGGCAATAAAATCGTCCGCCTTGTTGGACAGCAATTGCGGTACAAAAGGATAAGCCCGGTTATTTTCCGGCGAAAGCTCGTTCAATTCCCGTTTCTTGAAAGTTCCGCTTTCATTGGTGGAAATAAAAGGGGAGTAATATTTGTCGATGCTGTTAAAGCAGGTATGTTGGGCATTCCTGTAGATATGCCCGGTCAGGCCTTCCATCGGCGCAAAATAGAGATTCATAAACTTTATTACTCCAGCCTTTCATATCAACATGTCTTCTCAGTATACCACAGATAAGCTATTATTTATCTGATATCTCGGAATATATACTGAACTGATCTGTACCTTTCGTTAAAATATTGTTACAAATCCATGTCTATTCTTGTACTCCAGATTCGACAAAAGTATACTTAAATTATGGAAACTGAAGATAAAACCTTTTTTCGTCGAATTCGGAGCTTCGCAAAGGGGGAAAAATGTCAGGACTATTAAAATCAATCTCATCTATAGCAATTGTTTTCCTTATGCTTATACTCATGCCGGTGACGGTTTTTGCCGAAAACCATCGAACGGCTGTTGTCGCAGCGGAGGTCCTGAATTTAAGACAAAACCCGACTGTTTCAGCAACGATTCTCTGTCAGCTTCCCAAAGGCGTACAGGTTTTGATCACAGAGGAAAGTGATGGCTGGTACAAGGTCACGGTTCATGTTAGCAGGGAGGAACTTACGGGTTGGGTAATGGGTCAATATGTTTCCGTAGGTTCCAACGAGGGACAGGAAGCTGCTGATAAGAATGCTTCCACACAGCAGGAGCCAGTACAAGGGAGCGGGACTGGGCAGGCATCATCACAAAGCGGTGTGGCTCAGAGCGTTACAACCCAGGAAAGTGCTGCGGAAGAGGGCGCATCAAAGGAAAGCGCCACTCAGCAGTCAGTGATGCAAGGGACAATCAACATTGTTAATGCGAGTGTGCTGGGTGCAGCTAAAATTAATAAAATCAGTGCCGGAACAATCAATGTACTCGGTGAAAGTAATATCTTTGCAATGCGCACAGGTACAATCAGCGTAATCAGTGTAAATCCGGACGGAGCAGGCACAACCGGCTCGAATCCGGCAGACGCAGGCGGTGCGGGTGTTGGTCCGGCCGGCTCAAGTCCAGACACCATCGGACCTGACGCGGAGGAATTGATCGGATTTGCAAAAACCCTTCTTGGAGTACCATACGTATATGGGGGCATGTCGCCTGCCGGTTTTGATTGCTCCGGATTTACCAGCTATGTGTTTGGTGCATTCGGCATCAGGCTGGAACGGGTTTCATCGGATCAGGCCAAACAGGGAATGGAGATTTCGAAAGAGAATCTCAAGTCCGGAGATCTGGTGTTTTTTGATACGAACGGAGGACACAGCGCTATAAACCACACCGGTATATTCATAGGCGATGGAAAATTCATTCATGCTTCCTCCGGAACCT
This sequence comes from Bacillota bacterium, assembly GCA_023439545.1. Lineage (GTDB taxonomy): Bacteria > Bacillota > Clostridia > Acetivibrionales > DTU013 > JAEYOM01. The sequence goes on from JAEXNT010000051.1 coordinate 72,927, forward strand.
CCTCCTGTGTCATCATTTCAGATCTGACAACGGGTTATTATGCCGGCAATTTCATGACAGCCCGCCGCATATACCAGACGCCTTGATCGTTTTATCGGCGCAAATAGCTCGATGGATTGTCAAACTTTATTTTGATGATTTTACCATCTGCTTTTTTTCATGGGAAAAATAGTTAAAATATAGTTACGAACCAATATTCGTTATTGAAGGGGCAATCCGAATTATGATATACTCTGCTTGGTTGTATATGAAAAAAGCTGGGTATCAACTTAATTAAAGAACGCTGAATCAAAAGAGCGGGAGAACCAAATTTGGGGTGAATCCTGGGCCATAGCTCAGGTAGGGTCATCTTTCGACCCGAATCCGTCAGCTAATCTCGTAAGCGTGGAAAGGAACCAATGAATAAATCTTTTTCCGGAATTACTGCCGAGATCTCGGCTCTTTCAAGTCTATGCGAACTGAATAGTATGATCGACCCTTCGCTTTATGGTAAATTTGACGTGAAGAGAGGGCTGCGGGATGTAAATGGGAAGGGTGTACTTGCCGGCCTGACTGAGATTTCCGAAATCGTTTCCTCCAGAGTGGTCGATCGGGAAGAACAACCCTGTGAGGGAAAGCTTTACTATCGGGGAATCGATGTTGAGGAAATTGTCGGCGGTTTCATCAAGGAAAACCGTTTCGGGTTTGAAGAGGTGTCCTATTTGCTTTTGTTCGGGCAACAGCCTGATGTTCGGGAATTGGATAAATTCAACAGGATCTTGGGGGAATATCGTTCACTGCCGACCAACTTCGTACTGGATACCATTATGAAAGCTCCCAGTCGGGACCTTATGAATGCGCTCGCTCGATGTGTTTTGACGCTATATTCCTATGATGAGTATGCTGATGATATTTCCCTGCCCAATGTATTGCGCCAATCGCTGCAGCTGCTGGCACTGTTTCCTCTGCTCTCGGTATATGGATACCAGGCTTATTGCCACTATCATGACGGAAAGAGTCTTCATATCCATTCACCCCAGCTCAACCTATCCACGGCGGAGAATATTCTGCACCTGCTGCGCCCCGACAGCCGGTACACACCACTGGAAGCCAGGATTCTCGATGTGGCTCTTGTATTGCACGCGGAGCATGGCGGCGGAAATAACTCCACTTTTACCACTCATGTAGTAACCTCTTCCGGAACGGACACATATTCCGCCATTGCGGCTGCTCTTGGATCCCTGAAGGGGCCCAGGCATGGCGGTGCAAATATCAAGGTAGTGCAGATGTTCGAAGACATGAAGAAGGAAATTGGAGACTGGACCAATGAAGCACTTGTTGCGGACTATCTTTCAAAGCTGCTGGATAAACAGGCGTTTGACTGTTCAGGTCTGATCTATGGTATGGGGCATGCGGTATACTCCCTGTCGGATCCGCGTGCGAATGTGCTGAAAAGCTTTGTCGAGAGTCTCTCAAGAGAGAAAAACAGGATGGAGGAGTTCCGGTTGTACTCACTGGTGGAACGGCTGGCTCCGGAAATCATAGGAGAAAAACGCCGTATCTACAAAGGTGTCAGTGCCAATATCGATTTCTACAGCGGTTTTGTTTATGATATGCTCGACCTGCCGCTGCAGCTGTATACCCCCTTGTTCGCAATTGCCCGTATGGCCGGCTGGGCGGCACATCGTATCGAAGAGATCGTAAATGCGGGCAAGATCATACGCCCCGCTTACAGGTCCGTTTCAAAAAGATCCTGTTATGTTGCCCTTGAAAAGCGGAGTTAATAGCCTGGCTGAGCAAACCATTTCTCCATGCGTTGTTAAACCTGCTCCATCTATCGCCGCGCCATAAGCGGCACTTTATGCAGACGGATATTCATCGTGTACCTTTTGGAAAGCTGTCGATCTTTTTTCATAGATAGTGAAAATAACGATAGCGAGTAGCAATAATGCGGTTACACAAGTGAACATCGTTTCATAGCCGAACAAATCGGAGATTTTTCCGCCGATGATCGGACCAAGCCCCTGTCCTATATCGGCGCCTATAAAAAATGTACTCGTTGCCACCCCGACTTTGACCGGGGAGACTTTTTTTATGCAGGCAGACTGCAGTGAAATCTGGCCACCGCCCTGACCTATGGCTTTAAGCGCTGCAGCGACCATCATCACGGCAAAAACCGAGGTGAACCCTGCCAGTACCATTGAGACCGCACTGAATAACAGAGATATATTGACCATGATAATAAGCTTTGTCTTGTCTGCGACCTTTCCGATGGTAAGTCTCATCAGGAACAGTACGATCGCGTTGACCGAAAAGAATAGGGATATGTTTGCTATGGAGCGCTCCTGGCCTATAAGAACGAGGAAAGAATTGACGATCCCGTTTCCGAGGGAAAACAGGCCTCCAATGAGTGCGTAAATTATACATTCCTTTGAGATTAGATTACCGAAGGTTAATTTCTTATGCTTTTCACCTTCTTCGATATTTTTGTCAACTATCGGGGCAGCGTCATATTTAAAGCACAAGGCAAGGATTAAGGCCGCTAAAAATGTGAGAATGGAAATTATAACAAACAGCATGTCATAACCGTACAAATCCTTTATGTAGATACCTATACTCGGTCCTACGACCTGCGCCATAACCTGACCCAATCCGAAATAACCAAGGCCCTGGCCCATGTTCTCATCGGGAATATATTCGCTGACGAGAGCGAGATTGGCAGTTCCGCTGACACCGAATGCAAGCCCATGGATTATCCTCATGATAAAAAACGTGCTTATATTTGGAGAAATCACATATCCTAACATCGCCATGCCTATCAAAAGCGTCGATAGCACGCACATGGTCTTTTTGTTGTATACGTCCGTCGCATATCCGCTGAAAGGACGGCTCAGTAATGCCGAAATGGAGAATATTCCGGCGACGGTTCCCGCCATGGTTAGTTTCGAGCCAAGTTCCACAGCATACGAGGATACAAGCGTCATTATCATGTTGAATCCGAAGGAAGTAATGAGGCTTATTAAGATAAGCAAGATAAAATTTTTATTTAGAAGCTTTTTGGGTTTTGTATAATTCAATCCGGATGTCCCCCTTGATATTCATGCTAAATATGCTTCATTTCGAAAGAATGTGCTGCCTCTGCAATCGGCGCAAAAATAGAGATTTATTATTTCTGGCTTCCATATCAATGTCTTCTCAGTATAACACAGATAAGGTATAATTTAATTGATATACTGGAATAAAACAGCATATCGGGGGGAGCAGAAATGATAAATATCGATAAAACCATGAAAAATCTGGTCGCACGCGGCTTTGACGCCAGCTACTTTGCCACTGGGAAGGAAGCAGCCGACTATATAGCGTCGCAATTAAAGGGTGAGACCATAGGCTTCGGCGGCAGCAAAACTGTCGAGACGCTGGGCTTGTTCGAACGGCTTGGCGAAAACAACAAAGTGTACTGGCACTGGAAACAGGAGAAGGATGAGGCGCGCAGGAACTCCACCGCCGCTGAGGTTTACCTGACCAGTGCAAACGCAATTGCCGAATCCGGAGAGATAATAAACATTGACGGCTCCGGCAACAGGGTGGTAAATACTCTGTACGGCAAGAAGAAGGTCTATATAATTGTCGGTACCAACAAAATCGCAGAGAACTTCGATAAAGCGTTGTGGCGTGCAAGGAACATCGCTGCGCCGCTCAACGCCAGGCGCTTGAATGTAGACACACCCTGCGTCAGGGGCGAACTGAAGTGCTATGACTGCAGCAGCCCTGATCGTATCTGCAGGGGATTGACCGTCCTCTGGAATAAGCTGTCCGGCATAGAGAAGACAGAGGTCGTCATCATAGGCGAAGAGATAGGCTACTGATTAAACAGTCTTATCGAACTATACTGAATATCTGAACGAAGCTCTCTGTCAGAACTCCACTCCCGCTTGTCGGGAGTTTTTTTTATTTGATTTGGAGAATTAGTGTTGACATTTATATATGCAATCATATAATGATATTATAATATTAGAAAAAACTAATACGATTGAAGGTGTTTACAGTGATAAATATGGGAAGCCAGCTTGTTTCAAATATTTTCAAGGCGTTGGCCCACCCTACCAGAATACAGATCATTAAGCTTTTGAAGGATGGCGAGTTGTGTGTTTGCGATATTCTGCCCGAAATAGATTCGGAACAGTCGAACACATCGCAGCATCTGACAGTTCTAAAAAGTCAGGGCATCGTTGATAGCAGAAAAGAGGGGTCTAAGGTTATTTATTCGGTTAAAAATGAAGAGGTTTTTGAAATGCTTGACCTGGCTGAGAAAATCATCCTTCGACAGCTCGAGGAAACTAAAGCATTATTGTCGAAATAATTTTATGGGGTTAGCTTATGAACGTATTCGAATGGCTCAACAACCAATTATTGAAAATGGATTGGCTTTCCGCACTGGTAAAGCTTCTTGTGGAGAGGGTATTCGGGCTCGGTACGGAAGAAAGGCTTGGCGGAAGCATACATTTCTTTATTTATGACGTCGTAAAAATCTTTATACTGCTTTCAGTGCTTATATTTGTGATTTCATATATTCAGAGCTATTTTCCGCCTGAAAGGACCAGAAAAATACTGGGCCGGTACGACGGGTTTTTTGCAAACCTGCTTGGAGCACTGCTGGGGACGGTGACACCGTTTTGCTCATGCTCGTCTATTCCGCTGTTTATAGGTTTTACGAGCGCGGGGCTGCCTATCGGAGTTACCTTTTCCTTCCTGATCTCCTCCCCGCTTGTAGACCTCGCTTCGGTATTACTGCTGGCAAGTATTTTCAACTGGAAAATAGCTTTGGCTTACGTGCTGGTAGGTATCATACTGGCGGTAATCGGCGGAACAATCATAAGTAAGGCAAAATTGGAGAAGTATGTTGAATCCTTTGTTTTCAATAACAAAATGCTGGATGCTGAACAGGAAGAATTGACTAAACGCGACAGACTAAGCTTTGCAAAAGATCAGGTATCGAGCATTATCAAGAAGGTTTGGCTGTACATCCTGATTGGAGTCGGGATAGGCGCAGCAATTCATAACTGGGTTCCGGAACCGGTTATAACAGCTGTTCTGGGCCAGGACAAATGGTACTCTGCGCTTTTGGCAACTATCGTCGGCGTTCCGATGTATGCTGATATTTTCGGAACGCTGCCGATAGCAGAGGCCCTTGTGTCAAAGGGGGTAGGAATCGGGACGGCCTTGTCTTTCATGATGGCTGTAACTGCACTTTCCCTTCCCTCTATGATTATGCTTGAGAAGGTAGTAAAAACCAAACTGTTGGGTATATTTGCAGGGATTGTAACACTGGGAATCATGGTCATAGGCTATGTATTCAACATATTTGGTTATCTTTTGCTTTAATATAAAATGAGATTGGAGTGAATCGCATGGTAGTAAAAATTTTAGGTTCCGGATGCAAAAACTGTGTTACTTTGAAGGAAAATACCGAGGCTGCTCTTAAGGAAACGGGCATTGCAGCGGAAATAATCAAGGTGACGGATTTTAGAGACATAGTGGCATATGGGGTAATGTCTACTCCAGCTCTCGTGATTGATGAAAAGGTTGTTTCCTTCGGCAAGGTTCTAAAGACTAAAGAAATAGTTAATATACTGACTGAACTGGCGTAGGCAGTAGTATTTGCGTCAAATATAAGGCTGTAAAGGAGAGTTTTTATGGATGGGAAGAGGACGTCCGAAATAGGCTTTTTTCAAAAATATCTTACGGTATGGGTAATACTATGCATGGTTGCGGGTGTTCTTGTGGGCAAATTTTTACCAGTGATTCCGACCTTTTTGAATCGGTTTGAATATGCCAAAGTATCCGTACCGACAGCCATTTTGATTTGGGTTATGATATATCCGATGATGATGAAGGTGGATTTTCAGAGTATAAAGAATGTGGGCAGGAACCCAAAAGGCTTATTTGTCACATGGACGGCCAACTGGCTGATCAAGCCGTTTACTATGTTTGCCATAGCCTCGTTTTTCCTCTACGGCGTTTTCAGCAATTTCATAGCTCCGGATCTTGCTAAGAACTACCTTGCAGGCGCCGTCCTTCTGGGTGCTGCGCCCTGTACAGCCATGGTATTTGTGTGGAGCACTTTAACCAGAGGAAATCCCGCCTATACAGTCGTTCAGGTAGCAACGAACGACTTGATCATCCTGATCGCTTTCGTTCCCATAGTCAAATTTCTTTTGGGTATCGGTAAAGTCTCGGTTCCATGGGATACTTTGATATTATCGGTAGTGTTGTTTGTCGTGATACCGCTTGCCGGGGGTATATTAACCAGAATGCTGGTAATCAGAAAAAGAGGATTGGAATACTTTGAGAAAAAGTTTCTCCCCAAATTCGATAATGCCACGATCACAGGTCTGCTTCTAACGCTGATCCTGCTTTTCGCCTTCCAGGGAGAGGTTTTCCTCAATAATCCGCTGCATATATTACTTATTGCGATACCTCTCACAATACAAACCTTCTTCATATTTTTTATCTCCTATATATCCTGTAAATGGCTGAAGCTGCCTCACGATATCGCAGCCCCTGCCGGAATGATCGGCGCTTCGAATTTTTTCGAACTCTCAGTTGCGGTAGCAATAGCATTATTCGGTACGACATCTCCTGCTGCATTGGCAACAACTGTTGGCGTTTTGACTGAAGTACCCGTCATGCTGATGCTTGTTAAAATCGCAAACAATACGAAACAATGGTTCCCGGGATTAAAGTAATTTAGGAGGCCATATGAAAATATTGGTTATAGGCGCCGTAGCCGCCGGCACGTCAGCTGCAGCCAAAGCAAGGAGAAATGACGAACAGGCTGAAATCAAAATCTTCGATATGGATAGTGAAATATCATATTCAAGCTGCGGGCTGCCGTATTTTATCGGCACTGAAGTCGAGAGCCGCGAGCTTTTGGTTCCTCGTGACGCAAAGTTTTTCAAAAAGAAATACAATGTCGACGTCTATACAAGACACCAGGTGCTTGAGGTTAATACGGCAGGGAAGCTGCTTTCAATAAAAAACCTCGACACGGATGAAGTTTTTTTTGAAGCTTATGATAAGCTGATAATCGCGACAGGCGCGAGATCTGTTCAACCTGGCATAGAAGGAATAAACAAACCTAATGTCTTTTCGCTGCGCAATGTAGGAAGCGCTGAAAGTATTCGTAATTTCATCATAGGAAAAAAACCGAAAAATGCGGTGATTGTCGGCTCGGGCTTTATTGGCCTCGAATTGGTCGAAAACTTCGTAGCAAGAGGTATCGGTGTTACCGTTATTGAGATGGCCGATCAAGTCATGCCTTCACTGGATAAGGATATAGCCGTTTACCTGGAGGATTATTTAAGTGAACAGGGAGTAAATCTGATTCTGAACGATTCTGTAACCGGATTGGAAGGCGATGCATCGGCTGATAAAGTAGTTTTAAAAAGCGGAAAGACAATCGATACTGATTTCATCATCATGTCCGTCGGTGTAAAACCCAACGTGGAACTGGCAAAAACCGCAGGAATCGAGTTGGGTATTACCGGAGCCATCAAAGTGAATACAAAAATGCAAACAAGCGTCGAAGGCATCTATGCGTGCGGAGATTGTGCAGAGAGTTATTCGCTGATCTCCGGCAGGCCTGTCTACAGACCTCTGGGCTCAACGGCAAACAAAATGGGAAGGATCGCCGGAGACCAAATAACAGGCGGGCCTTTGGAGTTCAGAGGTATCCTTGGCACGGGCATTTTCAAGGTATTTGATATGTCTGTTGCGCAGACGGGGCTCTCTGAAAAGGAGGCCATAAAGGAAGGCTACGATGTTGAAGTTTGCCATATCATCAAACCGGATAAACCGGAATATTACCATGGCAGGGAAATGGTCATTAAGGCGGTCGCGGACAGAAAGACCGGCAGGGTGCTCGGCGCACAGATAGTCGGTAAATCCGGAGTCGATAAACGGATCGATGTATTTGTCACAGCTATCAGCTTCGGCGCAAAGGCTGAAGACCTGTTTCATTTGGATCTGGCTTACGCTCCGCCGTTTTCCACTACAAAAGACCCTGTAATGTATACCGGTATGATACTTGATAACGCTATAAACAGAAACCGAAAGCTTATTACAGCATCGGTTTTGAAGGAGCGCATGGAGAACGGTGAGGATATTACAGTTGTAGACGCCAGGGCAGCTGTGCAGTATGAACAGGCCCATATTGGCGGCGCCATAAGCATGCCGCATGACAGAATACGTGAAGAAATGAATTCACTTGATAAGGATAAAACTGTAGTTACTTATTGCAATAAGGGTGTTACCGGAAACGCAGCACAAAATATATTGATTAATAACGGATTCAAAAAAGTATATAATTTGTCAGGGGGTCACTCCAATTATAAAAAGACTTCAAAATATGATGATTTATCACCCTTGACATGAATACCCCCCGGCAAAGCGGGGGATATTCATGAGGGTTTTTCTTTTACTGGTATTTTATCTGTCATTGAGCTTTCACAGCAATACTCCATCCACTGATGTTTTCGACATATTTCTGCGCGGAGTCCACCGTATTTACCTGGCTTATGCTGAAAGTAGACGGGTCGATATCTGCTTTCGCTGTAAAAACCAAAGTGCAGACATCGACGTTTTTCCCGGAGTATCCCGGCTTGTCGCCTATCATCGTCGCACCGATCAGCAGGTTGTCGGGATTGTCCTTTTTGAAAATCGTACTGATTCCGTTTATTGAAGATCTCAGTCCGCTTTTATAAGAGACTTTATTCTTGTCATAATTCAAGTTGAACTGATAGCCATACATATCGGAAACCGCTCCGGCATGGATGATAACAGTGATCTCCTGCCCTTTCTTTACCGTTGCGGAGGGAGCGGGATTGCCGGGCAGGCTTGAATCCGGAACCGTCGTTACCGGTTTGGCGCCGCTTTCCATATTCTTTAGTATTTTATTCAGTTTGTCTATGGAGGCCTTTAGCGACATAAGCTCTTCATTGCCGTTTCCCGCAGCTGACAATTCCGAGAGCTTTGAAAGAATGCTTTCAAGATCGGACTCCAGATTTCTTATCAGCGATTGATATTCCGGGTCCGCTCCCATGTTTTGCGCCAAGTCGTCTATAGAGCCGTTTAGCGCCGCCGACGAGGCTTCTATAGCTTCGACTCCGGACGCGAACAATTTGTTCTGCTTCTGAATACTGTCGAGTTTTATTATAATGCTGTTTATGAGAACTCCCGTTACAAGCGTAAAAATGGCCAGAAATAATATACCCGATATAAGATGCCACTTTTTCTCAGTGATAAAATCTTTCATTTTCATGCTTATCTCCTCTTTCATCAGGTATTGCCATACCGTTTAGTCAGGAAAATACAAGTAAAGGGTAATACGCCGCAAGTGATACCTGCGGCGTATTACAAGCAATTCAGCTAAACGATCAGCCTGGCAACAGCAACGATATCGGCAATGTCGATTACATTATTCTTGTTGAAGTCGAAGAACCTGGCTTTTGCCCAAAGTGCGTCTCCCTTCTTCACACCGAACATATCGATGATATTGGAGAGATCAAGCAACGTCACCTTGCCGTCGGCGTCCGTATCGCCCGGAATGCCGCTGGTTGTGAAGTCAGTCGAACCAAAGGCTGTCAATACGACCTTTTGCCCTGTGGAAGTCTTGAAAACATAGTAAGCCGTTGCCGAAATCGAACTGTCGGCATTCTGGATGTCCGCATTTTCCTTGGCCCTGAAACGGAGGCTTACGAGGTCTTTTGCCTTGTAATCGGGAATCATTAGCGTAAACTTTACCTTTCCGTCTCCATTATCGCTGGTAAGGTAAGTAACGCCGTCTATATAAGAATCCTGGGATGGATCTGCACCAAGGTTGCCGGCATATTCGAATTTGTCCTGATCATATTCAAGGACGAAGCTAACCGCATTGGAGGTTGTTGCCTCAACAAAGGAAGCCTTTACATCGAAATAATCTCCCTTTTTGACCAGATTTGCAGTAGTTGTAATATCCAGGGGCTGAGCGCGGCTCTGTTTTGCGATCCACTCGAAGATGGTCTCGCCTTCTTCATCCACTACAATATTGTTGTAAATATAGTTCCATGCATCGTGGGCGCCATAATAATGTTTTCCGTCGAAAACGGGGCCCGCAGGAAACAGCTTCATCTTTGCGTCCACGCCTGCCGCCAGCAGGTTATTAAGGGCGGTAGTAAATCCGGAGGCGGCCCAGTCCGATGTGCTGCCCACAAGATACACAGGGAAGTCCTTTTCGGCGATTGTCTGCGCCTCTGTCGAATTTATATTGCCTCCGGAGCAGAGGATCGCCGCGGCATAGTTAATCTTATTTTCGGTAGTAGAAGTTATCAGGGGAATTGTCATGCCGGTGCCCATCGAAAGACCGCCAACATAAATCCTGGTGGCGTCTATATTGTTTTCTGAGATCACCGATTTGATTAGCGCTTCCATATCGTTTAGTCTATTGGCGCTCCATCCGGCCGTAGTCGATTGCGGGGCCAGGACATAGCAGCCGCCGAGGGCTGTCTGGAATTCCTTGTCCGCGAATGCAAGGACCCTATTGCCTATGAGATTGCCGCCCGGATTAGCTCCGTGATAGCGTTCTCCCGTGCCATGGAACCAGACCAATAGCGGCCTTTTATTACCCTTGCTCGCGTTCGCGGGGGTATACAGCGAGTACTGGCCTCCTCCAGGAGCGTCCGAGATCTTAAACTGTTCGAATATGGGATCGTGCTTTGTTTCACCCTGGACATAAGAAGCCGCCGCTATGCCGGGTATTTCCTTTTCTTGCTTAATGTCAAGCTCTATATTGGCATAGGCAATATATCCGCCTGCTGTGTACCACGCCGCGCGGGTAGCGGGAACGTCATACCTGTTTGCGCTGCTGGCTCCGCTTGGCTCAGTTCTGGTCTCCCATTCAATATCGATTTTGACATATTTGCCGTTTGGCGCCCTATTCCCATTGGCATCCGAAACATAGGCGTCGACAATGTTCCATCTGGCCCATCCATCTCCGAGAGCGTAACTCTCTTTTTCAGGATCCCAGGCGAAGTTTCCGAAAGAACCTTGAACACTGCCGTCATATTCGGTTACCCTGGCTTTTGCGTAGAAGGTGTCCTTATCGACGGCGCCGGCGTTCAGCGTAACACCCATATCGAGCAGAGCTCCTGAGAAGTAATAACCGGGATTGCATGCTGTTCTCAAAGCGTTGAAATAAATCACGTTATTACTGGCGGGAACGCTGTCGGCCATTCCCGGTACTGCCAGGGAAAAGACCATGACCAACACAATGACAATCGTTAAGAATTTTTTCATAGCTAATACCTCCCAAAATAATTATTGGCCTCTTTTATTCTGAGGTAGAGGTTCCTCGTTTTCAGCCTCGTTACTGACGCGCAACGTGGTTAAGCGCCTCTGGTACAGGTGAGGTAACTTCATTGATCTGCCATGGCATACCCCCTTATAATTACATATATAGGAATAATTTACATATCAAGATAAACATATCATACTATTTATAAGTGTCAATTATTTCTTGACTTTTGGGCTTTTTATTCAACCTTTTTGTCAAATTATTATATTTTTGATTCTTTGAATTAGGACGGGGAAAGGTAGGGAGATCACGAAAATGAGCCAAAGGTGAAAATTAAAAAGGAGGGGTTGCCCCCTCCTTTTATTGCCTTGATGGCATGAGATTTTACTTTCCTGCAGCTTTATTCTTTGCGTCGAGCTCTATCTGCCATTTTTGTGTATCGAATGTTACGACATCCGCAAATCCGTTTCCATCCATTTGTCCAACCATTTCATCCCACAGTGAATTGAACTTGGATTCGCTGCCGCAGAAGATCATCTTCCAGGAATATTCCTCGAGTACTTCCTCGCAGGCGTTGCGGACAACAGCTATATCGTTGGGATCGCTCGGCAGAGATACTCTGACATTCGGGCTTACCAACAGAACGTTATTGTCCTTCATCCACTGCGCAGGCTCGGGTGAACCGAATTTTGCCGCCCAATCCTTCTTCATCTGTGTCTGCGTAGCTGCCTTGTATGTGCTCCAATATTCTTTGTTATACGGCTCGCCGGTATTCGGGTTCTTGCTGATAGCATCCGCTATCCACTGGTTGATAGCGTTGTTACCGTCATTGAAACCGCCGCCGCCGTATTCCGCGGGAACAGGCAGGTTATCCATCAGAGCGTTTTCATTCTTCACGGTGAATTTTCCGTCAGCGCCGACAGTATAGTTGAAATCCTTGATGCCGTTGTGCTGATAAGTCAGGCCCTCGGGACTTGCGTACCAGTCAAGGAATTCCATGATCCTTGCGTACTTCTCATCATCGACGCCGGAGCCTACGCCGAATACACGGCCGCTGCCGTAGTATGTATCGGCGTCCGCGTAATATTTCTGATCCTTGACGGGAGTAAAGATGAACGCATTGCCTTGTTTAAGCTTATCCTGAGTATTCCAGAAGCCTACCTGCCAGCTGTACCACATAAGATTGACACGACCGGCTGTCAGCTTGGGATATACGGCATTCCAGTCCTGATCCTTGGAGTCGGGATCGACAAGCCCCTTCTGCTGCAGATCGTACAGGAAGTGAAGCATCTTATAATAGGCGCCGTCCTTGTCCGTAACCTTGCCCCAGGTTCCGTCGGGTTTTAATACGATGGAGCCCTTTATCTTTTCGCCGTACCAGGTGGTCAGCTGGACAACATTCGCAATACCCATCATGTTGTCGCCGCCGTCCCAGTCGGGCCACAGTGTTACAGCGTAACACTTCTCACCTTTGTCGTTTGTCGGATGCTTCTTCTGCATTTGTGCCAGAACATCCACGAGTCCGTTCAAATCAGCTATATCGGGACGTCCGATGTCACTGTACAGATCCCAGCGAAGCAGCGGACTGGAATAGATAACATCCTGTGAATATGCCGTCGGGCCTGTATTTGTCATCTGACAGGGGATACCATAGGTTTTGCCGGCTTCATTGGTAGGAATGCCCTTGTTGTAGGTATCGATCTGGTCCTTGTAAGTCATCAGATTGGAGTAATTTCCGATTTCAGCAGTGATATCCTTGATAAGATTGTTCTGTACGCAGTCGGAAAAATCCGATGGCTCAAGGAGGACGATATCGCCAAGATTACCGGAGCTTACACGCGTTTGGTATAATGCGTTGCCCGCCACCTGCGGAGCCAGGATATTGAGTGCGAGATTGAATTTGTCCTTTACGACTTTATCGAACCAACCGCTCTGCAATCCCTGAAAGTTGGCCGCTACGTCATAAATATCGATAGTCAGCTGCTTGTCATGGGAAATGATTGGAGCGGCGGCTATGGGGGCTGTGCTTTCTGTCGACGCCTCGGGTGTCGCGCTTGGAGTCGTTGCTTCAGGGGTAGCTGCGGCAGCATTTGTGTTGTCAGCCGGGGTATTGCCTCCGCAGCCTGTCAAAGCTGTCGTCAGTACGAATGCTACTGCCAGCAGCAGGGATAGAAATTTCTTGTGACCCATAATCAAACCTCCCTTTAATATTATTATGATTTAATAACAAGCAATGAAATGCTTCTTCATTGTTCATTACCCTTTTACAGCCCCGATCATGATACCCTTTACGAAGAACCTCTGGAAGATCGGGTATACCAGGATGATAGGCGTTACGACGAGAATTGTTACCGTCATACGTATAGAGGTGGCTGTCTGTGCTTTTGCCAGACTTGCGGCAATGTTGACCGTACCTGAAGCATTATTTATCAGGCCCTTCAAAGAGCTTGCCTGGTTGACATACTGATATAGTACAAACTGCAATGTAAACAGCTTGTTGTCGGTTACAAGCAGCAGAGTATCCTGAAAGGAGTTCCATTGTGTAACCGCCGCGAAGATTGAGATTGTCGCCAGAATCGGCTTGATAATGGGAAGCATTACCCGGAAAAAAATCCTAAGCGTGCCCGCGCCGTCAATCTCCGCCGCATCCTGCAGTTCTTTCGGTATGGACTCCACAAAGGTCTTGCACAGTACGATATAGAAGGGCTGAACAACAACCGGCCAGATGTAGCCCCAGAAATTATTGGTAAGCCCGAGATTCTTCATGGTAATATACCACGGTATGATACCGGCGTTGAAATACATGGTGGCTATGACGAAGCGGTACCAGAATTTCCTGTGCCAGAGGGTTTCCCTGGTAAACATGTAGCCCAGGAAAGCGGCGAATAAAACTGTAAGGACCGTACCTACTACCGTTCTTTCCACCGACACCTTCAACGCATTGAACAGATCGGGGATCTTCAGCACATTTGCGTAGTTTGAGAAATGTATACCCTGCGGCAGGAACAACACCTTTCCCTTATCACTCAAGTCATTCGCGCTGATCGAATTGATAAAGATATAGTAAAAAGGATAGACGCACAGGAAAGAAAACACCGCATATATAAGGTATGTAAGGACACTTATAATCCTGTCGCCTATGCTGAATTTCATTCTATATTTCGTCGTTTTGATTTTTTGAATGCCTGTCTGATATTCCATATCCTCTTCCTCCCAGGTTTCTGTGGCTTAAATAAAGCCTTGGCCTCTCACCAGTTTTGAAACGCCGTTAGCGACGCAAAGGAGTACTACACTGATGACGCTCTTGAACATGCTGACCGCCACGGAAAGGGAATAGCCTCCGTTGCCCATGGCCAGATTGTAAACATACAGGTCCAGAACCTGAATATAGTCCTTGTTGAATGCATTCTGAAATACGTAGAACTGTTCCATTCCATTGGACAGAAAGTTCGCCAGATTCAGCATTACGATCACAAAATAGGTGGGCAGCAGGCTGGGAAGCGTAATGTGCCATATTATCCGCATCCTTGAGGCGCCGTCCACCTTCGCCGCCGTAATCATCTCCTCGTCTATGCCGGAGATAGCCGCAATATACATGATGGCTGCCCAGCCTGCATTTTTCCATGTCAGCCAAAGCCACATCTTAAACCAGACATGTTCGGAGGACGCCAGATAAATCTGCGGTTCACTTATCAGCCCCAGCTTCATTGCGACTACATTGACGACGCCCGTGCTGCTGAAAACGGAGAAGGCGATGGAATACACCAGAACCCAGCTGATAAAGTTCGGAAGCGTGGTTACTGTCTGTACGAACTTTTTATATGTTCTGTTCTTGATTTCATTAAGGAATACGGCAAAGATCATAGGGAACCACGAGAAACCGAGGCTGAGGCCGCTGATTGCAAATGTGTTTCTCAGCACCTCCAGGAGCTGATTGATCCTGACCTTGTTCGATACCATTGTTGTGAACCATTTCAGACCGACAAACTTTTCCCAGGTCAACGGGAATGGAGGCTTATAATCAAAAAAAGCATAGAACCAGCCATATAGCGGATAATATGCAAAAACAGCCACAATAACCAGGAAAGGTAATATGTACAAAAATTCCTGAAATGATCTGGCCTTTCTCCTGTCACCAATCAACCTCATCAAAAAAGCCCTCCTTACTCATCAGGAACTCAGCTCAAGCAAAATAATTAATTCTGATAATATTTGTAGAAAGTAAAGGCTCCGTATAGATAAATTCCTTGGTCAATCGTTTTACCTCTTATGGTAATTATATTCACACATAAAGTAAAAGTCAACCAGAAAAGAAAATAAGTACTATCGAAATCAAACAAAGAAGTAAGATTGTGATAATAATACACATTGATTCATAACCAATATATGCAATTTAATTTTGGGAAGTAAATCTGTGGTTTAAATCCTCTTGACGGAGTTGCGTTTGATTATGCGGCAGGGTATATTTATGATCCCTGCGGCCTCGCTGCCGTCACTGCCCGAAGACAGTGACCTTATCATGATTTCCGCCGCTTTCGTGCCGATTTCATTAAACGTGATCTCATTTGTTGTCAGAGCAGGCCTCAAATATTCTGCAACCTCCTTGTTATCATATCCGGCCACGGATAAATCCTCGCCCGCTTTCATACTGTGTTCCTCCAGGTAATCATAGACGCCCGCGGCCATTGTATCATTCATGCAGAAAATGGCGGTAACACCTTCGTTTATAAGCCCTTCGGCTTCCCGGGAGCCCGATTGCCTTTCCCAGTCGCCATATCTTGTAAGGTCGGGATTGTATTGTATGTGATTCTCACACAGCGCCTTCCGATACCCCAGCAATCGTTTCTGTGTATGCAGATTATCGGCTGTTCCCGCAATCACGCCAATCCTGCGGTGACCCATGGAGATCAGATACTGCGTCATATCATACCCGCCCTTCTCATCATCTGTAACGACGGAAGTGAATTTCGGCGATTCCGAATATGCATATACCACCATAGCCGGAACCTTGAAATCATCAGGAAAGCAGTTGATGATCCTGCCATGCCCCGCAACATACATTATCCCGTCCACCTTAATGGAAAGCAGCTCTTGAATGGCGGGGTCCAATACCGAAAGCAATTTCTTTTCATCGTGAAACCAGGTGTCTTTCCACCTGTCATAAAGGCGCATGTTAATCAGTATCGTTCTGTAATTCATATCCTCGCAGTATGCCATGATCCTTTCGATGATGGGCGGGGAGCTGAACTGGCTCAGATCTTCAGTCAGTATTCCTATGATATTCGTCCTTTGCTTTCTCATACCCTGCGCAAAATAATTCGGCTGATATCCGGTTTGCTTAATTATCTTCAGCACCCTCCGCCTGGTGGCTTCGCTGACCTTGTGCTTGCCATTCAGTATGTTGGATATGGTTGATGTTGAAACACCGCACATCAGGGCAATTTCTTTCAATGTAATCAAAATATACGGTTCCTTTCCTGATATGGTCTGTATAAGAAAATAATAGCAATTAAATAATAACTATAAAAAAGCTCATTTTGCAATAGGAAGGAATAAAAAGATATGTGTTCGTCCGATAAAGTTATAAGCCGCTGTAATCACAGCGGCCTGTTCAATCCTTCTTCGAGTAGGCGATAAGGACGATGTCCGTGCCTTCTATAGTCGAAATTTCATCTTCAAGCTGACTTATCTTCTCAATGACATTCCTTTTTTCCTTGTCCAGATCGGCAAAAGTGTAATTGTAGTCCATACGGTTCTCTCCTTTAAAACAAGCGTTGGAATTTCTAGCAAGGATATTCAGATCACCCGAACGTCGGCAGATTGTCCAGGTTGTCTTTTTCGGTGCCGTTCGGGTCGCTTCTGAGGTATTCGCGGCCATTCTTCGCCCGGCCTACGTTGACACCTTCGATGAGTCCGTCCTTCGCCATCATTATGGCTTCGCTCACAGAATAGACATTGCCGTTGTCGAGCATGATGTCGGTTATATCGCCTTCGCCGTTTTTCCTGACTTTTATGATCTCTGCGTTTTTCATATGCAATACCTCCTCGTTAATATTGTTGAAGTAATAGCAGGTTTTATGCATTTATATAGACAATGCGCAGATCCCTGCAGGGAAAGACTTGACGACCGGGGCTATCAGGTTCGGGGAGGAATAAGACGCCGGTTTGTGAGAAAGCATAAGCAATAACACAATTCAAACTGCTCCGGCAGCTCCGTTATAAACTGCGGCTTGTATTGCCTTGCATCCACCGTAGCGGCAAATTTGGACATTTCGTTCGCCTCCTTTTAATTTACTACCGGTGTTTCTATTCCTTCGGGGAATTCCGCAGCTATAGGCATGATATTATTGTTTGAGGATCTGTATCGTATTATTCAGCCAGACAATTCTGACTAAAATAATCTTCAGCGGAGTTATATTTTTATGCAACTTCTCTACTTGACGACGAATGCTGTCCCGGACTATAATTGTTTAGCATACGAAATAATCGCATACGAATATTATGTATGCTAATATTAATCAAGCGAAATAATAATATTTGGGAAATCGAAGGGGTGATATTTTGTCCGAAGCATATGATAAGACGGAAGTCGGCAGGTTGATATTCGAGTTGGGAAAACTGATGAGGCAGTACATGCGTAAAAATTTCGAACATGAAGGCATTACTATGCCTCAGAGTTCCGTTCTTGGCATGCTTATGAAAAACGGAGAAATGAAAATAACGGAATTGAGCAACAAGCTGATGCTTTCGAACAGCACGGTTTCGGGTATGATCGACAGGCTCGAGAAGCAGCAGCTGGTCGAAAGGCGACGCAGCGAGGAAGACAGAAGGATAGTTTATGTCAAGACTTCGCCGAAATTTGTGGAAATGCACAAGGAATCTCACAAAAAAATTGAAGAATCCTTTGAGGAGTTACTCAATACAGGGACTCCCGAGGAGATCGAAAAAATAATCGACGGTCTGAAAACACTGAAAAAAATAATCGGAGAATGTGCAAAAAAGGATTGAGATGGTGAAAGCTTAGTTATTGTAAGAAATTTCGCATCAGATAACGTATACTGGCTTAAATGACAAATAAGCAGGAAAGGATTCGTATATGCTTAAACTTTACAGGTTTTTGAAACCTTTCGGTTTTATGATCGGCCTCACGCTGATCTTTATATTCCTGCAAACGCTCGGCGATCTATATCTGCCGACCTTGATGGGTGATATCATAAATGAAGGCGTAATGCAGGGCGATAACAAAAAGATACTGCAGATAGGAGGACAGATGCTGCTGGTAACGGGCGGAGGCGCCATATGCGCCATCATAGCAAGTTACCTTTCGTCGAGGATAGCGGTAGGGCTCGGTACGATACTGAGAAGCAAGATATTCAGGAGGGTTGAAAGTTTTTCACTCCACGAATTTGACAAGATCGGTACGGCTACGCTGATCACAAGGACGACGAATGATATAACCCAGATCCAGATGGTTACCGTAATGATCATGAGAATGATGATCAGCGCGCCTATGATGGCCATCGGCGGGACGATTCTTGCGATGCGGCGTGATAAACCGCTGACGCTGGTACTCGCGGTTTCGCTGCCGGTGCTTGCCGGAGTGGTAATTTTGATAGCTTCCAGAATGATCCCGTTATTCAGGGCAGTTCAGAAGAAAATAGACAAGATCAACCTCGTGCTGCGTGAAAAGCTGACGGGCATCAGAGTCATCCGCGCGTTCAATACGACCGTACGCGAAGAGAAACGCTTCGGCGAGGCGAACGACGACCTGACGGACAATTATATCAGAGTCAACAGGATAATGGCATTCATGATGCCTTCGATAATGATAATCATGAGCCTGACCCAGCTATCGATCCTGTGGTTCGGCGGGTTGAGGGTATCAAGGGGAGATATGGACCTTGGAGCGCTTTCTTCCTTTACGCAGTATGCAATGCAGATCATGATGTCCATGCTCATGCTCGCCGTCATGTTCATCATGGTACCGCGTGCACAGGCCGCGGCTGTGAGGATAAATGAAGTGCTGGATACCCTGCCCGAGATCGTTGATCCTCAGAAAACGAAGACCTCGAACACCGGAAAGGGCTATATAGAATTCAGGGATGTGACATTCAGTTATCACGGCGCGGAAGAGCCGGCGCTGAGGAACATCAGTTTTGCGGCAAAGCCCGGAGAGGTAACTGCGATAATAGGCAGCACGGGTTCGGGCAAATCTACTCTGATAAACCTTGTCCCGAGATTCTATGATATTGAAAGCGGAAGCATACTGATAGATGGCGTCGATGTAAGGGAATACTCGCAGGAGAGTCTCCGCGCCAAGGTCGGCTTCGTTCCGCAGAAGGCGGTGCTTTTCTCCGGCACTATAGCGGAAAATATAAAGGTCGGAAAAGACGACGCCACTGACGAGGAAATACGCCATGCAGCTGAAATTGCGCAGGCTGCCGATTTCATAGCCGGTATGGACGGCGGATATGAGCATGAAATAGCACAGGGCGGAACCAATGTGTCCGGCGGTCAGAAGCAGAGGCTTTCCATCGCCCGGGCGCTTGTAAGAAAGCCTGAGATATATATTTTCGACGACAGCTTTTCGGCGTTGGATTTCAAAACGGACGCGAAGCTTCGTGCGGCGTTGAAAAAGGAAATCGCGGAAGCAACTGTAATAATAGTTACCCAAAGGGTAGGCACAGTCATGGACGCAGAC
Organism: Bacillota bacterium; assembly: GCA_023439545.1. Classification (GTDB taxonomy): domain Bacteria; phylum Bacillota; class Clostridia; order Acetivibrionales; family DTU013; genus JAEYOM01. The sequence goes on from JAEXNT010000051.1 coordinate 92,936, forward strand.
AGGATCATAGTCCTCGATGACGGCCGGGTGGCGGGAATGGGAACGCATAAGGAACTGCTGGCCAACTGTGGCGTATATCGTGAAATAGTGGAATCCCAGCTGTCGGAGGAGGAGATCGCATGAGTGAACAGAACAACAGGATACAAAACCGTCCTCCGCAAAGAAGAGGCCCGATGGGCGGACCTGGCCCGATGGGCGGCATGGGCATGTCGGTGCAGAAGGCCAAGGACTTCAAGGGCACAATGAAAAGATTGATAGGTTATTTGAGACCGCACAGGACCAGATTGATAATAGTCCTTATATTCGCAATCGCCAGCACGGGCTTTACGATATATGCGCCCAAGGTCATGAGCTATGGCATGAACAAGCTGCAGGATTCGTATATGGCAAGCTCGATGCTGAAGGAGCTGGCAAAGGGCCAGAGGTCTGCAGTCGATGAGATATACAAGTCAATAGCCGTGCAGGTTTACAACGGGGTTTTGGAAGGTCAAAAGACTGCCGTCGATGAAATAACGCAACAAATGGGCGCGGCGCAGAAAGGCATGGTCGAACAGATAAATCTGCAGATGCAGCAGCTTCAACAGATGCAGGCGGCTGCTATAAAAGGAGCGGGTGCGGCAGCAGGAGCGGCCATGCCCGGAGCGGGGGCGGCAGCACAGGGCGCCGGAGTTGCTCAGGACGCAGTATCGCAGGCACAAGGAGCAGAAACAGGGGCGACTACACCGCCGCGGATGGATCCCAAAATGCTGGCGGCGATACAGGAACTGCAGAAGCTGCCGATGATCGATACGCTAACAACGACCCGGGAGAAAGCGGATACTGCAATCAAATTCATCGATATACTCAAGGGCATGCCCGCAGGCAGCCTGCCTGCAGGAGCACAGGGCCCTCAAGCTTCAGCGGCCATGGATCCCAAGACCCTTGATACAATCAAGCAGATGTTGGAGATACCCATGCTCGAAAGTGTCAGCGATCCGGCGCAGAGGGAGGATGTAGTAAGGAGATTCCTCGATGTATCGAAAAATATGCCGGCAAGCGGCAGCCAGGCGCAGAACTCATCCATGCAGATAGATGCCGGCGTATTGGATAAAGCTCTGGCTACGATCCCGGAAATCAGGGATTTTACCGTCAAACCTGATTTAGGCGCTCCGACTGCGATGACGCAGCAGGATCGGGAAGCATTGGCTGAATTCCTCAAGCTGCCGATGCTGGATACCCTGACTGACCCGAACCAGAAGGCGGATGTCAGTAAACAGATACTCGATCTCGGTAAGACGATGCAGAATCTGATGAAGGGTTCTTCCTTAAGTCCGAGAAGCGACATAAAATATACCGATGAACAAATCAACAGCGTTATACGGGCTATACGCGAGACAAACGGACAGTACGATTTCAACTATATAGGTATGATCGTTCTGATACTGATCGGCATGTACCTTGTCAGTTCGTTGTTCAGCCTGATCATGGGACTTGTAATGTCGGGAGTGGCGCAGAATACTGTGCGCGACCTCAGGAGGGAAGTGGACAGCAAGCTTTCACGCCTGCCGCTCAAATACTTCGATATGCATCCCCACGGCGATATACTGAGCCGTGTGACGAACGACGTGGATACCGTTGCCGGAACGCTGCAGCAGAGCCTGACGCAGATCATCACTTCGGTGATAACGATCATAGGCTATATCATAATGATGCTTACGATCAGCCCCATACTGACGCTGATCGTACTGGCAACAATGCCGCTGTATATCCTGGCGACGACCATGATCGCGAAGAAATCGCAGAAGTATTTTGCGTCACAGCAAAAGGAACTGGGCGCCCTGAGCGGTCACGTAGAGGAGATGTATTCGGGCCACAAGATAGTCAAGGCGTTCGGACGCGAGAACGTTTCGATCGGAACCTTCGAGGATATAAACAACCGTCTCAGCAGCGCGGGCTGGAGGGCGCAGTTCGTATCCGGAATTATGTTCCCGCTTATGAACTTCATAAGCAACCTCGGATATGTAGGTATAAGCGTGGTCGGGGGTATCTGGATAACGAAGAGCATCCTGGGTATAGGCGACATACTGGCATTCATACAGTACTCGAGATCGTTCACGATGCCGATTGTACAGACGGCCAATATCGCGAACATCATCCAGTCGACCGTTGCGTGCGCAGAGCGTGTGTTTGAAGTACTGGATGAGGAGGAAGAGATATCCGACAAGCCGGACGCAGTTGTTATTGAACACCCTAAGGGCGTAGTCAGGTTCGACCATGTGGATTTCAGGTACAAGGAAGATGTGCCGCTGATAGAGGACATGAACATGGATGTAAGGGCGGGACACACCATTGCGATAGTTGGACCCACCGGCGCAGGAAAGACTACGCTTGTCAACCTGCTGATGCGCTTCTACGAGATCAATGGAGGAAAGATAAGTATAGACGGCGTGGACATCAGGGACGTCAAGCGCAGCGAGCTCAGGAAGATGTTCGGCATGGTGCTGCAGGACACCTGGCTGTTCAACGGTACGATCAAGGACAACATCGCCTACGGCAGGGAAAACGCTTCCATGGAGGAGATTGTAAGCGCGGCCAGGGCGGCGCATGCGGACCGTTTCATCAGGACGCTTCCGGAAGGCTACAATACGGTGCTGAATGAAGAGGCGACCAATATATCGCAAGGCCAGAAGCAGCTGTTGACAATAGCACGTGCAATACTCGCCGATCCGGCTATACTGATACTTGACGAAGCCACCAGCAGCGTCGATACCAGGACGGAAGTGCTGATACAGAAGGCAATGACGAACCTGATGCATAACAGAACGAGCTTCGTCATCGCTCACAGGCTTTCCACCATACGCGACGCGGAGCTCATACTTGTAATGAACAAGGGAAGCATCGT
>JAEXNT010000066.1 GCA_023439545.1 Bacillota bacterium
CTAAATGTAGAATTAATATATACTATGTGCGCAATGAACATCTAGAATATGTATAGGATTAAATACTTTGCGGGGAATGAATTTATATGTCATTTTCGGTAGAGAAACTTAGTATAAGAAAAATACCATCTGTCATTAACAATGTACTTGTCAAAGTGCGTGTAAATATTCCTCAGGAATTTGCAAATGAATTATATAAGGAACGTCTTCGGGTAAATATTAATCGTGATAAAATATTATCAATTGCACTTATTTTCATTTCTTCTGCTTTGTCATACATGGATATTGCTTCAACAGGAAAGCTTCTGGACAATGTGGATAAAGTAGTCTTTTCCATTCACATGATGCTGTTTTTAGTATCGGTACTTTTTTTGGTATTTGTATATTTTGGGAAGAAACTATTAATTGAAAATGAAACATTTTTAATGGTATTGCACAGTGTGCTCATTACGGTTGTCTTAACTCTTTGCTCTTCTATATCAGTTTGTAGCAGGCTTTTCGGGCAACAGCCATTTTCATATGTAGTAGCTATGTTTTCCATCGCGTCTATGGTGCTGATTACTCCTGTAGAAAGTTTACTTATCTATGCTTTTTCTTTTTTAGTGTATACTGCAGGTATAATTATGCTTCAATATAATATATCGGATTATTTATTCTTCGTTCTTTTGTTGTTAATATTGGCTTTAATCATAATAAGAAGTAATTATATGGCGTTTGTACGAAATTTCATCAATAACAAAGTTATATCAAGAAAAAACATAGAACTTGATCAACTAAACATGATTACCGAGAATGCATTGGCAAAACGTTCAGAAGAACTTAATCAGGCAATTGAATGTGAAAAGTTGAGGACTAACTTTTTCGCAAATATTTCCCACGAGTTAAGAACGCCACTTACTGTAATTTATTCTGCAGAGCAAATGCTGGATACTATTTTTAAAAGCTCACATATATACGAGGATAAGAAAGATATTAATAAATATATGGGCATTATAAGACAAAATTGCTACAGGCTTATACGATTAATTTCTAATCTTATAGATATTACTAAATTGGATGCCGGATATCTCCAGGCTGATTTTATTAATTATAATATTGTCAAAGTTGTAGAAGATATTACTTTATCAGTTGCAAAATATATTGAGTATGAGAATTTATCCTTGACTTTTGATACTGAGAAGGAAGAAATCATAGTGGCATTCGACCCTGAAAAGATTGAGAGAATTATACTTAACTTGTTATCTAATGCAGTTAAGTTTACTCCCAAGGGAGGTTGTATTTGGGTTAATGTATATGAAAGAGAGGATAGGGTAGACATTTGTGTAAAAGATACAGGTATTGGGATACCTAATGGAATGAAGGATTTGATATTTGAAAGATTCGTGCAAGTGGACAAAACCAACTCAAGAACCAGAGAAGGAAGCGGCATAGGATTGTCTTTGGTAAAATCGCTGGTAGACTTGCATAATGGTAGTATATCACTTGTAAGTGAAGAAGGCATAGGTAGTGAGTTTATAATTGGTATACCCAAAAAAGCAGTACTGCTTGGAGAGACCCCAAAAGAATATAACCTTATTAGTGAGAAACAGATCATTAATAAAATTAATATTGAGTTTTCCGATATTTATTCTTAAGGTATTTTTATTATAAGCATATTCGTAGTTTGCTTCATTGGTCTCTTAAAAAACGAGAAACTAAAATTAACGCTAAGAACAATAGCGTATCTTACGCTTTAGCAGCTTAATCGCTGCTAACCGTCAGCTAGAGGTTCCTGCACCCGGGATGCATGGGCTAGCAGCAAGCGCAAGCTTGCGACCAGCCCCGCAAGAGAAACCGGGTCAGGCAGAAATTACAGCCTACTCATCAATTTTGAAAAACGGAGTCAGAGCTTCAGCCATTTCCGACCAGTAATCACAATTTTCCCATAAAAACGCTTTGGGATAATCTTTCATTTCTTTCCAAGGGATGGACTGCAATTTTGGCTTAACAAGATAGTCTATATGAAGATCGTCCAATATTGCAGAAATCCTGAAGGAATTTTTGAACATCCTGTCTTCATCTATTGGATAGGAGAACCGTTCTTTTATCATTTCAAGTACTTCACGGGCAAATGTTTCATTCCTTTTTTCTTTTACCTGCCACTTCGGCCTGAATTCATTCCCCATCTTCATCCATTCGGTATGTTCTTTCGGATAGACCAAACCCATGGATTTCGCATCCTTGTATGTCCAAATAGTCCATGATATTCCATGTTTCTCGAAAATTTCGAGGCAGTCTTTTATCAAATCCAAGCCTTCACTCATCCGGTCCTTCGGAAAGCGTCCTCCAGTTTCACCAACCCACAGTGGCATACCTGTTTTTTCCCTTAATTGTATATAGTGGCATATTTTATCTTCCATCTCCTTCTTTCTTTTGCAGGAATCTGTACATAGGCAGACATGCTGTCCAGGATAGAAATGAAAAGATAAAGCCTGCTGATATCCGTCGAGGTTATTGAAAAGACTGAAATCTTTCGCCCAGTCATCCCCTTCAAGAAACAATATGTGATTACTGTCAACTGCTCTTATCTTTTGAATTGACTTTTCAAAGAAATCATTAAAAGCTGCAGTATTCGAAACGTATGATGGCTCATTAATAATATCGAACCCTGCTATTATTGCTTCGTCCTTATATTTCTCTGCTATATAGCCCCACAGGTTGCTCATCCGTTCTTGAGACAAGGTGTCTTCCCAGAACATGGCGGTTCCTGTTTCACTGCCGGAGTGTGAATCAGGGTTCTGACCGCCTGGTGATGTATGTAGATCAAGTATTGCATAAATATTATATTTTTTGCATAGCTCAAGTACCCGATCAATATGTCGGAAGCCTTCGCTTTTGTATATCCCCGGTTTTTGGTCATCTTCAAAATGCCTGTAATTAAACGGTAGTCTCAACACATTTATACCGATGCTTTTAAGAAATATAAAATCACTTTCGGTAAGAAAACAGTTTAGCAGGTCATCAAAAAAAGATGCCGCACATTTTTCTCCGTATACATCTGCAAATGCTTTTCTTATTCCCTTCTCCGTACCCGGGATTCTAAGCATGAAATGTTCGAAGTTCATCCACGATCCTACAGCAAATCCTCTTAGAATAACCCTTTCATTGTTGATAAAAAAATCACCTTTCCTGGTTTGTAAAAATGTTTTTTTCACTATATCCCCTCCTATTTGCTTATTTCCAGAATAGCAATATTAGATTAAAAGCATAGCCCGACAAAATTGCGCCTGTGACTACGAAGAAGATGTATAAAAGAATAATGCGCTTTTTCATAAACGTGGCTAAACCTGCAATAACCATAGCGCTCGTTGTTTGACCAGCAATCCAGAATGCCAGCATGGCGCCTGCACTGGCCCCTTGAGCTATCAGAGCTTTGACAAGCGGAATAGACGCCTCCGTAGTGATATATAATGGAAGACCGATTATGGCAGCAAGCGGAACAGCGGTAAATTTACCCGAACCAAGCAGTCCGCCAATAATAGAGGTGGGTACGAATCGTGTGACCAGATAGCCGATTGCAACAAATATGGAGAAGAACACCAGCATATTCTTTATGCCGATATTTACAATATTATTAATTATGTCACGCCACTTTATTTTCTTTAAAAATGCAACAATCCTCATCTGTAAACTTATACGTGTGGATTTCTGAGATAGAGAACAACAAACTTGTTTCGATGAAGATGAATCTGTTGAGAAGGTTTGTTCTGCAGCGGTATTGATAATATAACAGTATGCGTCCTGTTTGTTCTCGCCGGAATTACAGCCGGATAGCCATTTTAATGAAGTAACGTCATTACAGTTTCTATTTTTTAACGGAGAAACAGATTTACATGTTTTAGTCTTTATTGGTTTTGATTCATTGCATCCACATACCTGCGGTAGAGAAGAGTCTGTATAACGTGTTTGGTTTTTAAGAAAGTCTGTCTTCTTTTCTATAAAATGTGTAATATAACCTGATGTTACTCCAATTATCACTGAAGCTACCGCCAGAGCGATAGCAAATTTCATATTTATAACGCCGGATATCATAATGAAGGCGTCCGGGCTCATGAGGGGGGAGGAAGTCAAGAATGCCATTATTGGTCCCCATGGCATCACAGTTGTTATCAGACCTACGACCAGTCCCAACGATCCGGCTGCACACAGTGGCGTCAATATACCGAAGACTACACTTCCCATTATTGAAGCTTCAGGTTTTGCAAGTAATTTCTTTTTTAGTTCCTCTACGTTAATATAAGCTCTCAATATGGAAACCAACAGTATTGCAAGACTGAATGTGAGCCAGTTGTGGCTGAGCGCCGATAAAACTTCCATCATCATTTGAAACAGCAGGTCACTGATTATTTTAATCACGGCTAAACCTCCTAAAAAAATTAATCATATCGTAAAATTACGATGTGCATAAGCGCAAAAGACTTATCGCATCGTATTTATGCGATGCGTCTGGTCAAAAAATTTTCAAATTACTCTTTTGTTTTCATGTCTGACGCTAATGCTTCGAGATATTCATCCACCAGCTTGGTGTTTAGAAAATAACAACTCCATGGATCTCTTTTTTGCTTCGTCACCAATCCGACTTTCAAGAGTACCGCAAGATGCTGTGATACTGTAGATTGTGCTAAACCGGTTAATTTCACCACGTCACCTACGCTAACTCCATTTTCATAATACTCGATTCGATCGCAGTAAGTACCGATATCTCGGCATCTGAGCGCTTTGATAAGCTCATAGCGAGTTTTGTTACCTAAAGCATTACATATTTGTACAACATCCATTTTGACCGCCTACCCATCGTAATTATACGATAAGCATATCGGTAATTTACGATGATGTCAAGTGCTTTTTTTAAATCGACAATTATATGTTATAAGGAGCCGTGCTGCAGCAGGTGTTTTCTTCGGGTTGGCATCATGAATAAAAGGAGTATTGTTTTGAATAAATTTTTACTGCATTCTCAGACAAATTACTTAAAGTTTATGACAAATGATTTGTTTCACTCATTGTTAATCTATTATACCATTGTACCTGAGTTTATTCTGAGGAATTCACACATTGCAGTCGGATGGAGGATGTTTTTTGAAAAAGTACTTGCTGCTGTTGTCTATAATGGCGCTTTTATTTCTGTGCGCCTGCAGTAACATGAAACAAGCCGGGGAGATCCCCAATATACCGGTACAAACCGTAAATACCGTGATAGATGAAGAAGGGACAGGGATTGATGTTTCGGATGCAGACCCGGTAGCGGATCCGGTAGCAAAGCCGGATGCGGACCCGGTAGCGGACCCGGAAATGGAAACAGGTGTATTTGTTGAAATTCCGGATATACACGCAATTATGTTTGATAATCAAGGCGGCATGTTTATCAGCAGAAAAGGGAATGAAATTCTGAAAGTAACACCGGATGCGAATGTCACCGTATTTACCTCACTTGACAGGCTCAGGGACAAGACTGAGAAAACACATATCTACAGTATGGCGCCGGGTAAGGACAACACTATGTATGCTGCCGCCTGTGACCGGATCATCAGGATAACGCCGGATGGGGATATGGAAACCGTAATTGAAGAAGATTTTTCGGGTAAATGGGGCGCCTGTGATGTGAAGGTTGACCGCGAAGGTAATATTTATGTAGTCCATGGTGTGAAGGTGGAGAAGTATTCCGGTTCGCTGCAGAAGACGCTCATTATTGATGGAGAAAATGATAAAATCAAGCTTTCCGCCGCGGTAGGAATTGATTTTGACAAGGATTATAAAAATCTCTATCTCGCAGATGTATTCGGTAAAAAAATTGTCAAATATCCGCTGGACCCTGGTGATCCCGTAAGAGAGCCCCTTGTCTTCGACCTTGTGTATAAAAATCCGGAATATGTGGCGGTCAGCGAGCGTAATGAAGCGTTTGTTTCCCTGCCAGGCGGAGGGGGGTTGGCAATAGTCGGCACGGACGGAGAAGTAACCGTAATTTGTGAAGACATACTGAAAGAGCCATTCACACTGGCGTTCGGGGGAGAAGGGTTTGACGAAAAATCATTATATGTCGTTTCAAAGGGTAAAGTTTACAGAGTCAAGGCAGGGTGCGGAGGTGCGCATTAGCTTCAGCCTCAGACTCACACTTGGCCTCACCCGTTCAGCCTCACCCATTCAAAACAAAAAAGTGAAGGTAAATCGAGGCGATATATGGTAATATATTGGTGTGTTTGTACAAATAACTCCGGTGACAGAATGCGGGTTTTAGTATGAAAATATTGATTTACGCAGCAGTTTCCGTGTTTGCAATATTAATGATTTATTATATTGTGCTAAAAGGGAAAAAATCTCCTATTGCTTTTAGCTTTATTACTTTTCAAGTGTTTATACTGCTTTGGGCTTTTCATGATATTGTTCTTGAGATAAGTAATATCATATCACCGGCACTGGAACCGAGTCGGGCTGTTCTGATCGACATTTACCATTATTCGGAGTTTTTTCTCACCTGTTTTACCCCGTATGTCTGGTTGGTTTTCAGCTTTGTTTACACCAGAAGCGGAAGCTATGCGGATCATCCCACGGTAAAAAGTCATATAAAGGATAAGTGGTACCTGATCGCGTTGCTCCTTCCATCCCTATTCTTTTATTATCTTCATTCCATACGGTATTTCAATGACCTGGATCTGACGGTAATGGAGCCGCGCAGATTCCTGTTTCTTGTTTACATGGGTGTATGCTATTTCTACATGATTGCCGGAATCATTCTGATAATACATTATGCATGGAAGGTTGCGGGTTACGCCCGAAAGCAGGCGATAATGGTCTCTCTTGCTGCACTTTTACCGTTTTTAAGCAGTTTGGTGCAGAATTACAGGATACAGGTTTTGAGAACAGAGTATGAGATATTCGGATTAGATTTGACTTTGTTGACTTTTTTATTAACTCTGCTGGTACTTTACATTGCATTCTCCAGATACAGGTTTCTAAACCCTATGCCGTACGCGATGCAGGAGCTGTTCAATGTACTTGAATTCCCTATAATCGTATTCGACAGCGGCAATCAGGTGTTGGAATGCAACAAAGCATTTGAGCGAAGTTTTTTCAACTTTGGCTCCAATAGAAAAAAGGATGCAAACGGTTTGTCGGATTTTCTTAAAGAAAAGGCTGCCGTAAACGAAGATCTGCAAAATGTGGTTTGCGCCATAGAAAATCAATCCGGATTTTATAACGGCGAGCTGGAATTTGAAGATCCGTTGAAAAGGAATTATTCCATATCCATCAGGCCGATATTTATAAATAGCAATGAGTTAATAGGACGTCTCGTCCTTTTTTATGACATAACAGAACTGAGGAGAGCCATAGATGCGTTAAACGAAAGCATTTGTGATCTGAAGTCTGCCAATGACCGGTTAAGGGATTATTCCGGCATTGTGGAAGAGCTTGCGGTGGAACGGGAAAGAAACCGGATAGCACACGATATTCATGATACCTTGGGACGATCCATGACAATATTGAATACTGTATTAAAGTCCTGTATTATATCTTGCGATAAGGATGTTGCAGCGACAAGAGAAAAACTGACTTCTGCGGTAGCGATTACGAAAGAAGGGTTGAATGAGGTAAGAAATACCGTTTCGGGAATTATACCGGATCAAAAAAATCACGGCGGAATGTACGGCTTATTGAAAGGCCTGGCTGATTCCTATGCTGTTGCGGGGCTTGATGTGGATTTAAGTGTAGAAGAACTGGATGACATATTGTCTGACCAGCAATTGCTTTCAATACACAGAATATGCCAGGAGGCGCTGACGAATGCTGTCCGACACGGTAATGCAAAGCATGCCGGCATCGTTATACAAGCATATAATGAGAACATCAGGGTATTTATTTCAGATGACGGCTATGGATCTGCACAGTCTGAAACGGGGTTCGGCTTAAAAGGAATGGAACAGCGGGTCAGAGAGCTAAACGGCAGGATCAGGTTTGGCAATAATGACGATCATGGTTTTCATATTTATATCGAAATTCCTGTCTTGAAAAAGAACAGTCCGGAGGTGAAGGGCCTTGATTAAAATTGTGATTGCGGAAGATCAGCCGTTGATCCGGGAAGGATTAAAGTACATCATTGAGCAGGATAAGGAAATACAGGTTGCGGGGTGTGCTGAAAACGGCTTGGAAGCGTATGAAATATGCAGCAGGGAAAGACCCGATATCGTTCTGATGGATCTGCTCATGCCCGGCTGCGATGGAATCAAAGGAATGTGCATGATAAAAGACAGCATGCCGGATATAAAAGTGATGGTCCTGACTACCTTTAAAGAATCGGGAGATATTATCAGGGCCATGGAAGCAGGAGCCGACTGCTATATATTGAAAGATATCGACTCGGATCAGTTGATCATATCTATTAAAGCAGTGTCAAAAGGCTTGAAAATCGTGCATGAAGAGGTGCATAAAAACTATATCGGCGGCAGGGATAACGATTATTACAATACTACCTTCAGGGAGGATTTTCACTTGTCCGAACGGGAAATTGATATCATTCGCCAGATCGTCCATGGAAACAGCAACAAGGGAATTGCGGCGAACTTGAATATAACGGAGGGAATCGTCAGGAATACCATTTCGGGTATATTAGGTAAACTAAAGCTTCAGGACAGGACACAGCTTGCCGTATTCAGCATAAAAAATAAAATTGTATAAGCTTCTGGTTACCCATCGGTACAGGGTTTGCAGCCGAGGCATGTTGGTGACATATTCAGATTATTCCAACATTGCCGGAGTGATAGTATGACCAAGTTCAAAATAGACGAAATAGTAGAGCAGTATGGCTCAAAAGTATATAATCTGGCCTTCCTCTATACCTTTAACAGGCAGGACGGAGATATCGCTCAAAAAACCTTCCTTCTTCCTGCAATGTCCTTCTTTTATCATTCCGGCGCTATTCACTATTTGACAGGCAGGTTGAATTTATTTAAATATTTCAATAAATCATGGTAATTTTTAAATAAAAATCAGCTTAGAAAAGGCAGGTACGGAAACAGATGAAAATTAAAGGAAGATTTCTTTAGGGTGAATCTACAATATTAAAAGAAATAATGTCATAGAATTACCATGTTCTATGTGATATTATGGATATATGTGTAGATATATAATGAAATTTATCGAAAGAGACGACTGTGTCAAAATGTTGTTTCTTATTGCAGCCCAGAATGAGTTGATTTAGGGGGGATCATGTTGAAGAAGAGGATAAGTCGGTTCGTTTCAGTCCTGATATCTTTGATAATGTTTGTTACTTATTTACCGCCTGTTGAAGTCGTCTATGCCTCAGATCCCTTACTAACTGTTTCTGAGTGCGATCAATACAAGAAACTGATCAGCAGCAGCATCGATTATACGATCGCCATCTCGTCCGACAAGAGAGTGGTTTACTGGGGGTCTTCCTCCAGTCCTGTCCGGAATGTGCCGGCGGATCTCGAAAATGTCGGGATGGTGGCAGCCGGATATAATTTTGCACTGGCTCTGACAAACGACGGAAAGGTAGTGGCCTGGGGAGACAACACCTTCAATCAGTGCCAGGGCAATGGCCTTACCGGTGTGAAATACATTACAGCCGGTAATTCTTTTGCACTGGCATTGAAAAACGATGGCACGGTGGTTGCCTGGGGTGACAATCTCAACCGCCAATGTGATATTCCAGCAGGGCTTAGTGAAGTGGTTGCCATCGAAGCGGGCAGCCTCCACGCAATTGCATTGAAAAGCGACGGTTCCGTGATTGCCTGGGGAAATAACGACTCGGACTGGAAGCAATGCGAGGTTCCAACCGACGCCGCCATTGGCGCTCCGCCGCAGGTCGTTGCCTTTGACGCCCCGTGGGGACACAACCTTGCGATTCGAAGCGACGGCTCTGTGATTGCATGGGGAAACAACAATAATTCACAGGCGACGATTCCGTCCGGAATCACCAATGCCGTAGCGGTATCCGGTTCCCTGTGGTGTTCGATGGTTCTAATGGCGGACGGCACTGTAAAGGAATGGGGCAAAACCTATAGCGCTATGGGCATAACGGAGCCGCCGGGGCTGACCGGTGTAAAAGCAATCTCTTCCCAGCAGGATATGTCGTTTGCATTGGTGGACAACAACAATGGCTATTATAAAGTCAAAGTGTGGGACGGCGGCGGTATTACGGGCGAAGTCGACCTTTCCGTAGGGCCGAAAATCGTATCGCACACCCTGGCGGAGGATAATTCCTACATCAATGTCACATTTAATTGCGGAATATATGGTGACGCTGCCGGGACAAGCGCTGTAGCTGCTTCGTCATTCATCCTGGATTATCAGGCACATGAGGGAATGGCCTCCAACGTTGCCATTGCTTCCATGAAGCGGACGGATGGAACGGAACTTAAGGGCGGCGAGAAAACAATAAGGTTTTATCTGGATGTGACCGGCCAGCCCGACGGACAGGAAACCATCGTCATAAATCCCGCATATGTAGCGGGGAATGTGCCGATTTTCGATGAAAAAGGCGTGATGATCGAAGATGCGCAGACGACAGGAATGGTATATCTAAATACAACGATGCCGAGGTTCGTTTCAGCGACTATCGATAATGCCAATACCTATGTGGATGTAGCCTTCAATCAGGCTATTTACGGGGATGCTCAGGCGAAAACCGAAATTTCGGTCAGTGACTTTAAGTTTTCCTTCTACCGGAACGAAGGTACCGCAACATCGGCAACCCTCGTTTCCATTACCAATACGGATATCGCAGCCACAACTCCCGCGTCGGCAGTGTACCGGTTCAATTTTGCACTTACCGGTACGGCAAACGGGAAGGAGACAATCGAAATCAAACCGGCCGACGGACATTCTGTTTTTTCCATATCGGGCGAACCCATGCTTGCGGTCAGGACGACAGGGCACATTCCTTTATCGCCTCCGGCTCCGGAAATTGTCAAAATGGAGCTTGCCGGTGATAACAGCTATCTTGATATCTTTTTCAACACAGGGGTGTACGGAGACCGGGATAATGTCACTGACGCCGGGTTTGATCCTGTTTCTTTCGGAGATATACTGTGTCACATCCAATCGTTCGGCGGGGGAGCGAAGAATGTCAGCATCAGCAGCTTTACCAAGATCGACGGCTCCAACCTGACGGGAGGAGAGACCGCTGTCCGGCTGAACCTGAGTTACAACGGCAGCCCCACCGGAGTGGAATATTTCGGTCTCTGGGTGGAGCGTTTATATAATTCCAAAGGTGTCTTTTATGGGTCTGAGAATACAACGATGATAAAGCTGAATGCAATGTCGCCGTCCATCGGTCTGTGTTCGGCTTCTCTCAATAACGAATATGTCGATGTCAATTTCAACATGGGCGTCTATGGGCATGATGGAAGCGGGAATCCCGTCCCTGTTGACAAGGAGGATTTTGCTCTCGAATATTCAAAAGGAGTCGGGTCCGCCCTGAATGCAACCATTCGTTCCGTTGGCGCCAATACGGGCTCGGATCCCGCAAATCCGGTTCCGTTGTCCGGGGGAGAGAAAACGGTCCGGGTCTTCCTGGCCTTGACCAGCCCGGCAACCGGCGGAGCCGGGGGAGAGTCCGTCAAAATTTCTCCGAGAGACAATGAATCCATATATAGTGCGGATGAGCAGGCCGTACCTGCGACCAGTTCGACCGGAAAGGTCAATCTAAATCCCTCATTTCCCGTGATGGAATCCTACAGGCTATCCAAGGATAACAGGTATATCGATATCGATTTCAATTTGGGTGTCTATGGAAACAGTGCGCATACTCTTCCTGTTTCCCCCTCCAGTTTTATCGTCAATTTCTATACCTATTCCTACAACGGCGGACGTGCAACCGCCGCTACGATCGCCGCCGTAACCGGTCAGGATGGAACGCCTTTGAAAGCGGGTGACAGGAATCTGAGGCTGATGCTCGATATCACGGGGATACCGAGCGGAGCCGAAACTATAGCAATTTATCCATCTACGTCCAACCCGATCTATAATTCGCTTGGGAAATCCATCCTAATGGATCCGGCCCAAAGAGTGCCTGATACCTGTTTGAATCCCGTACCGGAAATTCTTACGGCAGCGCTGGCCGGAAATCTGAGCTACATGGATGTTTCCATAAGCTGCGGTGTTTATGGGAATGCAGATCATACCACGGCTGTGAGCGCGGATGATTTCCAGCTGATATTCAAAAAGAATACAGGGGGAACGGCGGAAGGAGCATCAATCCTTTCCGTCAGGAAACCGGATTCGGAAAACGAAGCTACGGCTGCTCCCCTGACAGGAGGGGAAACGGTTCTGCGGTTTTTCCTATCAGTTCAGGGCAGTCAGAGCGGACTTGAGACGATACAGATCATGCCCCTGAACGGGAGTTCGGTCTATTCCTCCGCGGGCAATCCCATGCCGGGGAATCAGACCACACCTGCAAAAAAACTTGTGGCCGGGCCGCCCGAAATCGTATCTGCGAAGCTCGCCAACGACAACAGCTATATCGATATCACATTCAGCAGAGGCATTTACGGGGACAGCGGCGGTACCGTGGGCTTGAACGAGACTGACTTCAGTATCACAGTGGAAAGCAATAACGGGGATGTAACCAGAGCGGTGATTTCTTCTGTCAAACAGACCGACGGGACGACTCCGCCCGCGGGTGGAGAAAAAGCGCTCAGACTGTTTCTTACCACTCAGAAAACCGTGGTGGATGAAATAACAAAAGGAACCACGATTGTGGAAACATCGGCAAGCGGGACCGAGTCAATCGAGATAAGGCCGGCTAACGGAACTTCAATCTATGCCTTGTCCGGAACGGCAATGGATGCCATGCAGACGACAGGAAAGATCAGCCTCGCGGAAATACCGAGGATTGTTTCCGCCGTGATGGCAACGGATTACAGCTATGTCGATTTAACCTTCAGCAAGGGAGTTTATGGCGCAGGCAACGGAAAGACGCCGCTTTCGGCCTCCAGTTTCCAACTGTATTTTGAACGGAACGGCGGTATTGCTGCGAATGCTTCCATCAAATCCGTACGCAAGCCTAACGGTACTTCACCTGCAAGTGCCTCGGCACTATCGGGCGGAGAGAAAACAGTCCGCATATTCATCAGTGTTGTCGGAACAGCAAACGGCAAGGAATGGATCAAAATCCTTCCCAGCGGCTCCAAGGCAATCTTTGATTCTACCGGCCGTGCCATGTCTGCCGACAAGTCTACGGACAAGCTATATCTGAAGGGAAACACACTTCAACTCGTGTCTGCTGTCATTGCAGACGATAACAGCTACGTCGACGTCAATTTCAATGTTGGTGTGTACGGGGCGGCCGACGGCAATTCTCCCGTTACGCCGAACCATTTCCGGATCGCAAATACCGACGCACAATTTGCTTCGATTACCAATACGGCCGGTACTGCACTCAAGGGCGGGGAGACTACCCTGCGGTTCAACCTGAGTTTTCCGTATGTACAGCATCCGGGTGACGGTCTTGCAATCCTGCCCGCCTCATTAACAGGGGGGCCGAAAGTATATAACATAAATGGGGAGGAAATGCCGTTCAACCAGCAGACAGGTACGGTCAAATTCCATGAGGTTGCACTGGATTCCTGTGAATTATCGCCTGATAACGCATATATCGACTTGAAATTCAGCACGGGTGTTTACGGAGACTTTGGCAAAAAGACACCGATCGGTGCGGAAGATTTGGCACTGGAATTCCAAAAGAACAACGGTACAAGTACGGGCGCAGCCATACGCTCCGTCCGGAAGGCCGACAGTGCTGTTGAAGCGAATGCGGGCGCTCTCAAAGGCGGTGAGACGACCGTAAGGGTATTCCTGAATGTGGCCGGGAATCCGGACGGCAAGGAAACGGTCGGTTTTTCGACTGTTTCCGGAGGGGTTTTCGGATCGTCCATTCTTGCCGGAGTATTGACTACCGGAGCAATATCGCTGTATTCGGGAACCTTGGCCGTTGTTTCCGCATCCATGGGAGATGACAACGCCTATGTCGACGTGACATTCAGCCAGGGTATATATGGCGACGCCTCAGGCAAAACGCCTGTAGACAATAATGATTTTACGGCAAGCTTCACCGGTGGAACGGGATCACTGACCGGAATAGGGATTGCCGCCGTTAAAAAAGCGGACGGCGAAAAACCGGATACGGCCTCCGCGTTAACCGGAGGGGAAAAGGTGATCCGGATCTTCCTTTCCATGACAGGAACGGCGAGCGGCTCCGAAACCCTACGGATTGAGCCGGCGACACCGACTTCAATCTATCCGCTGCGTGGTGCGGCATTGTCGGGAGCACATTCCTCGGCTTCGGTGCAGATGATTTCCGGCAGTCCGAAAATCGTATCGGCGGTAATGGCTGCAGGCAGCAGTTATGTGGATGTGACATTCAATATAGGCATATATGGGACTATCCCTTCAAGTCCTGTTACCATAAATAGCTTCAACTATGTCTTCAACCCAAATGCAGCAGGAGGCGGAAATAATAAAATCTCCGTATCGGTCAGCTCCGTCAAAAAGGCGGATAGCGGGAATGAAGCCTTTGCTTCCGCTTTGACAGGCGGCGAAAAAAAGCTTCGGTTCTTCCTTAAAATCAGTAAGGCTTCCGGTGCGGCCGAAACAGATTCCACCGTTCCGACAGGCCTGGAGACCATCATCATAACCCCGGCGCAAAGTATATACTCAAGCACCGGGGTCAAACTGGGCATGGCTGAAACAACCGGCCCGGTTCGTCTACTCGCTCCGGAACTCGAGTTTGCGGGTGATTCCGCGGCGCAATTGAGCAACTCGGATACAAAGCTCCAGTATATTGATGTGAAATTCAACACCGATGTATTTGGTACTGCAGACGGTTCGGCTCCCGTCGATCCTTCCGATTTTCAAATAGTATTTTCCAGTAATTCCGGAAACACGACAAAAGCAGAGATTATGTCCGTCCGAAAGCCCGATACGGCCGACTTGACCAAAGATTCGGCGCTGACAGGCGGGACCGACTCGATCCGGTTCTATCTCAAGACATATACCGGTAACTTCAGCCCTTACATCGAAGCTTCGGCATCCGGAGTGGAAACGGTCGTGATCAAGCCGAAGGCCGATTCGGTATTCAACCGTTCCGGGCAGGCTATGGCCATTGAAAAGGCGACCCGAACAATCCGGCTTGCCAATGCTTTCCCGAAGATCGTTTCCGCCCAGATGGGGCCGGGCAACGTCTACGTGGATGTCACCTTCAGCACCGGTATTTACGGGAATTCCGGCAGTACCGGAAAAGCTGCCTATTATTCTAATTTTAAAGCAGTGTTTTCCCGGAATGGAGGTACCGCTTCAGACGCTTATATCAACTGGGCGGCAAGGCCGGACAGTAACGACAGGCTTTTAGCGACACCGCTGGCTGGAGGAGAGAAGGTTATCAGGTTCTTCCTAACCGTCAGCAAAATACCGAGTGGGGTAGAAACGATCGAGATTATGCCGGACAGTCCTCAATTGAAGGATTCTAACGGACTGGCCCTGAAATCTCCACAAACGACAGGCAGGATCCGGCTTATTACGCCTTACCCGCCTCAATGGCCGTTAACGGGTTCGAATGGAGAAGCTTTCGGTTGGTTATCGGATTACAGGATTAGCGTGGGATATGAGCATACGCTTGTGGTAAAAAATGACGGCGCCGTCGCAGCCTTTGGAAATAACAGTCAGGGACAGACGAATGTGCCTGGCACATTATCCGGTGTGGATTCTGTCGCCGCAGGAGCTTCTTTCTCTGCAGCGCTGAAAAGAAACGGAACGTTGTCCGGATGGGGAAGTATCACGATACCGGACGGACTGACGGATGTAAAAATGATTTCCGCCGGCTCCAATACGCTTTTTGCGCTCAGGGGTTCAGGCGATGAACAGTACATATCCCTTATCGGAGATGATTATTACCGTTTTGAAGACGTCATCGACAAGAACTATTACGAAGAAAAACTGGAGCTGAAGGAAAGCAACTCCTCCATTCGAGCCATCTCTGCGGGAAATGACGAGCATTTGCTGGTCCTTCGGGAGGATGGCACGGTAGAAGCCTATGATTATAGCGACCGGCTGACTCCCAACTACTATGGACAATGCAGTGTGCCGGAAGGGCTGAAGGATGTCCGGTCCGTATCCGCGGGGTTTGGATTTTCCCTTGCGCTCAAAAAAGACGGCGCCGTTGCCGGATGGGGAGATGTAAAGCTGCCTTCAGCCGGAATCGGGAATGCCGCTGCAATTTCCGCCTCTACACTAGGGTATTGTATCCTTAAAACGGACGGAACGGTTGAAGTCTACGATAGAAATGGAAGTAAGCTGACCAATCAGGGAACCGCAGTACTTCAGGATGTTATCGGAGTCAGTGCGGGACAGGACACCTATATTTTCATAGGGAAAGACGGCAGTGTGGACGGCTTGAAGGATATAACCTATGGAATCATGGAGGATATCGAAACGCCGGCAG
Source organism: Bacillota bacterium (assembly GCA_023439545.1). GTDB lineage: Bacteria > Bacillota > Clostridia > Acetivibrionales > DTU013 > JAEYOM01. The sequence continues at coordinate 16,493 of JAEXNT010000066.1, forward strand.
GGTTGAACCTTTATCAGAATGTCCTTAAAGGAACGCTTTTCAACAATTCTTACGTAAATCTGGAACTCAGGGATTCTGCCGCGACAAATGCAGCGAAACTCGGCATTTACGGTGCAGATGGTTTCAGAGCTATCACCGCTGCCGACCTGAAGGTTGAAATCGTCAATGGCAGTCAAAGTCTGTTCGGGATAACGATTACAGACGTGAGGAATGCTACGAATCCCGCCTTTGAAGTGGGCGCCGGCGACACTGTCGTCAGAGTCCTGCTTAAGATAACCGGTGTACCCGACGGTACCGAGACCTTTGTTATCAAGCCCGCAAGCAGCTTCTCCATAGGGGATGTTTCCGGCAATACCCTCATTGCCCCTCAGATGTCAAACGTGATGACGCTGGGCAGCGGATCCCGGTATGATCTGTATTCGATGAGGATCGATGCGGGCTGGAGTCATACGATTGCGATGAAGGAAAAGGGATATGTATTCAACTGGGGAGACAATACATACGGACAGGCGCCTGCTCTGCTGAGCCAGGACAATGCGTCGCAGGTATCCGCAGGGTATCATCATTCCGCCGTTCTCCTTCATGACGGAACCGTGAAGGCGTGGGGCGAAAATTATTACGGTCAGTTGGATATGCCCGGCACTTTAAAGAATATCGTACGGATTTCGGCGGGCGGTTATCATACGCTGGCGTTGAAATCCGACGGTACGGTTGCGGCCTGGGGCGACAACTACTATAAACAGTGCGCGGCGCCGTTGGGATTGTACGATGTGGTTGCCATTTCGGCCGGCGGGCATCATTCCCTTGCGCTCAAGTCGGATGGTACGGTGGTGGCATGGGGTGATAACAGCTTCGGGCAGAGCAGGGTTCCTGACGGATTAAGTAATGTCGTTGCAATATCCGCCGGCGATGATTTCTCCCTTGCGCTGAAATCGGACGGAACCGTTACAGCATGGGGTAACAATAGCAAAGGCCAGATTAAACTTCCATCCGGACTGAAAAAAGTAAAAGCAATCTCCGCCGGTTATCGGCACTCACTCGCTATTCTTTCGGACGGTACAGTCACGGCCTGGGGCGACAATGGTAAAGGCCAGTGCACTGTGCCTTCAGCCCTGACAGACGTATATGCCGTTTCTGCAGGCGCCTATCACAGCGTTGCGATGGCCGGAGACGGCAATATAACAGCCTGGGGAGATAACAGTGCGGGTCAGACAAATGTTCCCGAGAATACGTTGCTGCCAAGAGTAGTTTCAGCTGTCCTGGCGGACGATAACAGCTATATCGACCTGCAGTTCAATGTCGGCATTTACGGCTTGCCGGACGGAACAAGCCCATTTAACACCTCCAACCTGAAAGTGATCTTTGACGGAAAATCCGCGGGAGGCGTTACAGCTGTCACCGTTTCCGACGTTCGGAAAAATGATAATACGATCTTGAGCCAGGCCTCTGCTCTTACCGGAGGAGAGAACATCGTTCGTGTATTCCTCTCGTTGACAGGTGTGCCCAAGGGTGTGGAAACTGTCCAACTGACAGCGGAAGCCGGAAAGCCGGTTTATGACGCGTACAAGGTGGCAATGAAGGGTTCCAGTTTGACGGATGTTTTCACACTGAAGGCGCCGAAAATGGTAAAAGAGATCACGGTAGACAATACCAGCTCCGGCTCAGGGACCAAATATGAATTGGTCGCGATAGACAGCATCGATGGGAAACCCGTTCCTGTTTACGACTATGTCCCCGCAATAAATACACCTTACATCTCCTGGGAACATGAACTGAAAACGGGCAGCGCGATAAAAAAACCGGACGGGAACTATGAATCTACCAACTCCATGCTGATTCTGGGCCTTTACAGCAATGAAAAAAATCATGACAACCAGGAATTGGCATGGGTCAATTTCAACAGCAAACCGGCGAAATTCCTGAAGACCGCTGCCATCGGCGACCTGAAGCTCGATTTGTATTATGTGCTCGGAAAGGATATTCCGGTCCATCCCGGCAAATATAAAATTACAGCGTACTACAGAGGTTCGAACCTTTACCTGAAAGGACTGGCGATATCGCTGACAGGTGTTGCACAAATGGCGCCTGAAAATATCTCTTCGACCATGGACGACGGTACTTACGAAAATATATGTTCCTTATTGGATACAAAAACTGATCGTGCCATGCAGGTCGACTTTACCGCAGATCCATACAGCGATAAGTTCGGATTGACGAGCACGGTCAGGGAAAAAGCGGGTGACTATTTTACGAAGCACAGCGAAAACTCCTATATTAAGGGTTGGGCTACAATCGCCGTGTCCGTCCGCAATGCCGTTTACCCCGTCGAAACCATTAATTACGATCCTGTTCGCACATACGACACATTGCCGGATCTGCCGGCAGGCAACAAGATTGCTTTCGCCCAGGACAAGAGCAACGCGGCGGTTAGCAATGCCGGACGGCAGCTTTCCTTCCAGGCTGACGGAAAAACCGTTACAATCCTCAGCTCACCGGACGGGACCAACTGGAAGACATCAACCTGTACGTTGCCGGATATTACTCATGAAGGCAACTCCTATACCTATATCGGCGATACCGAGATTACGGACTGGGCGGTATACGAGGACGTCATATCCCATACAACAAGGTATGTGGCGGTAGGAAATGCATGGGTCGGCCGATACAAACCGGACGGCTCGGCTGAATATGAAACGGAGACCTATTTCGATGAAATTGGGCATAAGCAGACACACCGGTATACTTATGAAACCAGCATCAAGATCTACCTGATGTCTTCCGACGGGGAAAATTGGACTTCGGGCTATTATCCGGATTTTGTATTCCGGACGTATGAAAACGTAAAGAACGGATCACTTCACACAAGATTCAAGGGGGTCGTTTGCAATAACAACGGATTGTTTGTTGCCTATGATGCCGCAGATGTCTATTACATGATCTATTCCGATAGTCAATGGACCCTCGGAAAATCCTTCAAGACGGACAGCCAGGGAAATACCGTCAATACGCAGCTCAATTATCTGACGGATCTATATACCAAAAACAATATGCTCTTGTTGACCGGCAAAGGACTTGATAAGGAAAACCTGAATCTTTACTGTTCGACGGATGGAATAACCTGGACACAGGGTGTTGTTGCATATAAGGACCCCAAATTCTATGAGTATGACAAGACAGCCCGGAAGACGATCTGGAAATACGACAGGTCGTTCAGCGGCGGGATGACATTCGCACATAACACGTTTGCGACGTCGAACGGCTACACAATCGCCGCGTCCCAGGACGGTAGAAATTGGAGCCTGTATAAAACGGATTCCGTTGGCTCCGATCTCATCGCATTCCGCGACACCTTCTTCCGTACCGTAAATTACAGTACGGTATCCGGTAATGCATGCTGGCTCTTGAGTTCCGAAGACCTTTTGAACTGGTATGCGGAAGACAAGGATTTCTTCATGAGCGAATTCACCCCGGCGGGAGCCAAACTCAGCCCTGTAACAGGAACCGTACGCAACGGGTTCGAAGCAATGACGCTTGAAATGGCGGCGCCAGGAGACGGAGAAACAAAAGTGCCTGTCAACAGTATACTGACACTGTGCTATACCGATGAATTGAAGCAGGGTACGGATTTTAAAAGGATATCCCTGAAAACCGCGGCAGATGTCAACATACCCATTAGCCTCCTGCTTGACGGGGAAAACAAGACATTGAGCATCCTGCCCAAAGCAGACCTGTCGCCGATTACCAGGTATGTCCTGACGATACCCGAAGGAGCCTTGATCGATCCGTCCAATTTGAGAGCGAACAAGCTGCTGAACATCGCGTTTACGACGGGTACCTCCGAGCTTCCGGCAATCACCGGGAATAATCTCGGTTCGGCGGAGGATCCATTTGATGTCGGTTCGGCTATGGAGCTCTGTTATTCCAGGGAAATCGCAGTCAATCTGCCGGGATTGTTTGATAAAATCACGGTAGCGCCTAAAGCAAATCCGTCCAATAAAGTACAAATCAACAAAAGGATTGAAGGAACCAAGCTGATCCTGACCCCCGTCGTACCACTGCAGTATAATACGACGTATGTGATTTCGATCCCCGACGGAGCAGTCAAAGACCTTTTCGGCAATGAGGCGGGTCCGTTCAGCATTGAATTTGTGACCGGCCCGGATTTGAAAATTCCGATGATCGAGAAAACAGAACCTGTGGACAAAGGCGAGCGTACTGTGACTTCCATGCCGATATGTATCTATTTCAGCGAAAAGGTAACGGAGGGACCCGGATTCAGCCGTATCACTCTCCAGGATATAAGAGAGGAGAATACGACGGAAGCCGCAATTACCCTTAAGGATGAGACGGTTGACGGAACAGTGAAAACGACAATGCTTATCCAGCCTGGAAACGAACTGGCACTGCACCGGACATACCGGGTCACGATCCCGGCGGATGCAGTAAAAGACGCATCAAATAATACATTGGCTTCCGAGTATACCTTTGAATTCACCGAAGAGATTAAAAAATCCTATCCCGTACTGGTCAAGACAAGCCCTGCCAACAATGCGGCGGAAGTGGACATCATGGGGGATATCATCCTTACCTATGACCGGCCCATACGGATGATGGATTCTTTCAGCCTGCCGGGATCCTCCTCGATAAAGAGCTGTGATGCGGGACATAGCGGCGTGGTTCCGTTCACCGCAAAAACGGATGGCTGCAGGCTGATTATTACTCCGAACAGGACGCCGCCGGAGGGTGCACCTTTCAATGCACTGCTCTATGGTTGGACCTACGAGTTTCGCTATGTCGGGGAAGGAATCAGTGATCTTTATGGAAATAAGGATCCTGAGGAAATCCATTCGATCCGGTTCACGGTTGAAAGCAAAAAAATAGCATACACGCTTCCGGCATCCGGCGAATCGCAAGTGCCGCTCAACGCCGGCATAAAAGTGCAGTTCAATCCCGGGTTTGCAAACCCTTCAAAGGGAATGAACTTTGGTGAAATAAAAGTACTCCGTGCGGATAACGGCGGAGGGAAAACCATATATACCGAAATTGCTTCCAGTGCGGTCCTGAACGAAAACATACTATATATCTCACCGGAGGAAGACATGAGCCCGCTGACGACATATGCGGTCGAGATACCAAGGGGTGCGATTGCAGGTTCCGGCTCTAGCGTAAACAACTACGAATCCTTCAGCTTTACGACCGGCAGCAGTTCCTTGCAGATCGGCAATATAGAGATTTCCAATACGGTCAGGGTCGGAACCGGACTCTCGGAAGGTGAGACGGCCAGCTTCAGCGCTGTCGGATACCCTGCGGGCACCGGCTTTATCTGGGATTTCGGAGACGGTATCTCCGCTTCCGGCGCTTCTGTAAGTCATAGTTTTGCAACGCGCGGTGAATATAACGTGATGTTGATTTGTGCAAATTCAGGCGGTATGCCAATAATTACACGCAAAACGGTTGGTGTATTGAAGCGTCCCGACCCGGCATCGATCCGGCTCGACGCTACTCCCTCTACTCCTGTCGCAGTTCCGGCGGGAGGAAGCACCGAATGGATCGTATCTCTGAAGAGCGGAGGCCTTCCGGTGGAGAACGGAAAAATAACTGTAAGCAGGAGCTACCCGGTTGCCGAAAACAGGCCGCCGGAAGTCCTTGCGAACATTACAACCGACGCAAACGGGTACGCAAGCTATACTGGCACTCTGCCGGAGGGGGTCCCGGAGTATTATGTGAAATTTACATATGAAAATAATTACAATGGCACTGCGGTAAAGAAGGAAGTCCGCAGGATTCTGAAAAGCGCTGCAGGCAAGGTGGAGGTATCCGGATACGTCATCAACGACAGGAATGTCGCCCAGGCGGGAGCTTCCGTAAAGATCGGGACAACTTCCGTCAAGACGGATAGCACCGGTTATTATAAAATATCCGGACTGAATGTCGGTACATATACAATGCGTGTCAGTTCGGGTATGCATTACGACAGTGTTGAGGAAATATCGCTGGCACAGAAGAGTACTGTTAAAACCATAACGCTTACGAAGTTGACGCCTTCAGGAAACCCGACTGTCAATATCATATACATCAACGATACCGCTCCGGGATATGGAAAGAATTTTTACTTCCTGCAGGGAATTGACGCGCCGATAGAGGCCTACGCACTGGTTGACTGGAAAGGGCATGATCCCGGATATATCGAGTTCAGCTTGAACGGAAACATCACCAAAAGCACAAACATGAAGCTTTCGCTGAATGCGAAGGATCTCAAACAGGGCGATCAGCTTATGGTTGCCTGTGTGACCGCGGACAATGTCAGATCTCCCGCTGTCAATGCCCGTATCAATATCATAAATTCGCTTCCGCGTGAGTTCCCTGTTGATTTGAATCCGACATTTGTCGGGAACAGGTATGTCATCGACCAGTATATGCCCCTTATGGGCATAAGCACGCCGTATATCGACAGTATCCCGATGATCTCCGGAGGACCGATCTCCTTCCTGGGATCGCCCGCCCATGTAACCGGATTCATGAGCCTTGACGGAACGTTCACCGCCACCATCGGACAGGGAGTCGATGCCAAGGCGATGGCTTATGCGGCTCAGAACAGTAAAATTCAGAAGATACTGGCTGCAAGAAATGCGGCGACCCAGGCGGAAAAAGATGAGATCAACAGCAGGAGATCCTCATCCGTGTTCGGCAGTTTCGAGTTCAGTTCAAACCTGGATGCCAATTTCGATTGGAGTTATATTCCTTCAACGGGCAGATGGCAGTATCTTACGGGTAGCATCACTCTTAATACGGATTCTGAAATAGTGGGCAGAAGATCCTGGGGCATCAAGGGAGTTCCCCTGAGTGTATTCCTTGCAGGTAAATTTACACTTGAAATGGATTCGTCACTGAAGTCGGCAGGAGCAATGGATAACTACACGAGCGGATACCTGGATTTCTCCAAAATTGAAATTGAAATGTCCGGCGGAATCGATGCGTTTATCGCAAGCGCAGGCGTCTACTTTGCAGGAGGGGGAAAAGTCCGGATCGATTATCCGTCGAAGGACGTCAAGTATTACATTTATGTAAAAGGATATGCAAAACTCAAAGCCTTGCTCTGGAGTGTCGATTTTCCGTTCCTTGAATACGGCTGGGGCGATGATTATGAGACCGGATACAATATTGCGATGCTGAGTTCCAATTATAGTGCAAGCCTGTATAACGTGGATGAAGAGGGACTTAAGGTAATGAGCAGGGGCTACCTGAACGGTCAGTCCGGATGGCAGCCGGAAGGAGCAGTGAAGATTCCTGCCGCAATGCGGACTGCCGACAGCAAGACAATGCCCACATCAGGCGGTACGGCGGCGTCAGCGGCAGGCAGCATGGCGGTATCGGATGCAGGCATCGCGACCAGGTCGACTTTACGAAGCAATACCTTCCCGTATACCGAACAAAAGCTTGTTCCCTATAACAATGGCGCTTTTATGGTGCTCCTTGAAGACGACTCGAACAGGACCTCCCTTAACAGGACAAGAGCATCCTACTCGATCTATGACGGCAGTTCGTGGACAACTCCGCTGCCAATAGACCCGAAGGATGAAACAGCGGACTTCAAGCCGGCGGCGGCCGCTACATCGGATGGCGTCCTGGCGGCATGGGAGAATCTGAATAAAGTCCTGGAAGAAGACGCCGGCTTTGGAGATGCACTTGCGAGCGAAGAGATCCGTGTTGGTTATTATGATGCGGCGACCGGGAAATGGAACAGTCCTTATGATCTTACGGAAGACAGCTTCCTCGACCATTCGCCCAGAATAGCAGCGAGCGGCCATAATGGCATTCTGACATGGATCAAGAGCAAGTCGGACAGTTACGGCTCTGCTCTCGGCGAGGGCTATTCGGCCGCCGATGAGATCATGTTCTCAAAATGGAATGGAAGCAGTTTCAGTGAACCGGAAAGCATTGCAGCACCTGACAAGCGGATCATTGACGCCTCTGTTGCTTTTGACGGAACTACAGGCGCGTATGTATGTACACTGGACGGAGATAATGACCTTACTACAACCACCGACCGGGAGATTTACATCATGACATACAATGGGACGACATGGAGCGAGCTTCGCCGGATAACCGACAATACGATCAGCGACTCATCTCCCCAGGTTTGTATGGATAAAAACGGCAAAGCATTTGTTACATGGAGTGAAGACAAAAAGGTCTTGTATATGAATGATGCGGGTTCGGCCCAGCAGCCTGTCAGAACGGCCATTGACGATACTATTGTCACGGAGCCATATACAATGGCTGTAAACGCCGAGGGCCTTGTTGCTCTGGTCTGTCCGGGCAAGTCGTCCGAAGGCGGACAGGAGCTGTACACGATGACATATGACCCGAAATACGGCGTTTGGAGCAGAGAAACAGGGCTGACCTTCGATCAGGCGAACAACTACTCACCCAGTCCGTTATTTATCGGCAATAAGCTCGTAACCGTCTACAACCGCATGCAGATAGCCGAGGAAACCAATCCGGCGGACGGAAAAACCTACCCTGTAATGAGTGAATGCGCGGATCTGGTAATGTATTCCGTCACACTCGACCATGATCTGGCAGTCTCTTCCGATACCATCACATTGTCTGAGAACAATCCGTATTCCGGAAGCTTAATTACAATCGGCGCAACAATAAAGAACAGCGGTATGTTCACCGAACCTGGAGCCGAGGCCGCATTCTACTATGGGGATCCGGGTAACGGCGGAACGCTGATCGGTAAGGCAGCCGTTTCCGATCCTATGGTTCCGGGCAGCACGGCATATGTTGACACCGAATGGGAAGTGCCTGCCGGGGGAGCAGCAAGCGACCTGTATGTTGTCGTTAACTCTGCGGATAAAGCCAATATAGACGAAGACCTGTCGAATAATACCGCGGTCAGAAAGCTCGCATGTCCTGATCTTGAGATATCGGCACTGAACTACGCACCGGTCGGAGAGGGAAAATATGCTTTGACGGCAACCGTGAAAAACGTCGGCAGTTTGGATGTCACCAACGCAGTCCTGACCTTCGAACGCGGTGATGCAAGCAATCAGCTGCAGGCGATCGGAGCAGTGGATACCGGAGCGCTCGCCAAGGGTGAAACGAAGGATATATTGTATTTGTGGACGGCGGACCCCAGCGTATGGATACAAGACAGCAACAGTCCAGGCAACGGAAAGGCGGATGTTTTCGCTTCGGTTGAAATCCCGGACAGTTCAGCCGAGATGGTACTTGAGAATAACGTGCAGTCTGTGACACTTTTACGGCAAAGTTTGAACATACTGACGACCGAACCGGCAAACTACGGGAAAGACGTCGATATTAACAGCCCGATACGTATTACCTACGACAGTGCAATTGTGAAAGGAAGTGCTTTTGATGGGATCGCGCTGAAGGGTTCTGACAATATCCCGATAACGGTCACGAAAACCATAAGCGAGGATATGCTGACAATCCAGCCGAAAGCCCCCCTCGGGTACGGCAGAAGCTACACGCTTATGATCCCCGCTTCCGCTGTCCTGGATGCGGAAAGCGGCGTACCCGGCGCCGAGTATTTCGCCACGTTCAACACAAAAGCGGATCCGGGAGGCACGGGCGATCCGGGTACCAATGATCCCGGCGCCAATGATCCCGGTCCCACTGGTTCGGGCACGGGCACAAATACCGGTAACGAGACCTACGCTGTCGTAACATCCGGATCCTATAGAGGAACGATTGAAGTGAGTATAGATTATAGCAGGGGTGTGGCGACTGCCAGCCTGGATGAGGCAATTCTGGGGAAATTGGGGAAAGCCCTCTCCATCCGTATGCCCGTTGTAAAAGGAGTTACCTCTTACAACCTGCAGATGCCTGTGTCAGCCTTATCTGCAGAAAAGCAAGGTTATACGATTCAAATGGTTTGCGCCAATGGGACAATCACACTTCCGGGGAACATGCTTGAGAAGGATCAAATTGGAAATCACAAGACTGTAACTGTTTCCATGGAAAGCGTCGGAAAAGGGAATCTTTCACCGGAAGTTCAAAAGCTGATTGGTGACAGGCCTGTCATTAAGCTTAAGCTAATAGCCGACAACGAGATTATGGAATGGAATAATCCCGATGCGCCGGTGACCGTATCCATCCCCTATACACCGAGCGCTGCGGAACTGGCGGACCCTGATAAAATCGTTATATGGTACGTTGACGGTTCCGGAAGAATTAATCCGGTCTATTCCGGCAGATATGACCTGAAAACCGGCACGGTGACTTTCAAGACCACGCACTTCAGTTGTTTTGCGGTTGCATACGGAAATAGGAGCATCACGGACCTGAAGAATTACGGTTGGGCGGAAGACGCCATTGAAGCGCTTGCGGTCCGGGGAATCCTCAACGGTATGTCAGAAACAAAGTTTTCTCCCGGCAAGGCCATCACGAGAGCTGAATTCGTATGTTTGCTTGTAAGAACGCTGGGGTTGAGTTCCAAATTCGAATCCAATTTCTCCGATGTCGACAAGAAGGCGTACTATTACAACGAGGTCGGGATCGCAAGAAAATACGGCATCGCCCAAGGAGACGGCGGCAGGTTCCGCCCGGATGACAGGATCACGAGACAGGACATGATGGTGCTGACCGTTCGCGCATTAGAGAAATCAGGAGAGCTGAAAAAACTGGATAAGTCGAATCCTCTTTCCCAGTTCAGCGACAAAAAACTTCTTGCGAAATATGCAATTGAAAGTGCAGAGTACGCAGTGGGCACAGGCTTGATTCAAGGCAACAATGGACGCTTGAATCCAATGGGTTATACGACCAGAGCCGAAACAGCCGTGATACTCTATCGTTTGTTCAAATCCAGGTAACTGGCCGATCAAATAAATAAGGAGCTGTTCCGGATCAGAGTTTCTCTGATCTGGGACAGCTTTTTGTCTCCTTGAGGTTGATTTTAAACAAGATTCAGATACAAGCGTGATTTGCAAATGATTTGCAAAAGTTGTGTTACAATAATGGAATAGATAAAGGTGGAAAGAGAGAATACAATGGGGAATGAAAAGTTTGAAGATTACCGGCTGGAGGATGCGTTACTAAGATCCCTCGGTTTACTGCATTACATGGAGCCTACAGAAGTCCAGAAGCAGGTGATACCGGCTGTGTTGGAGAAAAAGGATATCATTGTCAGGTCGCAGACCGGAAGCGGAAAGACTGCGGCATTTGCCATACCCATTTGCCAATTGACAGAGTGGGAGGATAACAAACCTCAGGCCTTGGTGCTTACACCTACGAGAGAACTTGCCCTCCAGGTCAGGGAAGAGATTTTTAATATAGGCAGGTTTAAAAGGCTTAAAGCAGCAGCTGTTTTTGGAAAATCCCCATTCCATTACCAGGAAAAAGAGCTTAAACAGAAAACACATGTGGTAGTTGGCACACCGGGCCGTATTATCGATCATATTGAAAGAGAAACCTTTGATACCTCCAACATAAAGTTTCTAGTAATGGATGAAGCGGATAAGATGCTCCAAATGGGGTTCATAGAGCAGATTGATACCATTTTGGAAAAGCTGCCCGGCGAAAGGGTAACAATACTGCTATCTGCGACTATGCCGGCAGATATCAAGGCATTATGCGATAAATATATGAACCATCCCCTGTTAGCCGAGGTGGAAGAAAAAAATCCTGCGGTGGACAGGATCCAACAGGAAAGATATCAGGTAGAACAAGCAGAAAAAATTAACCTGCTAAAAGATATCATCATTGTGGAAAATCCGGATAGCTGCATTGTTTTTTGCAATACAAAGCAAATGGTGGATGAGGTTTTCGGGGAACTGGAAGGCTTGCTGTATACCTGTGAGAAGATTCATGGCGGAATGGAACAGCGTGATCGGTTAAGAGTCATGGAAGATTTCAGAAAGGGGCGCTTTCGGTATCTTGTGGCGACAGATGTGGCGGCCAGGGGTATAGACATTGACAATATTACACTTGTCATCAATTACGATGTGCCGCAGGACAGGGAAAACTATGTTCATAGGATCGGAAGAACCGGACGCATCGGAAATACGGGCAGGGCAATCACTTTTGTATCCAGGGATGAAACCGGTTATTTTCAGGAGATACAGCAGTTTATCGGCCGGGAGATCCCGGTAAAGGGGAGACCGGATAAGGAAACGGTAAATGAAGCCAGACAAGAATTTTTCGGAAAGCTGGCAAGCAGACCTGAAATCAAAGAAGCAAAGGGCGCGCAGCTTAGCAGGGATATAACGAAGTTACATATAAATGCCGGCAAAAAAACAAAAATGCGGCCGGTGGATATAGTGGGTACCCTGTGCAATATTGAGGGTATGACGGCGGAGGATATTGGTATTATCAATGTGATGGATATTTCTACTTTCGTCGAAATTCTGAATAACAAGGGGGATATGGTGTTGAGCAAGCTGCGGGAGACGCCGATCAAAGGCAGGCTTCGGACGGTCAGTAAAGGGAAAATGAAAACCTCGCGAAAAGATATCAACCGAAATGGAGTAAAAAATGATTGAACTAGGTAAAATCCAGAAGCTCAGGGTAATACGCAAGGCCCCGATTGGACTATATTTGAACTCGATAACGGATAAAAGCGGAGAGGATATCTTACTGCCCAATAATCAGACGCCTTCAGGTGTTGAGCCTGGTGATGAAATAGAGGTGTTTGTCTATAAGGATTCGGAAGACAGAACCATTTCGACATTAAAAAAGCCAAAGCTGACGGTAGGCGATATCTCCGCCTTGCAGGCAGTCGCGGTTACAAAAATAGGCGCTTTCCTGGACTGGGGTTTGGAGAAGGATCTGTTACTGCCTTTCCGGGAGCAGGTGGGCAAGGTTGTAAAAGGCGGCACTTATCTGGTTGCGCTGTATGTAGACAGCAGCGACAGGCTATGTGCGACGATGAATATATACAATCTGTTAAGCAGCGAATCACCCTATAAAGTCAACGACAGAGTCCAGGGGACAGTCTATAGCATCAGTAGGGAACTCGGCGCTTTTGTTGCAGTGGACAACAAATATCAGGGCTTGATCCCCAAAAAGGAATTGTATGGCAGTTTCAGGGAGGGCGACAGGATAGAGGTGCGGATCAAGAAGGTCAGACAGGATGGAAAACTGGAATTGAGCGTAAGAGATGAGGCGTATAACGAAATTGAAAAGGACGTGCAAAATATTATGGAGAGGCTGAAACGTAATGGAGGGACTCTACATCTTAACGACAACAGCTCTCCGGAGCAGATCAAGGCGGAATTGAACATTAGCAAAGCCGCCTTCAAAAGGGCTGTTGGAAGGCTTATGAAAGAAGGAGCAATCGAAATTACAGCGGATGGGTTAAGAATGATGTGGTAGGCTTGCATTGTTGTCCGGCCCAATTGGAAACGACGGGGTAAGGTGAAAATGAGAGGGAAATTGTTATGTTGATACCACCGTATCTGGTGAATGAAAAGTTCGATGATCGCTATTTTGACGTGGTTAATGCATTGGATGAAGCGCAGCAGATCTATTTTAGAAACAATAATCTGATTGAGAGGATCACTACTGATAAAGAAGCGGGAAGCCCGTTGGTAATCGGTGAAACAGGCTTTGGCGCCGGGCGCGTAGTCGTATCGCTGATGGAATTCCTTGAGAAAAGCGGCTTGAAAGACATTTCTATTGAGTATAATTCTGTTGAATTGTATCCCGTGAGCCCGGAGAGGATGCTTCAGCTCCTGAGTGGCTTCAGGGAGCGGGTCGGCGCCGGGATTGATACTCTTGCGGAGGCATACCGAAGTATTGATATTACCAAGTCTGGCTGGCATTCAATAATGCTTGGACGATCCTTCGGAACGCTCAAGCTGAATCTCTGGATAGGTGAAGCGCTTGAAATGGTGAGCGCTTTGGAAAAGCCCTGCGAAGTATGGTTCCTTGACGGTCACAGTCCCAAAAAAAACCCTTCAATATGGCGGGATGAGTTGCTTATGGCAATCGGGGGAAAAACAAAAACGGGAGGCGCCTGCGCCACATTCACAGTATCTGTTGCCGTAAGAAAAGCCTTGACGGCGGCAGGCTTTACGCTGACGCTGCTCCCTGGCTGCGGCGGGAAAAAAGAGGCGCTGCACGGGGTAAAGAATGATTAAATAGCAGTGAGATTGTTGAGACTAGTGTAGCGTGTAGAAGATTCTCGTTGGAGTCATAAAACGGGAAACCAGGAATTGAATGCTATGCCGGGGGATTTATCATGCCAAGTTCAAGATATAATCAGGATAGATGGAAACGATAGAGCAGACCGTCCCCTCGCCTCTACCAAAAGAAAAGACTGTAGATTTCACATAATTTTAAATTACCCATAAATTTTCCGTTCGAAAAAGATATGGTTCCTCGGAATTGCAACAAAGGCCTGTCATCAAATGCTGGGAAGTTTTTAGGCAATTTCTCCTGCCTGTTTTTCCTACAGAAATGGGTGAATTTTATGCCGAACCGGATAACATTGGCTTCGTAAGGGGTGTGGTAAAATCACAAATAAATCAGCAGCGGTTATCTATAACTTGCTTTGTTCGCAAAAAGGAAATATAATTATTACAAATGGGATTTTTATGTAATAAAACTTTGTGGAATATGCTACAGCAAAAAGATTGCTAAACGCTGGGATGGGACTGCTAGCTGTGCCTGATCCTTGGAAATGCTGGGAAATTCTATGGTGAAAATATATGCTACCTAATAAGATATTGAAAAAGTGGCTGATGGTCGATACCACAGGTCAAAGGAAGGTAGAGAAGGTGAAAAACTTCTTTTTTGCTAAAGTAGGTGAAACGATAGAGAGCTATATTTATTCTGATGCCTAATGAAGTTGGGGATAGTTTTAAATAACTTTATTATAGATGATGTAGACGGATGTATAAAGAGTATGGCTGTGAGGTGATAACGTCCAATTTAATAGGCTTAATGTTCACAACCATCAATGGCTTATCGATTTCCCCATCTGCTATAAAAATCTTGGGGAAAAATGGCACTAAAAATAAATCATTTTGTTTGATACTGGCAACGAATAAGATTATTAAAAGCATTTTAATTTAGAAGTAATTGAAATGAAAAACCGAAGTAAGAGTTGCTAAAAATGATACTGAGTAATATTCTATTACTATCATATACGTAGCCATTAAGAGTAAACTAATAAGAAGGAAATACGAATGTATAAAAACGCTTACGGCGGTCTCTTTATCGCCGTTGATGGCCCAAGTGGTGTTGGCAAAACATCTCTGATACAACATATTCAGTGCGAACTTGACAAATGCGGTATCAAGGTATATTGCACAAGAGAACCTACGGACACGAATTATGGCGACTTTGTACGAACTTCTGCAGAAATACTGGATAAAGAAAGTTTGACATGTCTTGTTGCTTCGGACAGGTATTTTCATCTGGAAAATGATATTATTCCACGATTAAAAAATGGCGAAATTGTTATTACTGATCGCTATATTTTATCGTCTTTGGTATTTCAATGCATGGATGGTGTTACTACAGATTTCATACTTTCGGTTAATGAGAAAATTATACAACCCGATGTCCAGATTGTAGTGACGGCAGATGCAGAGATAATTCAAAACCGCTTATCTACTCGTGGGATAGAATTGGTTCGTTTTGAAAGAGGTCGTCGAACCAATGAAGAGATACGGTTTCTTCGTGAGGGAATTAAGATATTGAACGATTTCCAAATTAATATGTTCGAAATTGAAAACATAAGTACGATTCAATCAAGCGCTTTGCTTACAGTGGATTATATCAAGAAGGTGCTAAAATATGAAAGTGCTATTACTTAATTCGCCTATTTATAGGGAACATACCGAGACTAACGAGGAATATTTACCCTCGTTAGGTTTGTGTTATATTGCTACACAACTTAAAGAAGCTAACATCGATACTGAGATTGTTGATTGCGTCAAAGAGCGCTTGGGAATTGACGAAATTTTTAATTTATTAATTAAGGATCAGCCAGATTATTATGCAATGAATGTATTTACTCAAAACCTTGATATTGTCCGCGAAGTTGCCGAATACTGCCCTATTGAGTCAACTCTGATTATCGGGGGCCAAGTTACTAAGTCTATTTTTAGGGAAATACTGAATTGGAAGATGAGCAATCGACTTATTATTGTTATTGGAGAAGGCGAATTTATTATACCCGATATTATTAATAATAGTTGCAAACAAGAACCTATTTACGAAAGTGAAGCAAAAAGAGTATACCAAGTAAATAGTTTATCGATGTATTTTCCACATGACCTTGGTAAAGTGCATATAGACAGAGCCTTCCTAAAAAATGACGTGTTAATAAATCACTATGGTCAAAAAGAAGTGGCGATTATTACATCTCGGGGATGCTCATATGACTGTGCATTTTGTGGTGCTGCCCGTAGCAAGAACTGTGATACCTCAATTCGATATCGCCTCAACTCTGACATTGAAGATGAAATCAAAAGTATTGTTACCACTCATACTGGGGTTTCTTCTATCCGCGTTCTTGACGATTTATTTTTAAGGGATGAGAGAAGTATAAAAATGGCTATTGAACTTTTTAGTGGATTTGCAAGTCTGTCTTGGCGCGGGATGGCGCATATTCTCACATTTATCAATAAAGCTGCATTATTGCCCAGTTTACTTCAAAGTGGATGCCGGGAAATGTTTATTGGTGTTGAATCAGGTTCTGATCGCATAAGAAAAAAAATAAATAAAGCTGGTACATCAAATCAGGTTATTAACGTGATTACGCAAGTTTTAAAATCAGGTATTGATGTTAAAGCATATCTTATGTACGGATTTCCAGACGAAACTTACTGTGAAGCTAAAGAAACATTTGCCCTTGCTGAAAATCTCAAACGCATTTCACAGTCTACTGCAGGTAATTTCAGAACTAGTGTATTTCAATTCAGACCATATCACGGAACAAAGCTCTATGATGAGATTGTTAGGAGTGGAAAAGAAATTGGAAATGTAATGCAAAATAAGCAACTAAACATTTTTAGTAGACGTTCACAATTTAACTTTTATTCGGGTAATTTTAGTGGGTTGGGTAATGAAGAACTAAACGACTTCGTTTTGAGAACACAAGCCCTTTCGGAGGATTTCAATGTTTGAAGCTATTAAGAACTGTGCTAAATGCGCTCTTTGTGTAAATCAGAGGCCGTTATTAGATGAAGTGTTCAATTGTAAAGTTTTTTGGGTTGGGCTTTCAGCCAAGAAAACCAAGTATGATAACGAGAAGCCTTTATCGTCAACCACTAACAGCGGTAAGATTATTGCACAGATTGAAGAACGATGTGCAGGTATTCAAATGTATAAAACAAACATAGTCAAATGTTTACCACTTGATGGCAAAGGGAAGTTACGATATCCAAGTAGGTATGAAACAGATTTGTGTATTTCAAATTTAGATTCCGAAATATCTGCATTATCGCCAACAGTTGTTTTTTTGCTCGGAGGCAAAGTTACAGAAGCAGTTGGACGCTATTTTCAAATTGAGCTTGAATCTTGGATTGATTTTTATTATAAACCTAAACAATGTAAAGGTATCTACTTTATTCCAATACAGCATCCGTCCTATATACATGTATATAAGAGAAAAAGAATAGATGACTATATTTGTGGAATAGAACGCATAATTCGCCAGTATGTGTAAGCGATGTGGGGGTAAGTTATGAGGATTATCAGTCTTAATCCGAAACTATGCGATGAAACACAACAGTATATATGCTCGAGAAAAAAGAAAACAGAACGTGACGAACGGTGTGTGAATTTAGATTGCTTTAATGGAATCGATTCTGAAAGCATTCAAAGGTGTTTCAACGATTTAAAGCAGAATATAGTTTTATCGGGCGGTAATGGTTCTGGTAAATCAAGATTATTTAAACTTATTGAGGAAAAAAATCAAGCGCTTCATCTCCGTGTCACTAAGGAAAATGAGAGTGCAACAGTGGAGCTTGATTATGTTAAGATTATTAACTTTTCTTGTACTGATGCTTCTTTGCAATCAGTTGAGAAATTTCCCACATATACAATTAGTAAAGCAAATAATCATTTATATGAGTTGGATGTAACAGAGACGGCATTAAATTCACTATTATATATTCATGGATTGGCAAAAGGTCAGATTGGAACAAATGGGGATTTTGAGAGCTTTGCATCGTATGTAAATCCTATGTTTTTCATAGACAATGAGACTCTGAAACTAAGCCGTGATACAAACAAAAACGCATTATTCTTCGGAAGAGCAATAGATGGTGATGAGCTTTCACCAGGACAAAAGTATTTACTTAGGATGGCGGTTGCACTCTATCTTAATAAAGGTAAGCATGATGTTATTTTTCTTTTGGACGAGCCTGAGACTCATTTGCATCCAAACGTACTTATTAGGTTTTATGACAAACTGCGTGAGGAATTCCCGAAATCTCAGATTTGGATTGCTACCCATTCTATTGCGCTCATTGCTCATATCGAGCAGAAATATGAATCGGATAGTTCAATCTTCTACTTTGAGAATGGTAAAGTTTCTACTCTCAGAAGCAACTCTGAACCGCTTATCAGAGGTTTGGTCGGAGGCGATGATAATTGGAATGCATACTTTCACTTCTTAGTCGAGCCCGATGCTTACGCTTCAAATAAGTTTGCAATTGAGTGCTTAACATCGCCCGATGTAAAACCTGGAACCAAGAGAAAAGATGAGCAAGCAGGATTAGTTATTGATAAGCTTACTAATAAAATAGTTGTTGATTATGGAGCGGGACGCGGAAGATTAATTTCCGGTATCCAGGAATGGCTTACTGAAAAGGGCGTGAAAATAAACGAAGTAGTCAAAGAATTCCGTGCTTTCGATATAAAACAAGAGAATGGCGAAGATAACGAATATAAAGCGGAATGTTTAAGAGCTATGAACGAACATGGTTTAGGTGAACGATACTTTGATGATATAGAAAAGCTAAAAAGTGAATCACCAGCAGATTATGTTTTTATGGTTAACGTTTTGCATGAAATCGACCCCGGATTTTGGGTTGGTTTGTTCGCCAATATTGCAAAATTACTTAAAGATGATGGATTTCTTATAATAGTCGAGCAAAAAGAATTGACAATTGGTGAGAAAGCTTACAAAAACGGTTTCATTATTTTGACCGAAAAATCAGCAAAAGCACTTTTTGATACTTCGATAGATATAAACTCCCCCAAAGACATAAAGAGCATAGAATTTAAGATACCAAAACCTGCATTATCATGTACCAGAGAAAAAATAACCAGCTGTCTTACTTTATTAATGAGTGAATCATTGGATGTAGTGAAGCATATACGTCAAAACACCCATATAGCGGATGGAGAGCATTATAAGTTTGGACTTAAATTAGCATTTTGGGAACACCAGCACACAAATTCTGAATTATGTATTGCAAGCCTTAAGGAGGAAAATCAGGATGTTTGAACTGCCAGATCAAAAACTTTTCAGAGATGTGATTCATGGCTATATAAAGATACCCAAGTGTTTTGTCGAAAACATCGTTGACACAGCCATTTTCCAGCGGCTGCGAAACATCGAACAGACAGGGATGCGTGTCTTATACCCCGATGCAAAACATGATAGGTTTGGCCATTCTTTGGGGGTTTTTCATCTTGGTTGCCAAGCAGTCGATGCGTTGCTTGAAAATTTCCGCAGTAGCGAGTCAAAGTATTGGTTTGTAAGAAGTGATGATTCGTTAAATGCATATTGGGCAAAAAACAAGGTGCTGTTTTTAATAGCGTGTTTGCTTCATGACATCGGACATGCGCCTTTTTCACATGCTATGGAAAATGAGTTGCATACGAATGCCGATGCTGTTGAATTCGATACCAAACTTGCCGGACTGCTCGGGATAGAATATGATGAGCTAGCCAAGCAAAAAGCAGCTTCACATGAAAAAATAGGAGCTTATCTGATAATCAGATATTTAAATGAACCTGTCAAAAAAATATTAGTATACCTGAATGCCAATGAATATCCCCCGCGTCACCAGTCTGCACTTGTAGTCGAACCTAAGACGTCAAAGTCATTTGTAAATGCGGATGATATAAATGACGATATGCGATTCATTGCGCGTATGGTCCTTGGCTTAAAATATCGTACTAAATTCGACAATAGTAATTTTGAGCCGGAAAAGCAAATAAAAAACTGTTTTATAGATTTGCTTAACGGCAATAATTTCGATGTGGATAAACTGGATTATATTATGCGTGATACGCAAGTGTCCGGTATTAAAAACACAAGTATTGATGTGGAACGGCTTCTTGGCGCAATAAACATAGTTACGCTAACAAAGTACAGTGGAAAAGTAAGTGAATCATTTAGCGAACGCACTTTGATTCAAGCGATAAGGTCAGATGGAAAATCAAATGATGATGTTACGGTTATTAGCGGGTATATTGACGGAACATTTAGGCTAAAAGCAAATTCTGAAATTGAAATAGGAGAAAATGTTGAAATAGCAGAAATTCGGAGATATGGGGATGAAGAAGGAAAAATCACATTGCAGCAGGATGTAAAATTAGTTGCAAAAAGTAGTAAGCACTCCCATGTAAACCTTGGCGGAAATGAGTATTTGGGGGAATCGAGGATGGGAGATTATGAGTTTTCAACTCATCAATTAAAGGATAATGTGATAAAAAAGACATGCTTCATTAAGAATTCTACAACTTATTCAAAATTCAAGTTCAAGGTAGAAGGAGGCGCTTTTGTCCTAACATTTAAAGGAGTATGTAGAGTTACTATTTCTGGGGATTTCGAAAATGATTCGCCCTTTGTCATCAACAAGAATGGAGCAGATGGCAAAATAACTGGAACATCTATTCAGCTTACAGTAGTCGACGATAGAATTAAAAATGATGTTCCGGCATATAACAAATACAATACATTTTCTGTTGGTTTTAAAAAAAGCGCGATTGGCAACATATCATCTGTACTTGATGCACGTGATAATTTATATAAATGGATTTATGCGCATCATAAAGTAATGTATTATGCTAATTTCCTTATTCCGATCGTTACTCAAGGGTTGCTTAAGGCACAACTAGAAACAAATATGAAATCAGATAATCTTATAGAGGAGATAATTCCAATTGATGATGCTTTTGTTTGGACGAATGTAAAAAAGCAATATCAAAAGAGTAATATTGAGGTAGATGCAGATATAAAAAAGCTCGTGAAAGAGTTGGTTGAGAGAAAGTACAAGAACAGCCTGTTCAAATCGCTTCCCGAATACGATGTCTTATTTGAGACATTTACTCACGAGAAAAAAAAGAATATGTATAAGAAACTAAGAGACCATGTTAGCGAAATCAATTGTGTTTATTACAACAAGTACCTGGAAGAGGAAGAAGTTGTGCGTGATGCTGAAGGGAAAATAATTCTTAAACAAGAAATAATTGCTGGATTTATAGAAACAGAATTTATTAATGAAATCTATAATAGTAAATGCGATGCTAATTATAGAATAAAAAACCTTGTATGGCTTGCAGCGCAATATAAGCATAAGGAACTTGATATTAAGACAACTTATCTGATATACAAAAACGACACCCCTACTACGTTAAGTCGAATTGATTTGCTGAGTAATGTTTTGACTTTACCTAATAATGATACATCACACTATTTTTACCTTTATTTTGATGTTGAAGATATTAGTGGTGAAATCGCTGACGAAGAAAAGAAACGAGATGTGCGTGAAAGGTTATCAAATGCTTTTGTAGAATATGACTGGAGTCGATAAAAAATATACATTTTGATATGGCTTCTTTGTGAGGGTAGGCATTTTGAACAAGGAAATTAGAGTATCTAGCTATGGTGTTAAAAGTATAAGTAATCTATAGAAAAACGAATGTCTGTTAAAACTACCATACAATACCTAGCCACAAAGTGTTACAGTCGAAACATGTTATATTTAGAATATTACAATATACCGAGTAGTGTTCAGCCTGATGTGGAGGAGACATGGCGGGTGGATTTTTGTTTTGTTATACAGATAGATTTAAAGTATGAGCAAAGCCTTTTTTATGATAAATTAAAGTATTCAACCTTTTGAACCATAGAAGCGTCGATATCGTCATACTATGGCTTACAGACTCATATCTATATACCGCTCCTACGTTCCTATATATCACTGCCAATTTTCTGGCATCACATCGGAGTAAAAAAAATCTTACACCGTTTCACATCAGGAGGATTGTTCTTCATAGCCGATCGTTTAAGATTGAAGAGAGAAGGCTGGAATGGGAGAATATCTGTGGATGGGCTTTTGACACAGGTATGGTAATACAGCCGCTCATGAATTGAAGAGGTGTAGGAGGTAGGTATGAAAATATCATATCGTTTTATCGTACTCGCTGTTATTGTTGCATATATGCTTTTCCTGTGCTCATGCTTTCAGATAAAGAGGGTCAGTGAAGACGCACAGTCAGGCACAGCCGGTGTGGATATGGTATCCGGCCCGATTGATCAGTCGGGACCCGACGATGTTGAGGCAGTAACGGATGATAAGTCAACGCTGCCACACGGGCTGCCCGAAAGCGTACTGGGGAGCGTCAGCTTCACGCCGGATACCGCGCATACAGCAAAAGGTGACTACCTCCCCGGTGAAGACGGACTGACGCTGGAGGTAACTGATGCACAGGGCATCAAATGGAGTCTTGAGATTCCAGCCGGCGCTGTTCCCTCTGAGGAGACCGTTTCTATGACTGCACTGAACGGTATAAAGGGGGATGTGCTGACCAAATTGAAAAGCGGTGTATTGCTGGCGCCTGACGGGCTGCAGTTTATCAGAGCCGCCAGACTGACTGTCTCAGGGCCGGGTATTGACGACATGATGTTGCTCACAGCAGATCATGGTGGTAACCGGCTGACCTATGAGCCCGGCGCCCGGAGCGAAGGTAAGGTAACTATAGGGCTTCTGCATTTTTCATCTTCCTTTGCCGGCGATAATGACGATCCGGCCATGGACGGCAAGAAATCAGAAATGACAAAGGCGCTTAAGGAATCAATGAAGAAGGTGAAGGAGTACTTGGGGGAACCTGTCAACGTCCCTGCTCCTCCTGATATCTCTTTCAAATGCAGCGAAAATAGCTGTGCGGAACCAGATATGTCAGCGCTGGATTCATATATAAAGGCTTTTATGGAACCCGAGCAGCAGTACGCTGAGGAGCTTCACAGGGCCGCGACTAATTATGGGTTGGTCGTGGACACCGGTGGTATGTACAATGAGGCGATCGCTCTTCTTAAGGAATTATCCGCACGTCTTGCAAAAAAAGCGGATAAACTGATACAGCAATACAGCTATCAGCCGGAAAAATGCCTGGCGGTGAGCAGGGCGGTGATCAAGGGCCTGACATGGTGCCAGAATTATGGCGCCGAACTGGATTACGACAGCTACTTTCAGACCATTGCCACGTGGCTTGATAAAACAGCGGACAAATATCTTAAGGACCTCCGGGAACAGCACGATTTCAAGGCCGTACACGCCATACTGCGTGTGGGCAGGGAAGCTGAGCTGCTTGGAGGAAAAGGCCGCGATTATATCAGTGAAGTAGAAAAGGCGATGCGGATGATGGTCCGGTTCGATACGACCATAACAGTCGGGGGGGCGGGCTTAGTGTATGACCTGAAAGGTGAAGCGGAGGTTCCGTATGTATTTTTGGCGTCTTACCAGACCGGGACCGGCACGGGCAGGTACACGGGCTTCAAGTCGCCGGAGGAGGATGTGCAGCTTGTACTGTCCGGTTTTGATGTGACGGTGTTCATAGAGGATTTCAATCCATGTAAGGCCGAAGAAATAAAAGTATATATCAATAGGTTCGGACCCGAAATGGATACCTATACCGCGAAAGGATACTCGGCGCCTGCCGGTACCGGCCTGGCCTGGACCTCCGGCAGATGGGCATTTTCGGACAAGGCAGCACAGGATGTATCGCAGGCGGTCGGCTCATCCGACATGCTTTTCCGCTTTGAGCTGCCCTTTACAAACGGCAGCCAGATCATGGCCGAACAGGAGTACAACGTGCCCATCAGCGAAGCGAAGTTCAGATATCATCTCGTGCTGGAGCATAAGCCGCAATAATATAGGCGGGGGACGATAACGCAAGCAGGGACGGTTTGATGTGCCTGTTGATCTGAGAGGTGTTCCCGCACCGCAGAGTTCAAAATATAGTAAGTAATATTAAAAGGCTGAAATCTAGCACCTGATTTCAGTCTTTTATATTACCATGAAGTCTTCAATGCATGTTTATACAAATCATCAATTATACTTGACAGCATGCCCTCCCTATATGAGCTTTGAAGCTATCTACCTATGATTTATTCTTTATCTCAAATATCTCCTGTTATAGCCAAAACTTCTTCTATATTTTAAATTGCTGAAATCGGCTTTATGCACTTTGATCTGTTGGTTTTGCAGCAGTTTTAGCCGTACGCGTATCACCATTTTTTCAATCAGGCAATCAAAAAGATGTTCGTTGGGCATTAAGAACTTTGAAGGGCCTCTTTTAATATCCACTTCTGTAATTTTCGCATCCACCAGTTCACAAAATACTTTTTCCGAGAAGCGTTCATAGTGTTCATATTCATATTCGCAAGGGTCATGCCCGATGATCTTGTCTTCACATGGAGAGCACTCATTCTTCATATGACCATATATTTCGATTTCCTTTGTGAAACCGGGTTCATTAAATTCGGGAGGGCTAATGAAATCAACTTCTGTGACACATTCAAACGGAACCATGACTGTTGTATGACGAATATCTCCGCATAAGCTGTAACCCGTAGATGATTGGCCCGCCGCTGTAGCGTATTCGATGTTTTTCCTTATAAACCCACCGATGAACAGCTTTCCTTTTTTGCATTTATCAGTGTTGATCAACTTGCATTGGTTTAAAAACAGATTTTTCTTTATCCGCTTAATTTCTAATGCAGGCTCATCTAATGATATTTCTGCCTCAACATTGATTTCAATTTCAGGCTCCGCTATAAGAACTGGTACTTTAGCTATGAGCCCGTCGCATATGTCATAACAGTGTGCATTCTTGCTTTCACTTTCAGGCAGTGTTTTCGCATTATATACTTTGGATTTGCATACCTTTCCGTCAAGGCACTCTTTTCCAAAAGCATCATTTTCCATCATACCAAAACCTCCTCTGACCTAAAATAGATATAGTATTGTTTTATATAATATGTTGGTTTCGAATAATGTGTGATTATGTAAACTTTCACTTGATTCGTTGTTGCAGAGTATTTCTTAATGCATTAGCATAATTACAAATTTGTGAATAGTATGAATTATGATATCGTTTAGCGTGTGATGTTATGTTCCGCGAATGGATAATTTATCTATCGGCCATGATCCGTCTCTGGTGTTCCAAAGCATGGTCAATACTGAAAACACTTTTGTTTTTTTCGGGACTGCATAACAGCAAAGACATGGCTTCCATAAATGAAGCATTGGAAACGGCAGGGTATGCATATGATCCGGATAAGGACATATTTTATTCTATTCTTTATCCCTGGCAAAGAAAATACGGATATTGCAGGGCTTATGATGAAGCTGCGGCGCCTATGGGGATGATAATAGATTGCGAGCCCGTTTATTTTGAATATGCAGGAAAGAATTGGCTGATTGAATTCTGGAAAGGCCAATATGACTTGGCAACCGGCTGTGAAGTCGGAATATACACTAGTAGTCGGCCTGTTTTGAATATTCCCGGCATATTTTTCGGCACGCTTTACGATTCCGCGGATAAAAATGACTTCCTGCCCATGTCTTATTCCCTAAGGAAAAATGATAGGACTCTCTTTACAAGAGAGGAATTACACTGGTGGCTTACGGGCTTCAAACTGGGGGAATTTTCAGAACCATCGGAATTAAAGATGTTTGTCAATATTTCGTTGAAGGATACGTCCATGCGGGATGCATTTTTGCAAGGATTAAGGATGGCAGGGTATAATGACCGCGAAATTGACGCCGATGGCAATACGGTGAGCTTTTTGTTTCTCAATCCTCGTACCAATCAGCCGCATTCACGAACCAAAGCGACGGATGAGATAATACAAAAGAAAAACAAACTGTTATGCGACCGGTTCATTGAAGTAACCAGGGGGTGTACGACATTACAGGAGAAGCTCACGGCAGTTAGTAAGAAGTCGCCGGATCTTTTGGGACACGTTTTAAGTATGGGGAGGCCACTAAAACTATATGACCAGTATAAAAAATTCCGGGGTTCAAATGACAGATGAAAGGAATCGATTATCCCGGGTTTTCATCAATGCGGAGAAGCTCCCGCTTGATGATTTCTCAAGGATCATCCTATTCAGTGATTGCCACAGGGGTGACGGCAGCTGGGCGGATGCTTTCTCCAAAAACCGGAATATTTATTATGCCGCTCTGAACCACTATTTCAGAAATAATTTTACATACATAGAGATCGGCGACGGAGACGAATTATGGAAAAATAAAGATTTTTCCGAGATCATCCGGGAGTATGGGGATGTTTTTCAGCTCATATCCAAATATATCAGAGAAGATAGGTTTTATTCGATATACGGCAATCATGATTACGAAAAGAAAAAATGGAATGCATCACGGTCTGGTTGTTCTAAAAGACTTGATAAACACGAAATTGAAGCTTTTCGTATCCTTACGGGAATCAAACACCATGAAGGCTTGATTCTATGGCATAAGGACGCCGACTGCAAGTTGTTTTTAGTGCACGGGCACCAGGCGGATTACTTTAATGATCAATTAAAATGGTTCAGCAGGTTCCTGGTGAGGTATATTTGGAGACCTCTTGAGATTTTAGGCTTTAATGACCCGACAAGTCCGGCCAGAAATAACAAGAAAATGGAGGCAGTCGAAAGGAATCTTCTTGACTGGATCAGGAAAGAAAGGCAACCGTTGATTGCGGGGCATACCCATAGGCCCGTTTTCCCTGCAGAAGGGGCGCTTCCATATTTTAATGATGGAAGCTGTGTCCACCCTGATGGCATAACAGGGATTGAGATCGCGGATGGGAATATCATGCTTGTCAAATGGAGACTGATGGCAAAAAATGATGGAACGCTCTTCGTAGGGAAAGAAATTCTTACGGGCCCGTACAAGCTCACCGATTACTTATCGCATCAGCAAATGGGAAGAAAAATAAATAATTGACTCTCAACCTTGCTATGTTTATAATTTTATATGTATTTATATGCATAATAAGGAAGTGATTTTCTGCCTTGACCAAAAGGGACATAAAATTTTTCTTATCCGGCATTGCTTTGAGAGCCATCGTAATAATACTATCTGCATCATTTGCCGGTTCAACCGATCATAAAAGGTTATATGCAGACAATGAAGCGGTTTAGAAAACTGCCAGATCACGGCCGAAGTTACCGGCTGCAGGTTAATCAATTCATTTACCGGCATAAAGGTAGACGATCCAAAGATATGAAAGCTTTCAGGCAATGTCGAGGCAAATGTTGCCATTAACTTTAAGGAGTGAGGTATATGAGTATTGCGCCAGTAGAAATCAACCTGGAATTGGTTAATAGGAAAGTGAAATTTGCTTGTGTGTCAAATGGAAATCCTGAAATACCTATCATGATCGATTATTTGCCGCCCCTCGGTGACGGGGAAGGGTTCCTTGGCCTGGAATTGCTTGCAATGAGCTTTGCAGGATGTGTCAGTACCGGTATTGTAGCTTTACTGAGAAAAACAGGAAAAGAACTCAAAAGCTATAGCATGAAGTTGACCGGTGTTAAAAAAGAAAAGCCTTTATCCCTAGAAAGGATTATTTTTGAAATTACAATCGAGGCGGGCGACCTTACGGAGGAAGAAGTCGAAAATGCTTTAAAGCAGGCAGAAAACATTTCGCCGGTATGGATCGCAATAAAAAATAATGTTGAGGTTTCATGGAAGTACAAAATTATATAATGTGTTATAAAATTGAGAGAGTCAGGCCACATGGCCTGATTTTTCTGTTCCCGGAGGTTTGTTTTTATCGGGGCTCATTGCTTTTGTGAGCTTCAGTCCAAAGGCATTGCGTGGTATGTGTATTAGTATATTCATGTATAGATGATAGAAAAACGAACCAATACCGGAAAAAATTCTATTGCAGATAATGTAAATATGTTGAATAATAAATGGGGGTTTATTACAGTGGAAAGGCATGACACATCTATTGGAAGGGAAGACAACATGTTTAAGGTCTTTCTTGTCGAGGATGAGATTGTGGTGCGCGAAGGCATACGTAAGAACATCCCTTGGGAACAGTATGGCTTCGTTTATACCGGCGACGCCTCGGACGGAGAACTCGCTTTACCCATGATTCGCCAGGTACAGCCTGATCTTCTGATTACGGATATCAAAATGCCGTTCATGGATGGGCTGGCGCTTATCGAGCTGGTACGGAAGGAACTGCCGAGGACAAAAATCGTTATCGTCAGTGGATATGACGATTTCTCATACGCGCAGCAGGCGATTCGCATGGGCGTGGAACAATATCTGCTGAAGCCGGTAGTCAAGGGAAAAATGGTGGAGATACTGATTGCGCTGCAGAAGAAAATGGAAGCGGAAAAGCAGCGGCAGGAATATCTCGCGAGGTTTCAGCGGGAAGTTCAGGAGTACGAAACCTTTTCGCGCAGGAGATTTTTTGAGCAGATCGTCACCGGGGGTCTGAGCGTACTGGAAATTTCCGAAACAGCAAAAACGATGGGCATCAATGTAAACGCCCAATTCTACAATATAGTGCTTTTTTCTTTGAACAGCGCCGGTTATGACAGAAGCGCACCAGAGAGTTATACGGTCGAGCTTGCGGCGATACAGGACAAAATCATGCAGTCTATCGTCAGTCATCCGGAACTGATTCTATTCAGGTGGGACATCACAACGTATGCCGTTTTGGTCAAGGGCGGGCAGGACGATATTGAACAGCTGACCGGCGATTGTATCGAGGATATACGGAGCTGTTGCGCCATGGCCGGCCGCGACGCAAACTGGCATATCGCACACGGTACGCCGGTATCGCGTCTCGGAGCCATTCCAGTCTGCTTTACGGAAGCGAGCCGCGTTTTATCCTATCGTTTTCTCTGCCCGGAAGAACACATTCTATCTAAAGAACGCATCAGGGATTTTCGGAAAAAGGACGGTTCAGAGACGGACCTTGGCAAAAAGGAAATTGACCAGGAGTGTATCCGTAACTTTTTAAGCAATGGTGCGAGGGAAGAAATCGACCGTTTTACCGATCAACTTCTGCAAAGCGCCGGAGAAGAAGCCGTTTCTCTGTCATTGTTCTGTAAATACCTGACAATGACGATTTATTTTGCGGCCGTGAAGTATTTGGATTCGATTGGCTGCCGCACGGACAGCTTCTGGTCGCAGGAACTTCGGCCGAATGACAATCTGTCCACGCCTGAGGAGGCGCAGCAGTATGCACGAAAGATAATGGGGCAGGCGATCGAGCTTCGTGACCGTGAAAGCAAAAAGCAGCAGCGTGACATGTTGACCCAGGCAATCGGGTTTATCGGCGAGCATTATCAGGAGGAGTCGATTTCACTTGACAGGGTGGCCAGAAAAGTGAATGTCAGTCCAAACTACTTTTCGGCGATATTCAGCCAGGAAGTCGGTCAAACCTTTATAGAATACCTCACCAGTAAACGGATCGATGAGGCGAAACGCTTGCTGCGCCTAACGGACAAGCGTTCCAGCGAGATAGCATTCGCAGTAGGGTATAAGGATCCTCATTATTTCAGTTTCGCTTTCAAAAAAATTTCAGGCTGTACGCCTAGTGAATATCGCAAGGGAAATAAGCAGTAAGCGTAGATTTCCGACGGAGGGCAAAAAGGGAAAATGACCATGCAGATCAAGCTCTGGAAGATGATCTTGATTGTCGCGTTGCCGCTGATGATCGTCATCATAGCTGTCGCATTAATCGGGATAGGGTATGCGCTTCAGTACCACGCGTTCCTTAACAACGTTACGGCGGCTTCGGATTTCAACCAGAATTTTAAAGACGACGTCGATCTGAAAATGTACTACTACGTAATTGAAAGTCAGTATTCGGATGGCCTGCCTATTGAGGAGGTCCAGTCGGCAGAGACGATTTCGCGAAAGCTGATCGATACTACGACGGAAAAGGATAGTCTCCGGGCCATCAGCAGTGTGCTGAACCTGTGCGGCAACCTGAAGGAGAAGATTCAACAGATTGCGGATACGAAAGAGTACGACTCCCGCATGGATCAACTGGAGAACAACATCTATATTCTTACCGAAATGATTCAGAAGTACATGTACACTTACATTTATTGCGAGGCAGCGCATCTTAACGCACTGCAGTCAACTATGATCATGAACATGATCGTTTTGATGGGCGTAGTCGTTGTTTTGTCGCTGGTGTTGATGTGTTTCCTTCTGACCTATTCAAAAAGGTTAAGCCGAAAGATCGTCGACCCGATCGATAAGATCTGCGAGCGCCTGGAAGCTATCGGCAAGGGGAGCTTGCTGGTTTGCGAACCGATCCGGGCGGACGTGGAGGAAGTACAGCTTCTGTCGGATGGCATAGAGAACATGGTCGGGCGTTTAAAACGGCAGATCGAAATGAACATAGAGCAGGAAAAACAGCGTCGGCGTACTGAATTGGCATTATTGCAGGCGCAGATCAATCCTCATTTTCTTTATAACACCATGGACACCATTATATGGCTTATGGAATCTGGAGAAATCAACGAAGCTATTACGATGGTCAACAGTCTGTCGAACTATTTCCGCTTTTCCCTGAGCCGCGGTCAAAACGTCATCACTCTCGCGGAAGAAGAACAGCACATTCGAAGCTATCTGGAAATACAGCAGATACGCTACAGGGATCTAATGGAATACGAAATAGAAATTCCGGAGCAACTGAAAAATTTCATCCTGCCTAAGCTTACACTACAGCCGCTGGTGGAAAACGCGCTGTACCACGGTATAAAAATAAGCCGGCGCCATGGGACTATCCATGTGACCGGCAGAGTGTACAACGAATGTTTGATTTTGGAGGTAGCCGATGATGGTATCGGTATGACCAGGGAACGGCTCGATGCAGTTCGGGAATCCCTTGCGGAAGGCAGACGTGAAGGATTCGGGCTGAGGACGGTACACCAGAGGCTTCAGATACTTTTCGGCGAGGAATACGGTTTAGCTTTGGAAAGCACGCCGGATGCCGGTACAAGGATCATCGTAACGATTCCGATGCAGACTTCCGAGGAGTCCGGCGGTTGAATCGATGCAACCCGGTACGATTAAAATATATCTTTCGATACCTTATCGAGGCAGGGGATGGATAAATGAAAAAAAGAATGCTTGCACTGGCGGCCTGTTTTGCGGTTCTGCTTTGCGGGTGCGCTAAAGAGGCGCCACCTGTGGCTGACGCTTCAAAAGATAATCAGATAGTTGTCGGGTTTTCGCAGGTCGGCGCGGAATCGGAGTGGCGCGTGGCCAACACCGAGAGCGTAAAGGCTGCGCTAAGCATTAAAAACGGATATGAGCTGATCTATGACGATGCAAGGCAGAAGGAGGAGAACCAGATTCGGGCTATCCGTACCTTTATTCAGCAGAACGTGGACTATATTGTATTCTCTCCCAAGGTTGAAACGGGCTGGGATTCGATTTTGCAGGAAGCGAAGGAGGCCGATATACCGGTCATCATGATCGACCGTGATATCAAAGTGGAGGACGAGAATCTGTATCCGGCATATATTGGGTCAGACTTCAGCAAAGAAGGCGAAAAAGCCGTTCAGTGGCTGGAAGATTTGTTAAAAAAGCAGAATAGGACAGAGGATTCCATCCGGATCGTCCATATTCAGGGGACGATGGACTCCTCAGCACAGATAGGCAGGACTACTGCACTGGAGCAGGCAATCAAACGCAATCACAACTGGGAAATGGTGGCGCAGGAATGCGGGGATTTTACGAGGGCCAAGGCTTATGAAGTCATGGGCGCTATTCTGAAACAGACAAAGGATATCGATATCGTTTACTGTGAGAACGACGGTGAGGCGCTTGGAGCAATCGACGCAATGGAAGAGGCGGGGTTGGAATGTAATGTGAACGGCGGTGTGATTGTCATATCGTTTGACGCGACAAAGCTCGGACTCGAATACTGCATGGATGGGAAAATTGCTCTGGATGTGGAATGCAACCCGCTGCAGGGTCCCTATGTCGATGATATAATCCAGCGTTTGCAGCGCGGTGATCCGATCGTACGGAAAACGCTTATCGAGGAGACTCAATTCGACTGCTTCTCCATTACTCGGGATATGATTGACGGCAGGAAATATTAATAGTACATACCCATACTTGTGGGTCGTTTTTTTACTGTAAAAGTATGAAAAATTACGCTGAACAGACTTAATTATATTTATAGATTTAGAATAGTTTGCTATATAATCAAGATGGTTGAAATTCTTACGCGGTTCGCCAATGGATATTGTTTTTCGTTTTTTCGATATGATATAAAAAAATGGAGAAGGTATACCTTCTAAACAAATATTGTATTTTGGGAGGAAAGCGAAGTATGAAAAAAATTCTTACGGTTCTTCTTGTTGTGTCAATGGTAATTGGTCTGTGCGCATGTGGTACACAGGCGCCGTCGACGTCCAACACGGCAGCGGATGCCACAGCACCGGCAGCAGAGGCTGCAGCACCGGTAGCCGCCGAAGCAACTCCGGCAGATACTGCAAAAGGTCCCATTAAAGTTGGTATCGTCAACAATCCGCCCTCCGAGTCCGGATATCGCGCAGCGAATGTGGCAGACTTTGAAAAGGTCTTCACGGAAGCTAATGGCTACAAGGTCTCGACTTTCTACAGCCTTAAGAATGATGAGCAGTTGAATGCGGCTCAGCAGTTTGTCACCGACGGTGTGGACTATCTTCTTATCTCGGCCGCTGCTACAGATGGTTGGGATACTGTTCTTAAGAGCGCTCAGGAAGCCGGCGTAAAAGTGTTCCTATTTGACCGTATGCTGAAAGCAGATGAGAGCCTGTATGAAGCTGCCGTTGTTTCCAACATGGCGAATGAAGGCACTACAGCCGTGAATTGGCTCAAAGATCAGAAATTACCGGAATATAACGTTATCCACATTCAGGGCGCAATGGGTTCCGATGCGCAGATCGGCCGTACAGCCGCGTTGGATGCCGAATTTGCAGCCGGCGCCATGAAAAAGGTTGTACAGCAGACCGCTACCTGGGATGAAGCCACTGCAAAGAAAATTGTTGAATCAGTAATCAATTCCAAAGAAAAATTCAACGTTATCTATGCTGAAAATGACGGCATGGCAAAGGGCGCCGTTGCAGCGCTGGATGAAGCTGGTATCACTCACGGCGTTGGCAAGGATGTCGTTGTAATGGGCTTCGATTGTAACAAATGGGCACTTAGGGAACTGCTTGCAAAAAATTGGAACTATGACGGTCAGTGCAGCCCCTTCCAGGCTTCCGTAATCGAAGGGATGATAAAGAAGCTTGAAGCCGGCGAGACGCTTACCGAAAAGAAGGTTATTTCCGAGGAGAAAGGTTTTGACGCAAATACTATTACACAGGCTGATATCGATACATACGGCCTTGGCGAATAAGCGGTAAATCCTTCTCCACCTGATAACGGGGAGCTGGATCAAGTACGTGCGATGCGGCGTATGCGGATGTTATCCGCATACGCGCACCGCCATCCTTATGAAACTTCCAATACATAAAGGACGGGTACCTATGCAAAACGATATCGTTTTATCCATGCGGAAAATATGCAAAGAATTCCCCGGTGTACGCGCCTTGCAGAATGTGGATTTCACTCTTCGCAAAGGTGAAATTCATGCCTTGATGGGTGAGAATGGGGCCGGCAAGTCAACTTTGATCAAAGTTTTGACAGGCGTTTTTCCGAAAGATTCAGGGCAGATCCACATAGCCGGTATAAATAGGGAGATTACTGTAAAATCACCTCAAGAGGCTCAGAATTTGGGCATCAGCACGGTTTATCAGGAGATAACCCTTTGCCCTAATCTTACAGTTGCTGAAAATATATTTATCGGGCGGGGCAATTACCGTTTCGTAAACTGGCGCTCTATGGAAAAGAAGACGACGGAAATACTTGCCAGACTTAATATTCCTGCAAGGGCCTCTCAACAGCTTGCCACCTGCTCGCTGGCTGTACAGCAGATGGTCGCCATTGCCCGCTCCGTGGACATGGACTGCAAAGTGCTCATACTGGACGAGCCAACCTCCTCGCTCGACGAACACGAGGTTGCAAAGCTTTTCTCCCTTATGCGCGAACTGAAGTCACGCGGTGTCGGCATCATCTTCATAACGCATTTTCTTGAACAGGTTTACGAGGTATGTGACAGGATAACCGTTTTGCGGAATGGTGAATTCGTAGGGGAGTACGAAATAAAAGATTTGCCGCGCGTACAGCTTATTTCAAAGATGCTGGGTAAAGAACTTGACGACATTTCAGAGTTACAGAACAGAAAGGCATTACAAACCGAGTCGGACGCAACGCCTGTTTACGAGGCATTTGGGTTATCAAGCAACGAGGGTACAAAAGCGTTTGACTTCAAAATTTGCAAGGGAGAAGTAAACGGGTTTACCGGGCTTCTTGGCTCTGGCCGCAGCGAAAGCGTACGTGCCATATTCGGCGCCGATAAAATTACCGGCGGCAGGGTGAGGGTACACGGAAAAAACGTTAAAATAAAGAAACCCAAGGACGCAATGAAGCATGGTATAGGGTATCTGCCCGAGGACAGAAAACAGGACGGTATCATTGAGGATTTGTCCGTGCGTGAAAATATTATACTTGCCCTGCAGGTAATGAAGGGCTTTTTTCGGCCGTTTTCCAAAACTGAGGCGGAAGCCTTTGCAGATAAATACATCAAATTATTAGGCATAAAAACCGCTTCGACGGATACGCCTATAAAACAACTCTCGGGTGGTAATCAGCAAAAGGCGATACTTGCACGCTGGCTGCTCACAAATCCAAAGTATCTTATCCTGGATGAACCGACGCGCGGCATTGACGTCGGTACAAAAGTTGATATACAAAAGCTCGTACTCAAGCTTGCCGAAGACGGCGTCAGCATTACGTTTATTTCATCCGAAATAGAGGAGATGCTTCGAACTTGTTCGCGGCTCATCGTTATGCGGGATCGTAATATAGTTGGTGAATTGAGGGACGAGGACATGACACAGGCTAAAATTATGCATACGATAGCGGGGGAGGCAGCTCAAAATGGCTAAGGGTTTTAATAAATTCGCGAGGTCTCAATTGGTTGTCCCGCTGTTTGCGCTTTTTTTGCTGATTGTTTTTAATTTAATCAGGGATATTGGATTTTTCTCTATATCCATTATAACCAACAACGATGGGAACACCGTTCTTTCAGGGAATTTGATAAGTATCATAAACGGTGCATCCGAGCTTGCTATTTTGGCAATCGGTATGACACTGGTAACAGCATCGTCGAGAGGACAGGATATCAGCGTTGGCGCAGCGGCTGCAATAGCGGGCAGTATTTTTGTCAGCGTGCTTCGCGGGAATCAGATTACAATACCGATTATTC
>JAEXNT010000012.1 GCA_023439545.1 Bacillota bacterium
CACCATATAAATATAAACGTCCTTGAACGCGTCGTCCTTGAACAGGCGATGAATGACCCCTACAATTACCCTCAGCTGACTATCCGTGTTTCTGGTTATGCGGTCAACTTTATCAGGCTGAGCAGAAAACAGCAGGAAGAAGTCATTGCACGCACCTTCCACTCGGCGATGTAGGGTGAATGTAAATAATACGGCGCCTGTTTTGCGGGTGTATCATTCCATGATACATGCAGTAAAAACATAGGTGCCGTTATATTGTGGGTTTACTAAAACAAGCAACTGTTACATTTCCGGTTTAGTGACAAGTTATGCTGTTTTTGTCACAGATCCTTAGTGAAAAGATATGCCCTTTTTTCGAAACCTATTTTCTCATAAAACTTATGGGCTCTTTCACGAGGAAAGCCCGAATCCAGTTCCAGCTTTTTGCATCCCAATGCCTTAGCTGTTTCAAAGGCTTTGTCAAAGATGCATTTGCCTATCCCCCTGCCCCTGCAGGCTTCATCCACTATCATAGCATAGCAGTATGCTATATGACCTTCCTGCCAGAAATTGTTGACGATCGCAAGTGCGCAGAAACCAATCACTCTACCGCTATCCTCAGCGCATATGTATTTGTCATTCTCCGACTGTATGCCACGTTCAAAGACAGTCAGCATATCCTCCTGATGCAGTTCCCTATTGGGCCACAGCTGGCCGAACAAGGCCATTACATCGTCAAAATCCCCGGCCTTTGCTTCTCTTATTTCCATACTCGCTCAAGTATCCCCTTTACCTTTTTATCCCCTTCTTCTTCGCCACGGAATAGCCGAAGAAGCCGAGCTCCTTGCCCAGACTCCAGTACTTGCCGTGCGAATAGCATATGAGGTCCGCCTTTTCCATGACAAGCTTCCCCTTGTCGTCCAGCAGCGACTCATCAGTGTCGACGGCCACTATCTCGGCTATGAAAATATCATGGCTGCCCAGTTCGATGATGTTTCTGACGACACATTCCAGCGATACCGGGCTCTCTTTAATGATCGGCACGTCGATTGCAGAAGCCTTCTCCGGCGTCAAGCCTGCCAGTTCGAATTTATCAGTGTCCCTCCCGGATTTGACTCCGCAAAGATCAGTTGCCCTTACAAGCTTCTGTGTGGTCAGATTTACTGCAAACTGTCCCCTATCCTTTATAAGGTCATGCGAATATCTTTCCTTTCGCACTGAAATGGAAAGCATCGGCGGCTCCGAATTGGTGGTGCCGGCCCATCCAACCGTTATTATATTGGGCTTTCCCGAGGCATCCGCGCACGTCACCATGACGACCGGTACGGGATTGAGCATTGTAGACGGTTTCCAAACCTGTTTTGCCATATTGCAGTTACTCCTTTACCATATTTTGATATCATACCGGAAATTTAATTATTTATATCAAAAAAAACTCGCCGTGTCAATCCGAAATACCAGTCGTCAACACGGCGAGTTATATTTTTTTATTTTCTGATCCGTATTACTTATGCTTCCATTTCACGGTATTTTCTTTCAGCTATCGAATAAAGCGCAAGCAGTGATAATACGCCCAGAATGATCGATACTACGCTAACCGCTATCAGTATCAGCACTATGGGAAGTCCTGCCAGCAGCATTATTACAGCGATAGCGCCCAGCAGCAGCAGTATCAGTATCGAAAGCAGCATGCCCAATACGCCGTTCATATTCTGCTTGATTGCTTCCTGTTCGCTGTTCCATATGAGCTTAGGGTGGAAAACGTCCAACAGCAGGCTCAGTGCCACCATCGGTACGGAAGCGATCAATCCGACTACGACCGCGCCGATAACCCAGAGTACCGGCAATTTTAAGAACGCAACCATAATGACTCCTGTCGTGACGACTCCGAGAGCAGACGCCAGCATACTTACGATAAGCTTTGAATTGACCTGCTGTCTGGCAGATACGGGTATCATCTTGGTTATCCATATGGTCTGGCCTTCCCTCGAAAGGGATGTGGAAGCTACAAGATTCATACCCGAAGTGAACAGCATGAGCCCCAGCCCTCCCAGCAGTACATACGGCATTATGGAAGGATCGCTGATCTGTTTGAACATCTCGATTATTTCAGGGTCGCTTCCCCTGATCATGAACATGGTAATTACTATAATAGGTCCCACGACAACGCCGGCAAGCCCGTTCAGAAGATATATAGGCGTTCTGACGAGCAGCTTCCATTCCCTCCCAGCCATTGCGAACACAGGGTTTGAGACCTTTTCATACTGTTTGTCCATCTGCTCTGTCGTAAGGCTTTTCTTCTTCCTGCTGACTTCCTGGCCGGCCAGCAGCGCCTTGTAAAACACCAGATTGGAAAGCCACAGCAGCAGGGCAAACAAAAGTACGCACGTGCCGACAAATAAGATAAGGTAACCGAGCCCCGACAGTCCGTTCTCGGACAGCGCCCTTGTAGCCCATATGCTCGGAGGAAATCTGCTGCCTATCATGTCGACAAACCCAGAGTTGACATAATTCTGTATCTCTTCAGTGGTCTTGGGGACCTTCTGCACGATCATATTTATGCCAACCCCGGCGAAAAGCGCAAGCAGTCCGCCCACAACAGCCAGCAAATCCTTATATCTCCTTAGGTTTACGAAACGCATCAGCACCACGATCAGAAGCGATGCGACCGTCAGCGGCAGCACCGGTACGGCTGCCAGCAATACAAGGCCTTTGAGCCAGTACAGTATCCCCTGTGACGTCCCGATGCCGTAAATAATGATCGGCGGCAGCAATATCGGCATTGAGGTCAGATACTCGTTGATCATTACGACCGCAAATTTTCCGCCTATTACTTCATAAGGTTTCAGCGGCAGAGGCACATAAGTTTCAAGGTCTTTAGAGAAATAAAATGTGCCCATGATATAAAACAGGCCGAAGATAAGGATCACTATCTGTGAGAACATGAAGGCAATCGTCAGTATCATCTCCGGCTGCTTCGTTACAGTACCGGCTGCGAACAAAGCCAGCATCATCGCCGTATACAGTACCAGCAGCGGCAGCAGCGACACTAAAATGACTGCGCCTATCAGTATAGGTTCCCACGTTTTCTTCTTTTCACGTGTAAAACGGTATTTCAGGGCTGAAAAGCCATAATTGACATTCAGCTGCATTTTTAAAAAGGCATTGAACGGTTTCATTGTTCAGTCAACTCCAAAAAGATATTTTCGAGAGAATCCTTATTATCGCCGTGCCTGAGTTCATCCAGAGTGCCGATCGCGACAAGCTTGCCCTTGTTTATGATACCGATCCTGTCGCAAAGCTTTTCAGCGACTTCCAGTATATGTGTTGAAAAAAACACCGTATTGCCCTTGTCACAGTGCTCTCTCATCTGGGTTTTCAGGAGGTGCGCCGATTTAGGGTCGAGACCGACCATCGGCTCGTCGAGTATCCAAACGGCCGGGTCGTGTATCAGTGCGCCAGTAAGCGCTATTTTCTGCTTCATACCGTGAGAATAGCTTTTTATCAGATCCGAAGCCGCATCCTTCAATTCGAACATATCCAGAAAATATTCGACCCTTTGCTTGCGCAGGTCGGCGGGTACCTGATAAACGTCGGCCATGAAATTAAGGTATTCCGTACCCGTAAGCCTTTCATAAAGGTTCGGACTGTCCGGCACATACCCTATTTTTCTCTTTGCTCCCAAAGGATCCTTCCTTATATCTGTTCCGTCGATCATGACCGCACCGTTGTCCGGGTTCAGAAGGCCTACTATCATTTTTATCGTAGTAGTCTTACCGGCGCCGTTCGGTCCGAGAAAGCCGAATATTTCACCCCTGTTCACCTTCAGGTCGAGGTTGTCCACGGCCTTGACAGATCCCTTGTTATAGCTTTTTGAAATGTTTTGTATATTTATCATAATGCTCCTCCCGTAAATTGATCGATGTACGGCAATACTAAAATCGCCGGGTGTTTTAACATATTCAAACATTATACGATCCGGTCTAAGAAAAAGTTAAATAAATTTTAAACAATTATTCGACTACCAGATAAGCGGAACCATCCACCCGTATCTGTTCCTCACTGTTTATGTTGACCGGAATTATTTCATATCCGTCCGAAATAATGTTCGACGCTATACCCATATATGACTGGAGTAGATCGCCGAGTCCTACGCTATGCTGGATATTCTTTCCCAGAATGCTGATTATGCCCGGTATCTTGCCTATGTTCCTGATATTCCCCTTCTGCTTTATCAACTGCTGAAGAAAATCGAGCTGGTTTTTTTTACGCTGTTGATCCCCTATCTGCATCATTGTGCCGTCTGCCCTGTAGCCCTGTCTGAACCTTACGAAGCCCTCGGCGTCTTCGCCGTCCAGAAGCCTGCTTCCCTTTGGTATATGTATGTAAAGATCCTGCGTAGGGTCTTCGTAGTCCATATCGTAAGGAACATACATTTTTACTCCTCCGAGATAATCCACCAGTTCCCTGAAGCCTTCCGTATTTATCTTTATATAATCGTCAGGTATGATCCCGAACTTTTCTCCTATCACATCCGCAAGAAAGCTTATCGGGCCAGAATCGAACCTGCCCTCATACTCCATGAGCTTTCCAATATGATGGGCATAGTTTATCTTATAAACGCCGGGTACATGAGAAAGAGCTGCATTATCAAGTTTCGACAATATATCCTCGTTGTATTCGATGTAAGTATCTCTTGGGATCATTATCAGTTTAACCGTTTTATTTTTGCTGTCGATACTGGCAATGCCGATCGTGTCATAAAGGTTGCTGACCTTATCCTGACCGATGATGAGAACGTTTTTGGTCCCTTCGTCAGTAAGCTTCTGCGAATAGGGCCTGCCTACGGTGATAGTATCCTTTTCGATCTGGGCGTCAGCCTGTCCGGAGGGCAAGGCTGACCCGTTCT
This sequence comes from Bacillota bacterium, assembly GCA_023439545.1. Classification (GTDB taxonomy): domain Bacteria; phylum Bacillota; class Clostridia; order Acetivibrionales; family DTU013; genus JAEYOM01. The sequence continues at coordinate 4,889 of JAEXNT010000012.1, forward strand.
GATTTCCGTCTTCACCCGGATTTTGCCTGAGCGTTCCCTGCTCAGCCGCTTCCGGTTTTCCGGATTGCCCGGTCTTTGTCCTGAGCACGCCCGTTTCGCAGGCAACCATCAGGAGAATGATCCCGATCAGGGAAAAAATGCATATCCATATAAGTATTTTACGATTAGCTGTCATAGGATCATCTCCGCAGAACCCTGTAAAATTAGGCATAACTTACCAAAATGCGCATTACGTATACCATTATATTATATATGTGTTTATCATTCTATTCAATTTATAATTGTTAAAAATTTGTAAAAGCGCTTCTGTATCAGGTCGGATAAGCAAATTTTACAGCTTGTATCGTTGTAAACAGGCTATAGACAGCATAGCCTGTAATGCTCCTTCACATGCTGCGAACATCTGCTTGACCCCACCTTTCTACCTCCATATATAAAACCGGCGGGCATCTTACGATACCCGCCGTCAAGAAACATTTCAATATTTTACTTTATACACACCCAACTATTGTCGATGAGCCATTATTCCTCGGGATAGTTCGCTCTCGCGGCATAATGCGTGTGCAGCAGTTCATGGGCCTTATGGCTTCCCGGATGGCCGAAATACTCGTCATACATCTTTTTAACCGCAGGATTGTCCTGTGACTTTCTCATGGGCAGGCTTTCGTCTTCTTCATATATCGCTTTGGCCCTTTCAGAACGCAGGTCGATCCAGCTTCTAACCTGTGACGGCTGGATAGGCTGTCCGCCTCCAGTTACGCAGCCGCCGGGGCAGGCCATTACTTCAACGAAATGGTATTGCGCTTCGCCGCTCTTCATCCTGTCGAGCAGTTTGCGGGCATTCCCCGTACCATGGACGACAGCGGCCTTGATTTTCATACCGGCAGCCTCTACGGTCGCTTCCTTGATCCCGTCAACACCTCTTACCGCCTCGAACTCCAGCTTTTCGAGCGGTTTGCCTTCGAGCAGCTCTACCAGGTATCTCAATGCGGCTTCCATTACCCCGCCCGTCGCGCCGAATATGACTGCCGCGCCTGAGGCTTCTCCCATAGGATCGTCGAAATGCCTTTCAGGCAGCTCGGTGAAATCTATGCCGGCTTCCCTTATCATCCTTGCAAGCTCCCTGGTGGTCAGTACTACGTCTACGTCCTGGCAGCCCGAGGAAGACATTTCGGGACGCTGTACCTCAAACTTCTTTGCGGTACAGGGCATGATCGAAACTACGAATATTTTCGCAGGATCGATACCCATCTTCTCAGCATAATAGGATTTCAATACCGCTCCGAACATTTCGTGCGGCGATTTGCAGGTCGAAAGATTTTCCAGGAATTCAGGATAGTTATGTTCGCAGAACTTGATCCAGCCCGGGCTGCAGGAGGTAATTACAGGCAGCCTTCCGCCGTTCTTTATCCTGTTTACGACCTCGGTTACCTCTTCCATAATGGTCAGATCCGCTGCCGTATCTGTATCGAACACCTTTTTGAAGCCCAGGCGCCTGAGAGCCGCAATCATATTACTAGTGACCCTTGTTCCAATAGGCATCCCGAACTCTTCTCCAAGTGCTACACGTACAGCCGGGGCTGTTTGGACGACCACATGCAGATCCTGATTTGCAAGCGCTTCCCATACCTTGTCGGTGTCATCCTTTTCTCTCAAAGCGCCTACAGGGCATACGGTTATACACTGGCCGCAATTGATGCAGGGCACGTCTGCGAGAGATTTATTGAAGGCCGATCCTACTATCGTCTTAAAGCCTCTCTCATTGGTATCGATAACGCCGACCTTCTGGACGTTCTTGCACATGTTTACGCAGCGTCTGCATAATATGCATTTATTTGGATCCCTTACTATGGAAGGGGACAGCTCGTCTATCGGATGGTTTATCCTCTCGCCTTCGAAGCGCACATCCTTGATATTTAGCTCTTCTGCAAGCTTCTGCAGTTCGCAGCTTCTGCTTCTGACACAGGTGAGGCACTTCTTGTCATGATTGGAAAGTATAAGCTCCAGCGTTACCTTCCTGGCTTCCCTGACCCTGGGCGTCTGCGTGTATATTTCAAGTCCTTCCGAAACGGGATATACACATGCAGCCTGTAGGCTTCTTGCTCCCTTGATCTCGACAACGCACATCCTGCAGGCGCCTATTTCATTGATATCCTTTAAGAAGCAAAGGGTCGGGATATCGATGTTGGCGTATCTTGCAGCTTCCAGAACGGTATAATTCTTCGGAACCTGAATTTTTCGCGTGTCTATCGTAATATTGACCATTTCCATATCCATATCTTAATTCCCCCCTTACGCATTCTTGAATATTGCCTTGAACGGGCATTTGCTCATACAAGCGCCGCACTTGATACACTTTTCCTGATCTATCGAATAAGGCGCCTTCTTTTCGCCGCTGTTGCTTATCGCTCCCACCGGGCAGTTCTTTGCACAGATACCGCAGCTTCTGCACAGCTCCGCATTTATCACAAAGTTGAGCATGGACTTGCATACGCCTGCAGGACATTTTTTGTCTTTTACATGAGCTTCGTATTCATCCCTGAAGTACCTTAGCGTGCTGAGCACCGGATTCGGAGACGTCTGTCCGAGACCGCAGAGCGCCGATTCCCTTATATTCTTCGCAAGCAGTTCGAGCTTCTCGATGTCGCCCTCTTCACCCTTCCCGCTTGTGATTTTTTCAAGTATCTCGAGCATCCTCTTTGTTCCAATACGGCACGGCGGGCATTTTCCGCAGGATTCGTCCACAGTGAATTCGAGGAAGAACCTTGCAATGTCTACCATACAGGTATCTTCATCCATTACGATCATACCGCCGGAGCCCATCATTGAACCGATGTCCGTAAGCGTCTCATAATCGATCGGAATATCCAGCTTGCTTGCAGGAATACATCCGCCCGAAGGCCCGCCTGTCTGAGCAGCCTTGAACTTCTTCCCGTTAGGTATGCCTCCTCCGATGTCATAAATAACTTCTCTGACCGAAGTGCCTATTGGAACTTCTACAAGGCCGGTATTGTTTATTTTTCCGCCGAGCGCGAACACCTTGGTGCCCTTGCTCTTTTCAGTCCCTATTTTTGCAAACCAATCGGCTCCCTTGTTGAAAATGACAGGTATATTGGCATAAGTCTCAACGTTGTTAAGGATGGACGGTTTCTGCCACAAGCCCTTTACTGCCGGGAACGGAGGCCTTGGCCTCGGCTCGCCGCGTTTACCTTCAATAGAGGTCATCAATGCGGTTTCCTCACCGCAGACGAAAGCTCCTGCGCCAAGTCTCAGCTCAATATCGAAGCTGAAATTTGCGCCGAAGATATTTTCCCCGAGCAGGCCGTATTCCTTGGCTTGCTTGATCGCTATGTTAAGCCTCTTGACAGCGATCGGGTATTCTGCTCTGACATATATATAACCCTGCCGTGATCCTATTGCATAGCCCGCAATAGCCATAGCTTCAAGTACGCTGTGGGGGTCGCCTTCGAGGACGCTCCTGTCCATGAACGCTCCGGGGTCGCCTTCGTCCGCATTGCAGCATACATATTTTTCATCACCCACAGACTTGGAAGCAAATTCCCATTTCCTTCCTGTCGGGAAACCTGCTCCGCCTCTTCCCCTTAGTCCCGATTTCTTAACTTCTTCTATGACCTGCTCAGGCGTCATTTCCGTCAAAACCTTGGCAAGCGCCTTATAACCGTCATAAGCTATATATTCCTCGATAATTTCGGGGTTGATGATTCCGCAGTTCCTCAATGCGATCCTGACTTGCCTTTTGAAAAACTCAACATTGTCAAGAGATTTTGAGGGATCGGCTTCTTCCTTGTTTCCTGCAAGCAGCCTCTTTACGACTCTGCCCTTGACAAGGTGTTCTTCGACAATCTCTTTTACATCCTCGACCCTTACCATGGTATACATTGCGCCTTCGGGATAAACGACTACGATCGGCCCCTCTGCACACAAGCCATGACAACCGGTAATAACTATCTTTACTTCCTTGTCCAGCCCATTCTTTTTGATCTGGCTTTCAAATTCCTGCTTTATTTTTTCAGAATTAGACGAAGTACATCCGGTACCGCCGCACACAAGTACATGCGCCCTGAAAAACTCCATTTTGTTCCCTCCTTCGGATGCTTTAGAGGAAATCCGCGCTATAGACGCCAAACATCCTCCCTGCATAATTTGCTGTATATGATAGTTTTAGTTTCCTTCACTTACGGCAGCCCCGATCGTAAGGTCCGCGCACACCCTGCCGTTCACGATATGCTCCGTAACGACGCGTGCAGCCTTTTCGGCCGTCATCTTGACATAAGTGACCTTGCTCCCGTCTGCGTTATAGACTTCAACAATAGGTTCAAGCCTGCATACTCCGATGCAGCCCGTCATTGTAACGGAAACATCTCTGATCTGCCTTTTGCCGAGTTCTTCAACGAACGCATTCATAACCGGCCTGGCTCCGGCTGCAATACCGCAGGTCGCCATTCCGACCACTACGCGGATGCCGTCCTTGTTTTTCCTCATTTTGATCTCATCAAGAGTTTTATTCCTGATTGCTTCAAGTTCAGCTATCGATTTCATTCAAGACACCTCCGAAAATTTCTTTGATTCCATCGTAGATATATCCCCTGAGCCACTTTACCACCGCAAATTCCGAAAGCGGTACATCTCCCAGTATTCCGGCCGCCTCTCGCGAACTGAATTCGAACCTGGCGGCGCCGTTTTCGAGAATAAGCTGGATGTCTGCCTTGGGCCAGGCGGCTGCCATATCGGTAATCACGCCTGCAAGGTCTCCGAGCGGCGGCCTGTCAATATTGGCGATCTCAAATTCCGCCCTGACAACGGTCCCCGCGCCCCGGTGGGATTTTATTACAAAACTGCCTCCCGATCGTTCAGCAGAAGCTTTGAACAAAGGGATACCCAAGCCTACCTTCCTTGTGGTTCTTGTTGTCGTGAATGGGTCGGTCACAACTGCAAGCAGTTTTTCATCCATCCCGGAGCCGTCGTCCTCGATGATCACAACCAGCATTCCTGTTTCAGGCTTCACGATGAGCTCCGCCCGTATCAGTTCCGCCTGCGCTGCCGTTGAATTCTGCATTATGTCAAGGATGTGCAGCGATAGATCTCTCAAGCCCGATTACCTCCCAAAGTTGAAAACCCGGCAATCAAAGGTTACGATACTTTTCGAGAACCTTTTCAACATCGTCGGGAGTAAGTCTTCCATATACGTCATCATTTATCATTACTACAGGCGCAAGTCCGCAGGCGCCAACGCAGCGGCAGGCGTCGAGCGAGAACTTTCCGTCCTCTGTACAGTCGCCCACGTCTATTCCGAGTTTTTCCTGCAGCTTGTCAAGTATCTGTTTGGAGCCCTTTACATAGCAGGCTGTTCCCAGACATACGCTGACTTTGTATTCACCCTTGGGTTTCAGAGAAAATTGGGTATAGAAAGTTACAACACCGTAGATTTCCGACAACGGCACATCCAGGCCTTCAGAAATCTTCTTCTGCACGGTAAGCGGAAGGTAGCCATACAGCTCTTGAGCCTCGTGCAGCACAGGGATCAACGCGCCCCTTGTATCCTTGTACTTTTCGATAATTTCCTGCAATTTGCGTTCCTTTTCATCAACGCAGCCGCAGCAGTTACTGCTCATTTTTCCAGACCCCCAGTCAAAATAGTTGTGAGTTCGGCTTAACATTTAGCTTGTTTTGTTAAATAAATAACCAACTTCGATAAAAAAAACACACATTTAGTTAACATTTTAACAAGTTTCTTGTTAAGTATTTAACAAGGTAATATTATAGCAAAAATGCATAGTTAATTCAACTAATTATTTCTATAAAATTTATATGGAAATTTGTTAAGATTAGACAAACAGTCCTATTACAGCCTTCCTGCTCAAAGCATCAAGTTCGAGAAACGACTCCCTTTCCAAGATACCTCCAAGCTCATGAGCGTCGGACGATACGATCGTGCCGTAGCTTCCCAGTTCCGGATGTGCTGCCATAAAACCGGTTCCGCTGCAATACTTCGAAAGCTCCAGATATTTGAAGCAGGGTTCTTCCGGAATAAAGCCAAGGTTTGACAGTATACTGTTGGATGGCCTGTCTACATGCGCCGGAATGACGGCTCCTCCCAAATGCCTTACGACTGAGCATACCTCCCCGGTAGTCAAGGCGGCGGCAGTGAGCAGCATACGGCTTTCTTCAGCGATGACCCCGTCCGTTTCATCCATGATCAGCTGTCTGCCGAATACATCGCTTCTGTTCATCATCTGCGGCAAAGCGCTGTAAATGATACGCTGCAGTTCCACAGCAGCGGCGACGTCGGGCAAAAGACAGATCAAATGGACTTCCTCCGAGGTTTCCACCTCAATCCCCGGGATAAAAACAAGTCCGGCGCTTTCCGCACATTTACCTACAGCCTCCAGATTCGCGCAGGAATTGTGATCCGTGAGCGCAATTGCATCAAGGCCCTTGATCCTTGCCATATTCACTATATTGTTCGGCGTCATGTCCTTGTCTGCACAAGGCGAAAGCGCCGAGTGTATATGAAGGTCGACCGCATATTTCATAGCCGTCCGGTTAAATACCGCAGTCATGGGCGACGCAGCAGATTTCATAAGCGCTGAGCTTCGTACCCAGTATCGTGACGCCTTCCTTTACGGCCTTCCTGACTGTGGTCTCATCGACTTCTATACCATCCGGTATGATGATACAGGACAGTTCCATAAGCGTCGCTACAGCAACGATGTTGAGATGCGTATGAACCGTGATCCAGGCTGAGCCTTTTTTTGCGTAAGACATGACCCAGCTGAGCAAATCGCAGCAGTACATACCCTTTATCTGGGTTTCTTCGGCCGTATCGCCTGTCAGTATCCTGGCTCCGAGTTTAGAGGAAAATTCCTGTACGTTCATGTCGATACCTCCTATGGATGTTTTTATTGAAACGCAGGGACGGTTCTTTTGTTTCGTTTTTCATGAGCGTCTCTTATCTCCTGCTTCTTATTACCAGCCTTTACTTTCTATTTCTTGTCCTTGTTCATGACCGGCGGCGCCATATCCTCAAGTTCCTTCATTTGGGCGGCCAGATCGCGCACCTTTTCACGCAGCTTGAAAATACAATCCGTTTCGTATGCATTTCCGCGTACTATGTCCTCGGCAAGCGCCCGGCAGCTCGGAGCCCCGCATGCGCCGCAGTCCAGTCCGGGCAGCTCGTTGTTTATCTTTTCGAGCTCCTCGAGCTTTTTCATGGCTATCCCGATGTCGTCATCAAGCTTCATTATAGGTTTATATGCTATATTTTCGGTCCATATGATGTTCTCGTCGTATGTTTCCTGCAGCTCTACCGCTTTTTCAGCCGCCTTGGCTTCGTCGATATGCTTTTTCAGCCGTGTTTTTGCCACATACACATTCTCGACGGTCAGAGGACCCCCGAGACAACCCCCGGTGCAGGACAGCGCCTCGATAAAATCCACCCCTTCGATTTTGTCATTCTCAACCTCTTCGAGTATCGTTATCACATTATGGATACCGTCGACGGCAAGAAAACGTTCAGTACCTATAGCGAGCCCTTCCCCTCCGGAATTTGCCCAGCGGATGCCCTCATAGCCCGCCTTGGCGAGCTGTTCTTTCTCACTCGTTTTTTCAAGCTTTGAAAATAACCTCAGATAAATATCCTTTATTGAAATTACACCGTCCACATAGGATTTCTTGCTTTCATAAGGCGCTTTGACGCTCGTTGCCTTTGCCGGGCACGGAGTAATGAAAAACACGCCGATATCCGACGGATCGAGTCCTTTTTCCTCGGCTGCCTTCCTTTTGGCAAGCTTGGCGGCAACCTCCATCGGCGATTCCAGTTTTACAAGATGATCTATAAGATTTGGGAACCTGACCTGAATCAGTCTTACGACAGCCGGGCAGGCGGAAGATATCATGGGTTTGGGGAAACTGCCTTCCGACATCAGTTTCCTGGTCGCTTCCGACACATATTCGGCAGCCTTTGCCACTTCGAATACATCATCGAATCCGATTGCCCTGAAGGTATTAAGAAGTCTGTTCCTGCCGTATTCGGGCTTGAACTGGCTGTACAGCGTTGGAGCCGGGATGGCTATCCTGTACTTGAAGTCGGAAATTCCCGGGAATTCGTCCGTTATAGCTTTTTTTGCGTGATAGGGACAGATACGTATGCATTCGCCACAGTCGATGCATCTTTCATTAATGATGCGGGCTTTTCCCTTCCGTACCCTTATAGCCTCTGTCGGGCACCTTTTGATACAATTGGTGCAGCCTCTGCATTTTTCTTCGTCCAGTCTTACCGAATGAAAATAGTCACCCATGATCTATCCCCCCAAGGCTGATGTCAAAAGCCGTTTTCCGGGATATCCAAAGCCCGGTGCGCTACTCAGAAATCCACTGTTATGGTTACCCTGGTTCCTCTGCCTACTTCAGTATCTATATCGAGTTTGTCGGCGTATCTTTTCATGTTCGGCAGGCCCATACCGGCGCCGAACCCCATCTCCCTGACTTCATCCGAAGCGGTGGACCAACCTTCCTGCATTGCAAGTTCAAGGTCCGGTATTCCCGGCCCCCGGTCGCTGATACGGATTGTTATCCTGCAGCTGCTGATCTCGATATCTGCTGTGCCGCCATTTCCGTGTATGACTGCGTTTATCTCGGCTTCATACATGGCTATTGCCGCCTTTTTTACGCGGGCAGGGTCGATCCCGAGCTGAACAAGCCGTTTTTTAACGTTGCTTGAAGCTTCGCCGGCATACGTAAGATCATATGACGGTATGTCATAGTGCAGCTTGATGAGGTTGCCATCCACTACCAAACACCCTTTCCGGTCAAACCCGCGTTATAAAGCTTCCCGCAGGCTATAAACATGGGATTGTCCGTTGTCATTACGGCGATCCCTTTCTCCTCCGCCAATTCCAGTATATTTTCTCCGGGGAGCTTTCCTCTTACAAAAACGACCGCCTTGATATCCATCATTTCGGCAGTCCTTATCACCTGAGGACTGACAAGTCCCGTCAGAAGAAGTACATTTTCCTTTACATATGCCATGACATCGCTCATCAGGTCGGAACCGCAGGCCGATACTATCTCCATTTCGGTATCGCTGCCGGACAAAAGTCTGGCGCCAAGTATTTTTACAACCTCTACAAGTTTCATACGATAGTCCCTTCAACTAACAAAAGTCCTCAGCAATATTATAACATTTTGTTAACGAATTAACAATAGACAACAGGCTTGTGAAACAGAGGGACGGTTCTTTTGTTTCGTTTTGCAAGCAAAACGAAACAAAAGAAC
>JAEXNT010000014.1 GCA_023439545.1 Bacillota bacterium
AAAAGAGAGAGGCCGGGCTGCATAATGCCGTCAGCCGGCCGCTCTCCATATATGCAATATTACTTTACCGTCTCCGGTACCGATGGATCTGCAGAAGACGGATAAGGGTTAGCCTTCAGCAGTTCCAATGCATTATACACTTGTTCGGCTGCTTCCGCCCGGGTCAGTTCAGCCTTGGGATTAAACCTGCCGTCCGTATCCAATTTCACGATTCCGTACTTCAATGCCCTTTGAATTGCCCCGCTGTATTCGACCTTAACCTGATCGGCATCGGAATATTCCAGATACATCATATTGATCATGGGAAGCTGGCCGTATTTCTCAGTGGCAATCATCAACTGGTATGTAAACCCTTCCTTCGTCATGTTTTGGCTGGGATCGATATCCACGGGAAAATCCAAGCCGTTCACTGCGCCGATAATAAGAGCTTGACTGTACCAGGCGTTATCTTTGGCCTTTTTAAAGTAATCTGTCGCCTTTGGCGCCCTAAAAAACCTGATGGAATCCATGTTCAGGCCGAAGGCACTTACGAACAACTGGATGCTTTGCGCAGCAGTTATCTTGCTGTCAGGTGAAAAGACGCCGTCGGACATTCCGCTGATAATTCCTCTATCTTGAAGCGCGATTATCTTATCTTTCGCGGAACTGTTCTCCAGATCCTTAAAGGGCGTACCTGCCGCAAATACGCTTCCGGTTACTGAGAGTGTCAGCAATGCTGCGGTTGAAAGTGCGGCGATTTTATTTCTCATTTTCATAGAATTCACCTCGTAGTTTTTAATAAATATTTTCCATATCTATTCGACGCAGATCCGGGCCTAATAGTTCCTTGATAAATTCTGCCGATGCCATAAACAAATATGACACACTGATGACAGATTGCGATGCGTATAATTTACTTTAACAGGAGGGATTTCAATGGATGTATATAAGGCTATTTACACAAGAAGAACAGTGCGGGATTTCAAGGAAAAGAAAATCGGTACGGAAATTGTCAGAAAGCTTCTGGATGCAGGTATGCAGGCGCCGTCCAACAACCATATGCGCGAATGGGAGTTTATCGTCATAAATGATAGATCGGCAAGGCTTGAGATCGCCGGTAAGGTAAGTGACAGCGAATCCGAAGAAGACGCCGTAAGGAAAATAGACAGCTGGGGGCTCACCGACAAGTATCAGCGTGACATGTATATCGACGCCATCCCGAAACAATACAGGATGCTTCTGAATGCAGCGTGTCTCATCATTCCATGCTTCCGCCAGTCCAATCTGCTGAAACCGCAGCATTTGTTCTCTCTCAACCCGTTTGCGTCGATATGGTGCTGCATAGAAAATATCCTTCTCGCCGCTGTGGATGAGGGTATCTACGGAGTGACAATGATTCCATCGGATGAAGAGGCTGCATATCTGAAAAAGGTACTGAACGTACCGGTCGATTATGAAATCCCATGCTATATCGCGCTGGGATATCCGAATGCCGATGTGAATAAAATACCGCAGCATTCGTTCAATGTCGAAGAAAAAATCCATATAGACAAGTGGTGAGGTGCAACCGACAGTTTTTACTTTGGTATTAACGGCTGGTAGAAATATGATACCTGCTGCCGTATCATAAAATTGAGGTGTTGAGAATGAATCTTCCGGATAATGAAAATGTGATTGACTTCCTGCTGCGTGCAAAGAAAGCCACTTATGCGGCTCATGGGGCGGAAATCGAGCCTTCCAGGCCAAATTCGCACGATCTGCAATATGTGGAAGGTGATCTGAAGTATATCGACACTTACCTAGGAGGAGAAAGATTCTCAGGGGAAGAGGCCATGTGGTACAACAACATACCCTTCTGGGCGATGAATTATACCGGAAGGATAGTCGCTGACGGCTTCTCAGGGGACTTCCTGAAGGAAAGCCTCCTGCTGGTTCCCAAAGAATACCCGTATCGCGGGCCGCTGGCATATCAAAACGGTCAATATGTTTACCATTGCATGATAAACGGGGAATTTGAGTGGTTCATAGGATATGAGGAGATTTTCAGCAGCGGTATCAAGGTGTATGAATGTAATTTTCACGGCGGTCGTGTGAAATAAGCCGGTCCCATGCTAAAAGGACGATCATGCCCACAGTACCGGCAATTGCAATTATGAAGGTAAGCGGCCAAATGTAATTCAGGCCTGTCTCCTGGATAAACTTACCCGCTACTGAAGTACCCAATGCCGCACCTGCGCTCCAGCTAAGCGAGCCCAAGGCGTTGAAACGCGCCCTGAAATTGCTCGGGCTGTTGTCGGCCAGGTATACCCCGAAATTTGTGACTACCAGGATCTCTCCCAGGGTCCAGATCACCGTGGAAACTATGAACAGCAAATAGCTATGGATCAGACCGAGCATGCCGAAACCGACGGCATATACGAGGCCGGCTATCATTATGTTGGCAAGAGGCTTCAGGTGCTTTGTGAGCGAGGTGATCGCCACAGTGCAGAATATCACTGTTATAGCGTTTATACTCATCAAAAACCCGAATTTGCTTGCTCCGGTACTGCCAAAAACCGCATCGGTGGTCAGCGGTAATGAGAATCTGTGCTGTGCGTATACGAAGCAATACAGCATATATATCAGTAAAAATGCTGCTATCTGGGGCCGTTTCAGCAAAACAGTGAAGATGTTCCCTTCTTCTTTCTTTTCCTTTTCTGTATAAACAGTCTCTTCAAGGTTTTCAGGCTTAATTTCCTTAACGTTTTTCCATATCAGAAATATCGCTATGAACGAAGTGAGAGCATCACCTATAAACAGCATCGGTAAGAAATTATTGAAAAGAAAGCCGGCTATGATAGGCCCCAGGGCAACTCCTATATTGATGCCCAGGTATTGGAGCGAGAAGCCCTGCTGCCTTTGCTGCGGAGGCAGTATGTCGGTTATTATGGCATTTAGCGGCGGTCTTACGGCGCCTGAAAAGAAGGTTGAAAGCAAAAGCAATATAACGATCGGAACGGGATCTCTCAAAAATGCGCAGGGCAGCAAGGATAAAGCCGCACCACCCTGTGCGATAAGGTAGGTCCTCTTTCTTCCAAACTCATCCGCGAGCTTGCCGCCTATGAATGACGAAGGAATTCCCACAAGTGAGGATATAGTAACGATAATACCCGCAATTTCAAACGAAAGGCCAATCTTTATGGTAAGATACATCGTTAGGAAAGGCATTACAAAGTCGCCAAATCTATTGATTATGGTAGCCCCAAACATTATGTACATGTTTCTGGGAAGCCCGCCGTATGTGCTTGCAAATTTTATAAAACCATCTCGTTTCTTTTCAGATCACCCTGGCGCAACAATATAGTCGGCCGGAAACATTATCGGGTTATGTTACAGCATAATGCTTTTTTCCTTTTAAGGCAATAAGCTTGAGAAATTTTTAAAGATGGTCATATGGAAAATGTCGTTCAAACTATCGCAGCGGTCAAGCTCTGTTTGACAACGCTATCGGCCATCCTGTCTGAAAGATTGATCCCGAGAGTGTTCGCATAGACCTTTACCAGTATTCTCTTGATATCATTAGAGAAAACCTCCTCATTCAGCCGGCATGCAAAAAGAATAATCAGATTTACCCTGTTTTTGAATTCAACGAAACTCATAATAGCCCCCGTGTTATCGAAAGATACTATATAATTCGAATTTGGACGGTAATTTCAGGGAACAAATTTTATGTAAATTATCCCAGACTTACTTTGCAGCTTAAAATATCCATGGCTATGAAGTACAATTTGAATGCCCTATATAACATGGTCGGTCAAACGTTCTGGACCAATATAAGCGGGTTGTATTATAAATAATATTTATTGATTTTTTTCAATAAGCATAGTAGAATTTTACTATGTATTCCCATTTCGTAATGAAATTTTATATCGGGAAAGGAAAATACGATGAGGATCGGACTTAGGGGCAAATTGATTTTCGCCATTGTTTCACTGCTAATTATCGCTTTCACCGCCGTTGCCGTTTCGGGATATCTTGAACTGAAAAGCTTTGCAGACAATCAGGCCGAAACACAGATAAAAACAAAAACAGATTATATGCATGAAAAAATCAATAGCTTTTTCATGGCGAGGCAGATGCTTTTAACCGAGGAGCTTAAAAACCTGAAAAACGTCCTTGGAACAGCCGGTTTCGGAACAGCAGAATTCGAAGAAGCAAGAAACGATGTCCGGAAGCGTCTCTTATCAGAATACGATAATTTAAAAAATGAGTATGGAATTATCGATATATACGTCGGTTATCAGGATGGCAGCATAGACTGCGGCTCCGGCTGGGCGCCTGACGATCCGGCCTGGAAGGCAAATGAGCGGTCCTGGTACACGATCGCTGCAGCCGATAAAGATAAATTGGTTTATACTGATGTTTACATAGATGCTCATACCAAAAAGCCTGTGGTTACGATATCACAGCTGCTCGTTACGGGAAGCGGTGATGACTATGCCGTTGTGGGACTGGACATCGGGCTGGCTCAATTAGTCGATCTATTCTCACAGGAGAAAATCGGGAAATCAGGCTATCCGTTTTTAATCGATCAAACGGGCAGGTTTGTTATACACCCCCAATATGCCTTTAACGAAGACGCTGCAAAAGCGGATACCATTTTCAATATAAGCGGGGGGAGCCTGAAAGAGGTCGGTGAGAAAATATTGTCCCTGTCATCGGCAATCATTCAAGGCAAATTGGCCGGCAACGACAAGATTTATTATTCCGAAGCGGTAAATGGCACAGGATTTTATCTCGTTTCAACGCTTTTGAAATCCGATTTCTCAAGCGACCTGAACAGGCTGACGCTCACAATAGCCATTATCTTAACAGTATCAATACTATTTTTCATTATTTTCATTACAATTTTCATCCGCCGTATCACCATGATAATCAACAGCATTGCGGACGGGATGAAACAAATGGCGGAAGGAAATCTGGATTTTAAAATGAAGGATATAGTCAGGAATGATGAACTCGGCGTTCTGGCTGATTCGATGGGAAGCATGAGACGATCCCTTAAAGATATCATACTGGCTATAAAGAGCGAAGCCGGCAATGTAAACAAGGCACTGGCAATCTCCTCCGATAGTATTTGCGAACTAACGGCGAACCTTGAAGAAACCTCAGCCGCAGTGGAGAAGATATCTGCAGGGATGGAGGAAACGGCTTCTTCGACTGAGGAAATCAATGCCACGTCATTGGAAATAGAAAACGCAGTTGAAGTTATAGCCGTGAAAGCCCAGGAAGGGGCGATCAAGGCAAACGATATAAGCAGAACGGCTATGAACATGAGGGATAACTCGGTTACACTTCAAAGGGAAGCGGACGAAACTCGCTCCGGCATTAAAAAAACCATGGATGATGCATTGGATAAAATTAAAGATGTGGAACAGATCAAAATATTGTCGGCATCGATACTGCAGATATCTTCTCAAACAAACCTGCTGGCATTGAACGCCGCAATCGAATCGGCCAGAGCAGGCGAGGCAGGCAAGGGATTTTCCGTGGTTGCGGAGGAAATCAGGAAATTGGCGGAAGATTCCAAAAATACCGTGAGCCAGATACAGGCAACGGTTGGCGGAGTGGTTGAGGCGGTATCCAATCTCGCCGACAATTCAAAACATACGTTGGAGTATATAGAAACAAAAGTAGTAGACAGTTACAGGGAGTCGGTTTCGGTCGGAGAGAACTATAACAATGACGCTTCGTACATTAACGACCTTGTTAATGATCTCAGCGCCACCTCCGAACAGCTTCTGGCCTCTATCAAATCAGTAAGCGAAGTGATCAGCCAGATTTCGGAGGCTAGCATTGAAGGCGCCGAAGGAACAAGCGATATCTCGGACAGGATACGTAAAATCAAATACCGGGCAGATGATGTCAAGGTGCAATCAGAGCAGGTGAAACAGAGTGTGGATCACCTGGAAGCGACAGTTTCAAAATTCAAAGTGTAGCCTTTTGGATGCCCTGCCGGACAAGATACCCACACACAGGGGTATCAACGGATGCAGGACTTATATCGGCAAACAGTATTCATACCTCCGGAATTGACCCAGCCGGCGCGGCTCTCAAAAATCCGCTGTTGTTCGTTCTGAAAGCCGGGACCGATGCACCGGTAATCAGCGGAAACGCTGTTCCGGAAATGAAGGCTGCAGAGTTTTCGGGTCACTGTTCCATAAGACTTGAAACCGGGACCTCCTGCCTGTTTGTGGGTTCGCTGATCGGGTGTATCATGGCGGTTTCTTTGTTATCGTTCACACTTTCGATGTATATTGGTTTTCCGTTATAAGTAACATCAATCATTGTTGGAAGGGTAACGATTGTACTGGCACGTTTTTTATCCATAGCTATTCTCTCCTTGAATCGTATAATTGTCTTTAGCTTCTCCTGATATGCTGCACGCTATTCCATTTGTAAAAATAGGTTGACATAAAAAACAGCCCGGTACCGTATGGGTTCCGGGCTGCTCGGTTGCAGGGAGCTATCTTGTATGACCTATTTATAAGCATTTTTCATTATCTCGACCGTTTCTTCGAGGGACAGCTTGTAACGATCCATATTGAAGAGTCCGCCCATAGTGCTGCGGGAGTTTTCGGCCAGCGCCGGGATTTCTTCCCGCTTGATGCCGTAGTCCGACATCTTTATATCATGGACGCCGCACGCTTTCTGCAGGTCCGTCAGAGCCTTTACGAAGGCCTGGGCGCGCTTGCTTTCGGGCAGCGAGTCCGTATCTACGCTCATGGCTCTGGCCATATCGGCAAGCCTTTCGGGTACTTTTGAGGCAAAAAACGTGTAGTAGGATTCAGAGAGCATTATAAGCCCTGCGCCGTGCGGAAGGTCATGATGGAAAGCGCTCATTGCATGCTCCATGGAATGCTCGGAGGTACAGCTCGATGTGGACTCGACCATACCTGCAAGAGTATTTGCGAGCGCGACCTGTGTACGGGCCTCCAGATTGGAACCGTCTTTAACACAGACAGGTAGGTATTTTGCTATAAGCTCCATACTCTTCAGGGCAAGTATGTCGCTGATTGGAGTGGCGATATTTGCGATATATCCTTCAGTGGAATGAAACAGCGCGTCGAAGCCCTGGTAAGCCGTCAGCTTCTCAGGCACGGTCAGCATCAGTTCGGGATCTACGACGGACAATACCGGGAAAGTAAACTGGTTGCCGAACCCGATCTTTTCATTGGTGTCTTCCTTCGTGATGACAGTCCAGGGATCGGCCTCGGTACCTGTGCCGGCAGTTGTAGTTATAGCCACTATCGGAAGAGGCTTTGCGAGCATGGGCAGACCCTTGCCCGTACCGCCGCCCACGTAATCCCAGTAATCGCCGGGGTTGGCGGCCATGAAGGCGATACTTTTTGCAGAGTCGATGCTGCTTCCGCCCCCAAGCCCGATAACGAAGTCGCAGCCCTCGTTCTTTGCCAGCTGTGCGCCTTCCGTTACATGTGATTTGACCGGGTTCGGAAGTATTTTATCAAATAGGACGAACCCTATGTTCCTTGATTCCAGGATATTTGTCAAACGGTCAAGCGTGCCGGTCTTACTCACGGACTTGCCGGAAGAGATTACGATAAGCGCTTTCCTGCCGGGCAGGGGCTCATTTGCGAGGTCGTTCAGCTTCCCCGGCCCGAATAATACCTTTGCAGGCATGTAGTAATCGAATTTCATAATATTCACCTTCTGTTAACTGTATTTTTCCAATTTTAAATATATTATAGCATTATAAGCAATTTTTATATAACGGGTAAAAAATAAAATGTGTTAAAATAAGTACGTAGTAACGGTCGTTTTTGCAAAAAAAATGTGCGGAGGTCTTCATGAAAAAGAATCATAGATCTTTGATCCTTCTCATGACCAAAATCATAGCTGCCGTACTGATTGCAGTTTTCACATCAGGTATGGGATTCAGCTATGCCGAAAACGTGAATGTGCAGACTTCGGTAGACAGCCGGCCTGCGGAGACCGGCACACTGATTGCTCCAAGGTTGATAGCGCATGCGGGAGGGGAGATTTTCGGAATACGTCTGACAAACTCGCTTCAAGCTTTTTATAATTCCTATGACAGGGGTTTCCGTTTTTTTGAAGCTGATATAAGCAAAACTTCGGACGGGGTGCCTGTCCTGGTCCATGACTGGGGAAATACCAACTGGCTGAGGGATATAAAGTATTCGACCAAGGCTGCCACTTATGAAGAGTATATTTCCACAAAAACGATACTCGGTTTGAAGCTGATGGATATCAGTTTGCTCCTGAACTGGCTTTCAAAGCATCCTGACGCGTATGTCATAACTGATATCAAGGACGATAACATAGGTGTTCTCAGCACCATCAGAGATCTTTATCCAAAAATCCCAGGTCAGATAATACCGCAGATCTACTCCTTCGAAGAATATGACGCCGTAAAGGCGCTGGGTTATGAACATATCATACTGACTCTTTATAAACTCGATGTTCCCGCGGACAAGGTTATAGACTTCTGTAACAACCATGAGCTGTTCGCCTTGACAATGTCCGAGGATCGGGCGACACCAGATTATGTAAAGCAGTTCGAAGATATCAGAATACCTATATACGTTCACGCCGTCAATGATTTCGACGTTTATCAAAAATTGAGGGACAGCGGTATTTACGGTGTTTATACCGATTACTTCCAGCCTTCGGAATGGGTCGAGTAATACTGTTGAATGAACTTGCTATTTATTTCAGGAACTGGCATTATCTTTCTAAAAGAAAGTAGATGATTCAAGTTGGATGAGTTCAGAAAATCCTATGATTATTTTGAAGAACAAGGTATCGGCGGTTTACTGCTGGTACTGTTTTTCATGCTGATTGCAGCCGAGCCGCTTGCAGGCATTATGGGCATATACTTCGGTTTCTATTCCATGTCTTCGTACGGTTTCTGGGGAACGGTTTTTCAGGCTGCCGCGATAATATATACGGTTCTGTCGGTTTTATCCGGTATCGTTCTTAAGAAGATGTTCAACCTGGCGATTCCCATGCTCAAAGTGTTCCTTGTATTCAGGGTGTTGTTCCTGGCGCCTTATGTCTATACCAACATGGTGATGCAGATAGCGGAGATCCCGTATGAAAAAACATATGTAATGTACCAGGAGATGCATACTTCCATAGTGTCTGCGTTTGTTTTCAGCATGGCTTATGTTATAGTTTTCAGCGTCCTGTGGTATATTTACCTCCTCAGGTCCAGGAGGGTAAAGGAGACTTTTCCCCGTAAGGCTCCAGAGAGCAGTGTAAACGCCCAGTAAGGACTTAGGGCTTGTCTAACAATAACTGTACCAAGCATTCCGGCTGATTTTTCGTCCTGCTTCGTTGTCGTCGGCTTAGATACAAAGAGTATCTGCGCCTCCATCCGCCTTGCAGGACGAAAAATCATCACGGCATCAGATGGTACATTTATTGCCAGACAAGCCCTTAATACCGGCTGGAAACCTGTCGCCGTATGAATACTCCCCGAGTATTTTGGAATAATATTGGTGAATTATTCCACAAAAGGGAGTACCGTATGATGGATGATAAAAAGCAATTCAAAACGGAATATGCAGCAGCAGGGATCGTACTGGGCATCCTATGCTGCATTTTATTTTTCAGGCCGATAACAGGAGTCGCTGACAATGGCGACTTCGCGCGCATAATGAACTCGACCGGACTTCAGTATATTACGGCTTCCGCGCCGGACCGATATTTCGGCTTTGTGAACAGGCTTTACAAAACGGGCTTCATAATTCCGTTCGGAGGAGGATATTTTTCAACGGAGCTGCCTCTGGTGCTGCTGGCTATTCTCGCAAGCAGGATGTTCCCAAATGCTGGACTTTTTGATATACGCTTTCTGGGGGCCATATATACGCTGGTTTTTTGCGCAGCGGTGTTCATGGTAGTCAGGTGCTTCCGGAAGCGGTCCGGATTATCCGGCGCTGCTGCTGCTGCGGCATTGATATTGGTGTTTTGCGATACCGGCTATATTTCATATTTCAATTCGCTATATGGAGAGCCCGTATCATCGGTTTTCCTGCTAATGCTGGCAGCGTCCGGCCTGCTTTTGGCCTCGCAGGAGAAACCTGCGATTTGGACGCTGCTGCTTATCGGGATGAGCGCCGCCATGTTTGCCGGCGCAAAGCTGCAAAATTCTCCGGCGGGCATACTCGCTGCACTGCTGCTCCTTAGAACCATCCGACTGAGGAAGGACGCACTGTGGAAAAGGACGTCCATACTGCTTGCATTAGCTGTAGCCGCGGTTTCCGCCCTATGCTACGTGAGCGTTTCGGAAGATATAAAAATCTGCAACAAGTACCAGACCGTATTTTACGGTATCCTCAGGGGCTCGCCCGACCCGGAGAGGGATCTTGGGGAACTTGGGCTCGATCCGTCTCTGGCGTCGCTTGCGGGAACAAATTATTTCATGGAGGAATACCCGATCGATATCAGAACGCCTGAATTCAAGCAAATGATATCCTCAAAGGTAAATCACATCAAAATACTATCGTTCTACTTAAATCACCCGGCACGTCTGCTCCGGAAGCTTGAATACGCGGCAGACAACGGCTTCAAGCTGAACCAGGGCGTGGGCAATTTCGAAAAATACCCGGGAATAGAGTACAAGCAGGTAACAAAAGCGTTCAACTTCTGGGGGAGCTTCAAACAAAACGTTCTTCCGCACTCTCTTCTATTCCTTGCGGTTATCTATCTGATGGCGGCTCTTGTCATTATTTACGAATATGTAAGGATTCGGGGGGCATCCGGGCGTTTTATAGCCGAAACAGCAGGTTTCATCCTGCTTACGGGCATGATGCAGTTCGTCCTTCCTATCCTTGGTGACGGCGACGCCGACCTGAGCAAGCACCTGTACCTTTTCAACGCAAGCTTCGACCTCCTGACCGCAGCCGGTCTGACCTATATTTCCGTAAAGCTCGCAGCGGCAGTGAGGTATGTCAGGGAAAGGAGACTGACGGCAAAACTCAGAATGGAATAAGAAGTTCTAATCAATTATTTGTAATTTATCCATAAATACTATATAATACCATTGATTATGAATTTATGGAGGGATCATGAAAAAGATATCGATATTGTTATCTGTAATAATGCTATTCTCAATATTTTCATCAGTTTCGTACGGAAAAAATGATATCGGCGGGAACAGTCCCGGTAATATCGTGAACGGGGGTGAATTCGCCGAATATAAAGGTTGGACCTATTACAGCTATGGTGAGAACGGTTTTTATAAAGTTAAAAACAACGGGAGCGAGTTAACTAAAATATGTGAAAAAAATGCCAGTAATATAAACATTGTTAACGATACGATATATTGCTACCTCTATGACAATTCATCGAAATCAGGTGCGAAGTCCGAATCTGGTATATACATGATGAGGATCGACGGAAGCATGAAAAAGAAGTTGAATTCAGATGAGCCTGATTGTATGAATGCGATCGGGGATTGGATCTACTACAGTAACCTCAGCGATAGCCACAAGCCATACAAGATGAAGCTGGATGGAACCGGGAGAGTCAGAATCAGTCAATATTCTATCGGTGAAATAAATGTTTCCGACGGGTGGATATATTTCGAAAACCATAATAAAAATGCTTCGCTTTACAAAATGAAGACTGATGGCAGCTATATGACTCAAGTAAGCAAACTCAACGCATACAGGATGCGAATAAATCTATCGGAGGGCTGGCTCTACTTCGTGGCAGATTATCCAAACACCGGCCTTTACAAGATACGATCCGACGGAACTATGTGCCGCAAGCTTGACAGCTCTCAAGCATCATACGTTAATGTTGCAGGCGACTATATATTTTACTCGGTTTTCAGGGATGGTATCTATAGAATGAAGACTGATGGAACAGGTAAACAAAGGATTACCGACGAGGATGCCAGCTCTGTATTCCTGGTAAACGGCTATATTTATTACTCCACTTATGACGGTAAGGGCAGCAAATATTACAGGATCAAGACTACAGGGGGTAAAGCCGAAAAGCTCTATGGCGGGAGTAACTTAACGGAAAACAATGACATGCTATACGTAATAAACGGCGTCGATACCCGGTTTAAAAGCAGTTCCGTCGATGTGAACGACGTGAATATGCTGCCTGCCGCCGAATTATTGCCCAAGTTCGGAATACCGTGTGATAGCGCCCATATTGCGATAAATCAAAACAACCTCCGTATCACCGGTAACTCTATTGAAATAAGCATGGACATAGGTTCAAAAAACGCGATTGTAAATGGGTATAATATGGCGCTTGAGGAAGCCCCGGTGCTTTCCGGCGGAGTGTTTTACATACCTGTAGTGTCGACTGCGAAAGCTCTTGGCAAATACGGCTGTTACGATAAGGATACGAGCGCGATACTAATCAGCGATAGAGAACAGTATAACAAGATAAAAGATCTGCTCTGCAAAACGGATAATGCAATGAAAAACCTGAATAAATACCGGATACAAATAGAAACAAGCACGAAGACGATCGATGATAAAACAAAAAAACTAATTCAAGGCAGCGGCTCCTTCCGATATGAGATAGATAACCTGGGTAAAAAGTATAAAGGCGATGAAGAAATTTCACTAGGCGGCACGATGCAATTGAACAGACTCTATATGAACGAGAAATCCGTATTTATTTTTAATTCGGCAGAGAACAAATGGGTAGAAAATAAAATCACGGGAGATTTCAGTGTTCTTCAAAAGTTGATAGGCAGAATATATGAATTGAGCGGGGACTCTGTCTGCGCAGGCTTAACGGTCCAGGAAGGGCCGGATTCCACATATGTAATGTCAGGAGATATCATGCTGAGTGGTATTCTTGGAGGAGCAGACAGTACATTATTATCTCCGCTATCAGCTTCCGATTACATAACGAATTGTCACACGGAAATCATAGTAAATAAAGACTCCGGTCTTACTGAAAAAATAACAGTGTCCGTCGAGTATGATTTGGGAGGCGTAAAAACTACTTCGGTATATGAAATCGTATATGACAGCAATGATAACTTCGAGGTCCAGGCGCCAGAGGGAATAAAGAATTTTTCTATGAGCACTTATGAGGAGGCCGCGGCATGAAAAAGCTTTCATTAATGTTACTTATACTGACGCTGATTTTCTCCATTACAGTCATACCTGCGGAAGCGGCCGGTACTGCAGATGTCAAAAAGGCTTCGGATTATGCGAAAAAGGCTGAAGAACTGAAAAACAACAGAAAACATCAGGAAGCATTGAGATACTATGATCTTGCGGCTAAAGCCAATCCTAACGATCCGAACTACCCATACAGGAAAGGAATCCTGCTGGAGACCATGGGGGATTCCGAGGGGGCGATCGAGGCATACAAGCAGGCTGTGAAGGTAGCCCCGGGTCTTTATATCGCGTTCAACAGCGAAGGAAAGGTGTATTACCTGCAGAGGGCGTACATTGATGCGATAAAAAGCTTTGACAAGGCAATAAATCAGGGCAAGAAAAATCTGCTGCTTTATGAATCCTACTGCTATAAGGGCGAAGCGCTTGCGGCCTCGGAAGAATTGGACAAAGCCATAGCGGCTTATGATATGGCCATAAAACTGAACGGTAAATTTGTTTATTCCTACATTGGAAAAGGACATGTCTTATGGTATCAAAAGAACTACGCCGAGGCAATCAAACTATACGACCGGGGCATAGAGGCAAATCCGAACATCGATTTATACGAACAGAAGGCCGCTACTTTGATCTTATCAGGTAAAATCGACGAGGCAATCAAGTCTCTTGATCCTTATATCAAAAATAACCCTAAAGATTACAAAGGATATGATATTAAAGGTACTGTTTTATATCTCCTGGAGAAATATAACGAGGCCATTGTCCTATATGACAAAGCTATCAGCTTCGACCAGCGTAATGATGTGCTTTATGCCAACAAAGCAAACGCTTTATATGCGCTTGAGAAATATGACGACGCGTTGAAGCTTTATGACGAAGCTCTTGCAATAAATCCTTATTTCATCGATGCATTATATTCAAAGGGAGAGGTATTGGCAGCTACCGGTAAATATGCCGACGCAACAGCAGTATATGACAAAGTGATAAAAATGGATCCCGATTATTATTGGGCATACTGCTCCAAAGGAGCTATCCTTGGCAAACAGGGTAAATTCAAGGAAGCAATAGATTATTACGATAAAGCAATAAAAATTAATTCCACCCATTATCCGGCATATATATGGAAGGGGGATCTGCTGATATCCCTTGGTGAAATAGATAAGGCTATAGAAAATTACGATATAGTATTACTTAATCTAAATAAGAAATCCGATTACTTACCTCATGCTTTAGTAAGCAAGGGTTTTGCATTATATCTGAACGGTGAGGTTACTGAAGCGATCGGCTATTTCGAAGAGGCGCTCAAACTGGATGCTGATAACGAAGAGGCCTATAATAGAAAAGGAGAAGCATTGAGCAATCTTGGGCTGTTCGATGAAGCCGCGGAGTGCTTCAGACGGTCGCTCGAGATCCAGCCCGGAAATAAGCTTGCGTTGTTGGGGCAGGCAAACATGCTTCTATACAAAGAATCTTACGAAGATGCCATTACTGCTTTCAATGAAGTAATTGTGAAATATCCGGACCTTTCATCGTGTTATAACAATAAAGGCTATGCACTTTATAAACTTGGCAGGTACGAGGAAGCTATAGCAAGTTTTAAAAAAGTTAATGACGAGATCGATCGATTAAATGCCGACGCCTTCTATTATATGGCTAAGGCACTGGTCAAGCTGAACCGGTACGATGAAGCGATCGATAGCTTGAAACAGTCGATAACTCTTTTTCCCAGGGAAAGAGATTATATTAGAG
>JAEXNT010000023.1 GCA_023439545.1 Bacillota bacterium
AGGCCACCTCCTAAAGTCTTGTCAACTTAAGGGTAGCCAATTGTGGGAGGGTGGTCAATTTTATTCCGGCGCAAATCGTCAATTATCTCCCGGCGGACATGATCAATTATATTCCGGCGTTAACAAACCAATATTGTGCTGTAGAACCTATGTTATTTGTTTTCCATATCGCAGTAATTAATGCTATTTTACCTTTTGCTGTATTTATTATTTTAATAGTAGGCTTCTGATCCAGATAATCCTCAAATTCTATAATTTGGTCAAGTTTTTTTCGGTATTATCTATTTTCAGGTATAGTCCATTTTTGTAAATTAGTCTTATTTTTTCGTCAACCCCATCTTTATTCAAATCCTGATCAATTTCTGAATAAGAGATACTTTTATCATCCATTTGCGTTTCTACTAAAGAAGTTTTATTCGAAGATAATATTGCTCTGCATGAGGTTGATAAAATCACGAGCGGTAAAACTAATAGAAAAGAGATGATAAATCTTCTATTCTTCATATATTCAGACAAGAATGGACCTCCTGATATTTTACATTAGTGTTTTATGAAAATTCCGGAAAGTTATCTGAACAACTGTATTGATCCTATTATAAATGAATTACTAATCTATAAATTGAAAATTTAGTTAATATGTTCAAAATAGTAGGTACCATCCGGCTTTTCGTATGGTACCCTTTGCGTCACACTCCCGAACCCTGCGGCTCTGCGCGCCTTACTCTCCGAGGTTTATGTCTCCGCGCGCCTGCAGCTCCGATACCATATCGTTGAACATTTTCTGGTCTATCTTGTATTTCAGCCTGTATATGACGTACCCGATCAGTATCAGCACCAGCGGCAGGAAAAGCATCGCCGTTTTCAGTGTCAGCAGACCTTCCGGTGTCACGTCCGCGGCAGATTTAGCCTGACTTATCCCGGAGATTATGACCGTCGCTCCGACTACGCCGCTGGCTACAGCCGCTCCTATCTTGTTTATGAACGGCTGGAGAGAAAGCGTTATACTGTCGTTGCGCTTGCCCAGCTTCCACTGCCCGTATTCTATCGTATCGGCAAGGAACATGAGCATCAGCAGCTGAATGAAGGCCTGGCCCAGAAAGATCAGCACACCGGCGGTCCCGATATACCTCATGTCCATCGGCGCGAAGAAGAATACAATATATCCGAGGATGACGAATACCGTGGAACCCGTGTACAGACTCTTTCTGCTTAACCACTTGCTGAATATGGGGAAGACAAGCAGCGCGATAGTCTGCGTCACGCCCAGTACCAGCGCGAAGATCGAATACATGCCCTCGTCGCCGTAGGCATATTTGAAGAAGTAAAGTCCGAAGCTCGTGGTCGTCGTGTAGCCTATCATGAATAACGCCATTGAAATGGCCGTGTAAAGCAGCTGGTCGTTCCTGAAGATAACATTGAACAGTTCCTTCAGCGAGGTGCTTTGCTCCTGCTTGAAGACGCCCTTGAACTCTTTTACACCGAACAGTGTGATGCACTGTCCCGCAAGCATTACCAGCGCAATGACCATGGTTATTACGAAATAGGCCTTTGTCATGCTGCCCAGGGATTTTTCCAGCATTGCGGTAACAGGCACTATGAGCACCACCACCGCAAACATGCCAATATTGGCGCATATCCGTGCGAAAGCGCCAATGCGTTCGCGTTCCTTCTGATCCATACTGAGAGACGGCAGCATCGACCAGTAACCGATGTCGTTTGCAGTAAAGCTGACATCCCAGAAAAGATAGATCAGAGTGAAAACGACAAGGTAGGCGGCTCCTTTCAATCCGAAATCCGTAAACATCAAAGTCGTGACGATCGCCGTGCAAACGGCCCCTGAAGCTATCCAGGGCTTGAATTTGCCATATTTGCCATGGGTATTGTCGATAATGACGCCCATGATCGGGTCGTTGACTGCGTCGAAGATACGCGCGACCAGCAGTATGCCTGTGAGCCACCACAGCATGGTATCGGACATCTCCAGTACGTCTGTCAGGTAGAACATGAGGTACATGCTGACAAGCGTGAAAAGCATATCCCTGCCGACGGTTCCAAGACCAAAAGTATAACGATTACGGCCTGATGCGGTTTTCATGAAATAGCCTCCCTTGATTGTTCAATTTGTTTTGTGACAATGTACAGGTTTGAACCGAAATCTCCAAGAAGACGCGTTTGGTTATTGTAATAGGTACCCACGAACTGGTTGTTCAGGCGAACTCCGGACATGAGCATTTCCCCGTAGCCCCTGTGTTTTTCAACGCAGTCGGTCAGGCTGCGATGCCTGTTCGCAATGCCGAGGAGGAATCCGTTGGGGTCCAGGGAGAAGGGGAGTATATGCTTTACCAGCCCGCCGAAGCGTTTTATGGAAAGGCTTTGCGGCCTTGTTTCAAGGGAATAGAGGGCTCCGGGATCCAAGGCCGTAAGCGGCAGAAAATCGTAACCCTCGCTGGCTCCGGCCTGGGTCTGGAAAAAGCCGGCCAGCGCTTTGCCGGCAGACTTATCCGTGCACTGCCAGTGGACCTTGTTGGCCTTCTGTGCGGGCAGTCTGTCGAAACGGCCGTATTGCAGCGTTCTTCTGTGCTTCTTGTAAAATTCTATCTGGCTCTTTATTTCTCTTTTTTCAGCAGGAGTCAAATATTTGAGGTCCAATTCGTATCCAAGGCAACCGAAGGAGGCGACGTTGAACCGCGTCGGAAGCGGCGTGCTGCGAAGCGTCTGCTGATGCGGCGCTTCGGATACATGGGCTCCCATGGAAGACAGCGGATAGAGGTAGGACAGCCCACCCTGAATTTTAAGACGTTCTATTGGATCGGTATCGTCGGAGGCCCATATCTGCGGGGAATAGCACAGCATTCCCGGGTCGAACCTGTTGCCGCCGCTTGAGCAGCTTTCTAAAAGTATATGCGGACGAGGCCTGAAAATTCTCTCGAGAATATCGTAAAGCCCGAGTATATAACGGTGGAAGAACTCGCCCTGGTTGTCCAGACTTGCCGAACAGGCATCGCTTATATGGCGGTTCATGTCCCATTTGACATAGGTGATGCCTGCTTCGTCGAGAATCCTGCCGACCGAGGCCACGATATATTCCCGCACCTCCGGCCTGCACAGATCCAGTACGAGCTGGTTGCGTCCGAGTGTCGGCTTCTTGCCGGGCGTCACAACCGCATATTCGGGATGGGCTCTGAAAAGGTCGCTGTCCGGGTTGACCATTTCAGGCTCGAACCAAAGTCCGAACTCCATTCCGAGTTTTCTTACGCGTTTCGCGAACCCACTTATGCCTCCGGGCAATTTCTTCCTGTCGACCTCGTAATCACCGAGACCGGCCGTATCGCTGTCACGCCCTTTGAACCAGCCGTCGTCGAGCACAAATAATTCGACACCCAGGCGCCTGGCTTGACGCGCCAGCCTCAGCAGCCTGCCCTGGGTGAACTTAAAAAAACAGGCTTCCCAATCGTTCAGCAGTATCGGGCGCTCTTTGCCTTTCCAGTCGCCGCGTACGATATGCTCGTTTATGAAATCATGAAAATTGTGGCTCATGCCGTTGTAGCCCTCTGAACTGAACGTCATGAACGCTTCGGGCGCTTCGAAGCGCTCGCCCTTCTTCAGAGTCCATTCAAAGCAATGGGGATTGACGCCCAGCAGCACGCGTACGAGTTGGTGGTTGCTCAGTTCGATCGCGCCGTAGTGATTGCCGCTGTATATCAGGTTAAAGCCATAGACATAGCCGTTTTGTTCGGTGGCGTCCTTTTCGGCGAGCAGGAAGCCGGGATTGTGCCGGTTACTGCTGGCGCCTGTGGTTGAAGAATTGACATACAGCCCGTATTCGAGCAGGCGGTCATGCCGGTGCGCTTCCTTTATCCAGCCGCCGTCGAATGTGACAAGTTTGAAGCTCCTGTTCGGCAGATCAACCGCCATGCTCATGATACGCCTGATTACCAGAGAGTTTTCGTTGTTGTTTACGAGCACTGCGCGCCTTGTAATTACATTCTTTTTATCGTAGACGGTGTAATATAACAATAATACGACTCTGTTCGATTCATCTTCAAGGGTCAGCTCCAGCGTTGCGCAGTCGTTTTCTCCGCCGTAAGCGGTGGGCAGCGAGGCTTCCATCCGGACGTATCCCGGTATTATCCGGTGCGAACGGTAAATGAAATCACAGGTGAAAGTGCCGTCGGGCATTTTTATCTCAACCGGCGAATGCCTGTAGTCGCCGCGCCCTATTCCCGACCATTCGAGACAAAGGTTGTCAAGGCAGTAGCTGGGGTCGGAAGGATCATAGCAAACGCTGCTTCCCAACGCCGCGGTCCGCTTCAGCGCCAGACCCCCGGGATCCTGCTCTCTGAGGCGGGGACCGTAGTGCAGCTGTTCGAGATGTCCGAAAGGCGTCAGGCGGAACCAGTAGCTAGTTTTATCGGTAGTTATCCTGAAAACATTACCGTTGAAATCTATCATGCTGCATTTGACCTCCTTATTGTTTTCACTGGGCTGCATTTTTCATGGAGCTGTAGTTTTTGCCGGCTGATGTATTTTATATATGGCAGTCGGTTGTATCAAGGCCGGAATTCAGATTCTCCTTCTGAGGATCAGTGAGAATGATTGCTTCATAAGGTTTTAGTATCCCTTCGAATAGCGCCATGCTTGTTTCCTCTGCACCTGCGCCTGCAATGTCTCGGTCATAGTTGGATAAAACCTGGCGGAGGAACAATTTTGCGTTATCTGCGGTTTTACCGGCAGTATCCGAAGAGCCGGGTCTGATGGCCGATAAGCCGATTTTGCGCGGCTTATCAGAGAAATTAAGGAGTATTGTCAGGATATCTCCATTGTATTCGCGCCTGTATGCAAAAATATGCCTGCTTACCAGCAGAGGAACAAACGTGCCGTATTTCAGCACATCGCTGCCGGACCTGAGCGCTATTACCGTCTTGTAGAAACTGCGTACCGAGCCGGGGGCGTTCAGCTGCGACTCCATATTTATACTTGTGTGGTTGCCGTTTATTCCGAGCCACGGCTTGCCTGTCGTGAACCCGGCGTTAGGATCGCTGTTCCATTGAACGGGCGTACGCGCGTTGTCCCTCGAGGTTGCCCTGATCATTCGCCATCGCACGGCTCCGGGAAAATGTAGGCGCTTTGCAAGGCGGTATATATTATGGGATTCGACGTCCTGGATCTGTTCCATGCCTGTAAAATCGAAGTTGGTCATTCCTATCTCCTGCCCCTGGTATATATACGGAGTTCCCCTGAGCGTCAGCAGCAGCGTGCAGAGCAATTTGGCCGACTGAGCCCAATACGGGCCGTCGTTTCCGAAACGCGAAACGCTCCTGGGCTGATCGTGATTCTCCAGATAATTGGCATTCCATTCAAGCGACTGTTGCCATTTGACAATGGCGGCGGCAAAACGGCCCGCGTTGAATTTGCGTTTGAACCATTTGACATAGACCTGGTCGGTTTCCATATGCTCGAATGTAAATAACATGTCCAGTTCGCGGCGGCTCGCGTCGCAAAGCTCCCGGGCGGTCTGCGGTGTAACGAAGACGGTTTCGCCCACCGTGAAGCAGTCGTACCTGTCGAGTACCTCACTCCGAAGCGTACGCAATATCTCATGCGTGCCATCCTGGGTCAGGTAATGCTCGAGGCCTGTCAATGCCAGCCTTTTTCTGCCGTCTTCTAGTGAAGTTTTGTAAAGTATGTTGATGACGTCGCAGCGAAAGCCCGCTATACCCTTATCCAGCCAAAAGCGCATTATATCCTCGACCTCTTCGAGTACCTTCGGGTTGTGCCAGTTGAGGTCGGGTTGTTTTTTGGCAAACAGGTGAAGATAATATTCTCCGCTGGCCTCGTCGTACTCCCAGCAGTCCTCTGCGAAGAAACTCGTCCAGTTGTTCGGCGCCTTTCCGTTCTTTCCGGGCTTCCAGATATAATAGTCCCGGTATGGGCTGTTTTTATCGCGGCCTTTTACGAACCACGGGTGTTCGTCCGAGGTATGGTTGATAACAAGATCCATTATTATTTTGATATCGCGTTTCCCGGCTTCTTCGATCAAACTGTCCATGTCGGCCATAGTGCCGAAATCAGGATGAATACCCCGGTAATCGCTTATGTCGTAGCCGTTGTCGGCATTCGGGGAGGGATAGACGGGACTCAGCCAAATAATACCGACGCCAAGCTCCTTCAATTCGTCCAGATGCAGGATGATACCGGGAAGATCGCCTATACCGTCTCCGTTGGTATCCTGAAAGCTGCGGGGATAGATCTGATAAACGACACGTTCCTGCCACCGCTTAGCCATGAGGCGCAGCCCCCTTGAAATATAATTTTTTAGAGACCCGACCGGTTTGATTTGATATATTTTTAGTTTAATCCATTTTGCGTCCGGCCGCAAGCAGTCCTATTTTTCAATTACTATCGTACAGTATTAGGGGTATAATATAATAAAAACTAGAAGGAGTGTCGGGAATATTTACTCGACTATGAAGGACATGAAATTCAACTGGTGTACCATATCTGTAAAGGATATTGAAGAATCGATCAGATTTTATCAGGATATAGTCGGGCTGAGCATCGAAAGAAGGTTCAAGGCGGGGCCGGACGCGGAGATATGTTTTATGGACGGAGGAGAAACAAAGATAGAACTGATATGCGACAAGGGACATAAGGCGCCGGGCAATATCGAGGGGATATCTCTGGGTTTCGAAGTAAAGCCGGTCGACGAAATGCTGGAGCTTGTCAAAAGCAGGGGCCTGAAGGTGGAGAGCGGTCCCATACAGCCCAATCCGCACGTAAGGTTTTTCTTTGTTAAGGACCCGAACGGGCTAAGCGTACAATTTATAGAGAACCTGTGATCCGACGGCGGGGAACCGCCGAAGTGAAACCGCCGAAGTGAAACCGCCGAAGTGAAACCGCGAAAATACTATGCAGTGCAGACGATGCCCGAAAGAAACCGGTAACCAGGGAGATTTATCCGGATAGACTTATAACGTATTGTATCAGGGGAGAGAAATGAAAAAACAGATATATGTGACCAGAATGCCCGATAAACCAGGGTCATTCATGCTTGCATCCAAAATCATAATGAAAAACCACGGCAATATAGTCCGCGTCAGCTATAACAAGGCTATCGACGTCAGGACGCTGTTCATCGATGTTGAGGCGGAACAGGAGGATCTCGACAGGATCGCCAGGGAATTGGCGAGCATAGGGTACCTGAACGATTCTCTCGAGGACGCCAGGGTCATCGTTATAGAAATCAAGATCAAGGATGAGCCGGGGGGCGTCTATCCTGTACTGAGGATACTCGAGCAGTACGATATCAATATTTCGTACATAAATTCCTATGCGAACGGCACGCCGTACCAGAACTTCAAAATGGGCCTGCTGATCGAGAATCCCGATATGATAAAGCTGATACTTGACGATATAAGCGAGTTGTACCAGGTAAACGTAATCAATTACAACAACCTTGAAAACACTCTGGACAACACGATTTTCTATATACGGCTCGGAAATGACATACAAAAGCTGCTCGGACTAAGCATGGAAAAGACGATGGAGTTCATATCCGAAGCCAACAGGAATCTTCAAATGCTGCAGGACAAGGGGGAAAATCCCGAGAAGGTATTCAATTACGTCAGACGTTTTGCGGAATTCGTTTCCTCGCATAAGGGAGATAGCTTCCATGCGGATATCAGCAGGTACGATATAAGCCCCGGTATAGTACTCCATGTGATCGAACCGCCCTGCGGCAGCAATACGTATATATTCGAGCAACCGGACGAGCTTTTGTTTATCGACACGGGTTTCGCCGTCTATGCCGATGAAATGCTCGGCATATTCAAAAGCTTGTTCCCGGACTTTGGGGAACGCAGGAAAAGCATACTTGTGACACACGCCGACGTGGATCACTGCGGCCTGCTGTCGGTTCTCAAAGACGCGGCAATCTACCTGAATCAAAAAAGCGCGGACAGCCTTGTCAGGCAATACAACAGTGAGCCGGATTACAGGGAGCTCAATAATTTCTTCATCGGTTACAGCAAACTGAGCAGGATAATAACGGACTATGCGCCGCCCGTACCCGACAGGTTCCGTATTCTGGGCCGCGATGTGCCGGAAGAGCATGAAGAACTGCTGTACATCGACACGGTCGAATTCGGCGGTATAGAACTGGAGATATACGAGGGAAGCGGAGGACATCTTTTCGGCGAGATGGTCTTCCTGTGCAGAAAATACCGCCTTGCTTTTACGGGAGATATATATGTCAATATAGACGGACTGTCGGAGGAAAGAGCCGAATTCAACTCTCTCGCGCCTTATCTCATGACGAGCGTCAATACAAATTCAGGCTTTGCCGCAAATATGCGCAGCGAGGTTTTCAAGCTGATCGGCGCCATGAGCAGGGATGGTTTCAGGATATTCGGCGGGCACGGAGCGGTTAAAACGCTCTAGAAAACAAGGTGTCCGGCTGAATATGCACAACCGGGCAAAGCATCAGGGTTGTTCAGAAGAATATAAGTGACGTACAGACGGCTGAAATAGCTGTATCCAGCAGGATTTTAACCAAAAGATGCGAATGGCTCATCCATTTATTCCATTTCAGTTTGAATTGCATAAAAAAGATTACTGCCGCAACCAAAAGAAGTAAAAGATAAAAAGGCGATATAACAAAGGCCAGATAGAAAACTGCTGATACATAAAGCCTGGTGAGTATGCCCACATGCTTTTCACCTTCCTTGAAAAAGCTGTTGTCGGTACGGGGAAAAAGAGAGGACAATATAAATTGGGTAAAGACTGCCGAGAAGGAGGTCACAAGAACAAGAACAATAAGCAGTCTGACCGTTTTATAATCAAGCAGCTGTATAGTTCCATAATCCGCTGCCTGTGAAATACAAAAGAGCAGTAGAATATGCAGAAGCTGGTCAAATAGAAAGCCTTGCAGCTCTGATAAATGCAAAATGCCCATTATGGCTTTCTTTTGAAAATCAAGAACAAAGTGCACGACGCTATTTAACAAGACAAGAAAAATTAGCGGAGTACCGAAGCTGTATGAAAAAATCAGGATGCAAAAAGTGACGGCAAGGACATGCAATAAGTTCCATTTCCAGCGTCGGCCCTTATTTTCCGCGATTTTATCTGTTTGCAGTACGAAGTCACCAATAAGATGCCCCAGTAATAAGTAATAAAATGCCATACCTTACACCGCCGTACTTGTTGTTAATCTGGCAAAGCCCTGAATAAACCTTCAAAAAAGCCTCCTGGACTTTTCGTCGAGGAGGCCCGCTTTAACAGTGATTATTATGAAAATGCAAACCGTGAGAAATGTTTAACCGATAATTTCTGATTTTTTAGATCAACATGTATGTTCCGCCCTGAAGTACTGTCATACAGCAGCCCTTTATACTTGTGGACTATTATTGTTACATCCTTGTTGAAATACGGTATATCCGGAGAAAATTGTATGCCGGGCACACCGTTAACTGCTGAAATTTCAACTTTAATCTTAATGGGAAGCCGGTTATCATCAATAAAGCCTTTGGGGAATTTAATAGTTGCAAACCCTACATTATAAACCCCGCCACGTTCATCAACGGTTATTGTGCTTTGGTAAATTATCGGCTTTTGTGCATGGGCATTGCCGTGTCCTGCGGCATATGCCGGAATTGTTGAAAATATAAACGTCAGTAGTAAAAGCATAACCGTTAACTTCTTCAACATACTACACCTCCATATTAAACCCGTTTTTATTACTCTCTCCAGTAATATTTTACCACCTGACCGGCTTTCCAAAGAATGGTGTATTGTACCTATTTTATTAAAAAATTATAGGACCGTAATACTATTTTTGCTATCTGTTATTATACCTGTCCAGCGGCAGTCGTCCACCTTCTTTATATATGCCGCAGCCTTTTCAAGGACGGCAGCGGCTTCAGCGTCATAGCCTTCAGCCTTTAATACCTTGTACTTGCCAAACCAGCATTTTGCAGACTCATAATCACTTGCCAGTTTTTCGGCAATGGAGATTGTAGCCTCAAACAAACGTACCGCATCCTCATAAAGGCCCTCTTTCAGAAACAGGCTGCCCTTATACCGCATTGTCTTCAGCATTTTCCTCTCGTTTCTGCATTCGTTGAATATTGCCGCTGCCTTGTCAAAATGCTCCAGCGCCGAATCAAAGCTGCCTGTCTGCTGTTCCAGGAAGCCTTCGTACATATGGCAGTCACCAAGGCAGACAAGCTCATCCGCCTCTTCAAACAGGCCGCGGGCAGACTCAATCAATTCTGTGGCCTCCTTATACCTTTCATATTTCAAATAAATTCTTGCAATACCGATATAATTGACGCCTTCTTCTACCGGCGCCTTTAAAATCCTCGCAAGCTCAAGAGAAGCATTATAGTATCCCTGCGCCTTTTCAAATTCACCGGTCTCATAGGCTATGTCACCGAGATTTGTCAGGCTTGCGCATTCATAAAGCTTCGAACCTATATCCTTTGATATTTCGAGGGATTCGTCAAATAAATTCCGGGCTGATACAAAAAGTCCATTATCCAGATATAATACGCCCAGGTTGATACATGCGGCTATTACACCTCTCTGATATGAAAGCTTTTTAGAAATGTCCAGAGATTTGTTGAAGAATTCCAAAGATTTGGATATCATTCCTGTAGTGTAATATATGATGCCAAGATCGCCCGATACCCTTGCCATTATTTCAAGAAGTCTGTTCTTTTCGGAGTATTTATATGATTTGTTCATGTATGAAAGGGCATTGTCGATATCGCCCTTGATGAAATATATCATACCGGCATGTTTCATAGTCTCGGAAAGGCTCCTGTAATCACCGGTTTTCAATAAAGCCCTTTCTGCCTTCTTTGCAAGCGACAGAGCGCCTGTATCTCCTTTTATCCTAAGTATGCCGCATTTCAGCTGCAGCCATTTCCCATAGTTCAAACTGTCTTCACGCATACCCGGCTCCAGCTCGTCAATAATCTGCGCTGCATCGTCCAGCCTTCCCATATCCTTATAAACTTCAGCGATCTGTATTTTTGTATGATTAATGTCGTCCGGCAGTATTGCATGCTCCAGAGCCTTGTACATCTGTTCCAGGGCTTCGTCGTAATTGGCCCTGATAATATGGATATGGCCCTTTTCCTTGTAGGCGCTAAATACCCGGCTGTCGGAGGATTTTTCATTACTCTGGCCTGCACCGGCAAGCTCCAGGAATTTGTCGAAGTATTCCAGCGAGCCGTTGAGATTGTAGCCGTCCTTCAGCTTAAGAGCAGCCTTGAAATAGTAATCTGCCGCTTTTTTGTACATTCCGGCCTTGATAAAATGAATACATATAGCTTCGTAATAGTTTTCAATATCCCTTGAGTAGGTTGTTTCAAGATATTCACCGATCTTTTTATGAAGCTCCGTCTTATCCTTGTTGAGTATACTGTCGTAAATTACTTCTCTTTCAATTTCATGTGTAAACTCGTAGGTTTTATCTATATTTCTGGAGGATGTATGGGTCGATTTAAGTTCAATAAGGTTCATCTGGGTCGGAATTCCGGCAATGTCCTCACTGGTTATGGCATTGTCCAGAAGATAGCTTACCAGAGAGTATGAAAACTCCTTCCCGATAACTGACGCTGCCTGCAATATTCTAAGGCTTGTCCCGTCAAGACTGGATATAGTGGAGCTTATCAGCTTTTGAATATTTTCAGGCAGCTTGTCCAGTTCTTTTTCATCAATAGACGCCTGCCCCTTTTCAATTGTATAATTACCATTCCTTTTGATATTGGACAGCAATTCCTTTATAAACAAAGGATTGCCTTTTGTAATTTTCAACACTGAATTGAAAAGCCGGTCATCCACATTTTCGGAATTCAAAAGAGTACAGGCGAGGGTTCTGACACCGGCTCTGGAAAGAGCGTTCAATCTCAGATTGACCCTGCTGTCTGTCTCCGCTCGCAGCAATGCTTTCAGTTCGTATCTCGAGGAAAATATAAATACTGCTTTCGAATCCCTGATCATGGGTATAAGGTCGTTTAATATCTGGATTGAACCGTTGTCAGCCCAATGCGCATCATCTATGATCAAGATCAGCTTGTGCTTCCCGCAAAGGTTCGTGAAAAATAATGCCAGCTGCTTCAATATCTCACGAAGGATGTTTTCATAATTCATCGATTCAAAAATGCTCTGAAATTCCCTGTCACGTTCAAGGCCCATTAGCAGCCCTAAAAAATCGTAGTTGTGCTTGATTTCTTCATCGGTATAATCTGAAAGAATATAGTCCAGGAAGGAAATGAGCCTGTGCTTTCTCATATTCTCGCTGTCCAGGGAATTTATATTCATGATACCTGCCAGTACCGCTGAGATCAGGCTGTAGGATCTGTTCTGGGAAATGGCGTTACATTCCACCCAAACCTGTTTCAGATCGTTACCCAATTTATATGTAAATTCCTTTAAAAGCCTTGTCTTTCCGAGGCCTGCCTCGCCGGTAACAAACGCGTATTTCAGTCCCGTATTCAGAGCTTCATTGAAAATCGCGTTCAATGCCCCTATTTCCTTACCTCTTTCAATAAAAGAAAGCTCCTTATCATAGAAATAATCGGAATTTATTCTCATGGGACTGTAGCAACTGATCGGTTTTTCCTTATTCTTGACTTTAACTTCTATCGGTTCCGAATATTCGAATTTGTCCCTGGTCTCCGTATACACAGATTCCGAAACGAGTATTACCCCTTCTCCAGCGCTGATCTGCAGCCTTTGAGCTGTGTTTACTATATCGCCCATTACGGTATAGTCCCGGTCGAAGTAATTCCCTACACCCCCCGTTACAACAAGACCGTAATTTATTCCTATGGATAAATTCAGTCTGACTCCTTTTGAAGAGAGCATGTTTGTCGAAAATTCCTGTACCAGGTTTATCATTTTCATTGCACACATTACTACTCTTTTAGCATCGTCGGTATGCGTATATCTGGCGCCGAAAAGCACCATTACACAATCGCCTATGTACTTGTCGATAGTGCCGCCCAGTTCGTAAACCGGGCTGGTTATGTAATTGAAGCATTCATTGATGATTTCGCGGACCTCTTCCGGATCAAGTTTTTCAGAAAGCGCCGTAAACCCGGAAACATCTGCAAACATAACGGCTGCATTTTTTCTGCTTTCAGCCAGCTTCCCGAAATTTTCGACAGAGCTTAACCGTTCGGGGTCCGATATCCTGCTGCCGCAATTAAAACAGAATCTTGCAGTCTGAGGATTCGGAAAGCCGCACACCGAACACCTGCCTGCGAATTTTACCCCGCAGAACCGGCATTCACTATCATTTTCACTATTGAGTTTAAGTCCGCAATTAAAGCAAATCAAAATCCTCACCCGTACTTTTGGTATGATTGTAAAAGGGATAAATTTGTCGTATACTGTAGTTGCATAACTATACAGTCATTATATTTGTCGGCATTTAAATATAAAAAGATAAATCCAATATATTCTATTGAAAGCGCGTTGATGAATGCGCAGCGGAGTCAGCAGCGGAGGCCTGAATGCTAAATGATATTTTAAAGGAATTCAATGGCATAGGTATATCCCTTTCATCCGAAAAGGATACTTTGAAGCTGTTCGAAAAAATAATAAACAGTAGTATGAAGCTTACTTCAGCAGATGCAGGCACAATATATATCGTTGTGGATAAAAAATCAGGCGATTGGTCTCATATCAGAAACGGTTCAACTCGAGGGAAACTTCTTAAATTTGCAATTGCAAGGAATACAAGTGTTGAGATCAGCTTGCAGGACTTTGCCGTACCTGTATCAAAAAAAAGTATATTCGGCTTTACAGTTATCTCGGGAGAGTCCCTTAGGATAAACGATGCCTATGTAATTGACGGTGATGCCGAGTACAAGCACGATAAAAGCTTTGACCTCAATTCAGGCTATCGAACGAAATCAGTACTGTCCATACCCATGAAAAACCGTGATAATGATATAACAGGTGTTATTCAGTTGATCAACAAAAAGAAGGCCTGGGATACCATAATAGATTACCGCAGAAAAAATGCCGCCGATGAGCTTCTTCCTTTCACCGATGAAGACGAACTAATTATGAATTCTCTTGCCGGACAGGCTGCAGTTGCGCTGGAAAACAGCAAGCTTTACAAGGATATGCAGAACCTGCTTCAGGAATATAAACAGCGGAACAGCCAACTAATTTATCTCGGCAGGGAAATCATGAAGGCTCATGAAGAGGAAAGAAAAAGGATAGCCCGTGAAATCCATGACGGCCCCGCGCAATCCGTAGTTAACCTCTCTTTCATGTTAAAATTGTGCGATAAATTTTTAGCTGACGGAAATATGGAAAGGCTTGTATCCGAAATGAGCAGCCTCGACGGAGCAATCCACTCTGTCGTTAAAGAGATCAGGACTATAATTTATGATCTTAAACCCTCCTATCTTGATGACGGGCTTATATGTGCCATTCAAAGATATATTGAAACCTTCTCCGTCTCAAATGGTATCAATATCGAATTTTCTTATTCCGGCGAGGATTCGAGGATAGAATATTATCTGACTTCAGCCTTATTCAGGATAGTTCAGGAAGCTCTTTCAAATGTAAAAAAGCACGCAGAGGCTTTAAATATCAAAATTAAGCTGACAATTACCAAGGAATGCATCAAGCTTGACATAGCTGACGACGGGAAGGGCTTCGATGTTGAAAAACTAAAAAACAGAAATTTTGAAAAATTAGATGGCGGCTTCGGCCTTCAGGGCATTCGCGAGCGCGTGGAAATAAACAGAGGAAAC
Organism: Bacillota bacterium; assembly: GCA_023439545.1. GTDB lineage: Bacteria > Bacillota > Clostridia > Acetivibrionales > DTU013 > JAEYOM01. The sequence continues at coordinate 14,781 of JAEXNT010000023.1, forward strand.
ATGTCGCTTTATTCAGCACCCGGCAGGGGTACGAAGATGAATATTGAGATACCCCTGGAGTAAAATGTTCCCCTTATCTTAAAGCCGGTTACGGGCTGACTCCCTTGTTTCAGGAGTCGTTCCGGACCGGATCGCTCAAATCGACGATGACCGGTTTATGCCCCGTGTATGGCAGAAATTTTTCCAACAGATCTGAAGTCCTGATTTTCAGGCTCGATGTGTTTATGCAAGGATGGCATCCGACGTATCCGGCTTCAACTATTTCCCTGTCGATCAACAGCCTGACCTTGTGCCCGGTATCGTTCATAAGCCCTAGCACGCTGACCGAGCCGGGCGTGATATTCAGAAATTCCTCCATATAACCGGCGACTGCGAATGAAAGCCGTGAACTGCCTATCTGCCTCGATACGTCCTTTGTAACGAATTTTTTGACTCCGGGCATCATTAAAAGATAGAATTCCGTTTTAGACTGGGTGCATAAAAACAGGTTCTTGCATATTTCAACGCCCAGAACGGCTTCGATATCGGCGCAGTCGTCATAAGACCCTGCGGAGCGGTGGTCGACCCTTTCAAACGGTATTCCGAGCTTGTCAAGCAGATCATACGCTGCGATCTCTTTTGCCAGCCTGTCGTTGGCGGCCGGCCTTCCGTGCATCAGTTTCATCTTTTCATCCAAAGTATTCATTAGCACTCCACGTTGTTAAGTTTATTTGAATTACCGATTTGTCATATTTAGGAATTGAAGCCCCTGTTTCATTCCTGTCCGGCTTTGCAGCCGCAGGCAGTCGATTTGTTACGGATAAGCCAGTACAGCACCTTGTACCCGCGTTCGGCACAGCCTACGCGTCCGCCTCCGGCACAAGCGCAAGCACACGCGCAGGCGCAAGCGCACGACGGCCGTCCGCCTCCGCCTCCGCCGCCTCTGCCAATACCGCCCCCGCCGTGGAAGTTATGCGGATTGTTGATGAAGAAACCGCCGCGGTATCCGCCTCCATACCTGCCGTTGATGTAGCTTCGCCTGCCCGTAAATCTGCCGAAGCTTGCAAGTATGGCTATAAATATGAAGACCAGAATGAATATGACCCCGACGGCCCCGCTGCCCGAACTGCTGCTGTAACTGCCGGTCCCTCCGGACGAAGCGTTTCCCGAACCTCCGGAGTACCCCGACGAGCCTCCGGAGTATCCCGGCGAACCTGAGTTGCCTCCTATATTGCTTTCGCCCAGTTCGGAGAAGGATGAACGGGCACAGACGACAGTGTATAATACTGTCTTTTCGTTGGCCTTCATGTCCCTCGTGACCCAGACAGCCTGGCCGTTACCGGTCTCATCCGGCTGAGGGATGAACTCGGCCGACTGCAGTGGGGAAGTGTCCAGCACCACCTTCATTTCCTTTATCTCCGCGAAATCGAACCACCCCGGTCTGAACTGAAACGAAACGCCATTGTTGTCGGCGCTGTTCAGCATAGAGCACTGCATTATCGTAAAGTCAAGCTGAAAACGGTCCCCTGCTTTGGGGAGCTTGGTAAAATCGAGATGCACCCACGAACCGCCGTTCGTATTTTCCGATGCTCCCGATAAAAGGGGAGTCGGAGAATAGTCAAGTACGACAAAATCAGGATTCGGGACCCCTACCTCGAGATACTGCGTATCTGCAGGAAAATCCGTTGTCGCTTCATAATCCATTTTATAATTTATATTGAAGCTGCCGTCCGGCTGGGGCGTCAAGGTTACAGCCATCTGATGTATAATGTCCGGCGGGGTCGCTGCTGCGGCCGGTATCACCGTGAAGACCGGCAAAAGTACTATTATCAGGAGCAACGATAATTGTTTGATTACCGATATCCTTTTGAGCGCCGATATCTGCCTGAATGACGGTAAACTTTTTATAGCTGACAGCTTTTTGATCGTCCTCATACGGCATTGCCCTCCTTCAACGCGCATACAGGCCGTGCGGCGCAATTCCTGCGTATATCTCTGCAGGCTTTGCCGTTCCATATGCTCTTCCAGCTTTGTGTGCGTATGTTGCCAAGAGTCCGGCCGCTTACCCAGCTCTGACAGGGAACTACGGCTCCGCCGGGCGCTACGGCCATATTTGAGAGGCACGCCCCGCAGACAGGCGAGCTCGGAAGCCCAAGCGCGGTTATCTCTTCGGCGCTGAGCCAGCCCGGTGATGTGAATGATATATCGGATTTCAATTCGTGGCATACCCCGACGGCTTTCTTCAGTATATCCTTAAGCTCCGAGGGAGTGAGCGCTTTACCCGCATTTATCTGTTCTACGGCTCCGCCCGCCGGAATGAGGCTTGAACACCCGAAACATCGAACCCCGAGACTGTGCGCGAAACGTATCGTGCTTTCCAGATCCCTGTTTTTATCGAGCAGCGGAGTGTTTATACTTGCCCCGAGTCCTGCCGCAACCGCATTTCTGATACCGGCGACGGTTTTCTCCCACGCGCCTTCCTTGCCTACCAGTTCATCATGTATTTCAGGATCACTCGAATAAAGAGTTATCTGTATGCCGTCAAGGCTTGCGTCTCTGAGAGCGCAGGCCAGCTCGGAAGTGAGAAGGAAGGCATTCGTATTGATGCGCGTCACGAACCACGACGCATACCGGACCAATTCCACAATATCACGCCTCGTAAGAGGCTCTCCTCCTGTAAAGGTGAGCATCGGTACGCCGGCATCCCTGCACTTGTCTATTATCAGCTTCCAATCATCGGTGGACAGGGGTTCTGCAATGTCCATGACACTCCCGCTTTCGGCATAGCAGCATGCGCATTCGAGAGGGCAGGCGCGCGTACCGTTGACTGTCATAGGAGCGACCATCAGGTCCATTCTATGGGGAGCTGTCATATATTTGCTGTATTTTTCAATATCCAGTCCGTTGAGCGTTCCCTCGGGGATATCACGATTTGTTGCGATACTTACCGCAAGAGTTACGATTTCCTTGAGATCGTCCGAGACCATTTTGGGATCGGTTCCCGGATATAACTTTACAGTCCTGATTACGACAGATTTTTCGATTTGATCGATCTCCTCCGGGCTAAGCTCATATTTATCCCTGCACTTTTCATGAAGCTCCTCGAAAAATATCCTCAGCACTGCTGCCCAGGATGGTCCGACAGGCAGGAACCATGTACCGTTAATAATCAACTGGCTTGGCGGATTGCCGAACAGAACGGGTCTCGGAGGTACAAGATGCAGCCTGGCGGCGCCCGGGCCTTCAGGATCCAAGGTGGCGTGCGCTACTCCGGCCCGCCATGCTGTTCTTTTCCTCTCCATATTCGGTAGTAAAACCATAGCTTTTACCTCGTTTAACAAATACTGTTTACCATATTATACGGTAAAAAAACGGCATATACAAACCCAGTTGCGTCAAATCACAGATATTTTATATAATAAGAATAAACCAGACATTTTTCAGATAAATGAGTATGAATCTGTAGAACCAATTGTGAGAAATAGAAGGAAGCAGGAATATGAAAATACTTATAACTACAGATGTATTCAAACCCGCGGTCAATGGTGTGGTCACATCCGTATTGATATTGTATGAGCAGCTGAGAAAGCAGGGACATGATGTCCGCATACTTACGCTTTCCAACAACAGAAGGTCGAGAAAGGAAAAGGACGTTTATTACATAGGGGCGCTGCCCGCATTCCTTTACCCGAATGCCAGAATGACCGTGCGTATCGGCCACCGTTACATCGAAGAACTAATAAACTGGCAGCCCGATATCATACATACGCAGACGGAATTCTCCACATATTTTTTCGCGCGCAGGATAGCCAAAAAATTGAATATACCTATTGTACACACCTATCACACGATGTACGAGGATTATGCGCATTACTTCATCAAGAGCAGGAAGCTGGGCCGGATATGCGTGGCGGCGTATTCCCGTTTGCTTTTGTCGAAAACGCAGGCTGTAGTAACTCCGACTCAGAAGGTACAGAACGTACTGATAGATTACGGTATAAAAAAAGAGATGTTCAGGATACCTACCGGGATTCAGCTGAGCCGTTTTTCAAAACCGTTGTCCGACGAGCAGAGGCTCCAATTGAAAAAATTGCTTGGTATTGGTGAAAGGGATTGCATCCTGCTTTCAGTCGGCAGACTCGGCAAGGAAAAGAACATACAGGAACTGATAGGTTTCATGGCGAGGCTCAAAGAACGCAATAATGCGGCAAAACTCCTCATAGTAGGAGACGGACCGTACAGGAAGGAACTCGAGAGCAAAGTATACGAACTCGGCCTCGAGGGAAATGTATTTTTTACAGGTATGGTGCCACAGGACAGTGTTCCTGATTATTACCACCTGGGGGACATTTTCGTGAACGCTTCCGTTTCTGAAACACAGGGGCTTACATATATAGAGGCGATGGCGAGCGGACTTCCGCTGCTGTGCAGGAGGGACGAATGCCTGACGAACGTTATAGAGCAGGGCAAAAACGGGTTTATGTATGAGAATGAGGATGAATTCATCGAATATGTGTTGAAAATTATCAATGATCCGTCTTTTGACAGACAGTTAAGAGAAAATGCAGCAGACAAATCGATGGAATTTGCCGCGGAAAATTTCAGCGCAGCCATAGAGCGCGCTTACAGGCGGGTATGCTTCGAATACTATCCGGAACAAATGGACAAGACCGGAGCCTGAATCAAACTATGATTGTATCGGAATTGAAAAAGTGGGCGGGAATAGGCCCTGATTATTGAAATATGAGGCATTTAATGGTAATATGATGGGGGCATACAGTAAGTAACATATCTCTGAAAGGATACATAATATGAGCAGACCTTGTATTGCCATACCAATGGGAGATCCGGCCGGTGTCGGACCCGAGATAACAGTCAAAGCGCTCGCGGGTGAGGAGCTTTACAATATATGCAGACCGGTTGTGGTCGGCGACCGTAAAGTTATTGAAAAGGCATTGCAATGCTGCGGTTTGAATCTTGAGATCAGTGTTGTAAAATCAGCCTCCGAGGGCGTGTATAAAAACGGCGCTCTCGACCTCGTCGATCTGCAAAACGTCGACATGAATACACTTAGAATCGGGGAAGTACAGTCACAGGGCGGCAAAGCCGCATTCGAATACATCAAAAGGTCAGTGGATATGGCGCTCGCCCATGAGGCCGACGCTATAGCCACAACTCCGATAAACAAGGAATCCTTGAAAGCCGCAAAAGTGGATTATATAGGACATACGGAAATACTGGCCGGATTGACGGACACGCATGACCCTCTTACGATGTTTGAGGTCCGCAATATGCGCGTGTTTTTCCTTACCCGGCATGTTTCCCTCCGCCAGGCGTGCGATCTGATCACAAAGGAACGGCTCATGGATTACATCGAAAGGTGTACTGAGGCGCTGAGACGGCTTGGTATCACAGAGGGCACGATGGCCGTCGCAGGTCTGAATCCGCACTCAGGGGAACATGGGCTTTTCGGTGATGAAGAGGTCACAAGCGTTGCTCCGGCGGTGGAGGAAGCGCGCATGCTGGGGTATGACGTAACCGGACCGGTAGGCGCGGACTCGGTATTCCACATGGCGCTTACCGGCAGATTCAATTCCGTTCTGTCTCTTTATCACGACCAGGGGCACATAGCCACTAAGACGCTTGATTTCGAAAGAACCATTGCGTTGACCATAGGCCTGCCGTTTTTGAGGACATCTGTGGACCATGGAACCGCCTTTGACATAGCCGGGACGGGCAAAGCCAGCGAGATCAGCATGGTGGAAGCCATCAGGCTGGCCGCGAAGTATGCGCCGAGCTATAATCATAAAGCTTGAATATCGAAAAGCAGCCTGAAGTGTTCAGACTGCTTTTTTAGTGTGCGCGGCATGCGCGTTCTCGCTTTGTCAGGCTGACATCGGAAGTTCGACGTAGAAAGTAGTCTTTTCATTCATTATGCTTTTGGCATATATCCTGCCCTTATGCTGTTCTATGATCGCCTTCGCGATGGGAAGTCCCAGACCGTAGCCTCCAAGCGCACGTGATCTGGACTTGTCGACGCGGTAGAAGCGGTCGAAGATTCTCCCGAGCTGTTCTTCGGGTATACCTTCTCCTGTATTTGAAATTCCAAGCACAATATCATTATGGCGCCGCTTGAGTGAAATGTCGACCGAACCCTTCGGATTCGTGTACTTCAGCGCGTTGTCCAGAAGTATCATAACGACTTCCTTTATTTCCTCGTTATTGCCGTAGGTTACAAGCTCCGGCTCTATATCATAGTTCAGTGAAAGTTCATGCTCGTATATTATCGCTTCCATTGTCAGGATAGCGCTTTGTACCGTTTTGCTCATATCGAATGCCGTAAATATCGTTTTTCTGTCGGAATTGTCCACCTGTGTCAGGTAAAGCAGGTCATTCGTGAGCTTTGCCATCCTGACGGAAGCGGATTTTATATATTCCAGCCATTTTGTCTGGTTTTCGATCGTATCCGTGCTGTTTGAAAGCAAAACGTCGACATTCGTGCCGATAACGGCCAGAGGGGTTTTGAGCTCATGAGAAGCGTCGGCTATAAACTGCTTCTGTTTTTCAAATGCATCCTTGACAGGCTTAATGGACTTGTTTGCAAAAAACCTGCTGATAAGGTAAATTAGTATCAGCATTATCAATGCAACTGCAAGGAAGGTATAGATCAGGTTTGTCAGTATGCTCTGCTGGGGTGATATATCAAGGAACGTCAACCTGTAACCGTTCGTCAGGGGTTTGATGCTATATGCCCAGTGATTGCCGTCCAGTTTGAATTTTCCATGTTCCTTGTTTTGTGATAC
>JAEXNT010000045.1 GCA_023439545.1 Bacillota bacterium
ATCAGGATTTAGCGTTGTTCCACCGTCGGATTCAACGGACTCAACGAACGGGATGGTCAATTTTTAACCGGCGACGATGATCAATTTTCGTCCGGCGGACATAGTCAAATTTCGTCCGGCGTTGACACTATAAAGATCTCCGAGCCCGAAATCAGCCACTTCGATATTGAGCTTCTCGGTTTTGCTTAAAACTATGCCGGCCTTTTCAAAGTACTCCAGTGTCCTTTCCCTGGCCCTCTCAAACTCATCTTTGCTTAACATGACTTACGCCTCTCAGTGTATATAACGCTAAAAAGCCGATGCTTCAATCTGCATCGGCTCTTTCATATCATTTCACTCTTCCGGGTCTAATTCCTCTTCCATCCTTGACTGGAACTCATTAAAGACCTCTTCGAGTTCATCGTCATCCTCGATAGTTACGAATGAATCCTCGCCGTCTTCGTTGTGTTCGATCTTAAGTATGATTACTTCCTCGTCTTCGCCTTCCTCATCCGATTCTTCTTCAAGAGGGGCCAAAACAACGTATTCATTGTCATTCATTTCGATAGTATCGATATGTTCAAACTCAACTTCGTCTCCATTTTCATCAACAAGAACGACTATATCATCTCTTTCATCATCCATAGGAGCACCTCCCTTTCATCTTGTATTAAATAACATACCCTTATTTTGACACACTGTCAAGATATCCCTGCAATATTAATACAGCAGCTATTCTATCCACTGAACCCTTCTTTTTGGAAGTTTTCATTCCGACCTCGTGCATGGTGCGGTTGGCCGCTACGGTAGTCAGGCGCTCATCCCATCTGATCACTTCCAGTCCTGTGAGTTCGGCCAAAAGGGCGCCGAATTCGATGGCCTTTTCACCGCTGGGACCTATGGTGCCGTTCATATTTTTCGGAAGTCCGATCACGATTTTTTCGGCCTGATATTGCGATACAAGTTGTCTTATCTTCTCCGCGGGCTGTTCCATCGAGCCCTTCCATTGTATCGTATCAAGACCCTGCGCGGTCCATCCGAGCGGATCGCTTACAGCGACTCCGATTCTACTGTCTCCAAAATCAATGCCCATTATGCGCATAAAACCTCCGCCGATTCTTAGCATATTTTAATGGCAAACTGAGGACAAACACTGCCGCAATAACCGCAGAGCAGGCATTTATCCTTGTCTACCGCCGCTTTACCGTCCCTCAGGCTAAGGGCGTTCTGTTTGCAGCGTTCTACACACCTGCCGCAGCCCTCGCACCAATAATCTATATGGAGATGCTTTTCCCTGGAGGCTATCCTGTTCTTTAAAGCTTTCGGGACTGTTCCTCCTTCAAAACGGCATACATTCATCTCGACCTCTTCGACACTTTGCATCCCGATAGCAATTGAATGCACGAACGGGAGGTCTAGTACGAATTTCAGGCATTCCTCATAGGAATTGAGCAGGTTGCCGCCTCCTAGAGGTTTCATGCTGTAGACTCCCTTTCCGCAAGCAAATGCGGCTTTTACGGCGTCAAGCATCTCTTCGGCCGTACCGTCGCCTATGCCGATGCCCGTTTTGTTCACTAGAGGGTGCACAACGTCGAGCTCGGGCATTTCGCAAACGGCCCGTACGACCTCGATGTTGTGCGTCGAAACTCCAACGGCCCTTATCCTGCCCTTTTCGCGCTCGTTCAGGTAATATTCGAGCGCCTGACGGTGACCGCGCAGCGTCAGCCGGCTTTCCTGCTCATGCATCAGGAATATGTCTATAACGTCCGTATTGAGCTCTCTTCTGGCCTTTTCTACGCTTGTGGCCGCACCTTCGGCAGTATATGCATAAGACTTGGTCGCTACCACCGGTTTTCGGTCCATACCCCGCGAAGCTTCCCGTATATGTTCATAGGTACCGTAAAGCTCGGCTGTGTCAATGAAATTGACGCCGCGTTCCAACGCGCTGCGGATGACCCGCGCCCCTTCCGCTACCGGGAGACCCAACTGAAGAGGACCAATAACCAATGCCCCGAAGCACATTTTCGATACTGTGATGTCTGTTCTTCCCAACTTGTTATACTGCATACGACCCCGTCTTCAAAAATAAATAAAACCCCGGGCTTCGGGGTTCAAATTTATTTCTTATTCTCAAGATAGAACCTTACGATCTCTTCGAGCAATTCGTCCCGTTCAAGTCTCCGCACGACGCTCCTTGCGTTCAGGTGATTCGTTATGTAAGTGGGATCTCCGGAGAGTATATAGCCGACAAGCTGGTTGATAGGGTTATAGCCCTTTTCGTTCAGCGCCTTGTATACCGTAAACAGTATATCACGGGCTTCATTCTCCTTGTCCTTATCCATTTTGAACATCATGGTTTCACTGTTTGCCATTTACAACACTCCCCTGACTGCCATCAATAACGAATAATAACCGTAGATTCACAAACACATGTTTGATATAAATATAATAATACAAGCGGTAGTTTTATGCAATACAAAAAACCAAAGGGTAATCGCTATAACTCACCGTCGACATATTCAGCCACCGCCCTGACAAGCCCGGTATGCGAAATATTTCCCACGATGCTAGTATCCCCCTTCGTCAGCACTCTTATGTAATTGGGTGTAAGCCCTTCGTAGATGCCGGGGTCATCCTTGAGTTCATGCTCGTAAAGCACTGGCATCCGTCTCCCGACGAATTTGGTATTGAACTCAAGCGCACAGCGGTCGGACAGGCTGATGACCTTCCGGCTGCGCGCCTCCTTTACTATCCCGTCCACCTGTCCGTCAAAGTCGGCGGCAGGAGTTCCCTCCCTCGGCGAGAATTTGAAGACATGCATTTTGGCGAAACGTATCTCTTCGAGGAATTCATAAGTACGTTCGAACTCCTCGTCGGTCTCACCCGGAAAGCCCACCATTACGTCGGTAGTGACTGATACGTCGGGAATATTCTCTCTCAATAGATCTACGGCCTTTTTATACTCCGATGTCGTATAGCGCCTGTTCATACGTTTAAGAGTCTCGTCACAACCGCTCTGAAGGGAAATATGAAAGTGCGGGCAGAGTTTTCCCATCTTTGCCGCCGATTCCGCAAACTCTTGGGTAATCAGAGTCGGTTCTATCGAGCCTATGCGTATTCGTTCGATACCTTCTATATCATTCACTCCCCTAATTAGGTCGGGAAGCCTGATCTTGCCCAGATCCCTGCCGTAGGATGCGATATGTATGCCGGTCAGCACGACTTCCTTGAAGCCTGCCTCGACAAGCCTCCCCACTTCACCGGTGATCTCGTCGTACGGCCTGCTCCGTATAGGGCCTCTTGCATATGGAATAATGCAATACGAACAGTATTGGCTGCAGCCCTCCTGTATTTTAAGAAATGCCCTTGTCCTGTCCTTGTACCTCTCTATTTTGAGGTCTTCAAACTTATGATTCTTCATAACGTTTTCGACGGCTGAGATCCTTTCCCCGCCATTGAGAAAAGCTTCTACGAATTCCGGTACCCTGAGCCTGTCCGCGGTACCCGCGACAATATCCACTTCCGGCATAGCCTCCACTTCCTGCTTTGCTGTCTGAGGATAACAGCCGACTGCCGCCACCACGGCATTTACGTTCAACTGTCTGGCCCTGCGTATGGCCTGGCGCGATTTGCGGGAGCTCAAGCCTGTAACGGTACAGGTATTGATCACATAGACGTCCGCTGCAGAATCAAACTCGACCTGCTCATAACCCTCATTTTCAAAGGCCTCTGCCATTGCCTCGGTTTCATATTGATTCACTTTGCACCCAAGGGTGTAAAAACCCACTGTCTTTTTTTTCCTGAAAACCCCTTCACAGCTGGGATTTTGATCTATTTTTTCATTATTGTTTTTTCCATGCACAGTATCTATCTCCTCATTGTTATATAAAAGCGTACCGTTATTTTACCACAACTTTGGGAGTTTTAATAACGAGAAGAGTCTTTATTTACCTTTCGTTATCGACTCCTATTGAGCACTAACAAAGTGAAAAATATCTCTTCCCATTTATTGGATATGTGCTAAACTTTTTAATTTAGTTTTATAACCAACTTATATAAGAATTTGTTAAGGTTTTTCCTTTACTTTTGGTTTAAATGAAAATATTACATTGTAATGTTCAGGTGAATCATTATAATCATTTCTTAAAAATATTACTATTTCATTTGTCTTTTCTATTTGACCAACTAAAAATGAATTATATTGATTTGCTTTATCTGGCGATGCTTTTTCTGTATCGCGAATCCATTGATAGAACCTCCATCTATCAGCAACTGTTTTCCCTAAATTATTTTCGGGTTCTCGATAATTATAAAACTTATAGTTCCCAAAAGTTGTAGACATTGTTTTTTCTAATATATTAATCTTTATTGAATTTAAATTACTTACATTTTTAATTGGCTTAATTGTTAATATATTTTTATTATCTCTTTCAATTTCAACCACACCTTTAGATATTTTACTAAAATCAACCATTTCAATTAATTCTTCATATTCTTCATAACTTATGCCAAAATGTTCGTCCCAATTTACAATATGATTAGCATATATAATTCCGTCCCTCATTTTATAGATGCGCTCATCCAATTTCCATACATTAGAATCCTTAAAAGCAGCTTTATTTGCTTCATAATTAGATATAATCTTATCAACAATTTCATCATAACGTTTTTTATTTTCTTGAGCAACCGAAAATTGCATAACATCTACATCAACTTTACCTGTGGGAAAAAACTTCACAATATCATTTTCAAGGTTTCCACTTAATTTATTATTTTCGGCACTTATTTTATTGTTTTCGGATTGTTTAGCACATCCTGTGAAAGCGACTAATAACACAACAATCAACATAATCTTTATTTTCATAGAATTCACCTTACACTTAATATTAATAGAGCTGTTTTTCTTTCTGTAACCAAAATTAAGCTGGCTTTTTCCCATCCACTCTAAGCCAGTGTTTTCAAGACTTGCACGAAATCATATTTGCTTTCACTTTGGGTCAGCCAAGTGTATAAAACGCGACTTTTTTCACGGTTCCTCCGTATAGAATTTTGATGTAATTAATATATTATAGTTAATTCATATTTTTTTAACAATAACGTAATTGACTTGTTGCCAGAAACAGGATATCATTATTTTAAGCAATGCGAAGCCGACACCATATGTAAGAAGGAGGTTTTAGTGATGAAAGCATTCAGCATTATGCTAAAAACAATAAACGACGTCAAGGACTTTGTAAATATCGCGAACAAATACGACTTCGATGTGGATCTGACCTCAGGGCGCTACGTCGTAGACGCAAAATCCATCATGGGAATATTCAGTCTGGATTTCAACAAACCTATCCGTGTGGAAGTCCATACGGACGATTGCGAAACCTTCTGCGAAGAAATAAAATCCTTCATAATTTGACGATCACAACAATCTGTTAATACAAATTGCTGTAAAGTGACCCGGTGCGAAAGCTGCCGGGTCTTTTTACAGGCTGACGGCCGTTTTGTCCGTTTTGTCTGTTTTGTCTGTTTTGTCTGTTTTGTCCGATCACTCTTCCAATGCCTCGATATTTTCCTCAGTTAACACATCTATCCCGTTCTTACTCAGCAGTTCCGAGGTTACGCCGTTTCCAGCCCTCAAAGCGCCGCTGAAGGTACCGTCATAGATCTGTCCGCGCCCGCAGGACGGGCTCCTGGCTTTTAAAACTGCCTTTTTCACACCGCAGGAAAGAGCCAGTTTCAATGTTTCCTCGGCGCCCTTGATAAAATACTCCGTTACATCCTTTCCATCCACGGTTTTGACGCGGCATCCGCCGCTAAGCACATCGACTCCGCTGCCGCCTGCTATTTCACTTTGACCTCTCGGAGTCGGACATCCCCCCAGCTGCTCCGGGCAGACAGGGATTACTTTCCCTTCCGAGGCCAGTTTCATAAGCGTTTCATTTTTCTTTGTTCCGCCGTCGTAGCGGCATTTTATACCCAAAAGACATGCGCTCACCAAATACATATGATCCCTTCCTTCAAAGCTTTTTAGGTTTTTTCCGGGGTTTCGCGGGGATGCGCACTTCGCGTTTCTTGCGGCTGGCGGGGTCCCTCCCTATCGGCGTTATAACGACTGCCGGCTTCTCTTCTATCCGGCTCTCGTCGACTACGTCTATCCTGCGGTCTTTATGATCTGCAATGGCAGCATACAGGTCCTGGCTTTCATAGCCTCCCCTGCTGAAGCCCTGCTTGAAGCTGCTGCCCCTGCCCGACCGGCTGTCATCTTTTTTCTTCCCGGTATATCTATGCTTTTTATCGAAGCCGCCTCTTCCGGCGCCAGCTTCAGTACTGCCCTTTTTATTGTCTTTTCCGGCTGTCCCGCTTTTGCCGCTGTTACCGTAACCTTTGCCTTTGCCGTATTTTATCCCGCTGCTCTTCCGTTGTTCGGCAGCAGCATAACGTTTTCCGCTGCCGGAGCGGTCGACATACCCGCCGCTCCCTGAACCTCCGGCCTTCCCGCGGACGCTCTCCAGGCCTTCAGCTTCCTTCGCACCGTTTCCGCTTTTTTTGTTTTCTGCCTCTATAATAAAGTCCAGCTGCCTTGTTGCTACATCCGCACGGGTAAGCAAAACTCTCAGTTGATCCCCGATGCTGTAACGTTTTCTCGTACGTTCGCCTATCAGGCAGAAATGCGCATCGTCGAACACGTAATAATCATCATCCATGCTGCTGACCTTAACAAGGCCTTCTATCGTGTTTTCGAGCTCCACGAACATTCCGAAGGAGGTAACATTTGAGACAATACCGTCAAAGGTTTCCCCAACCCTTTCCTTCATGAACTCGACCTTCTTCATATCTTCGGTCTCACGTTCCGCCTCGTCGGCTGCGCGTTCCCTCTCGGAGCAGAGTCTCGCGATCTCCGGCAGCATGTTCCGGAGCTGCTCCTCCCTTTTTTCAGGCAGCTCTCCATTCAATTCTTCCTTTATAAGGCGGTGTATTATAAGGTCCGGATATCTTCTGATTGGAGACGTGAAATGGCAGTAATACTTGGCCGCAAGGCCGAAATGGCCTGAATTTTCGTGGCTGTAGCGCGCCTTTGCCAGCGAACGCAGCATGACGGTGCTGACTATCGTCTCCTCCTTTGTGCCTTTGACTTTCTCCAGTATGCTCTGCAGAGCCCTCGGGTGGATCTTGTTCAGACCTTTGAGCGGATAGCCCAGATTCCTCGAAAATTCGGCGAAGGTCATAATTTTTTCACTGTCGGGTTCTTCGTGTATCCTGTAGACAAACGGCATACCGGCCCAGTGAAAATGCTCAGCTACGGTCTCGTTACAGGCCAGCATGAATTCCTCGATTATCCGGTTGGCTATCGTGATCTCATATTTTTTCACTTCCGTCGGCTTGCCGTCTTCATCGAGTATTATCTTCGCCTCATCGAAGTCAAAGTCGATAGCGCCCCTGTCCATTCTTTTTTTGCGCAGGATAAGCGCTAGCTCCTTCATGGTCGTGAAATCGTCCATGAGGTAGCCGTAACGCTCCATCAGGTCTTCATCCCCAAACTCCAGAAGCTTGTAGACGTCGGTATATGTCATTCTTTCGCTGGTCTTTATAACGCTTTCAAAAATTTCATGGTCGATGACCTTGCCGTTTTCATCTATATCCATCATGACCGAAAATGCAAGTCTGTCTACATGGGGGTTGAGGCTGCAGACTCCGTTGGACAGCTTCCTCGGAAGCATCGGAATAACCCTGTCCACGAGATAAACGCTCGTACCGCGCTCCAGGGCATCCCGGTCAAGCGGCGTGCCTTCTGTGACGTAGTAGCTTACATCGGCAATATGAACGCCCAGCCGGTAACACCCATCCTCCAGTTTTTCTATCGAAACTGCGTCGTCCAGGTCCTTGGCATCCTCGCCGTCGATCGTCACCATTGTATAATCCCTGAGGTCGCGCCTGCCTTTTAGCATGCTCCCGCTTACCTTGTCCGGCAATTTCTCAGCCTGACTCATCACATCTTCGGGGAAATCTTCATTGAGACCATATGCCTTGATCACTGAAAGGATATCTGTGCCTGTTTCGCTTATATCTCCTATTACCTCGACTATCCTGCCTTCCGCATTACGCCTTTTCTCAGGCCACTTGACTATTTCGGCAACTACCTTGTAACCTGGTTTTGCACCGTTCAGCTCATCCTTCGGTATGAAAATGTCGCCGGGGATCCTGCGGTCGTCAGGGACGACAAAGCCGAAATACCGGCTGTTCTCGAACGTTCCAACCACCCTTGTCACTGACCTTTTCAATATTCTGATGACCTCTCCCTCGGCACGTCTGTCGCCCGCCGGTTTCTTCGTGATGCGTGCGACGGCTCTGTCATTGTGAAGGGCGCCTGCCATGCCATCCGACGGTATGAATAGATCTGCCATCTCTTCATCATCCGGCACCAGGAAACCATAACCTCGTTCATTTCCCTGTATCCGGCCGACCATCAGGTTCATTCTTTCCGGCACGCCGTACCGGTCCTTATTTGTTTTGTATATAGCGCCTTCCTGTTCGAGGCTGTCAAGAAGCCCTGCCAGCTCTCCGCGCTCTTCCTGGGGTACGTCGAGCACGACTGCGAGTTCCTCGAATTTCAAAGGTCTATATGCTTCTTCTCTCATGAAGCCGACTATTTTCTGCTTACGCTCTTCCAATACATCCATTGTATATCTCTCCTACATTTAAAATGAGCATTTTTAAGCCACGGCTCATTAATTTATTATTCCAACAATAACCGTATTTAAACTTTCTCTTTATATTAGAAAAGGGACCGCTATGCAGTCCCCGCATACATCAACATATTCCCGGATCGAAAAAGCAGCTTGGCTTCATATTTTCTGTACCGCAGCCAGTGCTATCCCTGCGAATTCCTGCAGCGATAACCCCAGTTCGCGGCAGGTCCTGATCTGATCGCGCTTCAGTTCACCGGCAAAACCGGCGTCGTTGAATTTACTCAAAATATAGTCCGTCGTTACGTCGGAAAGCTTCCGGGAAGGAAGGCTGCAAACGCATGCATCTATCAGCCACGACATGGGATCCGAACAATAAAGCGCTTTGTCAAGCTTCCTCTTGCGTTCTATGCCATGGATATCATTGTGTGCTTTCACAGCATACACGACCTCGGGATCTATATCGAGATTCTCGAGTATTTCTGAGCCCACTATACTGTGCATTGAAGGTTCTCCCTCAGTTCTCTCGGCATCGATATCATGCAGAAGTCCCGTAAGACCCCACAATTCGATATTATCCCTGAGCATGGAGGCCAATTCCCTCATGATGGCCTCGACCTCGAGTGAATGCCTGATAAACCTGACATTGGTCAACCTCGCCTGCAATTCCTTCAGCGCTCTGTCCCTTTCCATCTACTCGCCCGCTTTCAGTTTAATATGCGTGCATACCGACAAAAAAGACCATGCATTTCTGCATAGTCCAAGGATTGCCTTATGTTATCTTATCATGGCATAACGTAATTTGCTTTCAAAATCAGGAACAGCAATATCGAAGTAACAAGGAATGCTATTGCCGCAACCGAAGTATATTTGCTAAGTAAAGCGTCCAGCGTCCTGCCCTTGTTTTTACCAAAGAAAGTCTCGGCGCCGCCGGCAATCGAACCGGAAAGTCCCGCGGACTTGCCTGACTGCAGAAGAACGATTACTACAAGAGACATAGATACCAAAACATGTATTATCGAAATAATTATTTCTAAAGCTGACAAGGATAACACCTCCCGAAAAATTAACAAGTCAAATTGTAACACATATCATACAAAAAAACAAGCCTTGAAATAAGCTTGTTTTTTTCGGAACAACCGTCCCCCTGTTTCAATGCTTATTTACTTTTTAAATTGAACCATGCGTCGAGTCCCGGATAAATAGCGGCTTCACCGAGCTCCTCTTCTATCCTCAGCAGCTGGTTGTATTTTGCGACACGATCCGTCCTGGAGGGCGCTCCAGTCTTAATCTGGCCTGAGTTAGTCGCAACCGCAATATCGGCTATCGTGGCATCCTCGGTCTCTCCCGACCTATGCGACGTCACAGCCGTATATCCGGCCCTGTTCGCCATCTGTATGGCGTCGAGCGTTTCGGTAAGAGTACCGATCTGGTTCACCTTAATAAGTATTGAGTTGGCTACGCCAAGATCTATGCCCTTTTTAAGCCTTTCGGTATTAGTGACGAAGAGGTCGTCGCCCACCAGCTGTATCTTGGTACCCAACCTTTGAGTAAGCAGTTTCCAGCCTTCCCAGTCCTCCTCCGCCACACCGTCTTCAAGTGATATTATAGGATATTTTTCCGCAAGCTCTGCCCAGAAATCGATCATTTCCTCCCTTGTCTTTCGTATATCGGATTTCCAGAAATAATAAGTACCGTCTTCCTGATACATCTCTGTCGCGGCTGCGTCTATTGCGATCCTGAAATCCTCTCCGGGCTTGTAGCCGGCCTTTTCGACCGCCTCGAGTATTACTTTTATAGCTTCCTCATCACTCTTCAGGTTGGGCGCAAAACCACCCTCGTCTCCAACAGCGGTAGAATAACCCTTGGAGCTCAGGACCTTCTTCAGGTTGTGGAACACCTCCGCGCACATCATAAGCGCGTTTCTGAAACAATCCGCGCCCACGGGCATTATCATGAATTCCTGAATGTTCACACTGTTATCCGCATGTTTTCCGCCGTTTATTATATTCATCATCGGAACCGGAAGCATTTTGGAATTTGTACCGCCTATATACTGATAAAGGCTTATGCCCAGCGTTTCCGCGGCAGCTTTGGCTACGGCGAGAGAAACGCCAAGTATCGCGTTTGCGCCAAGCTTGCTTTTATTGTGAGTTCCATCGAGCGCTATCATTTTACGGTCTATTGCAACCTGATCGAATACATTCAAGCCTTCGATCTCAGGAGCTATAATTTCGTTCACATTTGAAACGGCACTTAGCACTCCTTTACCCAAATACCTTCCCGAATCGCCGTCCCTCAGCTCTATTGCCTCGAATGCTCCGGTCGATGCGCCTGAAGGTACTGCCGCGCGGCCGATAAAACCTCCTTCTACGATCACTTCCACCTCAACGGTCGGGTTGCCCCTGGAATCAAGGATCTCCCTTGCAAATACGCTCTCGATCTCAAGATACTGTTTCATTTACAACTCTCCTCTCCGAATTCTTTCATCTGATGTTTAGCTGTTAATATCTTCCATATTATATCACAGAGTTATGCTCCCGGCACATGTTTGAAAAATTAATTCCGGTATATTTTATCCACAAATTTTATAAATTAAAACATAAAAAAGCGGGATCATTCGTCCCGCTCATCTCGCTTATCCCGCTTTGTCAGTCTTTCCGTCTTCTTTGTCACGAGGCGCGTAGAGCACCACTCTGTCGCCGTCAAGTTCAACCTTTACCTTGTTCTTGTCCTTCAAGCCAAGGGCGCTGATGTAATCCGCCGGAATCTGGAGCCTGCCTGCCCGGTCAAGGACCGCAAGTTCCTCGTGGGTCTCATCGCCATGATTGCCAAATATGCCGCTGCCCAATTCCGCAAGTTCCTCGGCATAGGATTTTTTGCGTATGAATTCGCTGCTGGTCCGCCCATCCCTGATCGCAACGACCCTGTCCACCTTCTGGGACACCTGCCTGTCATGAGTAACGATTACAACGGTAACGCCGAGCGTTGTGTTAAGTTCACGGAAAACATCGAGCACCGCTGCTGCAGTCTTGCTGTCAACCGAGCCTGTAGGTTCATCGGCCAGCAGCAGTTTGGGATTGTTTGCAAGCGCGATCGCTATTGCGACTCGCTGCTGCTCTCCGCCGGACAACTGGCTCAGCTTGTTGTTCCTCCTGTTGAGCAGCCCGACCAGGTCGAGAAGCTGGAGCGCCCTGCTCCTTTTACTGCCCTTGCCCGTGAGGTTCATCGGCATTTCGACATTTTCCTGTGCGGTCAGATACGGTATCAGATTCCTCGCATTATTCTGCCAGATGAACCCTACGGTATCCCGTTTATATTTGATGAGCTGCTGATCGTTGAATTTAAGCAGATCTCGCCCGTCTACGAGCAGTTTTCCGGCCGAGGGCTTGTCGAGACCTCCCAGCATATTCAGCAGCGTTGATTTTCCGCTGCCGCTGTTGCCTATGATCGCCATAAGTTCGCCCGCCTCTACAGTGAGATCGAGCCCTTGCAGCGCTACGACTTCCAGATCCTTGGTCTTGTAAATTTTGACCAGGTTCTCGCACTCTATCATTTTGGGTTGTTCCTTCTGGGACTCATCTTCCTTTACGAGCCCGCCGTCGACTCTATCAAACTGCATCTGTTATCTCACCATCCTCAAGCGTCAGTACATGATCCGCTATATCTATCATACTGGGGTCGTGCGTAGTCATGACCACCGTAAGTCCCTCCACCTCCACCAGGTTCCTGAAAAGCCTGACGACCTGCAGGCCCATGTGCGTATCGAGCTCTGCAGTGGGTTCATCGGCAAAAACTATATCAGGTCTGTGGGCTATCGCTCTTGCTATTGCCACCCTTTGCTGTTCACCGCCTGACAGCTCATGAGGTCTGTGGTTCATCCTCTTTCCCATGCCTACGAGTGACAGGCATTCTCTTGCCCTGTCGCCCCTTCCCTTAGCAGGTATGCCCGCAATCCTAAGCCCGAATTCTACGTTTTCATATGCGGACATCATTGAGATCAGCGCTACCGACTGGAACACAAAACCCATATGCTTTCTTCTGATTTCATTTTTGACGTGTTCCCCAGCGTGTGTAATTTCGGTACCGTTGAACCTGATAATGCCGGAATTCGGCTTATCCAGCGCGCCCAGCAGATTAATGAGCGTTGTCTTGCCGGAGCCGGAGCGCCCCCTGAGTATGGTCAGCTTTCCTTTTTCTATTTCCAGTGAAACACTTTTCAATGCGTGGACCGTTATGCTGCCGGATTTGAAATCCCTGACCAGCCTGTCGGTCGTGATTATTTCACTCATAAATACCTCCCCAGTGCAAAAGTACGCGACACGTCAATCCTCACCAAGTTTGACGGCCTGATCTATCTTAATACCTGAGATTATCCTCCACAATGTCAGGAAACCCATCAGCAGCATCATTCCGATCACGGAATATATCTTGATATAGTCCGCCCCGTCCGACATTATCTTGAACGGCGGCACCTGGTCCACCGAACTGTACATGATCTGCAGCAGCGGTATGAACAGGTCGCCGGCAATACCTCCGACAACTATGCCCATAATAATGGCCGCCCCGGAAACCAATATCTGCTCGCATGCCAGCATCCCGATCACCTTTGCGAGCGACATGCCCATTGCACGCAATATACCGAACTGTAATACGCGGTCCTGTATCGAAATAATCCAGTAGATCAGGAAGCCCAGCATACTTATAAGCATGGCAGCAATGAAGCCCAGCGTCAGCATGCCGTTCATGCCCTGAATCATTGCGTCGTTCTTCATTTTAACTATATCCTGCTCCCTAAAAGAGATTTCCTGCAGCTCGAGCTTCTTTGCGGTTATATCATCAGTGATCTGCTTATCTGTAGCGCCCTCGGCCTTTTTCAACCATACCTCATAAGGCTGCATGGCCATTTTGCTCTGTATATAGTCCAGATTGGCAACAACAAGACCCGGAGCATTCTGCCCATGCTCGGCCAGATTCGGATTATATGTCGGCCAATAATCTATAAACGCGTATATAGTGCCTTCAAGGAAGCCCTGGTCGCCCCACGTGATGTATATAGTGTCTCCCTCGGTCAGCTTATATTTTTCCTTAAGGTTGGTCGAAACCAGAAATGCTGTCGGTGCATCGGTCATGAGATTGAGATAATTGTACCAGTGATAGGGCAGCAGGTCCGACCTGAACCACGCTACCTTCGCAAACTGATCCGGAATAATCCCCATTATGTTTACGTTGTCTACAAACTCATTCGAAGTCTGAACACTGCCCTCGTTGATCCTGAGTACCTTTGTCGTCTGACCGGCCCCCAAAAGAGCTGAGAATTTGTAGTAGTCGGGCTCGATATATCTCACCGGCATTGGAGACGCTTCCTCTGCAGCCAGCTGTGCCTGCGACTGAGTTGACAGGAAGCTTTTTTCCGGAGGCTTGGTATCTCTCCAGACCGCCATCATGCGGACGTCCGCCCCTATCGAATAACTGATCTTATCCTCGATATTCTTATTTATAGTTCTAGCCGAATTGGCATTGAAAAGGCCGGTGGATATGGCAAGAATGATGAAGAGCATCAGAAATTGCTCCTGCCCCTTTGACCTTCCGACCTGTATAAGCGAAATATACATTGCCGGCGACCAGACCTTCCTGCCTATCCAGTAAATAAACCTTATGAGGTACGGGTAAATTCTGATGAACAGCAGCCCTGCGCCTAGCACAAACACCGTGGAGGTCAGGAAAAGCAGGGGGTCTATCTGCAGATCGTTTGCCTTGGCCCCCGTTGATTCGAGTATCTTTTGCTGCTGTTGATATCTGTATAATCCATAGCCCGATACAAGGAGCAGTACGATATCCATGAAGAATTTCTTCCAGACGGGCGATTTCCTGGCTCTTGCTTTGTCCTGCTTGTGCTTTACTATCGTTGTGCGCGAAGCGGCTATGACAGGGACCAGCATCGTCAGGATAAGGAATGAGACTGCCCCTAGTGAATAACCCAGTGTCTTTACATTAAGCGTAACATGCAAGGCAGTCCTCTGTACGAATTCCAGGAAGCCATTGGAGGACCCAAGGACGGAGCAGATAAACACTCCCAGCAGCGGGCCGAAAATGAACGCTACGACGCCAATAAGCGAGCTTTCCACCAGATAGCTCAATATTATCTGACCCTTGCTTGCGCCTCTGCTCTTAAGAACGGCGATTCCGTTCTCATCGTGGCTTATGATGAGCTGCGACACCATGAATATATAGAATACAAGCATTATCAACACGGGTACGGTCAATACCCACAGCATGTTGCGAAGCTGTTCGGCTCTTTCGTTGTAATCCTTTAATATATCGCTTACAGGCATTTTAAATTCAATACTGCCCTTGTATTTTGAATACCATTTAGTTTGTTCCTCAAATATTGCGGAGATCCTGGAGAGGTTCTGAAGCGTGATCTTATGGTAATCAAACGCGCAGTTCCAGCGCGCTTCGGTAACAAGTCCGTTTGGCCTTGTAAGGAATTCCTGTCCGAAGAGCCTGTAGTCCATTAGTAATTCCTGGTTGTATTCGTTTATACCCACGGTCCAGTAGGCATCGTTTTCGTTCTTTACAGTGAAAACGCCCACCACTTTTACCTTGCATATTTCCTTGTAATCCTGTGCCGGATCCGTCAGGGGATAAACCTTGCCCAGAAGAAGATTGAGGCCTTTCATTGCCTGCTGGTTCACAATGACTTCGTATACGCCGTCGGCAGGTTCAGACGCAAACATTTTACCGTTCGTGATCTTCACATGGTCCTGCAGGCCGGAGAGCCCGCCCAATTGGACATAAGTATAGTCGGAAGCGTTATCAGAATCCGAGGTCTTTTGCGCGGGCATATAAAGGTTGCCCATTTTGACACCTTGTGAGACCGCCAGTACAGGCAGGTCGAACTTCGGGATCCTCTCCGTCATTATCTTCCTGTCAAAAAAACGCTGAGCGTTGACCCTGTCCTCCGGTTTGTAATTGTAGTTGAGAGTTGCCCGGACATTGTACTGGCCGGGGAAATTACTCGTTCTTACCTGATAGTTTTCAAGATCCTTGGTAAGCATTCTCTGCAGAATGCCGTCCGTATATAATGGGATGCAGCTTACAAGGGCTGTGGCCAATATCGAACCTATAAGCAGGCATATGACCATCCACAGGTTGCTGAACATCCTTCGAATTACCATTTTCAGCAAATAGAACGCCTCCTGACCGAATAGATGCTTGCAAACCGCAAGCCGTTCCTTACTTGACTATGACAAGTTCCCCTTCGTCCAGACCGTTGAGGACTTCGACCTGGGTGCTGCTTTCGACGCCGGTTTCAATGTCTCTCTCTTCCCTGATGTTGTCTTTGAGAACATTGACAAACTTCCTGGTGCCGAAATTATTGACGACCTGCTTGGGAATTATAATAACGCCGCTTCGCTTCTCAAGGGTGAGTTTGATCGTAGCCGAACTTCCTATCGTTACATCTGTGGGGATATTATCCACCTTGAGCTGGACCGACTTTTTAGCTTCCTCGCTTGCATCGTCCGGAACTTCTGAAGGAGTCATAACCACTTCCCCCGGATATTCCTTGTCGTTGATTTCAATCACAGCTTTCATACCAAGCTTGAAACTTGTCACCTTATCAGCGGAATATCGAAGCTGGAGCTGCAACGGATCCGCGATCCTTACTATCGTCTGGTATGCGTTCACATATTCGCCGAGCTTGACGTCAGTTATGTATACTACATCGCCTTCTATTGTGGAGGTCAGTTTTGTTCTTTCATATTCCTTTTTAAGGCTGTCCAGCTTGAGCTGATTGGACTGCAAGTCAAGTTCCGCCATTTCGAGATCGGACTTGCTGCCACCCTCTATGTCATAACGCGTTTTTGTATTTTCATAAACCAGCTTTGCCCTCTTCAGAGCAATTTCCTGCAGTTGAATATCATTCAGTATCGTGTCCGTTTCCAATTCCGCGAGAACATCGCCCTTTTTGACCCTGTCGCCGAGTTGCACATTGATGGACTGCAGCCTGCCGCCCCTGTCCTTGTAAAAATGATCGAGCTGAACGACCGATACGAAAGTGCCTGTGCAGGTGATTGTGTTTTCTATATCTCCCTTTTCGGCTTCGATCGTGTCATATTCGACCTTGTCCGGAACCTTTATGGGCGGAGCAAGGACCTCTTCCTCCTTTGGAAAGAAGTAGCAGCCTGAAAATGCGGTGGTGATCAATACGGTGGTAAGCAGAAGTGAAACTTTTTTAAATAGACTCAATTATAACACCTCGCGTCAAAAGTCATTTTTTGCCGGTTTGCTAATATTTTAACATGTGGATTACAGAAAGAGTAGATGGTTTTTTTATGATAAAGGTGCTTTTTTTTATTATGCAAAGCCAACCTTGCATATTTTACTGTAATTTAATAAAATAACCATGAGGTGTACATAATGAGACTATTTCAAGCAATATACAGCAAGACTCCCATCAAAACGCCGAAGTTCAGCCATTTGTATCTGAGACTGCGCTCTCGGTTCACCTTGTATTTCTTTTTACTCATCGTAATCCCATACGTACTCCTCTCAACGTTCATTTACTTCCATACACGCTCGCTTATGGAGGAAAAAGCATACGAAGCGGCTTTTACGGGTATTACCCAGGAGCAGAATTCCATAGGCAAATATATAGGTGAGCTGGTACTTGCGTTAAATACGTCTGCGGACAGCCTTCGCCCTTCCGACCGGGCCGGACTTGCGGCCTCCCGCTCATTGGTCAGGCAGTCCGCCATACTCGAGGCAATGGCAAACGACATTCTTTCCGCGGGTCAGCTAAAAGCCCTCTCTGCGGTGTATCTTATCAACAGCGGCGGGGTCAGGGCCTCCTTCGGTCCCGATGCTGATCAGGCCGTTATCAGCGAGCCCTCCTCTCAGCAATGGTTCCTGGACGCCTTGAACGATCCCGGTTCGATCCAACTGCTCGGAACCGTGCAGAGATTCTATGCAAAAGGGGAGAACAAGACGGTCATTTGTACGGCAAAAGCGCTGGGAGGCAGCCCAACGGCGGGAGACGGAACCGTTCTGCTGTTTGATTTCGATTACAGCCTCATCACGGATTATCTCAGCAATACCTGGAGCTCCGCTGACTACGCACCAGTTGCAAGGCGCAGTGACAGGCTTATACTTGACTACGGCGGAAACATACTTTACTGCAGCAATCCGGGAAGGCTGACGACCAAAGCGGACAGCGCGCTGCTCGGCGCGATCGGCAATGGATCATCCGGTTTTAAGCGATTAAATTATAATGATGGCGATCAATACATAACATATATAAGATATCCCAAATTCGGCTGGACCTTTATCGATATGAAGCCTGCGGACGAAGTGACAGGGCGGATATGGCTGCGAAGCCCTTCGGTGACCCTGTGCTTCATATTGTTCCCTTTCATCGTGCTGGTTTACCTGGGCTTATCGCTAAAGCTGCTTAGGCCGATAAATGAATTGACGTCGGTAATATCCGATTATGAAAACCAATTTCCCGGAGGGGAAAGCCAGACGCCGCTGCTTGCCGGCAATCAGGCGGTTACGGGGTTGAATGGCGCGACGGATATCGACTTCTTCATCAACAAAATATACAGCATAAAGCTCCGCCAGAAGGAGGCGGAATTGAACTCCCTGCAAAACCAGATCAATCCTCACTTTCTGTACAACACCCTCGAATCCATCAGGGGCGCCGCGCTATACCACGGTATACCGGAGATAGCTGCCATGTCAAAGGCTCTGTCGCTGCTTTTCCGCTACAGTATCAGCGACCGGGTCCTTGTAACGATAAAGGAGGAGCTGCAGCATCTGGAGAATTATATATCGATACAGAATTTCAGGTATGAAAACAAATTCGAGCTGCAGTACAACATACCCCCCGAATTGATGAATTATAAGGTGCTGAAGCTTACTTTGCAGCCGCTTATCGAGAACTCGATAAAGCACGGCCTCGAAATGAAGCTCGGCAAGGGAACCATCAGTCTGGATGTGCTTGTATTGGACAGCAACATAAAGATCACGATCTCCGACGACGGCCTCGGGATACCGGCCAAAAAACTCGAGGAGCTCAACCGGTCGCTCACAAATGAGAAATACCAGGCAGGAATTGAAGGAGACCATTCCGGCACAGGCATAGGTGTCATTAATGTAAACTCGCGTATCAAGCTGTACTTCGGAGATCAGTACGGGCTCAAATTCAGGGAGGCTCTTGTCGGGACGACGGTTGAAATAACGCTCCCGGCAGTCAGGGAGAATTGAGGAAGGATGTTTAGCACCGTTACGGCGCGGATTTCCTTTAAAACATCCAATGGGAGGTCATATATGCTGAAACTCATCATAGCCGATGATGAAAAATGGGTAAGGACAACGATCAGATCGATAATACCTTTTGAAAAGCTGGACCTTACACTTTCGTGCGAGGCGTCCAACGGTATCGAGGCTTTGGAACTGTGCCGCCAGCATGAGCCGGATATACTCCTGACAGACATAATGATGCCGGGTCTGACCGGTCTGGAGCTTATGAAGGAAGTCAGGAGTCTCCTGCCCGACCTCAAAATAGTCGTGATAAGCGGTTACAATGACTTCGAATATGCCAAAACAGCTGTTAAATACGGAATTACGGACTATTTGCTCAAGCCGGTGGATGAAAAGGAACTGACTGAAGCTTTGGTGCGTATAGGTGACGAACTGGGCCGGAAGGAACAGCTGAAGAGGATAAGCGAAACAGAAAAGGAACAGTACAAGCAAGCTTTGCCGGTCATGTGCGAGGCCTTTTTGAACCAGGTAATTTCTCAGAACAGCATGACCTCCGAAAGGATACGGGGAGAGCTCCATAAATACGGTATAGACTTTTTGAATAATGTCTTTACAGTCTGTATCACTACTCCCGACGAAGGTCTGAAAATCGAGGACGGGCATGCAGCCACAGATTATTTCAAGGCTCTTGTAAAATGGGCGTTCAAGAGGTACGCCAAAGCTGTTACGTTTCCGCTGGAACAGGACAAAGCCGTTCTCGTCTCCCTCGTCAACAGCGACAAGGAAACCGAAGGTATCAAAAAGGCGCACGACATTATCGTCAAGGTGATGAGCAAAAAATACTCTCTAACGGCATCTATCGGAGTAAGCGGTTCGACACATCAATTCTGCATGCTTCACGAGCTTTTTGCCGATGCCTCCGAGGCGCTTGAAACACGCTTCTGGATAGGTCCCCGGACGCTAGCTTTCCACAGAAAGGGCTGTCTGTCGGAGGAGATGAGACTTACTCTTCCTGAGGAAACTCTTAACAAGGTAACGCTCAATCTGAAGCTCTCAAACATACAGACTGCCATGTCGTACATAGACAGCGTTTCAGACATACTGGCGAAGGGCAATCCCTCGGGAAACGGAGCATACGTCAGGCCTTCCCTGGCAAAAGAGTTCTTCTGGCAGTTTATACAGTCCATAATAATCATCTTGAACATTCAGCTTCCGTTTATCAGGAATGAAGCGACTGTTTCAGGAGAGCAGCCCTATGACAGTATCAGGGACACCGTTTTTTTCGACGATCTCATATCGGTCGCGAGACACCTGCTCGAGCATGTCTACAACTTCTACCACGATAAAAACCCTCTTGATAACACAAGTCTGGTAGCGAACGCGAAGAAGATAATAGAGAAAAACTTCGCAGGCGATATAAGCCTCGAACAGGTGGCAAAGCATGTGCACCTCAGTCCGGCCTATCTCAGCGAGCTATTCAAGAAAGAGACCGGAATGAGCTTCATCGATTACAAGACCATCATCAGGATAGAACAGGCCAAAAAGCTGCTTTCGATGCCTTCCATGAATATAGCGGAGGTCAGTTCGAAAGTCGGCTACTCCGACCCCAAATACTTCAGCAAGCTGTTCAAAAAGATAACAGGTAAAACGATCTTCGAGT
>JAEXNT010000080.1 GCA_023439545.1 Bacillota bacterium
TAATAAGGATGAAAAATATGCGGATAGGATCTTCCTGGAGCTTTTGAATGAAGTACCTCATAGGTATACCTTCTTTCGTTGGATTTCTGAGGGACCAGCTGCAGCCTGGCCCCTCCTTCCTTTGTAACTGTGTCGCCTAGGACTTTGTCCCCTGTGCATCCTTGCTGTGAATTCCTCTTTAGTGGGTTTGGTGGGGAAGATTGGATTCGAACCAATACCACCGGCTTTGAAAGCCTATCTCAACCATCGAGTTCCTTCCCCATATAGGAGGCGGGTATGTTGTAACATACCTTTAGGCTCTGGCCTTAAGGCCATCAAAATAACCGTCTTCCGCATTTGCGATGATGTCTATGATCTCGCCGGCGTTCATTGAATTTTTTATTACGCCAAGACTTAAATAGCTTGTATTTGAAGGGACCATGTAAACAAATGTTGTAAAATAGTTGTGTTCTTGGACGCCTATTGTATATGTAGTTAAAATAACGGTTTTGTCCTTATATGGCGTGCATTCATACTTTGTAATGCAGATTATTTTTCCGTCACTGTGTCCCGATAGATATTTCTTGACCTCTTCCTGAAGAATCTCCGGACATTCGACTAAATTGATATTCATAGAACTAAGACCTCCTTTGGCTCGATATTCCCTCATTCTTTTGGGTTTTCAGGAACTCTTCCATAATGGTTTTGGCGAAATACTTTAGAAGTAATTCCTCCGTATGATCTTCACGTTCTGAGGGCTCTTCTTTAATTACTGTTCTTTCACCAGTCTTTAAATCAATGCGGATAGTCCTAGTTAAGCAGCTCATCTACACTCACCCCAAATGCTGTCGCAAACAGCGGAAGTTCCTCGGCAAGCATATGTCTTGAACCGTTCTCAAGCCTTGTTATGGCTGCCTGGTCTACGCCGACCTTGCTCGCTAATTTTTTTTGGGAAATCTTTTGGATTGCTCTGAACTTTCGAAGATTTGTTGCGATGTTAGTAGAGGTTTGTTCCCTGATCTCTTTTGACCTCATACTGGCCTCCTTTGAATGTTGTTTCGTATTTATTGATTCTATTTTAGCATCAATAATTCTATTGCACAATTCTATTATGTTAATGAAATACTGCAAATGGGATTAAATTTATTGAATATTTGCACACTGTCTCGAAATATCTTGACATTTCTTGATATTTTGATTATGCTAAAATCGCATTAATAATTCATAAACGAGGTGTAAAATGGAAGTTCGGGATAGAATAAGGGCCTTGAGACAATTCAAAAAAGTTTCGACATATGCACTAGCTGAACTCACGGATCTATCACAGCCAGTTATTGATAGGATGGAAACAGGTAAAAGAAAAATAACAGCAGAAGATTTAGTTGTTATTGCAAAAGCTCTTAATGTACCTGTCGAATCCTTTTTTTATGATGATAAAATGCTTGAAGCCATGCAAGGTGATAAATAATGATAAAAGGTGTAGCTTATTGTAGATATAGTCCTGGGCATAATCAAAGAGAAGAATCAATTGAGGCTCAACTAAGGGCTATTTACGATTATGCCGATAAAAATGGAATCACAATAATAAAAGAATATATCGATAGGGCTCAAACAGGTACAGCGGATGATAGAGATGCTTTTAAAGCTATGATCCGTGATTCTGAGCGTAAACTATTTGAAATAGTATTGGTTCACAAGGTTGACCGCTTCTCCCGTAATAGATATGATTCAGCAATATATAAAAGGAAACTCCGCGAAAATGGCGTAAAGGTTATCTACGTCGCCCAACAAATTTCGGAAGGACCAGAAGGGGCAATGATGGAGGCCATGCTTGAAGGAATGGCTGAATATTATTCAAGGAACCTGGCGCAGGAGGTAATGAAAGGTTTGAAAGAAAATGCATATGAATGTAAATTTTGCGGCGGTAGACCTCCGCTTGGATATTATATTGATCCTGCTACAATGAAATACGTAGTTAATGAATCAGAAGCTGAAGTCGTAAGGAAGATCTATAATCTATATTTAGAAGGGCATGGATATCTCGATATATGCGATATACTGAACAATGAAGGTAAGACTACTAAGGCCGGCGCAAAGTTTGGGAAGAATTCTATATATGAGATCTTAAGAAATGAGAAATACACTGGCACTTATATTTATAATAGGGCTGCAAAAAAGGTAAACGGCAAATTTAACCGTCATACAGTTAATAAGGATTCTGATGTAATAAAAATAGTTGGTGGCTTACCAGAGATAATCTCAGGAGAAGCATGGGAACAAGTTAAATTGATTATGAATTCGCGTGTCCGTTCGAAGCATAACAGAAAGCCCAAAGAAATCTATTTATTATCCGGATTATTAAGATGTGGGATCTGTGGTTCAGCAATGACAACTGATACCAGGCACATGAAAAATAGAGATAAGTCGTACTATTATTATCGGTGTTATAGAAACAACGGCAAAAACAGTTGTAATTTGCAGGTATGGTCCCGAGATGATCTTGAAAATATGGTTCTCGATGAATTTGAAAAAAGACTTTTTTCCGGAGAGTCTCTTGATCGATTTGCCGAAAAATTATACAGCCATTTTAGCCAAGAAGAAAATGCTCTGAATGATGATATATCGAAATTTCAAAATGAACTGGTCGGCATAAATAAAAAAATCAACAATATAACTGAGGCTATTGCAGAAGGCGGTAATTTCGCATCATTAAAGGACAGGTTGCACTCACTTGAGACACAAAAGGCTTCGATGGAAACCGAAATCGCTGAAGCTGAAAATATGAGGAAATTTAATATACCTTCGATTGATTTTATAAAAAAGCACCTCGCCCAATACGGTAGTATCCGTTCTGTTAGCCGCGAGATGCAAAAAACCTTCTTAAACGAAAAAATACGCCTTATCAGCGTATTTTCCGATCACATCGATGTCGCTATTGATGTGAATCCAACTGGCTGCGGGAGAAGGATTTGAACCCTCACAGACTGATCCAGAGTCAGTAGTGCTGCCATTACACAATCCCGCAATAATTGCGACAGTGGTTATTATAGCACATGGGCTGTACATAATGCAATAGTTTTTACGTAAAAATGAACTGTAATAAATAACCATTCAGGCATCCTGTCTGATGGGCCTCAAAACCCATCAGACAGTAAACTGCACATCTATTACAGTACCGGAAAGCTACGCACATGCTTCCGGATATAGAAGCACATGCTCCCGGATTCAGCAAGCACATGCTTCCTTAAACCGGGATCACTTGCCGAACAGCGCAAGCAGCACTCCTGCAGCGACCGCGGAACCAATTACTCCGGCGACGTTGGGTCCCATGGCATGCATCAGTAAATAGTTCGTAGGATTCGCCTTCTGCCCCTCGACCTGCGATACCCTTGCGGCCATAGGGACTGCGGATACTCCTGCGGAGCCGATAAGCGGGTTGATCTTGCCGCCGGACAGCAGATACATCACTTTGCCGATAATCAGGCCTCCGACAGTGCTGAACATGAAGGCCATCAGGCCAAGCCCGATGATCATCAGCGTCTGCGGCCTGAGGAACTTGTCAGCCACTGCCGTGGCGCCTACCGTGGTGCCCAGGAATATTGTAACGATGTTTATCAGTGCATTCTGAGCCGTGCTCGATAGTCTCTCCACAACGCCGGATTCCCTGAAAAGGTTTCCAAGCATCAGCATTCCGATCAAAGGTGCTACGGAAGGAAGCAGCAATACGCAGAAAATGGTAACGGCGATTGGGAATACGATCTTCTCCTGCTTGCTCACTTCCCTGAGCTGCTCCATCTTGACTTCCCTTTCCTTTTTGGTCGTCATAAGCCTCATGAGCGGCGGCTGTATCAGCGGAATCAAAGCCATGTAGGAATATGCCGCGATAGCGATGGCAGGCAGCAGGTCTGGGGCAAGGCGAGTAGTCAGGTAAATGGCGGTAGGTCCGTCTGCTCCGCCGATAATCCCGATCGACGCCGCTTCCTGAGGTAGAAAGCCCAGTGCTATGGCTATTATGAAAGCCGCCGCAATACCGAACTGAGCTCCTGCGCCCATGAACAGGCTCGACGGTCTGGCAATGAGCGGGCCGAAGTCGGTCATTGCGCCGATGCCGAGGAATATCAATGAAGGATATATCCCCAATTTTACCCCTTGATACAGGTAATAGAGAAGGCCGCCCGGTTCCGTCGAACCTTCGGCGGGAGAATTCATCAGCCCTGCCAGCGGCAGGTTTGCCAAAAGTATTCCGAAGGCTATGGGTAATAACAGCAATGGTTCGAATTTCTTTACTATCGCCAGATATACGAGGACACACGCCACGGCGAGCATCAGGCATGCCTGCCAGGTAAGCGCGGCAAAGCCCGAATCTGCGAATATCGATTTTATAGCATCAAGAAACATTTATTCTCACCTCACTGAATGACGGCAAGCAGATCACCCGTATTAATGGATGAACCCCTTGCGCCGTTTATATATGAAATGCTGCCGTCGCAAGGCGCAACGATCTCATTTTCCATCTTCATTGCTTCAAGTATCAGAAGAACGGAACCCTTTTTCACTTTTGAACCGGCGCTGACTTTTATATCCAGAATAGTGCCCGGCATGGGCGCTTTGACTGCTTCACCCTGCCCTGCTGCGACGGAAGGCATGGCTTGTGCGGCAGAGGGTGCGGGTTTTGCAGCTGCCGATGGGGCCTGTGCGGCTGCCGCCGCCTGAACCGGCATAACTGCCGGGATTGCCGCAGGCTTTACTCCGGTTACGGAAGCCTGTCCCTTTTCGACTTCAACTTCATAGTCCTTGTCGTTTATAGTTACGATGTATTTCATTTGTTTTCAGTCCTTTCTTCTATTTATCAAGTGCCTTGATATACTTGAAATTCAGCTCGTCCAGCGGTATCCCGGATTCGAAGCTTACGATCGCCATAACTGTTGCCGCGGTTTTAGAGTCCACGTTTAGAAGCTCAAGCTTCCCATTGGCAGTCTGCTGTTCACCTGCAGCTGCTGTTTCCATAGGCCCCGGCTCAATTGCCGTTTCCGCGCTCTTTGCGTTTCCGCCGGCCAAAGCCTTCAGGGCAGCGGACAGCAGGATAACCATACCGTACAGCACCGCCAGGACCAGAAAGACGATAAAGAGGCAAAACAGCCCGACTACAACACTTTCTATAACCGACATAAACATCCTCCTTTACAGTTTTCTGATAGAGTAGCTTACTTTTACAGAAGCCATCTCTTCCCTTTTCTTAAGGAAATTTTCAGCTATCTGGGGAAACGCGATATAGGAAAGTACGTCCTTGTCGCTCTTAGCGAGCGCTCCGATCTCCGCTTTGGCCTTTTCGAAACCGGGCTCCAGAGTATCTGCGAACCTGTCCTCCATAGGCTTCTCCTCTCCAAGAACCTTTTTGATCAGATTAGTATCAACCGTTCCGGGAGCTTTTCCATATTCGCCCTTCAAATAAGCCTTTATCTCCTTTGAAACGTTTTTGTATCTCTCTCCGGCGAGAACATTTGCAGCTGCCTGAACGCCCACCATCTGGCTCATCGGCGTTACAAGCGGAGGATAGCCCAGATCCTTTCTCACCCTCGGAGTTTCCGCAAGGACCTCGTCGAGCCTGTCCAAAGCATTCTGCGCCTTCAGCTGCGCTATGAGGTTAGAAAGCATACCGCCGGGAACCTGATAAACGAGCGCATCCGTATCGGTACCCATAACAAACGGGTTCATCAGGCCCGAAGCAACATTTTCAGCTTTTATAGGCTTGAAATGATCGTTTATCTTCTTAAGAACGCTCTCATTCAGCCCTGTTTCATAACCAAGCTGTTTCAAGGCATAATTCAGTGTCTCTGTCGCCGGCTGCGATGTGCCGCCCGAGAAGGAGGAAATCGCACAGTCTATACCGTCGCAGCCCGCCTCGATAGCTTTTAACAGTGTTATCGGGCCAAGGCCTGTTGTCGAATGCGTATGAAGAAAAACAGGCAGTTTGACGGTTTCCTTGATCGTTTTTATAAGCTCGTACGCTTCCCCGGGTCCCATAATTCCGGCCATATCCTTGATACAGATCGAATTGACGCCCATTTCCTCAAGCTGCTTTACCATTTTGGCATAGCTTTCGAGATTGTGGATGGGGCTCGTGGTATAGCTTATGCAGCCCTGTGCGTGAGCCTTCCTTTTTATGGTCTCATCCACTGCGACCTCGATGTTCCTGAAATCGTTCAAGGCGTCGAATATCCTGAAAATATCCATTCCGCTTTCTGCCGCCTGCGCGACGAATCTTCTCACGACGTCGTCGGGATAATGCTTGTAGCCCAGTATGTTCTGGCCGCGCAGCAGCATCTGGAGCTTTGTCTTCCTGACCTTCGCCCTGATTTTTTCAAGTCTCTTCCAGGGATCTTCATTCAAATATCTGAGACAGGAATCAAACGTGGCTCCCCCCCAGCACTCGAGCGAGTAATAGCCCGCTTCATCCAGAGCGCCAAGGATCCCTTCCATGTCCGAGAAAGGCATTCTTGTAGCGATAAGGGACTGATTAGCATCCCTCAGAACTGTCTCGGTAATGTTGATCTTCATCTTATGTCATCTCCTTTATTATTTTTGTTACATAACGTCTTTTTTATGAAAACAGGCAATAAAAAAGACAGGGTCAACAAAATCCGGCCAACCACCCTGAAAGCCCGGATCTTGAAAACAGTCACCTGTCCAACCGTAAATAAGATTTGCATTTTATACTTTATTATAAAGTAGCGATGTAAAAAGTCAATACAATTTTTATGAATTATTTTGTTTCAATTTTTATACAAAAGGGAATATAATATAATCAAATCCATAAAAGTGCCATATGATTCGGAGGTGTTCTATGAAGACCAAACAGCTTCTTTTGTCCGGCCTTGATATATCCGAAGAT
>JAEXNT010000088.1 GCA_023439545.1 Bacillota bacterium
GTGTAGGTATCATATTCATAACGCATTTCCTGGAACAGGTGTACGAGATATGCGACAGGATCACCGTTTTGCGCGACGGTGAACTCGTAGGAGAGTACGAAATAAAAGATTTACCGCGCGTACAGCTCATTTCAAAGATGATGGGTAAAGATCTTGACGATATTTCAGCGTTGCAAAACAGAAAGGCATTGCAAGCCGAGGAGGATGCAACACCCGTTTTTGAGGCATTTGGATTATCCAGCGCGGAGGGTACAAATGCATTTGATTTCAAAATTCACAAGGGAGAAGTAAACGGGTTTACCGGGC
Source organism: Bacillota bacterium (assembly GCA_023439545.1). Taxonomy (GTDB): domain Bacteria; phylum Bacillota; class Clostridia; order Acetivibrionales; family DTU013; genus JAEYOM01. Next base: position 307 of record JAEXNT010000088.1, read on the forward strand.
TTCTTGGCTCCGGTCGCAGCGAAAGCGTACGCGCCATATTCGGCGCCGATAAAATTACAGGCGGCAGGGTGAGGGTAAGCGGGAAAACCGTTAAAATAAGGAAACCCAAGGACGCAATGAAGCATGGTATCGGGTATCTGCCCGAGGACAGAAAACAGGATGGTATCATTGAGGATCTGTCCGTGCGTGAAAATATTATACTTGCCCTGCAGGTAATGAAGGGCTTTTTCCGGCCGTTTTCCAAGGCTGAGGCAGAAGCCTTTGCGGATAAGTACATCAAACTATTGGGCATAAAAACCGCTTCGACGGATACGCCGGTAAAACAACTCTCGGGCGGTAATCAGCAAAAGGTGATACTTGCACGCTGGCTGCTCACAAATCCAAAGTATCTTATTCTGGACGAACCGACGCGCGGCATCGACGTCGGCACAAAGGTTGAAATACAAAAGCTTGTACTCAAGCTTGCCGAAGACGGCGTAAGCGTTACGTTCATTTCATCCGAAATAGAGGAGATGCTTCGCACTTGCTCGCGGCTCATCGTTATGCGGGATCGCAATATAGTCGGCGAATTGAGGGACGAGGACATGACACAAGCTAAAATTATGCATACGATAGCGGGGGAGGCAGCTCAAAATGGCTAAAGATTTAAGTAAATTCACGAGGTCTCAATTGGTTGTCCCGCTGTTCGCACTTTTTTTGTTGATAGTTTTTAATTTAATCAGGGATATTGGATTTTTCTCTATATCCATTATAACCAACAACGATGGGAACACCGTTCTTTCAGGGAATTTGATCAGTATTATAAACGGCGCATCCGAACTTGCTGTTTTGGCAATCGGTATGACGCTGGTAACAGCATCGTCTAGAGGACAGGATATCAGCGTTGGCGCAGCGGCGGCAATAGCGGGCAGTATTTTTGTCAGTGTGCTTCGCGGGAGTCAAATTACAATACCGATTATTCTTTTTGCCTTTTTGGCAAGCTGTATCGTTGCAGTTGTTTTCGGCGTATTCAACGGCACGTTGGTTGCCGCATTCAAGATCCAGCCGATGATTGCGACTCTAATCCTGTTTTCTGCCGGACGCTCCATAGCCTACTGGATAAACGGCGGGGCAACGCCTACGGTTTCAAGCCCTCTGTTAGTTGCTATCGGAGGTTTTATTCCGGGCATCCCCATACCCACACCCATTATTATCATGATACTATTCGGGGTATTGATTTGGCTTGCCTTAAAATTCACCAATCTCGGGTTATACACACAAGCGGTCGGAATCAACGAAAAATCCGCCCGTTTAAACGGGATCAACGCTGCCTGGATAAAACTGTTATCCTTTATGATACTGGGCGTTTGCGTTGCTATTGCGGGCTGTATCAATGTCTGCAGAATCGGACTGATCAATCATGAAAGTCTTCTTTTGGATATTGAAATGGACGCTATTCTGGCAGTCGCCATCGGAGGTAATTCTCTGGGCGGCGGAAAATTCAGTCTGGCCGGTTCGGTGATAGGGGCGTTCATCATTCAGGCGCTGACGATTACTCTTTATGCCATGAAGGTTCCTTCCACAGCGGTAAAAGCCTATAAGGCAATTGTTATTATAGCCATCGTTGTACTTAGTTCGCCAATTGTAAAAGAATATGCCCTTCAGCTGCGCGACAAGCTGGTTAAAAAGCCTACGAATATAACGGAGAATGAATGATATGACAAATAATAGAGGGTTATCAGCCGGAATACCGGGGAAAAAAGGCAGGGAGCCTATTTCCAACACCAGTTTGCTCTTGAGAATAACGATTTGCACCTTCATTGGCATGTACGTACTAGCCATGCTTGTCTGGCGCGGTGGGTTCTTGAATCCTCAGCAGTTCCTTGATCTTTTCAATAATAACGCGTATTTGATTGTTATCGCCTGTGGACTGACTGTAGTTATGATAGCAGGCGGTATAGATATTTCGGTGGGAGGCATAACCGCGCTTGTAACCATGACTTGCGTTGTTTATCTGGACGACCATAACGGCAGTGTAATAGGCTCGTTGGCCTTGGCTTTGGGCATAGGGTTGGCGTTTGGACTGGTTCAGGGAATACTGATAGCATATTTGGATATACAGCCCTTTATTGTCACTTTAGCGGGTATGTTCTTTGCAAAAGGAATGGTAACCATAGTCAGCGCTGTTCCGCGCACTGCGGCGCAGGAAGCCTTTGTCGCCCTTAAGCAATTTCGTATCCAAATTCCGGGTATTGGTTATTATGGAAAGACCGGCAATTTTATTCCCGCAAAAATTGAGCTCGGCGTAATAGTAGCTATAGCTATAGTAATAATTGTGGCGGTAATTCTGAAATGGACGCGATTCGGGCGCAACCTCTATGCGGTTGGCGGTAACAAACAGAGTGCGTTGATGCTCGGCATCAATATAAAGAGGACGAAATTCTATTCCTATTTGCTGGCCGGGTTGTTATCCGGAATCGGCGGTTATGCCTATCTGCTGCATACGGGGGCAGGAGACGCTGCCAATGCTTACGCCGCAGAAATGCAAGCGATTGCATCTGCTATTATCGGCGGGACATTATTGACCGGCGGCGTTGGCAGTGTAATCGGTGCGCTTTTCGGGGTGCTTAGTTTAAAAACTATCACCAGTATTGTGGTTACTTCAGGGCTTAGGGAGCCATATTGGCAGAGCATTACCACCGGGCTTATGCTGTGCTTCTTTATTTTGCTTCAGAGCGTTGTACTCGCGCTTCGTGAAAAGGGCGGTTTTAAACTGCCGCAGCCGGGATGGGTGAAATTGAAGAGCGAAAAATCCGCAAAAGATAATACGTCCGGAAAAGATTTGACATAATATCGGAAGTGATCTCTAACATAAAAATTCGTATGTGTTCCGGCACGCGTATAAGTATACTGAGAACTCTGACATTGGCATTGTTTCAGTCAAGGTAATTAAGTATTATCTATTCAGGAAGTATTTGCTTTCTACCGATGTACGCCATTTTTTATAAGGCCGTTTATTTTGTTCATAATAGGTTCCTTGCTTTGGTTGGACTTCTAACAAATCAGGTGATATTATGTATACATACATGTTACGGTTTGATTAGTCCTTATAAAATTATCAATTACATTATTCGAAAGAAGGTAATTTATAATGGCGATTTTCAAAGCGGCATCGGAATTTTTTAAATCTGTATTTAAATCTATTTCGAATTTCTCAGCCAAAATTATTAGAATAAAGACAATACGTCTAAAACTTATATCTGTGTTTGCCGTCCCGATTGTTTTTCTCATGATTCTGGGCATAATGTCCTATTCAAGCGCATCAAAAGCCGTATGCAAAGTTGCGCAGCAATCAACTGTCGCAACGATGGAAAACGGCGGCAAATACTTGGATGTCGTTTACTCATCAATAGATGACCTTAGTAAACAACTTCTTATTAAAAAAGATATCCGTGATTATCTCTCGGATGCGTCTGCCGGCAGTAATGATCCGGCTGCAGCAGCTGAGCTTTACAGGAACGTGTCCAATGACTTGTTGAATATTTCGTCAACCAACAAGTATGTTTCTAGCATTTATCTGATAGGTGACGGTAATAAATCCATACTGCCTTCAGGCTCAAAATCGTCTTCGGATTTTGACATGGACTCCGTAAAGAATTTTAATATGTATAAGGAAATGGGCAAAAGGAAGGGAAGAACCGTATGGCTGGGTTCGCATAAAGAGATTGACGATAAGCTGGGCATTACCGCAAAAGATAACTCGGTTACTGCCTTAAAGGAAATAAAAAGCACAACGACCGGAGATTTGATAGGCATATTGGTTATCGACCTTAAAATGAATCTGATACAGGATTTCCTGGACGGCATGAATCTCGGCAAAGGAGGAGAAGTACATCTTGTAAGCTCTGATAAAGCCGACTTTGCAAACAACGGTACTGATAATAAAAGTGTTTTAATTGCGAATCAGGAATTTTATGATGGTATTATATCAAATCAAAATCAAAACGGTTCCTCGGAAGTAAATTACAAAGGGGAACCGTACCTTATGACTTACTCCAGGATAGGGGATACAGGATATACTATTATCGGTTTGATACCGACCTCCGAATTGAATGCTTCCTCAAAACAGATTATCAGTACAACTATTATTTTCGTCATTCTTGCCGTCTTAATTGCCTCGGGAATCGGCATGCTTATGGCAAACAGCATGAGCAGGACTATAAACAGCATTATTAAAGCTTCAGGACAGGCTGCTTCCGGTGATCTCACCGTAAATCTGTTTTCCAAACGACATGATGAACTTGGTTTTCTCACAAAGAGCATTAATACGATGATTTCCAGTATGGGGCGTCTGATCGAACAGACAAAGGACATCGTTCATAACGTTAAGGAGAATATTCTCATATCATCGGACAATTTAACCGAATTATCGGAGAGAATCGCCGAAGTAACGGCCACCACCGAAGAAATGTCCGCCGTTACCGAAGAAACGGCAGCCTCTACCGAAGAGATGAATGCAACGTCGGCTGAGATTGAAAGCGCGGTACGGTCAATTGCTGAAAAAGCGCAGAACGGATCGGCCGTAGCCGGCGAGATAAGCAAACGCGCCCAGTTCCTGAAGGAAAATGCGATTGATTCTCAAAACGCGGCTAATGATATACGCAATGATATAAATTCGGATATGAAAAAGGCATTGGAGCAATCCAAAGCCGTTGAGAAAATAAATGTTCTTACGGGGTCCATACTTCAGATAACCGAGCAGACAAACCTGCTTTCGCTGAACGCTGCAATTGAGGCCGCCAAGGCAGGAGAGGCAGGCAAGGGGTTTGCGGTCGTAGCCGATCAAATACGAAAACTTGCAGAGAACTCAAAAAACACCGTCAATAAGATCCGGAATGTAACCGCGGAGGTCATAGCATCGGTTGAAGACCTTGCGTCAAGCTCCGAGAAAGCTTTGAACTTTATTGATACAAAAGTTATCGGCGATTACAAAACGATGGTGGGAATCGGGGAGCAGTATTATAGTGATGCGGCTACAATTCAGAACCTTGTTGCCGATTTTTCGGCAACTTCGGAAGAGTTGCTTGCTTCAATACAGAATATGGTCAAAGCCATAAATGAAGTTACCGTTTCAAACAGCGAGGAAGCCCAGGGAACACAGAATATTTCCAGGAAAGCTCTGGATGTAATGGAGAGAGCGTCCAGGGTGTCGGAATTGATGAAAGCGGCGAAGCAAAGCTCTGAAAGTCTGGCAGAGAGTGTTTCAAGGTTCAAGGTATAGTTTCGAGGCCTTTTTTGAGCGATTAACGATGTAAATTGACACAAAACAGGAAAAATACGTTATAATAGTGGGGAAAAATAAAGGAGGCTGTGAAAATGAAGAAGCAAGGCCTGAATCCTTATCTTCCCTCATGGGAGTATATTCCTGACGGTGAACCGTACGTTTTCGATTACAGAGTTTATGTTTATGGATCTCATGACCGTTTTAACGGATATGTCTATTGCCTGAACGATTATGTATGCTGGTCGGCTCCCGTTGACGACCTGGGCGACTGGCGTTACGAAGGCGTCATTTATAAGAAAACGGATGATCCGCTGAATCCGGACGGCAGCATGTGTCTTTATGCGCCTGATGTTTCAGTCGGCCCGGATGGACGTTATTATTTGTATTACGTTCTTGACAAAGTTTCTGTTGTGTCTGTGGCAGTCTGCGATACACCTGCAGGAAAATATGAATTTTACGGGTACGTACATTATCCCGACGGTACGCGCCTGGGCGAAAGAGAGGGCGACCAGCCTCAGTTCGACCCCGGTGTACTTACTGAAGGGGACAAGACCTACCTTTACACCGGTTTTTGTGCAAGGGGTGACATGTCAAGAAAAGGTCCAATGGCGACTGTGCTGGGACCGGATATGCTGACGATCACGGAAGAACCGGTCTTTATCGCGCCAAGCGAGCCTTACGCCAAAGGCAGCGGATATGAAGGACACGAATTTTTTGAAGCTCCTTCCATACGGAAGAAAGGAGATACATATTATTTCATCTATTCGTCCGTTGTCTATCACGAGCTGTGCTATGCCACGAGCAAGTACCCGACTAAAGGTTTTGTCTACCGGGGAGTGATCGTCAGCAACAGCGATCTTCATATCGATTCCTACAAACCGGCGGATAAGCCCATGTTTTACGGTGCTAACAACCATGGCAGCATCATAGAGATCAACGGGAAGTGGTACATTTTCTATCACAGGCATACCAACGGGACCAATTTCAGCCGACAGGCCTGTGCGGAGCCCATAACCATCCTGGAGGACGGATCGATTCCCCAGGCGGAGATGACCTCCTGCGGTCTAAACGGAGGGCCGCTTGAAGGCTGCGGCGAGTACCCGGCGTATCTTGCCTGCAACCTGTTCTGCAGCGAAGAATCCCTATATACGGATTGGACCGCTTCATGGATGAACAACCAGTTTCCGAAGATCACCCAGGACGGAAGGGATGGAGATGAAGAAACGGGTTTTATCGCCAATATGAAGAATTCGGCGACAGCCGGGTTCAAATATTTCGACTGCAGAGGCGTTAAAAAAGTCAAAATAAAGGTACGCGGTTACAGCAGAGGCGATTTTGAAGTAAGAACCTCCTGGAACGGCGAAGTACTCGGAGTGATAACGGTCGGTTTTACAAATGTATGGAAGGAATATTCGTCGGATATCGCAATTCCGGACGGCATACAGGCGCTGTATTTTACCTTTGCCGGCCAGGGCAGTGCAAATCTGGCTTCCTTTACGCTGGAATGCGGCAGGTAGGCCGGCAATTTCTGTGAAGCTGCGGCTTTGATTTAGCAATGTCTTAAGGTTATCGATGCTCGGAAGGAGATATAATCATGCTGAGAATGGTAAAGGTTGAAAATGGCATGGTGCAGGGATTGCCTGCAGCCGACCCCAGGATAACGAGTTTCAAGGGTATCCCTTTTGCCGCACCCCCGACGGGAGAGAACCGTTGGCGTGCTCCGCAGCCCGCGAAGGACTGGGAAGGCGTTTACATGGCATTCGAATTTGCTCCGATATCGATGCAGCCCCCGACATGGGAAGACAAGAGCAATATATACACGAGAGAATGGGCAGTAGATCCTGATATCCCCATGGATGAGGATTGCCTTTACCTGAATGTCTGGACACCGGCATGCAGTACGGACGAAAAGCTGCCGGTATTCGTGTGGTATTTCGGAGGAGCCCTCCAGGTCGGCAATACAGCTGAAATGGAATTTGACGGGGAGAGGATTGCACGCAGGGGTATCGTTGTGGTAACGGTTAATTACCGCCTGAACGCGTTCGGCTTTTTGTGCCATCCCGAAATAACGGCGGAGTCACCCGAAGCACCCGCAAACTTCGGCCATTTGGACCAGCAGGCAGGTACGCGCTGGGTCAAGCGGAATATTGCGGCTTTCGGCGGAGATCCCGGCAATATTACCATTGGAGGACAGTCTGCCGGGGGTGGGAGCGTATTGAGCCAGCTTACCTCCCCCCAGAATGAAGGACTTTTCCAGAAAGCCATTATACAAAGCGGTATTTTTACCGGGCTTTATCCGGGGAACCCCATGCTGAGGCTCTCCCGCAGTCTGGAGGAGGCGGAACGGGAAGGTGCGGAATTCTTTGAATTCATGGGGGTTTCTTCGCTTGCCGAAGCCCGAAGACTCGATGCTGATTTTGTACGTCGCAAGTCGATGGAATTCCGGGAATTCGGATTCTGGGGTGCTGTTGCGGATAATAGGTTCAGTATGGGCAATGCGTTCGAACTTTTTTTGGATAACAGGAGATGGGCAGTACCTCTGCTTACAGGTCACACCTCCTCTGAGTTTTTCAATATCCCGCAGGCCGCGACCATGGAAGAATTCCGCAAAATGGCAGGGGATATGTTCGGCGAACGGGCGGAAGAATTTCTTTCAATTTGCGAAGCAGGATCCTGTACTGTCGAAGAAGCTGTAAAGAAAGCTACGGTAAGCTCTATCGAATATGCTGTCCGCATCGCAGCACAGGCTAATGCGGATACCGGCGAAAACCTCCCGTTTTATTATTATAGCTTCGATGCTGAAATTCCGGGGTGGGACAATCCCGGGGCATTCCATTCCGTGGATCTCTGGTTTTCCTTCGAAACGCTTGCAAAATGCTGGAGACCGTTTGTCGGCAAGCATTATGACCTTGCCCGCCAGATGTGCAACTACTGGGCCAATTTCATTAAATCCGGGGATCCTAACGGAAAGGATTCCACAGGAGAGAACATGCCGCAATGGGAGCCGTACACTCCTGATGCCCCCTTTGGAATGATATTTGGCGACAAGGCGGAGTTTGTGAGAAAAAAAGCTGCTGAACTCATGCAATTCCTGGTGCGGGAGTATTTCAGAAAAAGGCCGGGAAGCAAGATATAATTACGATAGACCGGTATATTATGCCATCTAAGAAGCATTACACTTTCTGTAATAAGAATCCAGGGATTACATCCTGGATTTTTTGTTTCACAGTTTGATTTGAAGAATTTATAGTGATAAAATATTACTGGATTTACCAAATGGCGACATGAAAGTAATGATATCAGGCAATGTCCGGACAAATGTTGCTACGAGCTATAGAGAGCCGAAGTAAGACGGCTTTAAACCTGATGTTGAAAGTTCTGCAGCGGATTGTATTACCGCTTGCAGATCTTTCTGCCAGGCTGTCCATTCCTATGGGAAAATTTCTTGGATTGGCATATTATATATTAAATAAGAAATTTTGGGGGCATATTATGAATATACCCAGCAATATGAGACGCAACTATTTCCCGGAGCGTATCACGCAAGCCATGCTTTCGATCTTCGATTACCCGCTTGTCATTGTCGAAGCCCCCA
>JAEXNT010000004.1 GCA_023439545.1 Bacillota bacterium
ATTGTGGCTCAATGCGCACGCAAGCATGTATTTGACCTTCATGCCCTTGGAATAGGATTCGATTTTCTGCTTCTTATCCAATCCGAACATATTCATGTAACGGTCGAAGGCTTTCCAGTCCCAGTTCTTGTAAAACCGCGCAACTATACCGGCCATGTCCTGAGCGCCAAGGAATTCGTAAAATGCCGTTTCCCCTATTACAAACCCTATTCTTTCCTTCAGCGAGGTAGAGCCTTCGTTCAGCTCCTTGCCGAAGAGCTTGATTTGCCCGCCGTCAGGTTTCAGTATGCCCAATATCATGTTTATCGTCGTGGTCTTTCCAGCGCCGTTTGGGCCTATATATCCCATAATGTAGCCGGGTTCGATATTGAAGGTGACTCGGTCCAGCTTGAAATTCTCATAGTTTTTTACCAGCCCGGTCACCTCTAGCGCATTGTCCATATAATCACTCCTTTTGACAAATCCGTGTATTATGAGTATAGTGTATATAAACATTATATACACTATACATACCAGTGTCAATATGAATGGAAAAATCTTTATTAATGGGTTGGACCGCTAAACATCCAGGGTGAAGTCCGGCTTAACCTGAAATTCCCGTCCTTTCAGATAATTCAGTATTCCTGCGTTACTTGTAAAAGCGAATTTCAGCCGGCATGCCCACAGAGCCTGCCGCTTCAGACCGAATTCACGATTGACGGCGTTTGTACCGTATTTTCCGTCGCCCAGGACCGGGTGGCCGATAAATGCCAGGTGCGCCCTGATCTGATGGGTCCTGCCTGTGACGAGCTCGACTTCGAGCCTGCTGATATCGCGGGCTTTGTTATAGCCAAGGACTTTGTAGCCTGTCACTATTTCGGCTGCGCCGGGGGTTTTTCGTTCATTTATAAAAACGCGGCTCTTGCTGGCGTCCTTCCAGAGATAAGCGCGCAATTGAGCTTCGTTTCTTTCCATTTTGCCTTGTACGAGGCATTGATAGTATTTCCGGATTTCATGCGACTCGATTTTATCAAGAATAATATCATGGCTCTCCTGGTTCTTTGCGATTATGACAAGCCCGCCCGTATTACGGTCCAGCCTGTGGCAAAGGGAAGGCTGGAACCTGGCGTCGCCGGCGGTATCGGCCTCTTGCCGCAGATACTCGCGTGCAAGATCGATAAGCGTTCCCCGCAGCTGCTCTTTGTCGGGATGTACGGGAGTACCCTGCGCCTTGTTGACGATCAATATATTTTCGTCTTCGTATATGACGCCGAAACCGGCCTGGGTCGCTTTATTACGTCCCGATCCGGCAGCTGTTCCCGCGCTTCCGCCGGCCGCCTGCCGTTCGTCCGCGCCTCTGCCGCCTACGCCGGCATTGTGTCCGCTTTCCACTGCCGCTGCGGCTTTGGATCCATCGTTCAAGCCGTATAAAATATCGTCTATTATATAGACTTCGAGCTTGTCTCCGGGAGAGACCATATAGTCTCTGCCTACCCTGGTCCCGTTGACTTTTATGTCCCTTTTCCTTAACGCCTTTTGCAGCATATTGTAGGATAAGCGGGGATACAGGCTTTGAAGCACGTTTTCTATCTTCATGTTTTTGTATTTTCCGGTGATTTCAACGGATTGCATAAGAACTCCATCTGACCGATTCATTTTTCTTTAATTATATCACATCTATTTTTTCCAAAATTAGCACTAATACTTCAGCTTTGTATAAAACAAAATATTTTATATTTATTTTCATAACATTTTATGTTACAATTGTGTTACAAGCGTAGACAACCATTCTACTTCCGGTTGGAAATGCTGGTCACTGAATCCTTCATAAATCGAAGAAATGGAGGAACGGGGGATTTTTCAATGGGGTGAATCGGAACCCGCGATACGGCTTGAATGCCGGAGATACCGGGCGACGAAGGGAGACTCTTCTACCTAACCCGTCAACTAACCTCGCAAGTGATAAGGAGAGGAGTACATATGCGCAAATGCAGTACAACCATTGCCATGCTCCTGACCGTAATGGTCATCATGGTATTTGGTTCAACCTATGCCTGGGCGTCATCCGACAGTCTGAAAATCGGGTCTGAGGGCGGCAGTGTAACAGCGCTCCAGAAGGATCTTATCAAATTGGGATACCTTTCTTCCGATCCGACAGGATATTTCGGGGATCTGACTGCAGAAGCCGTCAAACAGGTTCAGAAGGAATACGGATACAAGGCTGACGGTATCGCAGGCGAAACGACGCTTTCATTGATCGACAGGATTATGGGAAGGGAAAAGTCTTCGGCAGGCGCCTCCGGATTATTGAAGGAGGGCGATGAGAACGGTTATGTGAAGGCTTTCCAGAACGACCTCATAAAGCTCGGCTATCTGGATGCCGAAGCCACCGGTTATTTTGGTCCTGCGACGAAGGAAGCGGTTACAAGCCTTCAAAAGAAAAACGGCTATAAGGCCGATGGTATAGCGGGAAGCTCAACGCTGACTCTGGTCGATAAGCTTACTGCTGCAAAAAGTACCGCATCGGCTCCCAAGGCGCCGACTAAAGCAGTGAAGCCAGTCTCGGCCACCGCGGCCCCAGAAACGGCTGCAACGAAAACTGCAGTAAAGTCAACCTCAACGACCGAAGGGGCGATTGCAGTCTCAAAACCCAAAGAGACCAAGACGGCAAGCGACTATGCGATGAAGTGGTTTGGAAAGGTAGAAGACGTATTTGACAGAGGCGATACAGCGACCGTATACGATATAAAGACTGGTAAGAGCTTTAAGATCAAGAGGACCTACGGTACCAATCATGCAGATTGCGAGACACTGACCAAAAACGATACCGCAATAATGAAAAAGATTTACAGCGGGACCTGGAGCTGGGAGAGAAGGGCTGTCATAGTGGAAGTCGGGGGACAGAAAATTGCCGCGTGCATGACCGGCTATCCCCATGCAGGAAGCGACAAATATGCAGCGAACCGGACGTTGAGCTCAAGAAGCGGCGGGTATGGCCGGGGCGCCAATCTAGATGCGGTAAAGGGCAACAATATGAGCGGGGTTTTCGACATACATTTCCTCGGCAGCCGCAATCATTACAACAACAAGGTCGACCCGAAGCATCAGGCGCTTGTCAAGGAAGCTGCGGCGTGGGCTGCAAAGCACTATTGAAGCCTGCAGGTACTACCAGAAATAGATCGATATAGCGAAGATTTTTAAGGAACCGGATAGGTTCCTTTTTTATTGGGTATTTATAATGAAGTAAAATGATTCAGTCTGCAGATTGCCTTTAATGCAATCTGCCCGGGTAAACGGCATGAAATTACGTCTCGGCTATGTTGCCATGACTTTGAACCTGGCGGACTCGTCCCCGTCGGGTGCGGTAACATACAAAACATATCAGTCCCTTCAGAGCGAGGGAGCCAGACAGCACAGGCTTCGCAAGGTCACTGAAAAAAACCTGGACAATACGCGCAGGATATTGCTGTATAACAAGGCTATGGAGATCCCTGTTTACAGGTTTTCATCAAAACTCGTTCCGCTTGCGACGCATCCCGACTTGAAGGATTGGGATTATACCGCCGATTTGAGCGAGCTTTTCAATGAGATTGGCCGGATCGTGAAAGAGAATGGGTTTCGCGTTAGCGCCCACCCCGACCATTTCACGGTTATCAACTCGCCCCTGGACAAGGTCTACGAGGATTCACTGAGGGATCTGGATTATCACGTAAGGCTGTTCGAGGCAATGGGCCTCGAGGACTGCAGGTACAAGCTGGTACTGCATGTGGGCGGCGTTTACGGCAATAAAAAGGAGTCGGCTGAAAGATTCTGCGAGAACTTCGCCAGGCTGCCGGACAGGATCAGGAAGAGGCTGATTATCGAAAACGACGACAGATCCTATAATACGTTTGAAGTGCTCGATATATGCAAAAGGCTCAAGGCGCCGATGGTACTGGACGTGCACCACCACCGCTGCCTGTGTCCGGAGGAGGAACTTGGACCTGTACTTGGCGATATTTACGATACCTGGAAGGATGAGGCTTTCCCGCCGAAGGTCCATTTCTCGAGCCCTAAAAACGCCCGGGATTACAGAAGCCATGCCGATTACATCGACTATGCGGAATTTATGGATTTTGTCAGTATCACAGCCAAGTCCGGCCGGGACGTCGACGTCATGCTGGAGGCTAAAAGCAAGGACATGGCGCTGCTGAAGCTTTCCGATGAGCTTTCGGCCACCGACGGCATAACATGCCTCAGCCATGGTGAATATATACTTTGAGCTGAAAGGAATAATTTTCATAATAGAGCAGAAAATAATCCCAACACAGTATTTTGATATTAATCTACCCGTAGAAAGGAGGGAAATATATGGCCGACAAAAAAAATAAGGCAGCTTGTGACGTGGACAAAAAGACCAGACCATCGGTCAGCAATGATCAATTGGGTGAGAACGCAGGCGAAGGGCGTTTTGAAAAACATGTTTCTCCAAAAGGCGGGAAAAGTCACTGAGCTGAAAATACGGCAGTGAGAGAATGTGCGGACAAGGAACGTTTCTTGCAAATGAAATGTTCCTTGTTTATGTATGGACTGAATCAACCATGTATGGTAAAGTTTATTGGAGGGATGAGTCAAATGAAAAACGATGGTAAAAAGGACATACTTGATCTAAACATTGAAGAGATGCCCGGGCTGTCATTCGACTGTACTTGCGGCAGACGCCATTCAGTAGGCATAGAAAAAATAATCGTCCGCAACGGGATACTCGACGAACTTGCAAATACTCTGGAACCTTTTCGCAGCGGAAAGCTGCTGGTTATCTCCGATACAAATACATACGGTGTTTTCGGTAGAATGGTCACGGAGAATCTCGCTAAGGCGGGCTTTCTGCTCAAAACCTTTATTTTCGACACCCCGGGACATGCTCTAATACCTGATGAGCAAGCCATAGGAAGTATACTGATCGAACTTGAGCAGGATACGTCTCTTATATTGGCTGTCGGCTCCGGAGTTTTGAACGACCTGGCAAGGATAATTGCCTACAGGACCGGCATAGCGTTTGCAATCGCCGGGACGGCGCCTTCGATGGACGGTTACGCCTCAGTTGTTTCCCCGCTTATAATAAAAGGCAAAAAGACTACGTATCCCGGGAAATATCCGAGCGCCATATTCGCGGACACCTCGATAATGTGCGGAGCCCCGATGGTCATGATCAGGGCCGGTTACGGGGATGTTCTCGGAAAACTTACGTCTCTTGCCGAATGGAAGCTATCGAATATCATTAATAACGAGTATTATTGCGAAACTATCGCCGGCTTGGTGCGAAAGGGCGTTGACCGCTGTATCGAAAGCACGGACGGGCTTTATATAAGGGAAGAAAATGCGATACGCCGTCTGATAGAAGCGCTTATACTGACGGGTATATCGATGGGGCTTGCCGGCATCTCGAGGCCGGCCTCCGGCACAGAGCATCAATTGGCCCATTACTGGGAGGTCAAGGATCTCGAGGCCGGCCGGGAACATGCCCTGCACGGCAATGCCGTGGGAGCCGCGACGGTTATTACGGCAATGCTTTTCGAGCTCGCAGAGGATATTCTCCCGGAAGGTTTGGAGCTTCCTTCTTCTGAACGCGTAAGGGAGCTCCTGGCAAGGATCGGGGCATTTACGAGTCCCAGGGATCTGGGTATAAGCCGGGAACTGTTTGAAGACAGCCTTATGAATGCAATGTACCTTCGCGACAGATATTCTCTTCTGAGGTTCTGTCATGAGAAGGGAAAGCTCGCGGGCTACAAGGACATATTGGTACGGAGGTTCTATGACTGAAAATAAGAAGATGCTCGGTGATATAAAGCTTTTCGTACTTGACATGGACGGCACGTTTTACCTTGGAGACAGACTGCTGGAAGGCTCGCTGGGTTTTCTTAATAAGCTTGCCGGGACGGGCAGGGAGTTTCTTTTCTTTACAAACAATGCATCGCGGAACGGCGCTTTTTACGTACGAAAGCTTGCAAATATGGGCTGCCATGTCGAGGAAAAGGATATAATCACCGCCGGGGATGTAACGATTAAATTTTTGAATGAAAATCACCCCGGGGCAAAGGTCTACCTGGTTGGTACCGAATTTCTGAGGGAGAGCTTCATAAAGGGCGGCGTCGAATTGGTGGAGGACGGTCCCGACATAGTGGTGTTCAGCTTCGACACCACTCTTACATATGAAAAGATTTTCAAGGCTTGTACATTTATCAGGAACGGAGCAGTGTTCATTGCCACGCATCCGGATCTTAACTGTCCGACCGAAAACGGCGGCTTTCTCCCGGATTGCGGTTCCATGTGCGCTATGATAGAAGCGTCGACAGGGGTGAAGCCAAGGTATTTCGGCAAGCCCTACCGTGAAACTGCTGACATAATAAGGCTGGTGACCGGCATGAAGGACAATGAAATAGCTTTCGTCGGCGACAGACTGTATACGGATATCGCAACGGGAGTGAACAACGGTATGGCCGGTATCCTCTTGCTGACAGGCGAAACGAAGCTCGAGGACGTTGAAGGCTCCGACGTCAAGCCCGATTTTATATTCGAAAGTTTAGAGGCGCTTGGAAAGGCGTTATGATGATAAGCCTTCAGTAATAAAAGGTCGATCGTAATCGGCCGGTAAGCGCAGGGGGAGAACCTATATGGCGGATATTACGTCACAATTGATACAGGAATTCAAACTAAAGCCTTTTCAGGTGGAAAATACGATACGGCTCGTGGATGAGGGCTGCACGATTCCTTTCATCGCACGTTACAGGAAGGAACTGACCGGGGAATTGAACGATCAGGTCCTGAGGGAAATGCATGAAAGGCTCGTTTACCTGAGAAATCTTGAAGAACGCAGGCAGGACGTGTTAAGGCTCATTGACGAGCAGGGCAAGCTCACTCCCGAGCTTTCGAAAGCTCTTGAAAACTGTAAAAGCATGCAGGAGATAGAGGACATATACAGGCCTTACAAGCCCAAGAGAAGGACGAGGGCGTCCATAGCCCGGGAGAAGGGATTGGAACCTCTTGCTGAGATTATATCCGGACAGAAAATAATTAGTGGCAGCGTTGAAGAAATGGCTTCGCCTTTCGTGGATGCGGAGAAGGGCGTCAATAATATCGAGGAAGCTCTTCAGGGCGCCATGGATATAATCGCGGAGGAAATCTCCGACAATGCCGGGACCAGGAAGACGGTAAGGGAACTCTTTTTCAAACACGGCACGCTTGTTTCGAAGGCCCTGAAGGAAGAAGATTCCGTTTACAGGTTATATTATGATTTCAGGGAACCTGTTGCAAGGATAGCAAAGCACAGGGTACTGGCCGTCAACAGGGGCGAGAAGGAGGGTTACCTGCAGGCGGGTATAGAGATGCCGAACGAGCTTGTCGTATCGTTCCTTCAGTCCAAATACGCGGCGAAGAAGCGCTCGATAACTACCGGTTATGTTGAAGCGGCCGCAGAGGATTCGTACAAACGACTTATTGAGCCTTCCATAGAAAACGAAGTGAGGAACGAGCTTACTGAAATGGCCGGAGAGCAGGCTATGAAGGTATTTGCCGAGAATCTCAGAAATCTGCTGCTCCAGCCGCCTGTAAAGGGAAGAGTCGTGCTCGGGCTGGACCCGGCATACCGGACAGGCTGCAAGATCGCGGTCGTCGACGATACGGGAAGGGTGCTCGCGACAACGGTGATTTACCCCACGCCGCCGCAGAACAAGGTGGAGGAAGCGGAAAAGGCCATACTGAACCTGATCGACAGGCTGAAGGTCGATATAATTTCGATCGGTAACGGAACCGCATCCAAGGAGTCGGAAATATTTGTGGCGGAGCTGCTGAAAAAGGCTGCAAGGAAGGTTTACTACATGGTTGTCAGCGAAGCCGGAGCTTCCGTGTACTCGGCGTCAAAACTCGGCGCGGAGGAATTTCCCGAGTTCGACGTTTCACTAAGGAGCGCCGTTTCAATAGCAAGGAGGCTGCAAGACCCGCTGGCGGAACTGGTAAAGATTGATCCAAAGGCTATAGGCGTAGGGCAGTATCAGCACGACATGAACCAGAAGCGGCTGGGGGAGACTCTTGGAGGCGTTGTGGAGGATTGCGTCAACAGCGTGGGCGTCGACCTCAATACGGCCTCGCCCTCGCTGCTTTCATATGTTTCCGGTATCAACGCTTCCGTTGCTAAAAACATAGTGGAATACAGGGAGAGCAACGGGCGTTTCGGCAGCAGAAAGGAACTCCTGAAGGTTAAGAAGCTGGGGGACAAGGCGTTTGAGCAATGCGCCGGTTTCCTCAGGATACCTGACGGCCGTAACATACTCGACAATACTTCTGTTCATCCGGAAGCCTACGGCGCCGCTGAAAAACTTCTCGATGCGCTCGGGCACAAGCTGGAAGACGTAAGGAACAGGAAGCTCGGGGATTTGTCGAAGGAAGTGGAGGAAAAGGGCGCTGAAAGCATAGCAAAGGCCATAGGCGTCGGCGTTCCAACACTCAGGGATATAGTAGGCGAGCTTATTAAGCCCGGCCGCGACCCCAGGGATGAGCTGCCGAAGCCTGTTCTACTGACGGACGTACTTGATATTGCAGACCTGAAGCCAGGTATGGTATTGACGGGCACTGTCAGGAACGTAGCGGATTTTGGTGCATTTGTGGATATAGGTGTACATCAGGACGGACTTGTGCACATATCGGAACTGGCCGATAAATTTGTCAGGAACCCTATGGATGTGGTGTCAGTGGGTGACATCGTAAAGGTCAGGGTTTTGTCGGTCGACGCCGCTAAAAAGAGAATAAGCCTCAGTATGAAAGGGCTGTAGAAAGAGGGATTATTATGGATTTGATAAGGGATGCGATCCGGGCTGTCGTCAAAAGACCATTCATTCTGGTGTTTGTCAGCGCCTTGATGCTGGCTGCAGCTATATTTAACGTAATTATTCCGGTGATGGCCATGATTGTAGGTATCATAAAGATGACAGGGGGAGGTTTCTTCGACAGTATCCTGTCTGTAATACAGGTGCTCATAGACCCGTCGAGCCTGATCACCATTCTGATAACGCTTGCAGTGCTGGCTTTACTGCTGTCTGCCGCGGCAGGCCTGCTGCTTCCGGGGTATATCCTGATAGTAAATGACGGACTTAATAAAGGCAGGAAAATAGAAGGATTGGTAGCGGAGGGAATACGGAACAGCTTTCTGAAATTTTTCGTAATGACGCTGAAAACCACTTTGATCACTGCAGTATTCGCTATTTTCCTTCTCATATCGGCAGTTCCCGCGATCATAGTTTCCAAGGCTGCTTTCGGCACAAAGCCTGATCTGATGCTTGCCGCGGTGTTTATAGATATCGTGACTGTATGCGTGTTCTTCCTGAGTCTTTCCTTTTTCAGAATATATATTTCGATGTGGTATGCAGCGGCGGCATTCAATGAGGAGAAGCCCTTCAAAACGGGTAAGGCGGCCGGAGACCGCTGCTTCTGGAGCGTGGCTATGGGCTATCTCTGTTTTGACATAGTATTTTCCGCAGTCATCTTCCTGATTTATCAGAGCGGCAGCCAGTTATTCCGTTACGGCGCCGGCTGGGTATTCGCGAGCCTGTTTTTTGCGGTGCTCGCCGTATTTATTTTACGTTCCTACAGAAACAGTTTTATCGAAGAAAACCGCGGAGAGGATATTGAGGACGGCCTTGAATAACCCTACTTGGCGAAGTTATGGCGCCCTATCACTACGATTATCTGCCTGGACCAGATCCATGAGCTGGTTGCAGTATGAGGATTGTAATAATAAACGCAGCCGTACGTAGGATCCCAGCCGTTGAGGGCATCTCTTGCGGCGTTGATTGCAGTCTTGTCCGGGTCGAGGTTGATCTGTCCGTCGTCGACGGCGTCGAATGCACCCGGCTGGTATATAACGCCTGCCAACGTACCCGGGAAACGGGAATCCCTGGTCCTGTTCATTATTACGGCGCCTACAGCCACCTGCCCCTCATAAGGCTCGCCGCGCGCCTCTCCGTAAATGATATGCGCCAGAAGGTTAAGATCGCCCGAACCCGAGCTTGTCCCAGTTGTTGTCGCCGTATAGCCCTGTGAAGGCAGACCCAGTGCCGAAAGTGTTTCGGGGCCTGCGATACCGTCTACCGCAAGGCCGTTTTTCGCCTGAAAGCTTTTTACGGCGCTGTATGTCAGGTACCCGTAATCACCATCTACACTGCCCGTATAATAACCCCAGTTTGAAAGGCGTGTCTGGATCTTTGTTACCTCACTGCCCGTCGAACCGTACTGGGACAGCGTTGCTTCAGCTTTTTGATGCATGTCTGACATTTGATAATGAAAGAGCAGGGCCAGCTCGGTTGTAATAGTTATTAGGAGCAATAATGCGGTTTTTCTTTGCATCGCATATCCTTTCTTCTTTTGTAATAAACTACCCTGCCTATTTTTTGTATTTGGTTTAAATTTATTCAGAAAAGCAATATGTAGAAGAGTATGATTAGCAGCAGATCATCATCGATGGCTTCATCGAGCATAAGGACGATCAGTCCGACCAGGATGAGTTCTTCGATCTTAACGTGCTTTTGGATATACCGTATGACATCGTAGAGAGGAGAAAGCTTCTTCCTTTCGCCTGTAAATTCAGAAAGAGCCTCTTTTTCATTGGGAAGGGGTATGCCGAAAAATTCCTTTTCACTATGGTGAGAAGAAACGGCAGTGCCGATGGGATAAAAGGGATTCGGCACATAGAAGGGGGACAGATATTTTTTAGAATTCTGTACGGGCCTTTTATAAGGCATCAGGTTCACCCCTCCTATTTCTCGCGATCATTGAGCATCCTGCTGAATCCGGCTATCTGCAGCAGCTGTATGCAGTTACCTATTTTTTTCTGCCTGCGGTTGTTCATAAAAGGCTTAATCGCCATAAGCAGATTGATCCTGGGATCGATCGAGGAATTGAACCGGTCGTTCGAATGCTTCGCCGTATCGGGCACTTCCTGGCTGAGAGCAGGCGTTTCTGCCGCCTGCCTGTTCTCGTCAAGTTTGGCTTCGCTGCCGGTTTCAGCCCGGACCGGCTGAGAATTCCCGTCTTCCTTTTTCCCCAGAGAATTTGCCAATATGGAGACAAGCTCCTTCACATTGTCGGGCACTTCATCCTGACCCAGCATTTGCGCTATCTGCTGAATTTTTCTGCCAAGATCGTCACTCATAGAAAATCCCTCCGAACCCGGGCATTAATAAATATATTCATTTTTTATCCAATAATGTCTTTAATTTTGTTCAATATCTCCGGACCTTTGTCCCCGAGCATTTTCTGAACGGCTTCCATGTCGACGCTGTCCATTTTCTGCTTCAGGTCCGACTTATTCAGGTTCAGCTCCTTCAGCTTTTCGTCGTCAAGCTCGTTCAGCTTCGACAACAATTCACTTTTGTCCACCTTACCGAGCTTTTTGGCAAGTTCCTCCTTGTCGCTGTTTTTCAGCATATCGACGGCTGCGTTGATTTTGGCCTGTAATACTTTGTCGTCCATTCTGCCGAGCATTTCGGCAATTTTTTTAAAACCGTTTGACATTTTTTAATTACCTCCGGAATCTTATTCAGGTTTGGATAAGTCTATTTTGACATTGCTTTATTCCGCTGCATCCCCGTTTCTGTATAAACCTACAAACAGAAACAGGAATATTGCAATCACTACCAGAGGCAATATGCCCAGGCTGTCAGCGGAATCTGAATCTATGCCCGATATAATAATGATGATAAAGATGACGGCAAATATAAGGACCTCATCAAGACCTTCATCGAACATCCTTCTCAATGTGTCCGGCAAATGTTCAAAAATAGCCATTCGGCTGCCCCCGACGATATGAATAACAGTATATTTTATGAGAGTTACCCCAAAAACGTTACAACATTAAATGTTTTTATTTAAAAACGCAATGCTGAAAAGGGGACATGGAATGCCCCCTTCGAAAACCTGCGCATTTTTGGACGCGCGTATGAGACCGGGTTAATAAAACAACTCAAGGAACACAAGAATAAAGAACAATATCGTACAATCGTTATTGCATGTATTGATCCCCCGACTTCCGGTCCTTAATATCCCGATCGCACTGTTGTCCCAAAAAAGAAGCAGGAACACCAGTATGAAAAAGAGAAGCGTGCAATCGTTCGATCTTCCCAAGAACTCGTTATCCGACATGTTAACTCACCTCCGAGGAACAGTACAGGAATCTTCATTGACATAATATGCCGGGCGAAGGTATAGTGTTACTAAGGATCGGCTAAAATATTAAATTCCGATACTTTAAATGATTCCTGAATGTGTTAATTTCTGCCCGTTTGTTGGTATAAATAAATAAACTGATTAGCCTCGTGGAAAAAACGTATACTATTGTTAATTTAAAAGGAAGGTTTTTAGTCATGTACGATGTGATCATAATAGGCAAAGGGCCGGCAGGCATGTCGGCGGCTCTGTATACCGTAAGAGCCAATCTGGCCACCTTGATAATAGGAAGGAACGACAGCAGGCTGCTGAAAGCTGACAAGATCGACAATTACTTCGGTTTTGCCGAAACGATAAGCGGGAAACAGCTGCTGGAGTCTGGAGAACAGCAGGTTAAAAGGCTTGGCGCCGGGATTATTGAAGACGAAGTGATATCCGTCGAAAAGGAAGATTACTTCAAGGTCATGACTGCATCGGGAGTATTCGAGTCCAAAGCCTTGCTTCTGGCTACAGGCCAGGTCAGCAAGGTGATCAGGATAGAGAACCTGGTTAAATTCGAGGGAAAGGGCGTAAGCTACTGTTCCACCTGCGACGGATTCTTTTACAACAACCTCAAGGTAGGCGTCCTCGGCAACAAGGATTACGCTGTCCATGAGGCTGTCGAACTGCTTACCTATACAAAGAACATAACGATATATACGAACGGGAAGAACCTTGAGCTGAGCAGCAGGTATGAAGGAGATGCGGGACAGTTCAGGGTGGAAACGCGGCAGCTCTCGAAGCTGGACGGAACTGATTTTCTGCAGCGTATCCACTTCTCGGACGGCACAAGCGAAGAACTGGACGGCCTGTTCGTCGCTTATGAAAGCGCCTCCAGCACCGATTTCGCGCGAAAAATGGGGATCGTGACGGACGGCAATACGATAGTGACTGACGGAAACCAGCAGACGAATCTTGAAGGGCTATTTGCGGCGGGAGATTGCGCGAGCAGCTTCAGGCAGATATCGATAGCGGTCGGGCAGGGCGCTGCAGCCGGAAAAGCGATTGCGGATTACGTCAAGAGCCTGTAGGGGAGCGGCTTCTACTGCAGGCAGTCTGATAAAGCCGCCGCGCAGGCAGATACGACGTCGTGATAGCTGTCGTCGTATCACCGTAAAAGCGCACCGGACGATAGAGACCGTCGTACGAGCTATTCTAGCTGCCGCGCAGGCTGTTTTCTATTGCGGAGTTTTGTTCAAAGAGCATATAGATTCAGCCCAGCGGCAAATCAAACTCGCTCGCTGACGCTTCGCTCAAACAGTGATTTGCCCTTAACCATGCTTCATCAATATGCCCTAATTCTCAAAACTCATGCAATATCAAACAGCCGGCGCGGCAGTTGCTTCAATAACCTTATTTACTAATGGATCCAGCCTATTTTCAATGTCATTCCAATCATATTCCTGTATGGGGAATATGGAGTCGCCGATTTTTTTGACTGCTTTAACCGGAAAAGTTACTCCTCTCGGCTGGTCTGAGTCGATACCGATAATATTCATTTCTACAGGGTACGACAAAGCATTCCAAATAGAATCTATAACAGGTTCTTTGTAATATCTGTGCACTTCTTCCGTACCTCCGCCATGACCGATAATTCCGACAGGTTTCCCGAATAACGGGGAACGGTATGATTCATCGTTAAACCGTTTTAAGAACGCCAACTGCTCGACCTTTTCAAGAAGAATCGCCAGTTTTGAGGGTATTGGAGCATAGTGAGCCGATATAATAAATAATGCGTCTGCCATGCATAGGATATCATATAAATTATTAAACTCACTGTCGTTAGAACATTTGTCATAATTGAAACATCTTCCGCAGCCAATGCACGGTTTAAGTTCAAAATTTACAAGGGAAACTATTTCAACATGCAATCCGGCGGGGAATTTTCTCTTTATCATCTCTTTTATTAGTTTGCACACTTTAAGTGAAGTGCTGCTCTCCCTGGCATGTTTTATATTTGATGAAGATATACAAACAATCTGCATAGCGGCAAGACCGACCTTTCATTTTTTTGTTATCCAGATTATACCATAGAGCGAACATATGTTCAAATAGTTTAAAATCCAAGGACTTTTTTCTTTGCCCTTTTTTCCTCGAAGGTTCCGTTCGTAAAATCCTACAAGGTGTTTCTTCAGTTTTCTGAATCTTGCAATATGGAGGATTGACTTGCAAATAATCACTTTAAACTATGTTTTATCGGTGTCACCTAACCAAACAGGTACTTTTAATGTAATTCCATAAAAAATACTAAATAGAAGTCCGGCTATAGATAGATAAAATAAGAGTTTGTTTTCTTCCCTAAACTTTTTCATTATCTTTTTACTCCTGTTATTTAAATATTTTCTTATATTTAATAGATAATTCTACTAGAAGAGGTATTTTCCTTTAAACACAAAAGGTTTAATTACTCGAATTGCCCTTGTAAAAAGTAAAAATAGTGGTATAATTATTTTAGACAAAGAAACAAAGATACAAAGATTAAAAGATACAAAGAAAATATTATTAGTATACAGGAAATGGGAGATACTTATGTACGCAGAGGCAGCTAAAAATCCATTCCAGATAGGTGATTTTATGAGATCAGAAAAAAAGCGTATTAGTGTATCACAGAAGAGGCAAATTACAATACCGCTAAAATACTTTGAGATGCTTGATATCGGCAATGAAGTAGAATGCTTTGTTGATAAAGATATGCTAATTATTAAACCTGTTAGAATTGAATCTAATGCAGAATTTGCGCAAGAGATTTTAAAGGAACTAGTGGAAAAGGGATTAGGAGGAAATGAACTGCTGCAAGAGTTCCAAAGGATAACTAAAAAAGTACGGCCTGCTGTACAGGAAATGATAGATGAAGCAGACAAAGCAGCAAGGAACTTCCGAGGAACAGGCGACGATCAAATGTCGGACATTTTTGGTGAAGAATGATGGATGGTTTGTTACCTATAATCATTCAGCCTGCAGCTGAAAGGTATTTTAAAAAAATAGTAGATAAAACATTAAAGAAAAAATATAAAGATGCTGTCCAGGGAATTAGAAAAGATCCATCAATAGGCGAGGCTAAAACGGGAGATTTAGCAGGCATATATGGGTATGACATATATTATCAAAAGACGAACTACGAAATTGCATACAGGTTATCAGAAAATGAAAATGGCGAAGTTGTTATTATTATAATGGCAGGGACACGAGAAAACTTTTGGCGGGAAATCAAAAAATATATTAAATCATAAAAAGGCCTGTTGGCCTTTTTATTGTAGTTGTGTAACAACGTAAACCACTTGCTAAGCAAGTGGAAGAAAAAAGCTTATTTACTATTGCGATATCGTTTGCTAATACGCCGTGCCGGTGCTTGATAGTGCATGAGTTTTGTGAGATAGAGCATATTGATGAAGCATTGATCAGGGCAAATCACTGTTTGAGCAGACAAAGATAGGATTCTCATATTTCAGAGAGAGTTTGACTTGCCGCCACGCCGAATCTATATGCTCTTTGAACAAAACTCCGCAATAAAAAACAGCGGCACGGCGGCTCAAAACAAGTCAAAACAATCATGTTATTGCTGGTTCGACATAACAATTGATTTTACTTTTTCAGTATGCTAATATGTACTTAAATATTTGAAAGGGATAGTTATATGAGTCGTATGCGCCGTTTACGGATAATATCTAGAAAACACGTCAGCCGTACTTACGCTGTCCTTAAATCGTCGATAAAGAAAGCCCTGTGATTGGTATCCCGTCGCAGGGCTTATTTTTTACCACGATATGACTATATGGCGCAATATTGGATGGAACAGGAGGGTACACCTATGTTACTTGGAAACTCGCTCACGATCGACGAAAACACGGTCTTCAGAAGCATGAAAAAGGATGGGCTTAATTTCGAGCAGGTTTTTTGCGACATTATGGACTTCATACAGGCGGACACCGACAGCTCCTACAGGATATCTGTAGGGACCGATTCTCAGGTAGGCTCCAAAACGGTTTTCGTATCCTGCATCCATGTTCATCGTATCGGCAAGGGCGCTATCGGATTTCTTCATAAATACGATATACAAAGGCCTGTGACCAACCTGAGGGAAAAGATCTACCTGGAGACCTGCGCCAGCATCCAGCTTGCATATCTGTTCGATGACAGCCGGATGAAACGCATAAGGCAGGCGGTGTGCAAGAACGGAAAGAAGGATGGAATATCCTTCGAATTCCATATAGACGTTGGGACAAAGGGACCAACCAAAAGTCTGATCAATGAAATGGTCGGAATGGTTAAGGGACTAAATTTCATACCGAAGATCAAGCCTGAAAGCTATTGTGCCAGTTCGTTCGCCGACAAATTTACAAAAGCCATGTGAAGAAGTTTAACTTGAATATGCTTTGCAAAACTGATAATGTTAGAGGAAGCGAAGATTTCCAGTTAAAATTTTCTTCTATTTGACATATCAGGTTTGGAGGGCTAGTAATGGGAGTATATAATAAAAATTTTGAGCTGCAGGCCGAAAAGCTCAAAGCGATCTCGCATCCTCAAAGGCTTTGTATAATAAAGGGTTTGATAGATAACAGCTGCAACGTTACGAAGATACAGGAATGTATGAAATTGCCCCAGTCCACGGTTTCACAACATCTTTCGAAGCTCAAGGCCGCCGGAATTGTTGCGGGGTCGAGAAAAGGCCTTGAAATATGTTACAGCGTTATTGACGACGATGTAAAGAAAATCGTTCAAATACTTATGGAAAGCGGTGAAAAATAAAATTTTTTTGTACTTACTATAGAATACTGAAGGCCGCCCAAGCATAAAAATATTTTAGAGGCTCTTACCTGGCAGCATTTCGGGAAATGCTTACCGGTACTGTCCTAAATAGATGTGAGGTGGCCGAATAATGAAAAAAACCATTTTACTTGTTACTCTATTTGTATTTATAGTCGTAATGCTGCCAGGATGTAGCTTACTACAGAAACTCGGGCTGCAGGACAGCCAGGATGATGAACTCCGGCCGGTAAGCAGCATAGTGATCGGTGAGACAGAAGCAAGCAAACTTACGGATAAAACTCCGCTCCGTCTTTACTTTGCAAATGCGGACAATACGAAACTAAAGCTTGAAATACGCTATGTGGATACTGTGGAAGTTAAAAAGTCCGACAGTACTCTCGCAACTGCGGTTATAAACGAACTGATCAAGGGACCTTCGGACAATACGGCATTCAAGAGTACAATTCCGGCGGAGACTAAACTTTTATCACCGGTCAAGATTGAAAACAAGGTTGCCACCGTAAACCTGTCCAAGGAGTTCAAAACCAAGCATCCCGGCGGCAAAGAGGCCGAAAGGATGACAATCTACTCCATAGTGAATTCCCTTACCGAGCTTGAGGGAATAGAGAAGGTGAAATTCACTATCGACAGTAAAACGCAAAAAGAATACATGGGTAATTTCAAGTTCGATGCATTGTTCCCAAGAAGTGCGCAATTGATCACCAAGGATTCGGCCGACTCCGGTGCGGATGTGACCGGGAGTGACACTGAAACAGGCAGTGTGCAAGCTCCTGCAACCGGCAGTCCTCCCAATGGGGATTCAAAGGAAACCTCAAGTCCGAATGGCGAGAAAATGGACGGTCTTGAATTATTGGAATAAGAAGCAATTCGAATGAAACACCAACATTTATTCAGGCAGATCCTCGTTCGGGGGTCTGCCTTTTAATTTTCAGAAGCCTGATCGGGCAGTTCCTCAAACTTACGCAAAATGCAAGGGTTGAAGTTGAGGTACTTAAATAGTAAAATAAACAATATATATTAGAAGCAACGCTTGATATTTTAACGGGTGGTAGATATAATATGGAAGAAAAAAAGAGAATTGCTATAATATTCGGGGGACAGTCCACCGAACATGAGGTTTCAAGGTTTTCAGCAGAAGCGGTCCTGAGGAATATAGATACCGGCAGGTTCGACGTAGCCATGATCGGCATCACCAAGGATGGCAGATGGCTTTCCTACGACGGCCCTATCGGGCTTATCGGGACAGGGGAGTGGCAGGCGTTGGCAGAATCGCGCCAGGATTCCAGACAGATGCTGCTTACTGCAGGCGCCGCTATCGCAGAAGCTGAAAAGGACAACAAGAAAATAGATGTTGTTTTTCCGGTACTCCATGGCGCCAACGGCGAAGACGGCACTATCCAGGGCCTCTTCGAACTGGCCGGGATACCGTATGTAGGCTGCGGCGTGCTTGGTTCGGCGCTGGGGATGGACAAGGCCTATGCAAAAGTAGTTTTTGAAAAGGAAGGAATTCCGCAGGGAAAATATCTGGTTTACAGCAGGAAACAGATATTGCGGGACATGGGAGAGATAATACCGGAAGTTGAAAATACACTGACGTATCCGTGCTTTGTAAAACCGTCCAACGCAGGTTCATCGGTGGGTGTCAGTAAGGCGCACGACCGCGGCGAACTGGAAAGCGCGCTGAATTTTGCAGCGAAATATGACAGGCGTATACTCATAGAAGAATTCATCGACGGCTGGGAAGCGGAATGCGCGATACTGGGCAACGACGATCCTTTAGCGTCAACGGTCGGACAGGTCGTTCCCTGCAATGAGTTTTACGATTATGAAGCAAAATACATGAGCGGCGACGATTCCGAAATCATAATACCCGCAAGGCTTCCCGCCGAAGTGATCGAAAAGATCAGGGGCTATGCCGTAAAGGCGTTCAAGGTCCTGGATTGTTCGGGTTTGGCAAGAGTCGATTTCTTCGTTCGCAAGGACGATAATGGTATATATATAAATGAAATAAATACTATGCCGGGCTTCACGCAAATAAGCATGTATTCAAAGCTTTGGGCGGCTTCGGGCCTTCCCTACGGCAAGCTGATAGAAAAACTGATAGACCTCGCGCTCGAACGCTACCAGGATAATCAGAGGGAGCTTGACACTTAATTTACCGTTTCATTGCGCTGATTTGGGGGAAATGTTCAATATGGATAACAGAGCAATTGGAGTTTTTGATTCCGGGCTCGGAGGTCTTACTGTTTTCAAGGAGATCACGGCACATCTGCCGGGTGAAAGCGTCATCTATTTCGGCGATAACGGCCGCGCGCCGTATGGCACCAAGTCCAGAGATACCGTTATAAAATATACTCTTCAGGATATCCGTTTTTTGTTGAATCACGACATAAAAATGATAGTCATAGCATGCAATACCATGAGCGCCTATTACGAGACAGTTAAAAAAAGCCTTGACATACCTGTGATAGAAGTAATAGGAGCGGGCGCCGTTACCGCGGTATCGGAAACGAAGAACCGCAGAATCGGTGTTATAGGCACAACCGGAACTGTAAACAGCGGAGCGTACCAGAAAGCTATAAACAAACTGGATAATAATATCGAAATATATCAAAAGGCTTGTCCACTGTTTGTCCCGCTTGTAGAGGAAGGACAGGACTGGTGGGAAAACGACATAGCGATGAGGATAGCCGAGGAATATCTGACGCCGCTGAAAAGGACCGAAGCGGATACCCTCGTGCTGGGCTGTACGCATTACCCTCTGCTGGAGAAAACGATCTCCGCTGTTATGGGCGAGGGCGTAAAACTTGTAAGTTCGGCACTTGAAGTTGCCAGAGTTGTAAAAAAGACGATTTCGGAAAACAATATGCAGAGGGATGAACGTTACAAACCGGTATACCGCTATTACACCAGCGACAGCGTGGAGAAGTTCGAACCGTTATGCAGCGCTATTTTAGGGAAGACAGTAAACTCGGCGGAGAAGGTGGATATTGAAAAGTACTGAGAGGTGCATAGTTCCCCGGAAAGGCAGGAGAGTGTATGAATCGCGGTGTCTGACCGCAGAAAGGTGCGTGTTTTAAATGGATAAGAACGTCATTATTTCGGTAAAGGGCACGCAGACTTCACAGGACCAGGATTCGAACATATTGGAACTAGTCACGGAGGGCAAGTATTACAAGGAAGACGAGGCTTATTATGTAACCTACGACGAAAGCGACGTTACTGGCATGAACGGCACAAAAACGACGCTAAAGGTCATGGACGGGGTCGTAACTCTGATCCGGGCAGGTTCTGTAAATTCGCAGTTCGTATTTCAACAGGGCCAGAAGCACATATCCTATTATGATACGGAGTATGGCGCGTTTACGATAGGGGTGCTCGCAAACGAAGTTGATGTAAGGATAGATGACAACGGAGGAGAAATCCGTGTCGGTTATCAATTGGAAATAGACAATAATAATACGGGAGAAAACGATTTTTATTTGTCGATAAGAGAGGCAGGACGAACAGGTGACAAACATCATAGAGAATTTAAGGGAACAAGTCAGGAATACAGTTAAAAATGCATTGGCGGCGGCGATCGGCAAAGGTGAACTGCCGCAGACCGAGGTCGGCGAGATAACGGTAGAGACGCCTAAAGAAAAGGAACATGGTGAGTTTTCCACAAATATTGCCATGCAGCTGGCCAGACAGGTAAAAAAGGCACCGGCGCAGACTGCGTCGATCCTTATAAGCAATATGGAGCTTGCGGGTACATATATTGAAAAAGCTGAATGCGCCGGACCCGGCTTTATCAACTTTTATCTGAAACAGACCTGGCTGTATGATGCATTGAAAATAGTAGACCGCGAGCGTGAGGATTACGGCAGGATAAATATAGGTCACGACGAAAAGGTAATGGTCGAATTCGTCAGCGCGAATCCTACGGGACCGCTCCATATGGGAAACGCAAGGGGCGGAGCTCTAGGCGATTGCATCGCGAGCGTTTTGCAGGCTGCGGGCTACAATGTTACACGCGAATTCTACATAAATGACGCTGGCAATCAGATCGAAAAATTCGGGATATCTCTTGAAGCCCGCTATATACAGTTGCTTAAGGGAATGGATGCAGTCTCGTTCCCGGAGGACGGCTACCAGGGCGAGGATATCATCGACCACATGAAAAATTATGTTGCCGAATACGGGGACAAGCTCCTCGAAGCCGATCCTGAGGAAAGGCGCCGTATACTGGTCAATTATGCGCTGCCCAAGAATATCGAGAGGATCAGAAAAGGTCTCGAAGCCTACGGCATACATTATGATGTATGGTTTTCCGAAAAATCTCTTTATGACAGCGGCGAGCTGGCCGATACTATGAAATACCTGAGAGATAATGGCTATGTAGTTGAGAAGGAAGGCGCGGAATGGTTCAAGGCGACGGAATTCGGGATCGACAAGGACGAGGTGCTTGTCAGGAACAATGGGCTTTCTACCTATTTTGCGTCGGATATCGCCTATCATAAGAATAAATACCAGAAACGCGGCTTTGACCGTGTAATAAATCTATGGGGCGCGGACCACCACGGGCATGTCGCGAGGATGAAGGCCGCGGTACAGGCTATCGGTACGGACCCAGCGAAGCTGGATATCGTATTGTTCCAGCTCGTCAGGCTATTCAAGAACGGCGAAGTCGCAAGGATGTCGAAGAGGACGGGCAGGGCGATATCGCTCGAGGATCTGCTCGAGGATGTCGGCAGGGATGCGGCGCGTTTCATTTTCAACACAAAAGCGTCGGGCAGCCACCTCGATTTCGATCTCGACCTGGCGGTTAAGCAATCCAATGAAAATCCCGTATACTACGTTCAATATGCGCATGCGAGGATATGCAGCATGCTCAGGCTCATAGAAAGCGAAGGGACGAAGGCGCCTTCGGCGGACGAAGCCGACCTGACGAAGCTTACGGCTCCCGAGGAGCTCGAGCTGATCAGGAAGCTGGCAGAGTACCCCGACGAGATAAGAATATCGGCGCAAACGCTTGAACCGAGCAGGCTCACGAGATACGTCGAGGACGTTGCGTCTCTGTTCCACAGCTTTTATAACGCCTGCAGGGTAAAGGGCGAGGAGGAAAGCCTGATGAAGGCAAGGCTCGTGCTCGTTTCCTCGACCCGCACCGTCATAAAAAACGTGCTCGATCTTATAAGCATCAGCGCACCCGAAAGAATGTAGGAAATTAACGGGAATAGGGCTTCGGATATTCCAAGCGCTTTGGAATAATCGACGTCGATTACGCGACGCAGGAGAGAACATGAAAGATAGTGCATATTGGTACCAGGAGGTAGTCAGGCAGAATGGTCTGGAGGAATAAATAAAAAATCAAAGGGAAGCCGAACGGCTTCCCTTTTTGGGAGAGGGGGACAGGGACTTTGTCCCCCTCTCCATTATTTACGGGTGGGACATGAACGCAATAGCGCCTATTTCCATATAGTTGGGGAATACGTTCGTTCATGATCGTCCCCCCCTGTCTGTGATTTTCTAAACGGCTTACCAGTCTATCTGTACAGCGTTCCACAATGTCAGTTTATCGAGAACGACATGCAGAGTTTTGCCTGACATGCCGTAAGTTACTACGGCGTCTTCGATCAATGACTTGACCGATTTGGCTCCGGACGGCAATTCGATATCGAATTCCAGGCTATTCAAAGGTATATTTGTTTTCAGCGGCCTCTGCCCGACCCCGTTTACCAGGTGGACGACGGCTGTGTTACCGTTGCCCCAGACGCTAGCCTGCAAACCTGCGATACTTTTCATCCTGAAATTAGTCTCAGGGATCAACAGCGATACCAGGTTGCCGAGCAATATATTATGGTCATTAAGCCCGTATTCCTCGATCAGGTGGCCCAGTCTGAAAGAGAGATAAATAGACTTACCCTTACCGTACTTGTTTTCAAGAACCAGAGGTATATCCGTGTCGGGACAGAGTATCGAAGCGCGCTCCGGGGGCGCTCCGACGGCATCCAAAGGTGCAAAGGGAGGGACCAGCGTCGCCAGCGTTCTCGTACCTTCCTGGGGCCGGCAGTACCAGGTCTCGCCCCTGTGAGTTATATATTCGGTTTCCTCGAGCCCCCTCTTTAGCAGCGGATCTCTGAACTTCAAATAGGAAGCGGTCAGATAGCTGCTTTTGAACATGTTCTCTCCTGTTCCGAGCACTTTGCGCAGGTTTTCGTCAGGCCTGCCCGACTCCACCAGCAGGTTTCCTCCCGAGCTGACATATTCCTTAAGCAGCAGTGATATTTCAGTTGTTATCGGAAATCCGTCCGGAACAATAACAGCGTTATAGCGCCCCAGTTTATCCTTTGTTACCTGGGCGCCGCATGCGATATCAAATTGCCATTGAGTGTTAAAGAGCCCATCCGCAAGCCCTTCCGGGTGACCTTCCCACAAAAGCAGCAGTTGCGCCGCGCTTTGCGCCCCGTGCATTACGTTCTCGACCTTGGAGATCATTTGATTCAGCTTGCCTAAGCTTTTCAGGATCCTCTTATCGCCGATGGTGTCGGGGATGCCTGTGGCGGATTGCCAGAGCGTACCGCCGTTTGCCGGTATCTGGCTCATCCAGAATTCGAATTCCGCTGTGGGTATCCCGGTATGCCTCCAGTCCATTCCGGGGCAGGTGTGGACCATACCGATGGGTATGGGATAATTGTCAAGTGAGCGGCCCATTTTCATACTGATGGCGGGATACCAGAAAGGAGGGCGGCCGTGGCCCCTGGATAAAACATTCTGGGATTCGGCGACGATCAGGTCGCCCGTTGCCGCTTTGTCTGCAAGATGGTCGCATTTCTGCCCTGTATAATACATGATCAACGGGACGTGGGGCGCCTTTCTCCTGACAGTCTGCCGCATCAACATCATATTGTCCTTTATGCATTGAGCCTGCCAATCTTCCAGCCCTTCAGGTATCTTCCAGGAGATTGCGCTGTAATCCTTGAACTCGGGAAGCTCTGTTCCGTAACGCTCATAATATTTCCGCCTGCAGATATCGCACAGGCAATATTCATAATGCGGGGAGTTAAAAAATACCCCGTCTATTTCATACCGGTCCAAAACCTCTTCCAGTACCGGGACAGCCACCTCTTCGTTCCGGTAGCCCGCATTAAGGCAGGTGGTGACGAGGAGCGACCAGTTGCCGGGCCGGTCCCTGCCATATACGCGGGTGGTCCCTTCCGAATACTGTACGAACCATTCGGGATGCTGCTGGTATACCCTGTCTTCAACCTTGCTGAAGTCAAACCGTGCAATGAATTTAATATTGCGTTTATGACATTCGGTTATCATCTGCTCCAACAGATCCCGGTTTGCAGGCAGGTATTCGTTTACATGATGAAAGGGCACATTGCTGCGGTACCAGGCATAAATACCGCCTACATTGAAAACCAGCGCGTTGGCTCCAAGCGCTTCAGTCTCGGCCGCTATTTTCGCGGGGTCCATAAGAGGCGCATCCTTCGCCTGAAGATTCGTCTGAAATATCCGTAAAGGCTGTTTCCACCATAATTCTTCCGACATAATATTCCTTCTTTCCAATTTAGAATAACAGCGGTTGTATGTATGGATTCCAAATGCCGGGAAAGCGATTGTCTTCAACATCCTGCCTTATACCGAAATATAGTAATAGTTTTATCGATCGAGACCTAACTTATAACGGGTGTGATAAAAATTCGCCTCTGTACGGTCACCGATATTAACTGCTGCGAGACAAACGCCGATATATAATAGAGGTTAAGCACCAGCCGCAGGATGTCGGATCCGGGCCTTCAGGCATTGAATCCATTCATAGGATACTGCAAGCTGAAACAGAAAGGAAGTCAGAATTGAAAATATTCCATAGATCGAGTGCAAAGTATAAATTGTTCATTATAATTCTTGCAGCCGCCGTTGCAGGAACAGGGTTCTTTTACCCGGAGAATACCGTATTGGCGGCCGAGGTCCCGTCCGTTGTCTACAGCGGCGATATACAGGCTCCGGCGGTTCTCGGAAGCATGAAGTATACCGACGTTGCAAAAAATATCTGGTCGGCCGAGGCTATATACGAATCGGGAGCGCTCGGTGTCGTCCAGGGCTACAACGGCTCGAGCAGCCGGTTCGGCAGAACGAATGAGATGAGCAGGGAGGAAGCCATTGCAACGGCATACAGGGCTGCAGGCCGTGAAGCCGAAGCTCAGCAGCTCGGCATTACCATAAATAATGCGCGAACCGCTGCAGATAAGAAAACAGACCCCATGGCAGTGCTTTATGACGGCTTTCTGCAGCTTGCCGCGAATGAAGGGCTTATTACGGCTCAGAATCTGGCGGATGCATTCAATACGGATCAGACCACGCTTACCTCAGACAGCTTTAAAAGGAACAGTCCCACCCAGAGGCAGGAATTTGTTTATTGGCTTGCAAAAACGCTTAGTATCCAACCGGCAAGTCCAAACCAGGAACTGCTGAACTATTCCGACTGGAGAAGCGCAGATCCCGATAAACTCGGGTATATTGAAGCAGTCCTGCGGGATCACATAATGACCGGCAGCGGCGTGAAAATCAACCCTAAGCAGTCGGTTACAAGGGAACAGGGCGCACAGATCGTCAAAAACGCGGAAAACTATATTCTGGAAGCCCTTAAATATGCAAAAAGCACAGGAGTTATCAAAAATATCGTTCCCACGAAGGATTACACAGGAAATGTGACAATCGCGGGTAAAAATATCTCTGTCACCGCATCCGACGGAAAACTGGTTTCCATAGCAACTTCTGCCGGAGCCGGTACCGCGGCGGGAGGTAAAAACGAGAACGCAGGCACTGCGCTGGCCGGGCAGAAGAAGGAACTGGTTATTTATAAAAACGGTGCGGTCGGAGACAGCAGCCTGTTATCGAAGGGCGACAGGATACAGTATGTCACGGATGCTTCCAACATTGTAAAATATGTGAGTGTCGTCTCGAACGCCAATGACGTCAGGTATCCCGCGGTTCAGGTGTACGGCATAGACCGGACAAACAAGCTTTTGAATACCGTGGAACTCTTTGAAATGGATTATCCGGATATTAAAAGTATATCGGGCCATCAGTTCGAGTGGTCGAACAATGAAATGACCAAATACAGGATCGCTCCCAATGCAGCAGTGACCGTAAACGGCGTCAAATCCAACCTGTCGGGTATTAGCGAAGGCGTTACCGCAATACTCACGGTAGACAGCAACAATCTGGTAAAAGCGATACAGTGCGTTGATTTTGGCATAAATGCCGAGGCCAGAAGTATCGTAAAGGGAATAGTGGAGGAAAACAATCCCGATCTCGGATACCTCACGCTATACAACGAAGACGGTTCCGGTACGGGAAGCAGCAGGGGCCCTCTCCTCAGGACCTATAATTACGTGGATCAGAACAGGACTGAAATATTAAGGAACCACAAGCCTGTCAAAGCTGACGCCGTGCAGGCAGGAGATACCGCCTGGATAAGGCTCGACGAGGATGGGGACATAGCGTCGGTCAGCGCAGCGGACAACTATATCACAAAATACGGAAAAGTTATATCAAAACTCCCTTCGCAGATAGCGGTAGAATTTGACGACGGTTCACAGCAGGTACTCCCGGTAGACAACAGAGTCATTGTCATAAGGGACAAGCTGCTTGTCGGAATGAAGGCGTTGAAGGACGGCGACCGTGTAAGGCTCCTCCTTAATGAAAACGGCAAATCGACCGATCTCAAGGAGATCACTATCGAGGGCGACGAGCATTATATCAGCAACATTTATAAAGGAGCGATCGTAAAGATTGACGAAATGTCGGACAAGATAACAGTCATGGGCATGCAGGTCTTCAATAAGGGCAGCTGGGACTTTACGTCGAGGAAGGGTTCGACGGTAGTGCCTCTGGCTGATGATTTTAAAATTTACTCGGGAGACACGGTGCTCGACATTGAAGACGCAAACAGACTGCTTCGCTCCAACGAGGCTTATATAGCCGTTGAAAGGCCCTACGGCGGAGATGAAAAAGCTGTGATGCTTACCTACAGGAACAGTCTCGATACGCAGGCGCCTGTCACCAGCGACACTATAGTAAACGCGGTGTCCGGCTCCGGAAGCTTCATGCTTTCGAGAGAAAACCGGAGAGTTGGTTATTCCGCCGGCAGCATAGTAGTCAAATACGGCAGGCTTGTGTCCGGAAACAGCCTGAACGACAATGACGCCGCATACCTTGCATTGAACAGGGATTATGAAAACGGTAATTATTACGCTTCGGTCGTAAAGGTCGACGAACCTCTGCTGTCGGGAGGCCCGACAATTTACCGCGGCAGGATCAGCGCAGTTAACGACGAAAAAGACTTCACGCTTGAATCCTTCTCCGAACTCCAGGGTATGGACTGGAAGTACAGCAATACTCCGAAGACCTTGAATATAACGCTCGACACCAGGATGCTGGACGATGCCGGAGTTCTGAATATCAGCGATTTCAAGGGCTACGGGAGCGACAGCTATCTACAGCGGACAGTCTACGTCGTAGCCGACGGTATAAACGCCCTGCTTATAAGCACCGCACCTTACGGTATAGAAAACATTAAGGGCACGGTATATTCGGCAACCGGAAACAGCATATCGCTGCGTAATGCAAGCGTATACGACCCGGCAACGTATATGTGGAAGAGCAGCAGCAGCGCGGAGTTAAACCTGCTGAAGAATACGGTCGTCATTAAGAACGGCAAGGTGATCGGCGCCTCGGAAATTGCGAGCGGCGATAACGTAAGGGCGGTCAAGAAGGACACCACAGCGGCCGGAGACGCGTATATCATATTCGTGGAATGATTATTATACTGGGGGTTTTGTGCAAATGAAAAAAATAGTCATGTCGGCAATACTTTTACTTATGACTCTTCTGCTATTACCGGGAGCGGCTTATGCCCGCGAGGGTATTTGCGGATATGAGGGAGGGGTATCGTCGGGCGAAGTGGCAGGCAATCCCGGAAGAGCATTGGCACTGGACTACCAGGAGGTCTCGTTTGTAAGCGGGCAACCGGTCGTTTTCAAGGGGACGATGACGATAAAAAAGAGCCAGAAACAGGATAAAATAACTACTACCTATACATACACTCTCAAGAATACCGAGAAGGGCGCCACGCTTTCACGTACACTGGTCTTCGACACTACCACGATGACGCAGTCGAACGGCCAGGTATCGGAGGCGGTTGTCCTGACCTCTGCCCGTGAGACTGTTAAAATTGGATCTACTACGTATAACCTTGCGAATACTGCCGATTATCAATATGCGCGTTCGAACCTTATAGATCCCAAGCCGGCAGCAAACTACCACCAGGGCAGTATATGGAGCAGGAAGGTATATACTATCGGCGCCGCAACAAACGGAAATACCGTTACAGTGGAATGTACTGGGAGCTTTTACGGCTATGAGCAGTATTGGGGCAACGCGGAGAGCCTTGCGCTCGATTATGATATCACGAGCGAGATAAATGGGGATTTATGGGGAGGCACTGCTTCCGTTTCCGTTTCATCGACTTCGACAGAACAGCTCGAATACCAGAAAAACCTGCCCGACCAGATCAGTTTTGACGGGAGCTATGTTCAGAGCCGCAAGAACAGCAACATACTGGAATACTCGAGCATATTGCCGGAATTTGATTCGAAGGGCGTTGCTACCAAACATACATTGACAAAAAACGACAGCCTGGATATCGAAACGTTCCCGGTCCAGAAAAGGCTCCCGACCGTAAGCCCCGCCAATATCAGGGGACATTGGGCGGAGGATGATATACGCGTTATGTTCGGACTGGAAGTATTCAAAGGCGATGCAAAATATTTCAACCCGGATAACTATATGACCAGGGCAGAATTTGCTGCGGCTATGGTCCAGATTGCAAAAGAAGTCCCGAAGGACCCGGCGCTTGCCGTAAGAACGGTATCCACCGCCAGCAGGACAAGGAACAGCACTCCCGTAGTTTCTCCCTTCGATGACGTATCTGTGGACAATATTTATTTCAACCAGATAAAAAGCGCATTTGACCGTAAACTTATAGATGGGAAGGGAAATGACCTCTATATGCCGAACGGCACGATAACAAAAGCGGACGCCATCACGACTTTCATCAAGGCGCTCGGGTTTGAGGATCTGGCGCCTGCTCCTGTGGCAGTCACCGGCTTCAGGGATAACGAGCTGATTCCTGCCTATGCGAGGAACTCAGCATATGTAGCTCAGAAGATAGGGCTTCTGCTGAGCGACAGCAAGGGAAATATGAACCCGAACAAAAAGCTTACGAAAGCGGAGGGCGCAGTGCTGTTCAACAACCTTATCAAATACATGCAGAACGGCATCAGGAAGGATTACAGCGAACGCTTCGCAAGTTATTGATAACTGGTTAAAATCGAGCAATAAATGCAACTTTGGTTAACGATGTGATAAAATGGAATTATTAAACTCAAGAGGGGTCTTTCTGTGAAAGTTTCAGCTGCAAAATCCAAATCTGGTATTTTACTCTGCCTCATCATGGCGGTGGTGATAATATTTGGGCAGCCTGTTCTGGGAGCATCGGAGATGCCTGCGGCGGAAGAGTCGGGACAGCCCGCGGCGGAAGAGTCGGGACAGCCTGCGGCAGAAGAGTCGGGACAGCCTTCGGCGGGCGCTTCCGTACAGGACGATACCATTGCGCAGTATCTCGACGGTGTGCTTGACCTGATAGACGACCAGTACTGGGGCAAAATATCGGACAAGGATATGGTGGACAAAACAGTTCAAGGCATGTTCGGCTCTCTCGACGATTATACGACCTATATGTCAAATGACGAGAAGAATAGCTTTATGGATACCATGTCGGGCGCATTCGGTGGAATAGGCGTAACACTCCAGACGAGCGGTGATTACATCCTGGTTTTGAAT
This sequence comes from Bacillota bacterium, assembly GCA_023439545.1. GTDB lineage: Bacteria > Bacillota > Clostridia > Acetivibrionales > DTU013 > JAEYOM01. The sequence continues at coordinate 29,878 of JAEXNT010000004.1, forward strand.
GTTATCCCTTCTTCTCCTGCCGAAAAGGCCGGTATCCTCCAGGGGGATAAAATCGTAGAGGCCGACGGGGTTAACCTTAAAAAGGCCACGATCGGTCAAGCCTCGTCGATTATCAAAGGCGAAGTTGGGACCACCGTGAAGCTTGGAATAATGCGTGATCAATTCAGCAAAACCATATATAAGGAAATCAGGCGCGCTATTGTAAAGATGAGCCCCGTGACCTCTGAAATAAGAAATGACATAGGATATATAAAGCTCGACCTGTTCAATGAAAACACCGAGGAGTTTATTAGCAAGGCATTGGTTGAAATGGACGCTAAAAAAATCACCAGGATAATACTTGACCTTCGTGACAATCCCGGAGGAGAAGTAAGCCAGGCTGTCGCGGTAGCACGCAAATTTGTACCGAAAGGGCTCATTACCAAACTTGATTACAAGTCGGAGAAATATGACGATCTGGAGTATTACTCAAACCTCGAAAAAGCGAAGTACAAGCTTGCGGTATTGGTCAACGGAGGAAGTGCGAGCGCGTCGGAAATAGTTTCGGGCGCGATACAGGATACCGGGGCCGGAAAACTGGTTGGCACAGAGACTTTCGGCAAGGCTAAATTCCAAAGCTTCATACCGCTGCTCACAGTTGACGCCTTTAAAAAGTACCGGAAGCAGTATAGCATTTCAGCAATCAATGCATACGATCTTATGGTCAACGGCATATATCCTTCGGATGATGAGATAGCCGGATATGCAAAAATGACGCTTGGCGTTTACTATACTCCAAAAGGTAAAATGATAGACGGAGCGGGACTGACGCCTGATATAAAGGTGGACGATCCCAAGCCGGCCGGCGGTATAAGCGTCGGCAGCATCAAAAAGCTTACCGTGACCGTCGAACCCGGATTGAACGCCCAGGGAGAAGACATAGATAATGCGGAAAAGCTTCTGAAGGTAATGGGTTACAAAATAGCCAGGCCGGACACGACGCTCGACTCCGGAACTGTCGCTGTCCTGAAGGAATACCAGAAAAAGGCGGGACTCAGGGTGAGCGGGATGCTTGACAAAAAGACGCAGATTTCACTCAATAACGACCTGCTCAAAATTATTGCAATATATGATGCACAATACAATGCAGCAGTTAACCTGCTGAATCAATAACGCGTGCGGCGCAGTATCGGCTTGCTAATTTATCAGGAATTCACTCAATACCGTTGATTTGATATTGACACCTTATATTTTGAAATCTAAAATGTTAAAGTGTTTATTTTTTGTTTCATGGCATATCGTTCATTCATGAGTTCCATATCGAGTATAAAACGAACCTTCTGATATGATGATATATTAGTTGAGATTTGAGATAATTAATATAGTAATTATTTTTTTAATAAATATAACATTGGAGGATAGAACTATGCCTGTCAAATACATATTTGTCACAGGCGGTGTAGTCTCGGGGTTGGGAAAGGGAATTACTGCTGCATCGCTTGGAAGACTTCTGAAAGCCAGAGGTCTCAACGTAACCATTCAGAAATTTGACCCCTATATTAATGTCGATCCAGGTACGATGAGCCCCTATCAGCACGGCGAGGTATATGTTACGGACGACGGAGCGGAAACGGATCTCGACCTTGGACACTACGAGAGATTCATCGACGAAAGCCTCAACAAAAACAGCAATGTCACCACCGGTAAAATTTACTGGTCCATAATCAGTAAGGAACGCAAGGGTGACTTTCTAGGAGGCACGGTACAGGTAATACCCCACATAACAAACGAAATAAAGGATAGAATTTACAGGGTAGGCAAATCCGACCACACTGACGTGGTAATAACCGAAATCGGTGGAACTGTCGGAGATATAGAGAGCCTACCCTTTCTTGAGTCTATCAGGCAGGTTGCGACTGAGATCGGCCGTGAGCATGTTATGTATATCCACGTAACACTCGTACCATACCTGGGAATGAATGGCGAACTGAAAACGAAACCTACCCAGCACAGCGTAAAAGAACTCAGAAGCATTGGTATACAGCCGGATGTTATAGTATGCCGTACTGAAAAGCAGCTTTCACAGGATCTGAAGGATAAGATCGGCCTGTTCTGCAATCTGCCCGGTTCTTCTGTAATACAGAATCTGGATGCCGAGATCCTATATGAAGTACCGCTGCTGCTGGAACGTGAAGGTCTCGCTAATATAGCCTGTAAACGGCTTGGACTGACCTGCAGCGAACCTGACCTCGAGGATTGGACCAGAATGGTCGAAAAACAGAAGCATTTCTCCAAATCTGTTAAAATAGCTCTCGTTGGAAAATATGTGGAATTGCATGATGCCTACCTCAGCGTCGTCGAATCCCTGAAACACGGAGGCATTGCCAACGACGCAGATGTCAAGGTTGAGTGGGTCAATTCCGAGTTTGTGGATGCCGACAATGTAAAAAGCAAGCTGAAGGGCGCCGATGGAATACTTGTACCGGGAGGCTTCGGAGACAGGGGCATAGAAGGAAAGATTCTGGCCGCGCAGTATGCCAGGGAGAACGGGGTGCCGTTCTTTGGAATTTGCCTCGGTATGCAGATGGCTGTTATTGAATTTGCCCGTAACGTTTGCGGCATGAAGTCCGCTCACAGCTCAGAATTCAGCGAAACGACCCAATACCCTGTTATAGACCTTATGCCCGAACAGAAGGATATCGACGAAATGGGCGGTACGATGAGGCTTGGACTTTATCCGTGCAAGCTGAGGGACGACAGCCGTGTCCGGGAGATATATAACGACGAGCTTGTTTATGAGCGTCACAGGCACAGGTATGAGTTTAACAACGAGTACAGGGAAGAGATGCTGTCGAAGGGCTTGATACTGTCAGGACTGTCGCCGAGCGAGAGGCTTGTCGAGATCATAGAAATTAAAAATCATCCTTGGTATGTGGGGGTCCAGTTCCATCCTGAGTTCAAATCCAGGCCGAACAAGCCCCATCCGCTGTTCCGTGATTTCATCCGTGCATCGTTGGAAAATTCGAAAAAGTAGAGTTAAGTTGTGATCAAAAGCCGAAGGCAATTGCCTCCGGCTTTTCTTATTTCGTTATTGACATAGTTCGTAAATAGATTTATACTTTACGTAGACCACATGGTCTAGACTATATGGTCTATAGTCAACAGTCTATTATCTGTGATCTATGAGGGAGTATATTAACGAAATGAAAGAAAAAGTATTTGAAAGAAAGCAAGAGTTGCTTGATGCGGCTCTCGAGGAATTTACAAAAAACAGCTATGAAAATGCTTCACTCAACGACATAATCAAAAATGCAGGTATCAGTAAAGGCACATTCTACTATCATTTTCAGGATAAGCAGGCGCTCTATCTATTTTTGCTGGAATCAAGCGTGGACGTCAAAATGAAGTTCATAAATGAAAAAATGTCGGGAATTGCCGCCGATTATGAGAAGATGAACATATTTGAAGCATTCGGGGCACAGGCAAGGATAGGCGCTAAATTTGCGGCAGAGCATTCCGAATACCAGAAGCTGAGTGCGATGTTTTTAAAGGAGAAGGGCAAAGAGATATACGAAATTGCCAAAACCGGACTTTCGGACACAACTGAAAAGTTTATCGAAGTCATGGTTAAAAAGGCTGCAGCAGATGGGGATTTCAGGGAGGGGTTTTCTGAAGACTTCATACTTAAGACAGTCAGCTATTTGTTCATACATTTTGATGAAATATACAGCGAAGAAAAGGATCGTGAGCTTGAGGAAGTGCTGCGGAACCTTGACGATTTTGTCGATTTTCTTAAAAACGGTTTAGGCCGCTGAATGTCAATGGAAAGGGGATACTTGTCATGGTGGATAGCAAAAAAAAGAAAGATCTTATTGCAGCTTCATTGGTTACTGTTTTTATACTGCTGTTTCTTTGCCTCGCCTTTTTAAGCGACAGCTTCTTTGATTGGGCGTACGCAAGGCACCAGAATCAACTTAGCTGGTATATCAGACCGTTATTCATACTGCCGTTTTGCTTTTTTTCATACAGAAAGAGCCTGACCGGTATCGCGGGTACTGTTTTTCTCATGCTCACAAGCATGTTCTGGTTCCCGAAACCGGAAATTGTTAATGATAGCGTCAAACAATTCCTGGATATGGAAAAGGAATGGCTGACAGGGGACTGGAATACTGCCAAGACAGCGATGACATTAATAGTGCCGGCTTCTTTGATCATACTCAGTTTCGCTTTCTGGAAGCGGAATCTGTGGTTTGGACTGTCGGTAGTTGTATTCATTGCGGTTGCGAAGATGGTATGGAGCGTTGCTTTTGGCGGCGATTCCGGCAAAACCATATTCATACCCGCTATCACAGGCCTGATCATATGCTGTGCCTTTATATTGATTGGCGTAGGAAGGACCAGGAAAAAGTAAATTTATAGAGGAAATGCAAGTGTAAAAATCCAGCTCTCCTATTTATTTTTTGCATTGCATATAGTTGACTAAAAGTATAAATTTTATCCTTTTTGACAATACTTAATATCGCTAGGGCATGTATAACGGTTTATGCATCCCTGCAGGTGAAAAATTCAGGCAGGACAGGTATTGTCAGGGGGATATCGGATGAAAAGAATCAGTACATTTATAAACAAAGCCGGAAATCTCAAAGGGATCAAAGGCTATATCAAGATAACCGCAGCGGTGTTGATCACGGTGGCGATATCAGGGCTGATGCAGCTCAACTCCTATTCCGAAACAATGAACAAAGGCCTGGCGGCCAATCTTATCAGGCTGCACGTCATAGCGAACAGCGACTCTCCGGAGGACCAAAGCCTCAAAAGGGACATAAGAGACGCAATCCTCGCATATGTGCAGGGCGAACTCAAGTATTCTGACAATATAGAAAAATCAAGAGAAATAATTAAGAACAAACTTACTGAAATAACCAACATCGCAAAAAGAGTGATTACTGAGAAAGGCAAAAGCTATGGAGTCCGTACGATACTTGGCGAATACCCCTTCCCGACGAAGTTGTATGGCGATATAGCGCTGCCTGCAGGCGAGTATCAGGCATTGAGGGTAATCATTGGCGAAGGCCGCGGCGCCAACTGGTGGTGCGTTCTATTCCCGCCGCTATGCTTTGTGGACGTCACACACGGCACTGTTCCGGATTCGGTCAAGGATGACCTTAAAAAGGTCCTGACCGACGAGGAATACGATATAGTGACTTCCTCCGAGGACGAAAGTGAAATACCGATCAAGATCAAATTCAAGATAGTAGAGATGTTCCAGGATTCCAAGGTCAAACTCGCCGATGCGATCGATAAGATATTCAAGACACAGGGCTAGGTGTAAGGGATTGAAACAGTGGGTTCTTTTGTTCCATTTTAGCCTAATGAATTGGAACAAAAGAACCGTCCTACATCCACACCCCACATTAATTTATTTCCTTGACGCGGATAGGCTTCTTATGTATAATGTTATCTAATATTTTTCCGATAATTGTTATTGCATAAGGCCAGTGAATAGGAGGTATGATTTCATGGCACTTTTCTACAATGAACCATCCCATACTTTTAGCGAATATCTGTTAATTCCAAACCTTACGACTAAAGAGTGTACTCCGCAGAATATAAACCTCAGGACGCCGGTAGTGAAATTCGGCAAAGGCGAAAAGGCTTCCATGCACATTAATATACCGCTCGTATCAGCAGTAATGCAGGCTGTTTCAGATTCAGGAATGGCGATAGAGCTGGCAAGGTGCGGAGGCCTTTCTTTTATTTATGTGTCGCAGCCGATAGACCAGCAGGCGGAGATGGTCAGGAAGGTCAAGAAATATAAGGCGGGATTTGTCGTCAGCGATTCAAACCTGAAGCCGGATGACTGCCTTTCCGATGTAATCGAGCTCAAAGCCAGAACAGGGCATTCGACTATAGCCATAACGGAAGACGGAACGCCGACGGGCAAGCTGCTTGGAATCGTTACAAGCAGGGATTACAGAGTCAGCAGGACTCCGCTCGATACCAAAATCACCCAGTTTATGACGCCTTTCAGCTCCCTTATATTCGGGAATGAAGGTATAACTCTGAAAGAAGCGAACGACATGATCTGGGATCATAAATTGAATGCTCTGCCGATCATTGACAAGAACCAAAACCTTGTCTACATGGTATTCCGAAAAGACTACGACAGCCACAAGGAAAATCCCAGTGAACTTCTGGATTCCAATAAACGCCTTATGGCAGGCGCCGGAATCAATACCAGGGATTATATGGACAGGGTACCTGCATTGGTAGACGCCGGCGTCGATATACTCTGCATCGATTCCTCAGACGGATACACCGAGTATCAGAAAGATACCCTGGAATGGATAAAGAACAAGTACAAAGGCGAGGTAAAGGTCGGCGGCGGGAATGTAGTCGACAAGGAAGGCTTCCTGTATCTTGCAGAAGCCGGCGCAGATTTTGTCAAAGTGGGAGTTGGCGGCGGTTCGATCTGTATCACAAGGGAGACGAAGGGCATCGGCCGCGGACAGGCTACTGCCGTCATTGAGGTTGCAAAGGCCAGAGACGAATACTTTGAAAAGACCGGTATATATGTTCCTATCTGCTCGGACGGCGGTATAGTGCACGATTACCATATGTCTCTGGGTTTGGCCATGGGCGCCAATTTTATCATGCTTGGCAGATATTTCGCCCGGTTTGACGAGAGCCCGACTAGAAAACTGAAGATCGGAAACAACTACGTTAAGGAATATTGGGGCGAGGGTTCGAACAGGGCCCGCAACTGGCAGCGTTACGACATGGGCGGCAAGCAGAAGATGGACTTCGAAGAGGGCGTCGATTCGTATGTACCCTACGCAGGCAAACTTAAAGACAACCTCGAGACAACTTTGAGCAAACTTAAATCGACCATGTGTACCTGCGGAGCGCTGAATCTCGAAGAACTCCATAATAAAGCCAGACTGACGCTTGTATCCTCCACGAGTATAATTGAAGGCGGCGCGCATGACGTTATTTTGAAGGACAACGAAACATCGGTTTGAGTATTATGTTTTGTTGAGAATAAAATATTGTAGTGTTGCAGAACCTTACTTCCGAAATGCAGCGGTGATATCGGAAGTAAGGTTTTTATATGTCCCGGAACCCGGCAAAACAAGAAGTGTTATTGACAATGATTGAACAGTATTTTATAATTATAAAAATCATATGCAATATGAAAAGGATTTGCGTAATTTCCAGGCACTGTAAATAACCAGTGCTATTTATATGTGTACTACGGTCGGAAGGCATTATTGCAGGCTGTATTACAGAATAAATACAAGTTAACTGCATATATTATTACACAAATTTAAGGTAAAGGAGAGGCTCTAAATGGCAGGCAAAGAAGTCATTCTGACTTATGAGGGATTAAAGAAGCTGGAAGAAGAACTCGAACAGCTGAGAGGACCCAAGAGGATGGAGATCAAGGAAAGAATCAAAGTCGCTCTTTCATTTGGGGACATTTCAGAGAATTCCGAATATGATGAAGCTAAAAATGAGCAGGCTTATGTCGAGGGCAGGATCGCCCAGCTTGAAACCATGCTCAAGCATGCCCGTGTTATAGACGAGGAAGATGTCAGCACCGATAAGGTAACTATCGGTTCCAAAGTGCACCTCCTCGATATGGAATATAATGAAGAGATAGTTTACACGATAGTTGGCTCGACGGAAGCGAATCCTACACAGTTCAAAATTTCCAACGAGTCGCCCGTCGGAAGCGCGCTGATGCATAAAAAGAAGGGAAACGTAGTAGAGGTGGCAGTTCCCGATGGAACACTGAAATTTAAAATACTGAAGATCGATAAATAGGAATTAATTTGTACGGCAAGAACAATTTAATATATAATAAGATATCAGAATAACAGTTTATTTCATAAACTGTTATTCTTGCATGGATGAGATTTTGGAAAGGCTGTAACGGCCGTCCTGGAAATACACAAATATATGGGAGGTTCTTTAGATGGCGGACAATGTCGAAATCAACCAGGAGTTAGAAGATCTTAGCGAGGTACAAAGAGTCAGAAGGCTAAAACTTCAGGAACTTCAGCAGAACGGGAAGGATCCTTTTAAAATCGTCAAATATGATGCAACTCATAATTCGAAACAAATACTCGATAATTTCGAAGCTTTTGACGGAGTGCACGTTTCAATAGCCGGAAGGCTTATGTCAAAAAGAGGCATGGGCAAAGCCAGCTTTTGCGATGTACAGGACAGGGACGGCAAAATACAGATCTACGTCAGGATAGATGAGATCGGTGAGGAAGCCTACGAGGACTTTAAAAAGTTTGATATAGGAGATATGGTCGGCGTCAAGGGAACTGTTTTCAAAACTCACAAGGGTGAGATTTCGGTCAAAGCTGAAAATGTACTGCTGCTTGCCAAATCCCTGCAGCCGCTGCCGGAAAAATGGCACGGACTGAAGGATGTGGACCTGCGTTACAGGCAAAGGTATGTCGACCTTATCATCAATCCGGAAGTTAAAAATACGTTTATAACAAGAAGCAGGATAATGAAGGGTATCAGACGATACCTTGACGACAGGGGCTTCCTCGAGGTCGATACGCCCATGCTCAATACTATACAGGGCGGAGCTACGGCCAAACCCTTCGTCACCCACCATAACACGCTGGACATAGACCTCTTCCTCAGGATCGCGCCGGAATTGTACCTGAAGCGGCTTATAGTCGGAGGACTTGAAAAGGTTTATGAAATGGGCAGGATGTTCAGAAACGAGGGTATGTCAATCAAGCACAATCCGGAATTTACAATGATGGAGGTCTATGAGGCTTACAACGATTACAAGGGTATGATGGAATTGACCGAATCGCTGATTTCCACCGTCGCGCAGGAAGTTCTCGGCACTACTAAGGTTAACTATCAGGGACAGGAGATCGATCTGACACCGCCGTGGAACAGAATGACCATGCGCGAGGCTGTACTGAGCCACTCCGGCATAGATTTCGACCAGATCGGAAGCGACGAGGAAGCCCGCAATGCGGCTCGAAGCAAGAAGCTGCATGTCGACGACAAATTGTCGAAGGGCGAGGTGATGAACCTCGTGTTCGAAGAACTTGTCGAGGAACACTTGATCCAGCCGACGTTCATAATGGATTACCCTGTGGAGATATCGCCTCTTACCAAGAGGAAACCGGACAGGCCCGAGCTTACTGAAAGATTTGAGCTCTTCATTACCGGCAGGGAAATGGCCAATGCATATTCCGAGCTGAACGATCCCGTTGACCAGAAGGAAAGGTTCCTCAAGCAGGTCATGAAAAGGGAATCGGGAGACGATGAAGCGAGTATGATGGACGACGATTATGTCAACGCGCTCGAATACGGCATGCCGCCGACAGGCGGGTTGGGGATTGGCATTGACAGGCTGATCATGCTGTTGACCGATTCGTATTCCATAAGGGACATTTTGCTGTTTCCTACGATGAAGCCGAGGGAATAGTAATACAAGAGAGGTCGGACATATATGGATAAGAAGGATGCCCGTAAAATACTCGGGGTTACTAAAGAAACAAGCCGTAACGATATTGAAAGGAAATATTCCATATTGCTGAAGAAGCACAGAGCGGCCAGTCTGCCGCCGGACAAGTCCGAAGAGGATGCGGCGGAGGAGGGCACACCTGAAAGCAGTGCATTGCAGGCGGCTTCAGCTATACCCCAAAAAGAACCTGTGGCGGAAGAGTATTCTTTTGATCAGATAACCGAGGCGTACAATGTTCTTATGGGTTATGAGGTTACGGTCAAAGAGGAGCCTCCGAGCAAGGTAGCGCCTCTATTAAAAAAAGCAGGCATAGACGAAAAGAAAGCGCGGAATTTTTTCTATTATTATAAATTATATATTTTAGGTGCGCTGGCTTTGGCGGTTGCTTTATTCTTTGGCATCCGAAGCTTTGTCAACAGAGTCGAGCCGGACTTCAACATAGCCTTCCTTGGCGCCTTCAGTTATCTCGATGCTGTTGATAAGCTCAGCGAGGATATTAAGCAAAACATCCCCGAGATAAAGGAACCCGGGATAGACGGCGCAATGCTGACAACAGCCCACAAGCCGGATGAACAGCAGTCGTCCGGCAATCAGCCTTCAGGCACACAGCAGCAAGGCACGGGCACACAGCCCTCAGATACAGGTGCACAGCCGACTACAGGCAGTCAGAGCCAAACGGACCCCCAGCAGCAGTATGCAATGGAGATGAAGGCCATGGTGCTTATTGCCGCCGGTGACGTCGATGTATTTATAGTAGATAGGGACAGGTACGAACAGTATGCTAAAAGGGGCTTGTTTCTGAGCCTTGACGATATTGCGCCAAAGCTTGGCGCCGATGTTGAAAAGAATAAAGAGCTGATTGACAGTATAGAAGAAGACAAAGATCCTCTGGAAACGAGCGGGACCAAGGATAACCAGTCAGCAGGTTCCGGGACCGGGAGCTCTGCAGATAATACTGCCGGCGATTCCACTATGGATGTACAGCCGCATCTTTATGGTATAGATGTTTCCAACAGCACAGTGTTGAAAGAGGCCGGCGTGATTGGTGAAGAGAAGATAGCCGCCATATTTGCCAGTTCAAAGAGGATCGATAAGGCTGAAAAGTTCATTCAATACCTTATAAAATGAAACAGGAGGATAAAGTAAATGTCAAGCGAATTGGTTTTCAGGGAAGAATTTTCGGAAAATACCGCCAAAGTCATAGTAAGCGGTGAAATTGATATTTACACCGCCCAGTTATTCAAGGAAAAGCTTTACCACACCGTTGACAAAAACGATATGGATCTCGTGATAGATTGCGGGAACCTGAACTATATCGACAGCACGGGCCTCGGTATATTTGTCGGGGCGCTTAAGAAAACAAGGCAAAAGGGCAGGAATATATTCATCGAAAATGTCAGGGATAACATAAGGAAGTTATTTGTCATAACAGGGCTCGATAAATTATTTACATTGCGCTGAAGCAGCCTAAAAGGAGCGATAAAGATGGAGTCACATGACAGGATCGCAATAACGCTGCCGTGCAAGGCAGAGTACGTGAGCGTTGCCAGACTCACCGCGTCGGGGGTGGCCAACAGGGCCGGTTTTGATATCGATACCGTTGAAGATATCAAAGTGGCAGTATCGGAGGTTTGCAGCAGGATCATAGGCGTTGCCGAAAACAGCGGCAATAAATATGAAATAGAATTCAACATTTTCGCAAACAAATTGATCATCAACTTTTCTTCCGATATCAAGAAAATAGACTGCATATTCCAAAACGACGAAGACGGTTTGGGCATGTCTATCATAAATGCTTTTATGGATGCCGTCGAGTATTGCCCCGAAAACAAAAGCTATATGCTTTCGATGACGAAAAATTTTGAGGTGATATCCCGCAATGGATTTTGATAGCAGGACTTCTGTTTTGCGGGAACCGGAGGATACCGATTCCCTTTTCGAGAGATATGTAAGGTATAAGAATGTCGCCGACAGGAATGAACTGGTGAGCAGGCATTTATACCTTGCTGAAATAATTTCGCGCAAGTTCCAGAACCGCGGGGTGGATTTCGACGACATATACCAGGTCGCCTGCGTTGCGCTCATCAAGGCTGTCGAACGCTTCAATCCCGATAAGGGTTTCAAGTTCGTCAGTTTTGCCACGCCTACCGTCATTGGAGAGGTTAAAAGATATTTTCGCGACAAAAGCTCTGCTATCAGGATACCGCGCCGTATTTACGAGGTCTACCAGAAAGTCAATCTTGCCAGGGATCAGCTGACACAGGAATTGCACAGATCACCGAAAGCCGATGAGATCGCTTCCTTCCTCAATATTAAGGAAGAAACCGTTCTTGAAATAATTGAATCATGGAATGCATACAACATTCAGTCTTTTGACCAGAATGTATTCAACGACGACGATCTGGAACTGCACGAGACGATAGGCGATGAGGATGCCACTTTTGAGAAGATAGAGAACAGGGATTTTCTGGAGAAAAGTCTTGATAAGTTCAACGAAGCAGAAAAGGAATTTATCCGTCTGCGTTATTTCGGACGGAAAACACAGAAGGAAATCGCCGATGATATGGGTGTTTCACAAATGTATGTTTCCAGACTTGAACGCAAGATACTTGAGCGCTTCAGGGGTATGCTGTCAAAGTAAAAAAGTCGCCGGGTTAGTTTCAAATATGCAATAATACTGCCTGTTTACAGGGCCTTTTATCGGGTAACATATACATATGACAGCGTCGCGTGTCTACAGAGGTATAATAATTGATTCAAGGACGTGGAACGGCTTGAAAAGTCTGAAGGTATACAGTAACCTTGTGCCCAGTAATATAAACAATATAGGTATCATTGTGGATGGTTTGCTGAACAGCTTGCAGAAAACGTGCGGACAGCTCAATGATACAACTCTTTTCGACCTGAAGGTCATTCTAAACGAACTTTTGATAAATGCGATACTGCATGGCAACAGAGAAAACGAAAACAAGTCGGTAAGGATCAGCGCAGACATCGCGGATAAAAGAGAACTGTACATTATAATAGAAGACGAAGGCTGCGGGTACGATTATTCAAAGCTATGCAGTGAGCAAGACTCTCATCCGTGCGAAACCGATCCGGAAGATGTGTGCGAATGCGGGAGAGGCCTCAATATAGTGAAATGCCTGTGCGATCGGATGAAAGTCAACACGAAAGGCAATAAGATCATTATAATGAAGCGCATCGAATAATCGTTTATATGCCGATTTACGGTATACCCAATTACCGGGGCTGCGAACAGCGGCTCCGGTTTTTGTATATGGCTTATTGCGCCGGCACATAAGCTTCATTAATATATTTTGCAGAATGCAAAATGTTTCATTAATGTAACGTTTTCGCTGTGCGAAAACATATATATGCTGCGCAGCATATTAATTGGCTGTAATCGACAAGGTCAATTGCCGGTTCCGGGGGCGGATCTTGACTTTTCGCCATGAAACCGGAGTAAAACAGGAGTATGCAACGATAAAACCGAGCATAAAAAAGAGAACCAGGAATAAATCAGCGTGATACAGGTAAAAGCTAATATGTGTGGGTTGAACGGGGCCTTGCGCGGTG
>JAEXNT010000037.1 GCA_023439545.1 Bacillota bacterium
TGACCTCCTTTTGATTTTTGGTTGCAGTTGGCAGACCGCAACTAAATTATATCAAAAGGAGTTTTTATGACTTACCGCTAAAAGCTCTACGGAACCCCGCGTCTAACGCGGGGTTTTCTAAATACAAATCATAACCACCCGTCAAACGGGTGGTTTGCTCTACCCCTATAAGGGGATGTTACCGGCCAGCGCCTAAAGACGCTGGCTTTCACATCTGTTCAAGCCACTGTGCCGTTGCCACTTTTGCCGCCTCTTAAGAGACGAACGTAATACCAGCTACCCCTTAAAGGGATCCTCGTATTCTTTTACACTTAACTTATCAACCATTTGATCGTGTTTCTCCTAGTCCTGTATGTATTTCCTAATGGTTGCTTCATTAAGTCCTACCGTACTAACGTAGTATCCTTCCGCCCAGAAGTGTCTGTTCCCAAACTTGTACTTTAAGTTTGCATGCTTATCGAATATCATTAATGCACTCTTGCCCTTAAGATATCCCATGAAACTTGATACACTCTGTTTGGGCGGTATGCTTACTAACATGTGGATGTGGTCTGGCATCAGATGCCCCTCCAATATTTCCACACCCTTATAACTGCATAGTTGCTTAATAATCTCTCGTATACTCTCCTTATATTGATTGTAAATTACTTTTCGTCTATACTTTGGAGTGAACACGATGTGATATTTGCACATCCATTTTGTATGTGCTAAGCTGTTTTCTTTGTTTGCCATTAAAGTCACCTTTCCTTTTGTTAATTTAGTAGCTTGAACAACTCTATTTTAACGGAAAGGTGCCTTTTTTGTATAACATCCGTCGCGCACCCGCATAGCGGGTGGTTTATTGTTTCGCATGGCTCATTTCTCTTCTGAGAAACTCGCTTCATACTCAACAGGCTAAAGCCTATAATAAAAACCCGCTTATCAGGCGGGTTTATCCGAATCAACAATATCATTTTCAGACCACATGTATTATACTTTGATAATGTCGGCGCCTCTAATCGTTTATTTCCAGCATCTCATATGTGAGATCTCTGACCCTTGGGTGGATTACATCGTAAACATAGCCGCAGTTGCGTACATGCTGGATATAGAAGATCGCCAGGCGGTTTTTAATATCTATTAGCGCATACGCTCCCGCCGCGCCATCCCACCCGAATTCTCCAAGGGGGCTCCTGACGCCTGACTTTTCCCTTTCGATCAACGTCCGGACTCCAAGGCCGTAGCTGTAGCCTTTTCTATTGAACAGCGCAAAATCCTTTTTCGAAGTATCATTAAGCTGATCCCGGCGCATCTGGTCCAAAGAGGCAGTGCCGAGTACTCTGTAGCCTTTGCTGCTGATACCGTCGTTGCACATGGCGTCCAAAAACAGCATGTAATCGTCCGTTGTCGAGATCAAGCCCGCTCCGCCGCTTTCATACCTTTCCGACAGGGCATAACAGTTATCGAGCGGCATGGGGGACGAAGTCATTGTCTCTCCATCGTACATGAACTGATCCGACATTTTTGACATCCGCTCCGGTGTCAGTTCAAACCCGGTGTTTTTCATGTCAAGGGGTCTGAATATATGCTCCGAAAGGTACTCTCCGAAGCTCAGCCCGGAAACTTCCTCTATTACCGCTCCGAGTACATCGTGGCTCAGGCTGTATTGAAAATGCGTACCCGGTTCAAAATCCAGGGGTTCGTTCGCAAGCGCTCTTATGACCTGCCTCGTAGTAGCCTTCCAGCCTGTTTCCTCCAGGACCTTCAGTATTGAAGGAGCTTCAAGATTATAATTCAAGCCGCTTTGCATTGAAAGCAGATGCCTGATTGTCAACGTATTTTCAGCCGGCTTGATTTCGGAGCCGTCTTTCACCTTAAGAGCTCCATATTCCGGCAGATACCTGGCGACCGGATCGTCAAGGCATATACTCCCCTTTTCGAGAAGCTGCAGAACGGCTGTGCAGGTAAAGAGCTTCGACGCCGAGAAGAGCCAGTATGTATTTTCGCGTGTCAGGGGCTTTGTTTTGGCGTGATCCGAGTACCCTGCGGTATGCCGGAAAACGGGCTTGTGATCGTGGTAAACTACGCAGTCGCATCCGGGTATCCCGGATTTTTCAAGTGAGTCCAGATAATCTGTCAATATTCTCTGATTCAAATCGAATCTCCCCCTTCGTTGGTGTAAGCTGCGCTATTCTTATTATTATACAATATAATACTAAAATAGCGACACAAACCTGCAGTTTGCATATTCCCCGACAACATACTTTGAAGCGCCGCGTCTACCCATAAAATATTGAGAACCCTTGGTATACAAGGGTTCTCAGGCAATGCGCTTTCACTTATTTTATCTCTGCCACTTTTATTTTCTGCGAACCGTTCCCGATTCCTTCAAAAGGTCCCACAGTCAGCCTGCCTGCGGGTCGGAGATTTCCAAAGTAATCATTTTCAATGCACAAAGGTGTTCCATCCGGATTCTCATAAGGTAGTTCCGGTTCAAACGCAATTCCGAGTAAATCCGTAGTAACTGTAACAGTTTTTACTTGTGCCGGCTTGTCACCAAAATCAAACATCAAATAAACGCTGCAATCTTCTGTTACTATCTCAACCTCCGGCTTCAAATTCGGGTATACCTCTGAATCCGTCTCTTTTTTGTACGGATTTGCATCGTTAAAGTAGAGGTTGGAACCGCAGTACATAGGCAGCCGCACATTTGCGAACTCATCTACGGTAAGCAGGTCTTTATGCCAGTTCTCACCTGCGGCAGGACAATCGTTGTAGATTGCAAGACCCTTGGGAACACTGCCGTCCTCATTAAGCTTCAATCCCGGATGAACCCAGCTGGTTGCATCGATTTCCTTTTCCTTTTCCGCATTTTGTATCTGTGTACCGGTAAAGATATTGTTATAGAACCTGTCATCACCGCCAAGAATGGTCATGAAGCCATGTACACCGGTTTCATGAGCGTAATGGTACGGAGTGAAACGGTTTGTAACTCTGGCCCAGGATATGAAGCCGCCAAACAGGTTATTAATGTAAGCGCCTCCCTGAGACAAATCCAAAACACTCTTCATGGAAAGCATTATGTTATTGTCAATCACATAGGGGCCATGGCTCACTTCTACAAATAAGTCCTCAGTGTCGTTATCATACAAGAGATTTCCTGAAATACGTGTGCCCTGCGCCTGCCAGTCCATCCACATACCGCGGTCGCAGTTATGGATATGGTTGTTGAGGAGCTGGCAGTCAAGCGCCGCATGGAGCTTGATTCCTGCAACCTCGGCGCCATTGAACATTCTTTTGTGGTGGACGTTGTAGATGTGATTGTCGTAAATCCGACTGAATACTTCTCCAAGGTGTCCGCATATGCCGGTTTGTTCGCAGTCATGAATTACATTGCTGCGGACAATATGGGAACCGATATTATCTTTGCTCCACCCTATATGTACTGCATTCATGATAACATCCCGCTCACGCTGAGTTCCCTGTTTTGTTCCGACAACCGTCCACTCGTTATGCCCAGTGGTGATTTCTTTTCCGAGACTTATGCCGGAGTTCTTGGAATTGCTTATTTCATTGTTTTCAATGATCCAGCCCTTGCTCCAATGGGGTCCGATCAGGCCCTCCTGCAGCGCTGTCGGCGGCGCCCAGTTCGGAGCCGCCATGGCTAAATGGAAGCCTCGAACCGTAATATAGTTTATTCCGGTCTTTTCCGGCCAGAAACAGAACTTGCGCACATTGATTTCAATCGTATTTTCTAATGGATCAAACTCGCCGAAATTTGCATAAACGGTTGTATTTTCATCATCAGCTTCGCAGTACCATGCGTGTAAAGACCATTCAGGTTCGCGCGCCTCTTTGAAAGGTTTCGGATTCTCAACATCTTTAAGAGATGTTACTTCGAACATGGACTTTCCGTTTATGTAGACCTCACCCAGATGAAAAACCCTTTCCCTGCTTTTGAACCAGTCGCCCCAGACAATTTCCCTATAGGGATTGAATTTGCCAAAGAAGGAATTGGGAATAATAGTCTTGTAAACACTGCCCTCCACCTTCTGCCAATCGGTAATTTTCTCCGCACCCGAGATTATGACTTTTTCGCCGGGCGCAGCTTCATAAGTAATCCGTTCACCATCTCCGGTTCCTCCGTTTTCGGGGTTGACATACTCGCGGTAAATACCTTCATGGACGATAACGGTGTCACCGGCTTTCGCCAGGTCCGCAGCCCGCTGGATAGTCCTGAAGGGTCTTGCCGGAGAACCTGCCCAGGTATCGCATCCCCGGGTAGATACGTGAAAATTGTGACCCACAATAACATCCTCCTGTTTGCTCTCTATTTTTCCTGCAGCATCTTCCAATTCAGACCGTCATCAGAATGCAAAAGCCCGAAGGTCGTTTCATTTTCAGCATTCTCACCCATCAGGATCATGAGCCGGCGATCATCTTCCTTCCAGACAAACGGCGCTCCGTATCTGGTCGAAATCCACGTTTGTGATTCTATCTCAATCTTTCCTTTGAACTCCCATTTATATAAATCATCCGACAGAGCATATGCAAGATGCTGATTGATCAAGCCTTCACTGTAGATCATGACCCATTTGTCAGCCTGACGTAAAACCACCACGTTTTCAGCTCCATCCGGGGCGTCCTTTCCGACGCCTATCAACGGTTCCTCCACCGTCAGGATTTCCCATTTGCGCAGCTGAGCATCCTTTGTTACAGCGTGGCCGACAAGATTGGCTTGTGAGGAATAATGTATGAAATCAGTTCCCACAAAGAAGCAATGCAACGTATCGTTGTCCAGTATGAAGGTGGGATCTATTGTCCTGCGGGCTTGATTCCACGGCAGATCGACCGCTTCCTCCATAAAAAATTCAGGAGCGGACCATGTAATAAGATCGCTGGAACGGCTGAAGCACAATTTTGTCGGTTTCTCAGGATACGATTGATAGGGAAGAATGTAGCTTCCGCCCCAGAATATCAAATCCCCCGGAGAAGCAAAGCCTTTAGGTGAAATATCCCTGTCGTTTTCGAAGGTCATAAAGTCCTTGGTGAAAGCATGACCAATCGACCAGTTTTCAGGCTTGCTCCAGTCTTTATTCGAGTACCGTGAATAGAACAGATGATATCCTTCATTTGTTTTGTATACGGAAGGATCGCGAAGGTTGTCGGATCTTTTCCACACAGGATTCTTCAGCTTGCTCAAATCAAGCATGTTCATTCTCCTTATTATTTTAGATTGTCAACCGCAGCTCTTTCGATAGCCAAGCCCATGGTATAGCGTTTCATGAATTCGTTAAAACCAGCCGCATCTGCAGGATCAGGAGCTATCGGATCTCCCTGTTTTCCGGCAAAAACCTTATGCTTGAGGAAATCCTCCAGAGACTCGCCGTCTGCCCGATTGACCATGTACGCAGCAAGTAAGGCTATGCCCCAGGCTCCGCCCTCACCGGCAGTTTCCATAATCGATATTGGAACGTTAAGCGCCGCTGCCATAATCTTTTGCCCTACTTCCTTTGTCTTGAAAAAGCCGCCGTGTCCCAATATTTCATTTACCTTGACCGATTCTTTTTCGAAAAGAATATCCAGGCCTGTTTTCAGAGCGCCCAGTGCCGTATATAAATTGACCCGCATGAAATTGGCCAGGTTAAAGTTACTGCTTGATGAACGTACAAACATCGGACGGCCTTCTTCAAAATGGGTGATATGCTCGCCGGAAACATAGCCGTAAGCCAGCAAACCGCCGCAGTCGGGATCACCCCGAAGCGCAATGCCAAGTAAGGTGTCGTAAATCTCCGGTTTGCTTATATTCTTTCCAAATGCGTTTATAGCCTGGGAGAATAAGCTTATCCATGCGTCGTAATCCGAGGTGCAATTGTTCGAATGCGCCATGGCTACCAGTTTTCCGGCAGGCGTCGTTACCAGATCGATTTCCGAATACGCCCTGGAAAGTTCCTTTTCCAGTACAATCATTGCAAAGACGGATGTCCCGGCGGAGACATTTCCGGTACGAACAGATACGCTGTTGGTGGCTACCATGCCGGTTCCGGCATCCCCTTCAGGCGGGCAAAGGGGAATACCCGGCTGTAGCTGACCGGTCACATCCAGAAGCTTTGCTCCTTCCGCCGTTAGTTCACCGGCTTTTGTACCGGCTACCAAAACACCTGGAAGAATATTCTCCAGATTCCATGGAAGGTTTTGCGCACCGATCAGTTCATTGAATTGATCGATCAGCTTCTTATTGAAATCCTTCGTATCCAAATCGATGGGAAAAACACCCGACGCCTCGCCCACTCCCAAAACCTTCTGCCCGGTCAATTTCCAATGGATATACCCCGCCAATGTGGTTATATAGTCAATGTTGGATATATGCTCTTCGCGATTCAGTATTGCTTGATAAAGGTGTGCAATGCTCCATCTTTGCGGAATAGGATAGTTGAACAGCCCGGTGAGGGCCTCCGAGGCTTGTCCTGTTATATTGTTGCGCCAGGTCCGAAAAGGCGTCAAAAGATCTCCTGCCTTGTCGAAAACCATATAACCATGCATCATACCGCTGAACCCAATTGATCTTGCGGTTTTTACCGCCACTCCGAACTTGTCTTTTACATCATCGGTCATTTTCCTATAGCTGCCTTGCACACCTTTCCAGATATCCTCCAGGCTATAAGTCCAAACGTTGTTGCTATAACTGTTTTCCCAGTCATAGCTGCCGGAAGCGATGGGTGTGTAATCTTCACCGAGCAGGACCGTTTTTATCCTGGTTGATCCCAGTTCAACTCCGATGACTGTTTTGGCATTGATAATAGCATTTTTGATATCGTTCAATTCTACTCCCATAATTAACCCCTTTCAGATTAATATTGTCCATAATCATGAGGCGTTAGCCTCTCATTTATACGCAGCCGAACCGTCTTCATTACACACAGGTTCGTACCGGATATCCTTGGTATGTATGTCCCATATATTTGCCGGCTATGCCGCTCCCTGAGGAATGTGTATATGTTCCAGACAACCCCCCTTTCCGGAACCGTGATGACAACATTATATGAGTTTTCCCAAACCATATACATTGGATTTTGCCGATTCATCTTTTTATACATGAATCCTTTATAACAAGCTCCGGTACAATAACCTTCCGCACCGGCTCCTTCAAATAATCATCATTTTTGATCATCTGCAGAAGGGTTTCTGCTGCCATTCCTCCAAGTTTTTCTTTCGGATGGCTCACTGTAGTGATTTTTACAGGGCAGTTTGCAGAGAAGTATGAGTCGTCAAATCCCGTGACTGATACGTCTTCAGGCACTTTTACTCCCAAACCTGCCAGCAGTTCAAAAACTCTGAATGCGATCTCGTCATTGTAGCATGCTATGGCATCAATGCCGCTTTTCGCCTCGAGCATCTGTTTTATTGCAGCGTATGGTTTTACTCCCCTATCCTCCGTATGGAACCAAACTACTTGGTCGGAGTTGTAAGGTAAACCGGCCTCACTCAATGCCCTGGCATATCCTTTATGTCTGTTCAAGCCCTGAATATCGTCGTCTTTGAATATTCCTGCAACCTTCCTATGTCCAAGCGACGTCAGGTATTTAACCGCTAAGTACATGCCTTCGGCATCGTCCAAAAGTATACAGGACTTTCCTTCAAGCTGAGGATAATAACCATGAATGAAAATGTAGGGTATATGATGACTGTCAAAGGCTTCATAGTATTTCAGATTATTCGAAAGCAATGCACTTTTGGTAGGCTCAATAATTACGCCTTCAATATTTTTTTCAAGAACGGCTTCCAGGCAAAGGGCTTCCTTCTCCGTGCTGTTATTCGTATTCTTCAGCATGATGCTGTAGCCGCTGCCGGAGAGTACATCGTCTACGCCCTGTATAACCTTGGGAAAAATATACTCGGAAATATAGGTTGCAATAACTCCAATATTTTTGGACTCGATTCTTTTCTTACTTCTGTCCAGGCAGTAAGTCCCTCTGCCATGTTCCGTATAAAGATATCCTTCGTTCGTGAGCATAGAGATGGATTTTCTTACGGTATGCCGGCTTAATAAAAACTTTTCTGCCAGCGCATTTTCAGAAGGTATCTGT
Organism: Bacillota bacterium; assembly: GCA_023439545.1. Lineage (GTDB taxonomy): Bacteria > Bacillota > Clostridia > Acetivibrionales > DTU013 > JAEYOM01. The sequence continues at coordinate 8,067 of JAEXNT010000037.1, forward strand.
TCCCCAGGCATAATCCGGCCCATCAATATTTCTTCTTTCAGGTATTCCATAAGCTTGTAGTATTTTGACTGGTTACCGCTTTTTTGCATTACATTCTCCCGGAAGAAACATAACTTGTGCATACATGTTAAGTATAATTGTACTTTAAAAGTTTACCTCTTGCAACCTGAATGCTCAATCATCATTTTAATTATTTGCCGATAACAAAATAATTATGTTTTTATCTACGAGCTAAACAGTCTGCAGTCTGGCTCGCACCAAGCCCTGAAAAAATAACATCAAACCCTGAAAATAAAGACCGCAAGTACATAAAGCCCTTGCGGTCCTGATCCTTGAAGAATACTCAGCTGTGTTTAAGCTTTTAGTTCAACTTGGTATCCAGCGTATTCCAGTAAGCCGGATCTTCCAGCCCGAGCCTCCATATCGCTACGCCCAGGAGATTGTTCCGGTTTACCAGATCGCACTTGTAACCGATACTGTTGTAATTCTCAAACCATATCGTATGCTTTACGCCGTTGGCATCCGTATACACGTAATATGGCGATTCCGACGGTATCCCATTGCACCGGACCGCCGTAAGTCGCTATCAGGTTATTTATCTGGTTCAGCGACAGCGCCTTGTTCCCCGCGCCCGACCAATCATAGCCATAAGCCGCAAGGCCGAGCATGAGCTTATTGACCGGGATAACTGTCTTTGCAAAGTTTACCGTATCGTTCACCCACCCTATCGATGCTACCGGTCCGGCAGCCGTCCAGGTACCATGCTCGTCGTAGGTCATTATGATCACCTCGTCGGCTGTCTTGCCAAGCGCAGCGTAATCGTAGGCTCCATTCCAGGAATTTGTCGGAGAGTCGCTGGTTTTTGCCGGGACAGATACCGTAGTTAAATAACCCAGGGGCGACAGGGCATTTTTCACATTGGCAATGAATTGAGAATAATATGCCCTGTCTGTATAAGTAACGCTTTCAAAATCAATGTTCACGCCTTTATAGCCGTTTGCCTTGATCACATTGATAAGGTTGTTGATAAACGTCTGGCTTTTCGAAGAGCTCACAAGTATCGAATGCGCAATCGAACTGTCAAAATTGTTACTGATAAGGACCAGAGACTTTATGCCGTTGTTGTTGGCATAGCCTACCTGATCGGCGGGAGCCGCGCCGGTGATATTGCCGTTGCTGTCGGTAAGATAGTTCGCAGTCGCGATCTGGTCGATGGATTTCGCATTATTGACAATCGAATTGTAAGAGGTCACATCAGTCGAATAGTTTTTCACCGTAAAACCCATAACGACCTTTGATGAAGGCGCCGGCGCGGGGGTTGGATCCGTCGTGGGAATTGGAGCAGTTACGGGACCCACCGCCGCGCTTTGTACCGGCATCCCTTTGCTTGGAGAGCCCCAGGCTGCCACCGGAGTGACCTGGACCCTGATATAGCGTCCCGCGTCACTGCTGCCCAGCTTATAAGTCTTTAAAGTCGCGCCGCTTATCGGATAATATGTACCGGACAATGAAGTCGAGTAGAGCCATTGATAGGTTGACGTTCCTTGCGGGACTCCGCCGGCGTCGTTATAAGTATAATTTCCCGTCAATGTCAGACCGGTCTCCGTCGACCCGCTGATATACACATTTGTGGCTGTTGGCGCGGCATAGGTCTTTTTCGCCGCGTAGGCGGGAATCACAACTGTTACAAAAATGATTAAAAAAGACAATGCAAAAACAACACAAGACCTGAATTTGATCATGTTTTTGGCCTCCTTATAATTCAATTGTAACCAATTATGTTAACCTATACAATAATGAAATAGGCCTATTGCCTATGGTAAATTAATACTGCCCCCGGTATATGCCGGCTCACCATATGCAGCATACCCCTGGTTGCTTGCATTACCTGCCTTACCTGTTCCGGTTGAGGTCCATCCAAGCTTAACACACCTCTTGCCCGGAGAACTCATCCCCCGTTTTCAGTCTGAATCAGTAACCCCGGCGCAATTAAAAATCTATTTCTCCCAGTTGTCTATAATGTTCTTTATCCTGTCCACCAGCATCGAAAAAGCGACGTTGTTCATTCCGCCTTCGGGAATAATGATGTCCGCCTTCTTTTTACTCGGTTCAATGAACGCCTCGTGCATGGGTTTTACCGTATTCAGGTATTGGTTGACCACGGAGTCCGGATTCCTGCCTCTTTCGTGTATATCCCGCATAAGCCTTCTGGCGAACCGGATATCGGCGTCTGTATCGACATATACCTTGATATCCATCAGATCGGCCAGCTGCGGGTTTTCAAAAATCAGGATACCTTCCAGAATAATGACACGCTTCGGCTCTTCCCTGATGGTCTCTTTCAGCCGTCTATATTCGACAAAGGAATAGGTAGGCCGCTCTATGGGTTCAAAGCTCTTGAGCTGTTTCAGCTGCCCGATCAGCAGCTTCGAGTCAAAGGCGTCAGGATGGTCAAAATTCAAGAGTTTTCTCTCTTCATACGTAAGGCTGTCAAAAGAATTGTAGTAGAAATCCTGACACAGCAGAACTACATCGTCGCCAAAGGTATTTTTCAATCTCCTTGCAAGCGTAGTCTTGCCCGACCCCGTTCCTCCGGCTATTCCTATAAGTACGGCATTTTTCATGTCTGATCTCCGAATATTTATGTAATGTGCCTTCATAACGATTATAGCATTGCTTTTACCCGTCCTCAAGAAAAAAGACCCGTCGGAATCCCGGCGGGCCCTATGCTTTTAGATTGTTATCTGGTCTTGCTGAATTGCACATTGTCGATCGACATTTTACCGGCATAATCGCTCTGCACGTCTCCCACTATGATGACGATGTCGCGAAGGGCCGTATCCTTTGCCAGCACCTTGTTATCGTTGATTTTGTCGAGATCGAATGCCGCTTTGAAGAAATACTTGCCGTCCGGCGTCTTCTGCAAACCGGATATTTTCGTCAGATCTATATCGCAGGTCTCGGTCGCCTGCGCCCAATAGCTGAGGGTTGGCGGCGCAAAGGCCAGGTTGATCGACAGGGATCCCTTGCTTGAGCGTGTCGGGTCCAGGTAGAAATCAAAGGTGAGATACTTTGCATCACCCCGCGTGGCATTGATATCGGGAAGCTTGAGTCTAGGAGCGGTAGCCCAGCCGTCTGTGGGCTTGACCTCGGGATATGAGGCATCCCAGGTAAGCGCGTTTGAGCCGTTTATCTGCTGGATCGTCAGTGCGGTCTTGACACCGGAGGGATCGTCCCAGAGCCATCCCTGGCGTGTCTTGTCCTCGAAGTCCGAGGGAAGGACGGCTTTCCCGAGCGGGTCATGCTTGACAGGCGCCTCCGCAACCGCACGGTTCCCGGATACCTTTATATTATCGATGGTTACGACATCCGAGTTCTGTGCTCCGATAAAAAGTATCATATTTGTCAGTTTGCTGTCATTTGCATCCTTCGCTATGGCTTTCAGGTTGGAAGCGTCATCCGCAGTCAGCGTCATTACAGCTTTGTAGGTACCATCCTCCTGTTGCGTGAAATCGGCAGGTTTGACCTGGATTGCGCGTTTCGGGTTCGTCCAGCCGTGCTTCTCGCTCTGTGGAACGGCAGCGATGGATACGGTGTCCGGCTTGGCCATAATGATATCCATTGTAAGCTTCTCCGCACCCAGTGCGTCAACGCTGATCCCCGCGGTATCTGCGGAAATCCTTGCATTTGCCCAGTAGTTGGTTTCGGTGACATCGGTGCTTGTACCGAGGCCTGATATTTGGAGAGCCTTGCCGGCATTCTTCAGCCTGACGTCCTTTTTGGGACTGTCGCCGTTGATATCAAAGCCTTGGGTGGTGCCGTCGTCAAAGTTGAAAACGGATTCTTCGAAAAGTTTCTTTGGCGTGCGGTCGACAGGCTTGTATTCCTGACCCAGAATACGGCTCCTTACGTATTCACCCGAGACGCTCAGTTCGCCGGTTTCCCATTTCCGGTCCGTGCCAGGATCGAGGCTCGTCGCCGGCTGCCTGTTCAGTTCGAAGGGCAGGAAGGCTGCGGAGGTTTCGCCCTTGTTTGCCAGTGACCAATCGCACCAGCTTATGTTGTTTGCATTGAGGAAGCCGAGCCACTGGTCGGCCTCGGTCAGATAAGGCCCATTGTTGCCGGTTGCTTCACTGGCGCCCCACTCGGATGCGAATACGGCAACGCCATGTTCCAGGGCATACCTGACGTTGCTCATGACATTGGACCTGTCGGTATCGTCCGCAGAGTATTTATGTGTGCCTGTATAGAAATGGACGGTATAAATGATATTGGGGTCATTTATAGGGTCGTCCGCCGCAAGGTCGGCACGCTGGCTCCAGTTCGGGCTTCCCATTATTATAAGGTTATTGTTGCCTCCTTCGCGGAGCATCTTTATTATAGGCTCGGCGTAGGCTTTTACCTTCTTCCAGCCTTCCGCGTCGTTTGTCACGCCAGGATCGTTGGTATTAGGCTCATTGGCCAGTTCATATATCAAATGGGGGTCATTCTTGTATTTGCCGGATATCTCTTTGAAGAAATCGTAGGCGCCCGCATAAATATTGTCGTTGGGATCGCCTGGGGTCAACACATGCCAGTCCACTATAGCATACATGTCGTTCTTTATTGCCAGGTCGATGCCGTCGACAAGCTTCTGCTTGAGGCCGGGGTCCGTCGCATAGCCGCTCTCGGCCACGTAAAGGGCCAGTCGTATCACGTTGGCGTCCCAATCTTTGGAAAGCGCGGCAAAAGCATTGTCATTGAGTATCTCGGGAAACCACTGCAGCCCATGGGTACTCATGCCGCGCAGCTGTACGGGATTGCCGTCCTTGTCGCACAGGGTCTTTATTCCGTTTTTATTAAGGACTTGAAGAGCGCCTGCAGCAGAGGGTTTTTTAACATTGGCATTGCCCGGGAGGCTGGCGGCTTCCTGCTCCGCCGATGCGAGGGCGGCCGGCGCCGCGGCGGCTGTTCCCGGAGTCTGGGTTGTCGTCGATGCGGCTTTATCCGTATTTGCCGGGGCGCATGCCGTGACAATGGTCAGAAGCAGTGCCAGTACGGTCAGAAATGCCAGCAAACGCTTACTTATAACTGGTTTCACTTTAAAGACCTCCTTGAATCTATGAGTTATCTCGATTGTCTTCTCTGGTTATTTATTGTTTGTCGGTTTGTTGTTATCAGTTTTAATGTCGGCTTTTTGAGACGCGATCGGTTAAGTTTATATGATTGGCTTTAGTTCATAGATGCTTTGCAAACTTTCTAAATTATACCATATGGTCTTTTCAGATACAATAATTTTGGCGATCGGATCCGGATCAATTTGCAATCAGCTTGGGGATTTTGCCTGAAACAGTTTGCCAAACACGCCAGCGACATATTTCGGGCTTGCAAAAGGCACGGCGCATGTATATAATTTATTTAATAATTCACGGTAGAATATGGTAGCATGGTAGAATGGAAGAATGGTAAACTGTATCAAAACACCGGGGTATTGCGGATTCCCGCATATCAGACCTCAACATACCTTTACTCTCCTTTTGCCATAAAACCGAGATTTAGTTGTTAAAATATAACTTCCGTTATATTTTTCGAGGAACTGCACTAACCAGGCTGCATGGGCGAGCAGCATACGCAGTATGCGACCAGCCCGTTCCGTTCCTCAAAAAACAACCGGAAGTAATATTTTAGCCAACTCTTAGTAATGTAGAACGGCAGTCCGGCAGTATGCTAAATTAAAAGGAGGGGTCAAAATGTCTGAACCTGCATTATCGCAGCGTCCTGCAAAGCAAAAGATCACGATCAATATCAACGGCAGTCTGATCGACCGCGTCACAACGGTATTGGAGGAATTCGAACCCGGTCAGAGGGAATTCATAATCCCGCTTGAAAAGTTCGGAGTCGCTCCGAGGACAGTAAGGGAGGTAACGGAGAGAGAAGTCGATATTACCGTTCCCGCACGTCTGCATCCCACAGTTCTGGATATGAACCGGTTCAATCTGAACCGCGCGGGCGGAGGGGGAGTCGGTATCGCGATAGGGGTTTATTTTCATGCGCATGTCAAAGCAACAAAAAAACCGGAGATCGTTGTCAAGGGCGAAAGAACTCTGATCATGGAGCATTTTGCCCATGTTTTCAAAAAGCTGACGAATTATCCGGGAGGCTTTGAGATCGAGCTTTACGACCATAAAAGAAGGCATGTGGGCATGGGTTCCACCGCAGGCTCAATGTGCGCGGCTTGTATAGGAATAAACGAAGTGTTGGGAAATCCGTTCACAGGTCGTGAACTTAGAAGGATTCTCGGATATCATTCCTGTGAAGAGAGCGCAACCGGGAACGGATATCTGATCCCTGCATTTGAAACGGGCATCGGCGCAATGGCAAGCGTCAATGGAGGCTTCGTGCTTGGAACAGACGACCTTGAGCTGGTTTACAGGGTGGATCTGCCCAATACGAAGGTTATAGTGCTGATACCCGATGTGCCCAGCCTTTCGGATGAATTCACAGGAACCGATACGGCCGCTGAATCAGAGGCGGAGCTCTTGATGAACAGAGGAAGGTATCTGGATAATATACAGGCGGGAGTAAAGGCGCAGCTTGTATTGATGAGTCTGCTGCCCGCAATGATCAAGAGGGATCTGAAGGGCATGGGCGACGCCATGTTCGATATTTCCTTCCTGGGCTCGAAGCGGGCGGAGTGCGAATCGCACGGTTCCTTCGGCGGACCGATATACAATTATATCACCACCTTCAGGGAGATCGGCGCGGAAATAGCTGGCATGAGCTCCGTCGGACCCACGATATTCGCATTGACACAGAAGCAGGACGTATATGACAGGATTTTAAAATACCTGCGCTCTAAAAATATACCCGAAAGCCGCATCATCGAGACTTTTGTCGACAACGTAGGCGGGAAATTGATTGAAAACGGAGTAGAAAGGGCATTTCAAAGTGAAAGCTGGTTACAGGGTTAAGATCTGCGGTACGACAAATATGGAAGACGCTTTAATGGCGGCCGGGGCAGGCGCCGATTACTTCGGCGTGGTGATAGAGGTGGATTTTTCGCCGCGCTCTTTGACTGTTGAAGAAGCCGCAGAATTGTTCTCTTCTCCCCCTATCCCTGCGGTGGCGCTCGTTTTTCATATGGGCGAGGAAAGGCTGCGCTATCTTATTCAAACACTCAAGCCGCATGCCGTACAGTTCCTGAGCCAGGAGGCGCCCGAGCTGATAAGCAGGCTTAAGCTTGATTATCCCTGGGTCGAAATGTGGCAATCTCTACATTTGCCCCAAGCCGGCAGAAATGTGGACCTGGCCGGTATAAAAAAATCGATCTCGGATTATCTGGCGGCGGGAGTCGATCTGCTGCTTTACGATACCGTCGCGACGGTAAACGGCAGGCAGAAATACGGCGGAACGGGATTATGCTCGGACTGGGGCGCGGTCAGGAGTATTATGAAGGAAATAAAGGCCGGAGTACCTGTGCTTCTGGCAGGAGGAATCAATCCGGGCAACGCCGCAGCCGCGCTGGCTGAGGTGGATCCCGACGGACTCGATCTATGCTCGGGCGTCGAGTCCGTTCCCGGGAAAAAGGACAATAACAAGGTCACAGCGTTAATGGATGCGGTAAGGAGCATCGAAAGGAAGGGAAAAGCATAATGAAAGCAGCGGTGGTTTACGGCAAGGATGATATAAGAATAGAACAATATCCGACCCCAAAGGCCGATGCGGGAGATATAGTAGTCAAAACATCCGTATCGGGAATATGTGCAACGGACGTCAAGACCCTGCTCGGACAGGGGTTGCCCAAAAACCTGCCCGCAATTCTCGGGCATGAAGTGGTGGGAGAGGTCTATGAACTCGGCGAAGGGACGACAGGTTTCAGCGTAGGCGACAGGGTCGCGGTCTACCCCATCGCGGTCTGCGGAGAATGTTATTTCTGCAGAAACGGCCGTCACAATCTTTGTACAAAGGAGTTCGGACTGGGCCATGGGATTGACGGCGGGTTTGCCGAATACGTAAGGATACCGCGGCAGATCGTTAAAATAGGCGGCGTATTGCCGTTACCTGCAGGTTTGTCCTACGAAAAAGCAGTTCTTTCGGAACCCCTGTCCTGCGGATTGGCGGCATTGAGAGCCAATAGAGTCAAACCGGGCGATACTGTGCTGATTATCGGCTCCGGTCCTATGGGCCTGATCCATTTGAAGGTATCCAAGTGGGCAGGCGCCAGAGTGATCATGTCCGATCTGATAGATAGAAGATTGGATATCGCGGCAAAAATGGGCGCCGACCATTGCATAAACGTTTCGCAGACGAACCTTGAAGAGGAAGTGAAGAGACTGACGGGAGGAAACGGAGCGGAGGTCGTAATCACCTCTCTGGGAATCCCGAAGGTAATCGAAGAGAGTCTGAAGCTGGTCCGCAACGGCGGCGTATTCAACATCTTCGGCGGTCCGCCTGCAAATCAGCCTATTACGATAGATCCCCGGTTTGTACATTATGGGGAAATCAATATAACCGGTTCCTTCGCCTCCACTCCCGATGATTTCAGCAAAGCTCTTGAACTGATAGCCAACGGTGAAATCGAAGTGGAGGACATGATCTCGGACCGGTTTTCTCTCGACAATATGCTGGATGCGGTGGAAAGAGCCAAGAAACAGGATATGATAAAGGGCTTGGTTATTATATAAGATAAGAGGTGTTTTCATGAACGGAATGCAAAGCAGATTGAGGAGAATCATCAGGAAGGACACGGGCAGAAGCCTGGTAATCGCCGTTGATCACGGAATGGCGCTCGGCCCGATGACCGGCATAGCCGATCTAAAAAAGACTGTCGATGAACTCGACGCCACCGGCAAGGTGGATGCCTGGCTGATCACCAAAGGAATGTACACATATGCTTTCGAGCCGGCCGGAAGCCCCGGAGTCATTATGCGCGTGAGCGGCGCCGCAACCATTGCGGGACCGGATCTGACGCACGAGGGGATTACTTCGTCGGTAGAGGAAGCTCTGAGCCTCGGCGCTGACGCAGTCGCCGCTTCCGCCTTCGTAGGCTCCGAATATGAGCATGATACGCTGGCTGATATGGGAAGGCTGGCCGGAGAATGCCGCAGATGGAATGTGCCTTTGCTTGGGGTGGTAGGGCTGGGTAAGACAAATGAAGACAAGAAAAAGGACCCCAGGTTTATTGCACTTGGCGCACGCGTATGTGCAGAGCACGGCGCGGATATCGTCAAGACCTATTACACCGAAACGGACTTCGAAAAGGTAGTCGCGGGCTGTCCTGTGCCTATTATGATAGCCGGCGGGCCGAAATGCGAAACGGACCTCGACACGCTGAATATGATATACGGCGCTTTGCAGGGCGGAGCAAAAGGCATTGTAATGGGGCGAAACGTCTGGCAGAGTCCTCATCCAGCCGCGTTGATGGCTGCCGTGTCGGGACTTATCCATGAAAATATGAACGTAACGGAAGCAGTTGAATTGCTGGAACACTGTAAAAACTGCTAGTCGGAGTATAAAGGCACCGGAAGCAGCCGAGCTTCCGGTGTCTTTTTTGGATTCCATTTTCTAGCGGACCTAAGATATTTCCATGGACTGTGCCGCATTTACATTTGTTTTGCGAATCCGGTTCCGGGCATAGAAGAAGCTGCCCACCTGTCCCAGCCCTGCCAAAGCCCATGTCACGGGATAGCAGACAAACAGCATGACCTCCGTGGGATACCAGGCAAAGACCGTAGCCAGCCAGACAATTCGCAGGAGACAGGCTCCAACCAGCGTAGAAAGCATAGGCATTACCGAATAGCCCATTCCTCGGGTCAGACCCGGATAAACACTCATAATGCCGCATGTGAAGTATCCGACCATCATGATGTTAATACGCATCATACCCAGCTCAATGACCTTCGGGTCCGGTGTGAAAATACTCAGTAGAGACCTTCCCGAAAATACAGTCGCTCCGCCCATGATTATCCAGGTAGCGAAGATCAATATTGTACACACCTTTGCAACGGTGTCGATCCGGGCATATTTTTTTGCGCCCATGTTCTGTCCGGTAAAAGTGATGGCCGCATTGTAATAAGCGTTCATCGTAGTCCCGACATAGCTCTCGACATTGCCTGCAGCGGAACTTGCCGCCACCATGATAGTACCGAAGGAATTGACAGCCGCCTGGATAAGTACGTTGGAAATGGAGAACAACAAGTTCTGAAGCCCTGCGGGCAAGCCGATCTTCACAATATCCTTAAGCTTCGCGACGTCGATGCGCATCTTCCGGGGTATGAAGCGAATGGCCCCATCATACCTGAAAAGGCAGATCATGATCAGCACCACCGAAATATACTCGGAAATGACAGTGGACCAAGCCACGCCTTCAACGCTCATGTGCAGCACGATAACAAAGAACAGATCCAATATAACATGCACGATTCCTGCGACAGTCAGATAATACATGGGATGGCGGCTATCGCCTACAGCGCGCATTATCGCCGCGCAGAAGTTGTATACCATGAGAGCGGGCAAGCCGATAAAGTAAATCTTCATATACAGTACAGCCAGGCCTAAAATGTCCCCGGGAGTTCCCATAAAAACAAGCAAAGGCTCACAGAGTAAGAGACCCAGAACCATAACAACCAATCCGCAGATTATGCTTATTGTGATGGAAGTATGAACCGAACGGCTTATATCCTCCTGCCGGCCGGCGCCGCAATCCTGTGCCACAACGACGCTTGTGCCCACGGACAAGCCCATGAACAGGTTGACGATAAGATTGATCAGTGAACCTGTAGAGCCTACCGCAGCTAGCGCGTCGCTGCCTGAAAAACGTCCGACGACTACCATATCGGCCGTATTGAACAACAGTTGCAGTATGTTCATTGCCATAATCGGCAGGGCAAAAACAAATATTTTACCAAACAACGGCCCGCTGCACATATCCATGTCACGGTTCCGTAAAATCATCAGTGCATCGCTTCCCTTGGATTCAGCGTTAGATCCGGTACATTACCGGTATTTAAAATCATTTATTTATCATAACATATCTTAGTATTATAATAGAAATATGATTTGAACGAAACGGAGCAATTAGCATGTCAAAAGTCGCTCTTATAGGATGTAGCTCTTATAATTGTAATGAAGTAAAGGAAGCGGTCATAAAAGGTATCGATCTGCTTGGCGGCCCTTCTGTTTTTGCAAAGGCCGGTGAAAAAATTCTTTTAAAGCCGAACTGGATAATGGCAGTAGCTCCTGAAAAAGCCGCAACTACTCATCCTGCGGTTTTCAAGGCAGTGGCTGAAATATTTGGAGATCAAGGCGTAAAGATGTCATATGGCGACTCTCCTGCTTTCAATTCTCCCGAAAGCGCAGCTAAGAAAACAGGCTGCGCGGATATAGCAAGAGAATTGGACATTCCCCTGGCTGATTTCAACAACGGGAAAGAAGTCGTTTTCCTTGAGGCCATCCAGAACAAGAAATTGACCATTGCCAATGGGGTCCTTGAAAGCGACGGTCTTATCAGCTTGCCGAAGCTGAAGACTCATGGCTTTTTGAAGCTGACCGGTTCTGTAAAAAACCAGTTCGGCTGCGTACCCGGGATGCTGAAAGGCGAATACCATGTTAAGCTGCCCAATCCGTCAGATTTCGCAAAAATGCTCATAGATATCAATTCCTTTATTAAGCCGCGGCTTTTTATCATGGACGGGATTATAGGCATGGAAGGCAATGGCCCGATGAACGGCGACCCTGTCAAAATTGGACTGCTCATGTTCTCCGCAGATCCTGTGGCGCTGGATGCGACGGTTTGCCGGCTGATCGGCGTAGACCCGGAGTATTCCCTGACTGTAAAGTTCGGCAAGGAAGCGGGGCTTGGCACTTACTCCGAAGCTGAGATCGAACTGGTCGGAGATCCTGTCGACAACTTCAGAAACCTGCGGTTCAAGGTAGACAGGGAACCCCTGAAAAGCCTCAAGACAGGCAGGGGCTTTATCAAGCTTATAAATAACGCTATCGTTCCAAAACCGTATATTGTTAAAGATAAATGCAAAAAGTGCGGCGTTTGCGTCAAAATGTGCCCCGTCGAACCCAAGGCCGTAGACTGGCATGACAATAACAAAAACAATCCCCCGTCCCACAGGTACAATAAGTGCATCCGCTGTTACTGCTGCCAGGAGCTGTGCCCCGAGGGGGCCATCGAGATCAGAAAGCCTTTTGCAAGAAAACTGCTGGGAAAGAAATAGCAAGGAAAAAGCCTCCAGTTCCGCTCCCAGTTCCTCTTGTTAGAAATCATAAAATCGCGCTGGATTGTCCGCCAGAAGGCTATGCATCTGAGCCATGGACAATCCCTGTTCAAGGCAGTACGGGACAAATTCCTTGAACAATGCGCAATAGCGCCGGATGCCATTTCCCTTCTCGCTTTCCTCGCCCATGTCATAGTCCTGCGACAACAATACCTGATTGCTGTAGCCTTGTGCAAAGGCATGCCGAAGCAAGTTCAGCCGATCCGCATAAGTCCCCTCCTTTATGCTGTCGAAACCCACCCAAAAGCCTCTTTGCGTTACGTTTGAAATCGTCTCAAGGTGGGCTTCATGATCCGCATGCGCCCAGACAAATTTCTGAGGCGGTACCTTCATCTCCTGCAGGATCGCCATTACCTCCTCCATCCGTTCAGCCTCCATGACATGGCAATGAATGGGAAGACCCGTTGCCCGTGAAGCCAGAGCGGCTGCTCTGAGCATAGCCTTATCCGCATCGCCGACCTTTCCGCGGTCAAAAAGCAGCTTGATGAAACCCGGCTTGATTATGACGCCCCCGATGACGTCCATCCCTTCTTCAAAATCCTTGATCCATCTGCTTGCCAAATGTGTTTCAAATACTTCCTTGAAAATCTGGAATGTATATTTGGGAATGCTCATACCCGTACAAGGAATTATCTTTATTCCCGAGGCCTTTGAAAGCTCGTAAAGCAGCTTCAGATTTTGTCCGCCCAGCGGCGGGGAGGCTTCCACAACGGCATCGCAGCCCGATACCTTCAGCGCGTTTACAACAGGCAGAACCTTCTCGGCGATTTTCCGATTATGCAGTTCATCATACTGCCTGTTAAAATACATGTCACTGGCCAGATACTCGTCAACCTCCCAGTTAAAGTGCTCGTGCGCCAGCATCATGCCGATATTCTTCCTATCCACAGGGCCGGTTACCGTATAGATCATATCGACCTCACAAAATTTTCGTTTATTTATATTTTACCGCAAATAAACCGTTTCATAAAGGTGCTTGGCCGTCAGCGCGCCGTGTCCTTACTTAAGCCTTTGCTCAAGGCGCATAAAGTCTTTCCACGGATCAGCGCCGCCAATTCTCATAAGCGCATTTTCCATATCAATACCGTCCGGAGCTACGGTATCAAGCTCCTCCCATGTGATCGGCATGGACACACGAGCCCCTTTACGCGCTCTTATGGAATAGGGCGCAATGCTTGTGGCGCCTCTGCCGTTTCTCATCCAGTCGATGAATATCCTGTTTTTTCGCTTATCCTTTCTGACATTGCTTGTATAACGATCAGGCCATTTTTGCTCCATGATTTCGGCAATATGCCTTGCAAAATCATGAAACGCTTCCCACCCCACTGACGGTTTCAGAGGGACAACCACATGATACCCTTTGCCTCCGCTGGTTTTTAGAAACGAGGCCAATGAAAGCTGATCCAGAAGGCCTTTTGTGTCTTTCACTCCCTGGCGCACCTGCTCCAGGTCCATTCCCTCGTCAGGATCCAGATCAAACACCAACATATCCGGCTTTTCCGGATCATCTGCATGGCTTCCCCAGGTATGGAATTCCACTGTGCCCATCTGTGCTTCAGATATGAGCCCCGAAGCATTTTCGATATAGAAGTAATTCTCCTGTTCTCCGCTGCCGGTCTTGACCGGCAGCGTGACGATCCCTTTGCTGTCCGGGCCCGGATGTTTTTTGAAGAAGCAGGATTCCGATATTCCCTTCGGACAGCGTATGATGCTGAGTATCCTGTTGCCCGCATACGGCAGCATTCGCTCCGACACCTTTGCATAATACCGGGCCACGTCGGCCTTTGTAACTTCCGGATCTTCAAATATAATCTTGTCCGGATTTGTGATCTTTACCCCGCCTATTATGATGCTTTTGCCTTTTGCGTTCATCGATTTTTTCTCCATGTCTTCGGCAGGTGACCGCTTTTCTTCCGGCGCCACAGCTGCCTGTTTGTCGGCTGCCTGCTTGTCGGTTGCCTGCTTCTCCTCTGTTGCGCTTTCCCTTTTTATGTCTTCCGGAGCCTTATCGGTGCGCAAGCCCTTGAAGCTCGCCTGCCTCAGGAGACCGTCCCCGGTCCACTCCGCAAATTTGATTTCCGCGACAAGTACGGGTTCAAGCCATGTGAGCTTTTCACTTTTCTTCATTTTTGGTGTATGCTTGAAGGGGGGCTCCTCTCTCTTTATATCCTCGAATTTCGCCTCCAACTCTCTCATGGCGCGTTCACCAAGGCCCGTTCCTGCACGTCCGGCATAGATCAGCTCCTTTCCTTCGTAGACGCCGAGGATAAGCGAGCTCACTCCGCTCGTTTTTTTATCGGAGAGCGTATATCCTCCTATGACGAACTCCTGCCTGTTGTCGCATTTCAGCTTGATCCAGTCGCCGCTCCTCGTACCGCTGTATGCGGAACCGGCCTTTTTCCCTACTATCCCTTCCAGATTCGCTTTACAGGCCGCAAGGAAACCGGCCTTTCCATTCCCTCTGACATGTCTGCTGTAATGGAGGTTTTCCGGCGAATCTTTCATCAGTTCTTCAAGCATTTCTTTCCTGTCGGTCAGGCTGCGTCCTCTCAGGTCCGCCCCATCCAGCGCCAGGAGATCGAATACTATATAGACGGGATTTCTTCCGCCGGGCTTTTTCATGTAATTTTGCAGGGCCTGGAAATCCGACTTTCCGTGCGGATCCATGATCACCATTTCCCCGTCGAGGACCATCGCTCTTCCGACTCCCCAATCGCTCAGGGAGTCCGCCGCATCCCGGAATTGCTTTGTGTAGTCCTTGCCGTTTCTGGTCATGAGCCTGGCCTTTCCGCCCTCCAGGTATGCAACGATCCTGTAGCCGTCGTATTTCACCTCATATAACCAATCCTCGCCCTCGGGAACCTTATTTACCAGTTTGGCAAGTTGTACGTCCGTTTTTTCAAAGGGATTCCCGGTAACATCTATTTTTTCATCAGCGCCTTCCTCGATTTCCTCCATGGTGCGTCCTGTCCTGACGCTCGTAGCAAATTCGGAGATCCCGTCGGTTGTTTTAGCGAGGTCGTCTTTTTCTTTCAGTAAAAGCCAATTAATCTCAGCTTTCTCCTTTTCCCTTTCCGTTCTCGCTTTCAGCCGGACCAGGGCCCATTTCCCTTTCAGTCTCCTTCCTTTCAGTACGAACTTGAGCGAACCTTTTCCAAGTCCTTCCTCCACATCCGACTGAGGTTCCCAGTACCCTTCATCCCAGAGCATTACAACTCCGCCGCCATACTCGCCCTTGGGGATGGCGCCTTCAAAATTCCTGTATTCCAGAGGATGGTCCTCCACCCGTACGGCAAGCCTCTTGTCGCTTGTACTGTAAGAGGGCCCCTTGGGCACAGCCCAGCTCAACAGCACCCCGTTCCACTCGAGGCGGAAATCGAAGTGATCCCTGCTGGCTAAATGGTGCTGGACTACAAACCTCAGGCGTTCTGAGGAATTCCCCGCTATTCCTTCAGGCTCCCCTGTCTTTTCAAAATCCCTCTTGCGCGTATACTCATTCAATCCTTTAGGCATTCTGTTTTCCCACCTTCCCCAAGAATAGTCAATGCCTGTACTTCAGTCGTCATCCCAATATTTTTACGAACATATCAGTCTTATTTATGTTATAATTATGTTAATGTCTACAACAACAACCTTACTGGGAAAAATATGAGAGCAGTCGAATTCTTCACCAGAAAGCTGTATGATATCAAACTGAGCAACAAACTTCTGATCCTTTATGTAATGCTGCTCTTTATTCCTATTGTCTGCACAAATGCGCTGTTTTACAAAAAAATATCGGATAATGTCAGGAATGAAAATATCAATCGAATATCAATGTCCATGGAAAAAACAAAAAACGAGTTCACCAGATTGATCAATTCGGGTATAACTCTCTCCCACGCCATATATCAGGACAATAATCTGACGGATCTGCTGCAAAGAGAATATTCGGATGTAGAGGAATATTATCTATATTTTAATAAATATTTGCGTGACTTGCTAAAAAAATATCTCCTTGCTTACGGAACTATTGAAGATATCAATATCTATTCCAGCAATGATACCATACCCACCGCTGATACCTACTACAAGCTGGATGATAAAACCAGGAAAACCAAATGGTACTCGAAACTGCAGACCATACGAAACAAAATATTGGTATTTTCCAGCATACAATCAAATACCCTTGTATTAAAGCGGAAAGTAAGCATCATAAGAAAGCTGGACAGGATAAACGACGGGAATGAGAACATCCTGAAAATAGACCTCAATTATAAAATGATCGGAATGATCATCTCCGACATGAATCTGGACGGAGACATATTCCTGGTAAATGAAGACAACGCGATAGTGTATTCTACAGATCCGCATTACATGGCTGACGATGAATTTTTTACGCCATTTGACCAGGTAAAGCAGGGTCAGGATAAATTCGTTATAAATATGAACCTTAGCGATACTACCTGTCTTACAGGCTGGAAGATTGTCGGGATTTTCAATGAAAGAGGTATATCGGGAGCGGTTTATCCCGCTTTAAACTTCGTATTATTCCTTGCGCTAATCAGCCTTTCAGCTGCGAGCCTTGCAATCTTACTGATTTCGAGGTCTTTTAACAACAGAATCATCACAATCTCACGGCATATGGAAAAGGTAAAGAACCAGGAATTCGACCTGATCGAAGAAAAGGGCGGCGCCGATGAAATAGGCCAGCTTATGTCAGATTTCAACAGCATGGCGCTTAGAATCAAAAAGCTGATCCAGGATGTATATGAAGCGGATATTCAGAAAAAGAACCTGGAACTGGAACATAAACAGGCAGAGCTGAATGCGCTGCAAAGCCAGATCAATCCGCATTTCCTTTTTAATACCCTGGAATCGATCCGTATACGGAGCCTTATGAAAAACGAGACGGAAACGGCGGATATAGTAAAAAGCCTGTCAAAAACATTCAGAAGGATGCTTGTCTGGGGGAACAACCTGATTACTGTCAGGTCGGAAATTGAATATATCAGAGATTATCTGCAGATTCAAAAATACCGGTTTTCTGAAAAGTTGAATTATGAGATTTACGTTCCCGATGAGGTACTGGAATGCAAAGTATCCAAAATGGCGATACAGCCGTTTATCGAGAACTCCTGCGTACATGGAATCGAAGGTAAGGTTGGAAACGGCCTGATCGCATTGACGATCAAAAAGGCGGAAGACAGGCTGGAAATCCTGATAGAGGACAATGGTTGCGGAATAACCCCTGAAAAACTTGAGGATATCAGGAACAGTCTGCAGCAAACAGGCGATTTGAAAGACTCCAACATTGGCATCCGTAATGTCTGTAACCGGCTGAGGCTGTTTTATGGGAATGAATTCGAGTTCAGCATCGAAAGCGTTCAGGATGAAGGGACAATGGTTTATATAAAAATTCCGGCGATCTTATAGAAAGGTAAATTCAAATGTCAATGCTGAAAGTACTGATAGTAGACGATGAGCCATATGTCAGGCAATACCTTTTAGCTGTCATCGACTGGGAGAAATACGGATTTTACATTTGCGGCGAGGCGGAGAACGGGGCTGAAGCGCTTGAAATGATCCGGCTTTATTCTCCCAACCTGGTGATTACCGACATAAAAATGCCGCAAATCGACGGTTTGGAAATGATAAGAATTGCCGTAAAGGAAATGCAGGTTTCGGCAAAATTCATCATATTGAGCAGTTACAATGATTTTGAGTATGCAAGAACGGCAATGAAGTATAACGTAATGGATTATATTTTAAAGCCGATAGAAGAGAGCGAGCTTCTCGACATACTGGAACGTTTCCGGCAGGAAATATACGGAGAACTGGCCAAGGACGCGGAGTTTTACATGAGCGCAAGAACTGTGGCCAACGAAACCATACTGAGACTTGTCGAGGGTGAGGTAAATGAAAATGTGCTGGATTATGCCAGGCAGTGGTTAAGTCTGAACGAGGACGACAAAATTTACTATGTGTTGATCGAGATAGACAATTATGACGAATGGATCCGTAGTCTCAGCGACGAGGAAAGCTTAAGAAGCAGCCAGTTGATCGAGGAAATTATTTTTAATGCCATCGGCAGGGAAAACGCGCTTAATATCCATAGAGAGTTCGTATACAGATATGGAATGATCGTGGGAAAAAATATACTTTCCAGGTACGATAATAAAATTAAAGTATTTACAGATAGGCTCTACAAGGGCTTTACAGGCGCCGGAGGCATAAAAGTCACAGTATGCGCAGGCGCTGTGGCAAATAATATTGCCGAAATTAAAAAATCATTCAGAACCTGCCACGAAGTTCATAGAAACTCATATTTTTACAGGCAGCAATACAGTATTTTTTATTATGACGAACAGAAAGACATGACATTTTCGCAGGATATCGGAAATATCGAATGTTTTCATGTATTGCAGGAGGATATTGAAAACGGCAGGCAGGATGCCGTTAAACAGCATGTGGAGGACCTGTTCCTCGAAATACAGGAGAAGCTTATGGCGCCCAACCTTGTCAAAGCATACATTATCAAATTCGAATTTGACGTTTTTGCCTCGTGCATGAATATCACCCGCTGGCAGCATGATGTAAACGAATTGTCGGGAAAGATAGCCTTTCCCGATATCAATGAAACCCGTATCCATATTATCAAGAAAAGCCTTCTTGATTTTTGCATCGAGTGCACCAATTATTTGAAACACTTAAAGGAAAACAAATCAAACGGAATATTGGGTGATATCGAATCGTATATACAAAAGAATTACAAAAGTAATATTTCTTTAAAAAGCATGGCGGAAGCCTTCTATATCAATCCGGTTTATCTTGGGCAGCTGTTTAAAAAGAAATTCGGGATGTATTTTAACGATTATCTGCACAAGCTGCGCATTGAAGAAGCAATGAGGCTGTTGAAGATGACCGAATTGAAAATATATGAGATAGCATATATGGTTGGATATACCGACAACACATATTTCGGCAGTAAATTTGAAAAAATTTCGGGGATGTCTCCCACACAATATAGAAAGTCGGAGCTCACACATGACTGATATGCGAAAACCGACTTTGTCCGTCAAACTTATTATCCCTTGATTCCTCCGAGTGTCAGCCCGGATATGAAATACTTCTGGAGCAGCGGATATGCACACAGGATGGGCAGTACTGCAATCACGGTCATAGCCGCCCTTATGGAGGTTGGAGTCACAACAGCCGATACGTCCATTGACGCAGACATTGATGTCGCTGCATCGCCCGCCGATTCAGACAGCATCCTTGAAGCCATCAGTATCTTTTGAAGTTCAAATTGCAGCGTACTCAGGCCTTTTGCGCTGGAACAGTACAGCATCGTATCGAACCACGAATTCCACTGTGAAACTGCTATAAACAGTACGATGACCGCAAGTACGGGCAGGCTTAGTGGAAAGATAATCGCAAACAGGATTCTGTACTCGCTTGCGCCGTCGATTTTGGCGGCCTCTATCAAGCCCGCGGGCAGGCCGTCTATATAACTCCTGATAACCATTATATTGTAAGCGCCGATTATAGCCGGAAGAATATATACCAGATAATTATTTATAAGTCCGAGCGATCTTATCAACATGTAGACAGGTATGATCCCGCCGCTGAAATACATGGTATAAACCAGCAGCTTGGTGAATATTTTCCTCAGCACAAAATCCTTCCGGCTTAGGGTATAAGCCAGGGACATACAGGAAAACACTCCCAGCACCGACCCGACGACCGCTCTGGATGCCGAAATGAAGGTAGCGTTCAAAATGCTCTTATTCTCGGAGAACAATTTTATATAATTATACGGTGAAAACACTCTCGGCCATATATATATGCCGCCGCGCACCGTGTCGATTGCGTCGTTCAGGGAGATTGCCAGCGTGTTTAAAAACGGGTAAAGCGTTACAATGCATAAAAAAATCATCAAGGCATAATTTATTGTATCGAATATGACGCTTTCCGCTCTTTCACTGATAGATATACGAATACGAGCCATACCATCTCTCCTTTAGAAAATGCCTTCCCCGTCGACCCTTTTTGATACTCTGTTGGCAATCGTTATCAGTATGAACGATACAACCGAGTTGAATATTCCTATTGCAGTACCGTAGGAAAAACGGAAGTATTTCATTGCATAATTGTAAACATAGATCTCCAGGGTGCGCGCAACCTCGTCCACAGAGGAATTCCCGAGCAGATATACCTGTTCGAACCCCGAATACAGTATCCACCCGATATTCAGTACAAGCAGTATTTTAATTGTCGGAGCTATGGACGGAATCGTAATGTGGAAAATCCTTTTGAGTCTTCCTGCGCCGTCTATTGCGGCGGATTCATAAAGACAGGGGTCTATACCGGCCATGGCCGACAGATATATGATCGCTCCCCAGCCGACGTCCTTCCATACGTTTGATATGGCGATTATCAGCCAGAAGTATTCCTTCATTCCCATAAACGGAACGGCTTCCTTAACGAGCCCAAGGTTTACAAGAACCGTATTCACTATGCCGCCGTCAGGTGAAAGCGACATGAATACTATGTTGGCGGCTACGACCCAGGATATGAAATGAGGCAAATATGAAATTGTTTGAACGGTTCTCTTGAAAACCTTCAGCTTTATTTCATTCAACAGCACTGCCAGAGTTATTGCCGCAACAAAGCCGAATATCAGCTTCAGACTGCTGATTCCAAGGGTATTGCGAATAGCCAGATAGAAGTATGAGTCGCTGAAAAGCTCCTTAAAGTTTTTAAGTCCGGCCCACGGAGCATTCAGTATGGTATACACACCGGGTTTATACTCCTTGAATGCCATCAGCCATCCCCAAAGGGGGACGTAGCAAAATGTGATAACAAGGATCATAAAAGGCAGCGACAACACAACAAGCTCTTTTTGCTCTATCAGCTTCCGCAGCAATGTACCCTTACTGAGAGGTGCAAGATTTGCTTTTTTGTTTGATTTGACTATTTGCTGCATAATCATCCTCCTGCCCGATGGATCGGTACTTATGCGGAGTAAGCAGGAGAGACGCATATCTCCCGCTTACTCCGCCTTTATCCTTTAAGTCCCGTTTTTACACGCTTTAGTTTTTGTAATATACGGATCCATCCTTGGCCATCTGGCTGATTGCATCTTCATATGCCTTCAGGTCAAGTTTTGCTAGCTTGCCCTGGTATTCATTCCACAGATTGTTAAAATTATCCTGGGTTTTAGCCATGATTATCTTTGGAATGTACTGAGTCGATGTCTCAAGCGCCTTCTCTATTGCTATCTTGCCCGGATGATCGGACTGCAGCTTGGAGCGCAGCGACCAGCCTACCTCGTACGTGGCGGGATAGTTGGGAGCAAAGAGATCATTAAACGTCTTGATGCTGTATGCATTCAGTATTTCCTTTTCGTCAGGCCTGTATTTAAGCCGAATGTACTCGTCAGTGTTTTTGGGATTGACCCAGCTGCCGTCCGAAAGCTTGCCAAAATCATTGGCAAGGCCTTCTCTTACAGGCAGGTACTGGAATATGCCTATACCCTGTTTGTTGTTGTACTCCGGACTATTGAAGTTAGCCCACTGTTCATCCGTTTTAGCCAATTTTCCGTCTTTTACAATGTAATCTACATTTTCGACACCCCAGTAATACAGCTTTGTGGCGTCTTCTGCACACGTCCAGTCGAGGAACTGCATTATCCCGTCAGGATCCTTTGCTTTTATACTGATAGCTATACCGTTCGATGTAGCGAAGGACAACGGACCCTGATACCTCTCCTGTGTGACGTTGTCAAATACGATCGGTAAGGCAACCGGCACCTTGTCGTACATCTTCTGTTGATCTACAGCAATCAGAGCGTTGTTAATGGACCATCTCTGGTCGAAGAAACCGACAAAACGGCCGGCGCTGATCTTTGCATTATACTGTTCGGTCGTCTGCATGAAGATTTCCTTGTCGAGAAGGCCTTCCTTCCAGAACTCGTTCATGAACTTCAGGTATTCCAGATTGAAATCCTGGGTCAAAACTACCTTAGCCTGGAAAGTATTCGGATCGATGACCGTTACGCCGTCATTCGGGCTTCCGGAAAGGTACCTGGGGCAGCCGTACTGAAGCGAAGATATTCTGCTGCCCTCTGTTGTAAGTGAGAAGCCTATATTGGCAACGCCGTTGGTCTCGGGATTCTTCTTGACATAATCCCTTATTGCCTGCTTGTACTGGCTTAATGTCTTTATTTTGGGCCAACCCTGCTGTTCGAGCGCGTCCCTGGTCAGATAGAAGCCTGCTGCGGGATAAAGATTATCGACAGAAGCTCTCAGCGTTCCTATAAAGTAAATATTGCCGTCTTTCTGCTTCAAAAGATTCAATTCAGACGGGCGGTATGATTTTTTTATGTTCGTTCCATATTTGTCGATCAAATCATTCAACGGAACAAGCGCCTGTGCTGCCTGGAATTCACCCATTGCTTCGCCGCCCCAGATCAGATCCGGGTAATCGCCCGAAGCGATCATGACGCCTGCTTTTTGCCTTGTGTCGGAACCGACCGGACGGTCTACGATCAGTTTTACTCCCGATAATTCGGTAATTTTCTTGCCGACAGGAGTATCCCAATCATCACCGCTTATCAGGGCCGGACCGTTTACAAATGCGGTGTAGGTTTTGATTTCTTTCGGTTTCTCGGCAGTAGAAGCCGTGCTTGCGACTGTTGGATTGGTGTCGGTAGTTACTGTTTTTTCACTTGCCGTATCCCTTGATTGCTGACAGCCTACGAACATCGTAAATAACAATACAACTGCAATTACGAGAGTTAAAATGCGGCTCGCTTTCATAAATTATCCTCCTTTTTGTCATGTATAAGGGTCTCTCCGGAAAAAACTCTGATACTTCTGACAAATTAATTATATTAATTGGCGACAAATGATAAAACAGTAAAAACTTTAGTTTTTATATAAATAAGTAAAGTTGTTAGCAGTTCACATGCAAAGTGCCGATCTCCTGATCCTTCACAAACAGCCTGTCGTCTATCAGAGCAGAGTTTGTAAAAGGCGTGGGTCCGATACTGAAGCAGTGAATGCCGTTTATGGTCAGATTCTTGCAATTGTTAATGGCAGTCGCGTTAGGATGTTGAATCTCGATGGCCTGTACTCTGTATTGGAACAGATTGGCGATTTCGAGATCCCGGCAGTCCTCGATGCGAAGGGATGAAGCATACTCGCTGCCAAGGTTCTCCTCAGTCTGCAAAGCGACAATTTTCCAGTTGGAAACATTCTCGAGCACAACTTCGACATCAAGATGGTGTTCGACTGAAATCATCCAGATCTGGCCGGGAGCCGAGGTATTACTGATATGGAAGCCATCCCTCGTCCATACGTCGGGCATCCATATGTTCTTGAAAACACCGGCGCCACCGTCGTGGATATATACGCCGTAATAGCGGTCACGGCCTTTACTGACACCGCCGTGGCCGCCGAAGTCGAAAAGGCAGTCTTCCATAATTGAGGATGGATCGCCCATCCATTCCACCTGGATAACTCCCCTGTTTTTACCGCCGTCGAAGCAGATGCCCGAAATATGGTTCAAGCCGCCCTCCGGTATCTTGAACATTGCGGCCGGCATTTTTTCGTTATCATAACCCGGGGTGTGATCCTTCATACAAAGTCTGGTCATGCTGCAATGCAGCCCCAGAATAGCGGTGTCCTGCTTCAGCTCAAGCCCGGACGAGATCATATATCTACCCTGGGGCAGGTATATTGCCCTATGCTGTGCAATAGCCAGTTCAAATGCAGGCGTATCATCGGTCACTCCATCGCCTTTGGCGCCCAGATCTCTGATATTGACCCAATCCGTCACGCAAGGCATGGGTACATAGTCGGGATCGGAGGGAGCAGGCAGGTCTTTTTCAGGTTGAATGCCATAGCGTAGATCGAAGCGTCGGTTGATGTCCTCATTATCCACGTCGATACGCAGGCCTAAATCGATGTTAACGCTGTAGCATTCCGTTTCCGGCTCGATGTGGGGGACTCCGATGTGATGGTTATACTGATACCCAAAGGATTCGAGGAACCGCGGCACATTCCTGCAGAATATTTTGTTCGCATGCAGCCAGTTCTGGGGATAACGCACCATATTCATACTGATACCGGCTTCCGACAGGTTCTCCAGGCGGCAATCCTGCATGTACAGGCGTTCGAATTCCTCTATATAGTGGTTGTCGCGCTCCTTATTCGGTACGTACACACCGTAGGGGGCGTTGGAGAGCGTGTTACGAAGCATTGTCATGCCTGCGCGATAGGTCGAAATGCAGGCCCTGGATTGGCCTGAGAAAACGCTGTCTCCCAGATAGAACGGCCAATAGGGGACGGTTTCGCCCGTAAGAATGCCGTACTGTCCGCCAAAGAAGCGGCAGCGTTCAATTTCATTGCCTATCATCTCTACAGCTGCACGGTTGTCTTCCATATAGAAATCGACATCTTCGATGGAACAAAGCTGCGCCACCCTGAAACGGCAGGCAACCAGTCCGGGGTTCCCTCTGCCCAGTTTGAAGTCTATATTACGGATACCGCTGAAGAAAGTAGTATTCTGCGCATCCCGCAGCTCTTCTCCAGGGCCGGGTTTGTTCACGCGGAAGTGGAAGATGTATTTGGAATCCGGTCCCTGAAAGCCCGGGGTATTGTCTGCCACAGTGAATACCGGACGTTTGTCTCCGAAACCGATAAGGCGGATGCCTCGCCACAATTGAACAGTCCCCGCAAAACGATAAATGCCTTCCGGTATGAAAATAATTCCATTCTGCGCCTCTGCCTCCAGCTTGTCTATTGCCGTTTGAAGGGCGTAGGTGTTATCGCCATTGCCACCGGGATCGGCGCCGAACTCCTGAGGGGTGAAAACACAGGCCATAGGATCATTCGGCCTGACAGAAAAAATTGATTTGCCGTATTGCATAGTGATCGTCCCTTCTTCCATTGAACTTGATTTTTGATAAATAGTATCACTCAATAATGTGATAGGCAATCAACAAACTAAAGTATTTCACTAAGTATATTTAATAAAATTTCATAAATTATATATGACAATTGACAATAGCCAAATAACAATGATAATATTCTATTTGATAAAAAAATCTTTAATCTCGGTACAGAGATACCGACAAGATTGCATACAACGCGCGTCAATGCAGACGTTTTAAATCTTGCGGATTTTTGCAGGATTTTTTTATTACCCTGAATAGTCTCAAACGGTATATGGAGCGTGCAGACTGCTTGCACTTCTTAATATATAAAATATTTTCGGAAAAGGGGTAATATTATGGCAAAGGAAATCAACCAACACATTGATGCGGACTATTCTCTGGAAAATGTGCCTTCCAGTGCCCGCAAAGGCTTTTGGCCCATGTTTTTCATCATGCTCGGTTTCACATTTTTTTCCGCCAGCATGAGCGTGGGTGCGAAGCTTGGCAACGGTCTTGACCTGACCGGTTTCGTCTGGGCGATACTGATCGGCGGCTGTATTCTGGCCGCATATACCGGTGTACTTGCCTATATCGGGAGTTCAACGGGCCTAAGTCTTGATCTGCTTGCACAACGTTCCTTCGGAAAAATAGGTTCATACCTTCCTTCCGCACTCATCAGCTTTACACAAATCGGATGGTTCGGCGTCGGCGTGGCAATGTTCGCAATCCCTGCATCGGAGCTGCTTGGAATCAGCCCGATCATCCTTGTTATAATAGCGGGTGTCTGCATGACTTCCTCTGCCTATTTCGGGATCAAGGGACTTGAAATCGTCAGTTATATTGCAGTCCCTCTTGTCGCAGCCCTCGGTATATATTCGATGGTTACGGCAACTGCAGCCGGCGGCGGGCTTTCTGCCATATTTGCAAAAAGCTCCGGATCTATAACGGTAATGGCCGGGGTCGGTATGGTCATCGGCTCATTCGTCAGCGGGGGTACAGCCACACCCAACTTTGTCCGCTTTGCAAAAAGTAATAAGTCCGCCATTATCACAACGATAATCGCCTTCTTTCTCGGAAATACTCTCATGTTCGCTTTCGGCGCCGTCGGAGGAGCTTTTACAGGAAAAGATGATATTTTCTATGTCATGATTGCCCAGGGTCTTGCCATACCTGCCCTCATCGTACTCGGCGCAAACATATGGACTACCAACGACAATGCTCTGTACACATCAGGACTCGGCCTCTCGAATATCACAAAGCTCCGCAAGCGTCCGATGGTCCTGATAGCAGGTTTTGTGGGAACAGTCGCCGCTATCTGGCTGTATAACAACTTTGTAAGCTGGCTGGCCTTCCTCAATGCAACACTGCCTCCGATCGGAGCGATCATCGCACTCGATTTCTTCCTGCATAAGGCAAATTACAAGGCAGGCTCCACTGTAAACCGGAAGTTCAATTTCGGAGCAATCATAGGCGTAATACTCGGCGCACTTGCGGGTAACTTCGCACATTTCGGCATTGCCGCCATAAACGCTATGGTAATTGCGTGTATATGCTATATTGCTGCCGAGCTCTTTCAGAGAAAGGCTGACCAAAATATAGAAGGTGACACGAATGTTAATTAAAAATGTCTATATCGAAAACTCGGATAGACTCTCGGATATTCGCATAACAAACGGCGTATTTGCTGAAATCAATGCCGGACTTTCACTTAAGCCCGGCGAAGAGGTGCTTGACCTCTGCGGAAAGCTGGCTCTTCCGCCCTTCATCGAGTCCCATATCCACCTCGATACCTGCCTTACGGCCGGCGATCCTGTTTGGAACCTTTCGGGAACTCTGTTTGAAGGGATCGAATGCTGGAGCAAGCGTAAGGAAAAGCTATCCAAACCGGATGTGAAGGAACGTGTCAACCGCGTCGTCCGAATGCAGGCGGCAAACGGAGTCCAACACGTGCGTACTCATGTGGATGTAACCGATCCGAAGCTTACGGCCCTGGAAGCCATGATTGAACTACGTGATGAATTGAAGGACTATATGGATATTCAGATCGTGGCATTCCCTCAGGAGGGCATACTCAGCTACCCTAACGGCAAGGCTTTGATGGAAAACGCCGTCAGGATGGGGGTTGATGCGGTCGGCGCCATTCCCCATTTTGAATTCACACGGGAGTACGGCGTAGAATCCCTCAACTTTGCCATGGAACTCGCCTGCAAGTATGAAAGGCTTGTAGACGTGCACTGTGATGAAATTGACGACGAAGCGTCCCGCGGTCTTGAAACACTGGCGGCGAGAGCCTATGAACTGCAGATGTTCGACCGTGTCACCGCCAGCCATACTACAGCCATGCATTCCTATAATAACGCTTATGTAGTCAGGCTCATGCGCCTGCTTAAGATGAGCCGTATTAACTTTGTCGCCAACCCGCTCGTGAACACCCACCTGCAGGGGCGTATGGACACATATCCCAAGCGCAGAGGCGTTACACGCGTAAAGGAGCTGACGGCGGAGGGGATCAATGTCTCGTTCGGACACGACGATATTTTCGACCCATGGTACCCGTTAGGCAACGGAAACATGCGCGACGTGGTATTTATGGGGCTTCATGTATGTCAGATGATGGGGTATGAGGATATTTTGAATTCATACAGATTCATTTCAACCAACGCGGCAAAAACCCTTCATCTGGGTGATTCCTACGGCATCCGCGCCGGCAATCCGGCAAGTTTTATCATACTAGACGCCAAGAATTATTACGATGCGCTCAACTACAATTCTCCCGTTCTATATTCCTATAATAAAGGACGACTGATTGCAAAAGCAGCCACCGGTACAAAGGATGTACTGTTCTGATAGCGAAAGAAGACGCCGCAGGTAATGCTTGCGGCGTTTTTCCTTCAGTTGTTCCGGTCACTTTAATCTTCTTTCTGCAAATCTTTCATCTAGATCCTGATCAAGTACACCTTTAAGCATACTTATATACTCATTTAGATAGATTTTTACTCCTGATCGGCTTTGTCAGATAGTCATCCATTCCGCATAGTAGCTTGGGATACCCTCTGATACCCTTGTTCAAATATGATCATTTCAACCTATGTTATCCTTATAATATTAAAAATTCCTTTCAACATCTGAAAATAGAGCATTAAAAATCTTGACCTCTCCTTCATACAAAAGTTCTGTTTCGATATCAGGGACGTTTATACAAACATTATTTTTATTTAACTTTGTAAATCCAATACTATATAAGGCATCTTTTAATTCGTTTATTTGCGATTTTTCTAAAAATTCTTTTTCATCATAATAACTAAATTCTAACTCATGGTTTGGCAAGCACTTTCTTGTCTCAATAACATATGTGTAAAAGTAATTTCCTAGTAAGCTAATGTAAACCTCTAAATCAAGTCTTCTACAATTCAGTGCTAATAAAAGTTCATCATCATCATCAAGTATTGGTTGATTTTTATGTAACAATACAGAGAAATGTACACTTGGATATTCAGTGTTTGTCCATTTAGTAATATAATAGTCGCAAAACACTGATTTTAAGATAGAATAGCAATTATCAATTAGTTGTATTCTACATTTTTTATTTTTTACAACTTCATTATATTTACGATGTTCAATTGAGTTTTTGTATTCAATACTTAAATAGCTGCATTTTTGGGGGTAGTATGTATAAATTAGCTTGATTAACTCGTTAATTAATTCCATATTGGCCTCCTAAAAACTTAGTTTATTGTCCCTTCTTTGACCTAGTTGAATTAGATCCCTTATCAAAATCTTTATCTTGAAGCAGTTTTTTTGCTGTCTGTGCTGATTTATCTCCTTTTTTTGCAGCGGCATCTATTTCTGCTTTTGTATTATCTAGCCATTGTCTTGGGAACTTTTGGTTAATACTTCCTTTTTTCTCCTGAGCAATTATTTCAGCAGCAGACCTTTCCTTATTCTCATTGCTTGATCCTTGATTGTTATAAATTTCGGCCAGTTTAATATAATTGGCTAAAAAATTTCCATATGAAGAGCCAACGACTGTCGCACCATGCCCGACAATAATGGCGCCACCCGCTATTGCCCCAGCACCCCCGGTACTAACAATATAAGCTCCACCGCCACCAGTTTCAATAATTCCCCCAAGGCCACCTAAAAAGTTTCCGATGAGTTTTCCAGTTGTGTATGTATTCTCGTTGGTTCTTAAGTAATATTCATAACCAGTATCTGAAATACCATATGTATAATCTTCCAGTACACCTGCACCAATCCCTTGGAACAAGTCAAACATATCCCAATAATTTTTACTATCCATATTCACTGGAATGTGACCAATCGGATCAGTATATTTATTAGGATTATTATAACAATAAGTATAGCGGTTCAAAGAAAGAGGATCTGAAGCTTTGCCCAGATAAGAGTCTTCCGTAATGAACCTGCCTACCTTGGGATCATAATATCTCGCTCGCAGGTAGTAACTGCCCGTTTCCTTATCAAAGTACTCGCAACTATACCTAAATACATTTGTATCGCTCGGATCAGGATTCTTTTCATTGCCAAATGCATCATAGTTGTAACTCTTTACAATATCACCAGTAGTACCAGTTAATTGTACCACGTCGCCATGACCACTGAATAGGTAGTGGATGGAAGCGCCTGCGTCATTAGCTGATTTTATAAGATTTATGCCCCTTATGTAGCTTTCTATCAAAGCTCCATTACCATCCACTTCATAAACTAACTGATCGCCATCCCAGATCTGTACAGTTGCAGCATTTCCTATTATTTTTCCTGTCCTTAGTCCATTCCCGTCATATGTATACGAACAAACATCCCCATTATCCACCTGTATAAGCTGATTAAACCCGTCAAATTTGTACTCGTCTGAACCTTTTCCAATTTGATTGCCATTGCTGTCATACTCATAGTCTATAGTTACCGCACTGTTTGAAGTCGTTTTACATTCCGCGACTAATCTGTTGTTAAAGTCATATGTGTATGTAGTAGTATAAGGTTCTGTTCCGCCGATTACTGATATGGAAGCACGGTTATTAGAATCATCGTACTGATAAGCGGTAGAGACTGAACCTGGTTCACTCACACTTGTCAACCTGCCGAGCCCATCGTAGATATATGAAGTAATGCCGGATGAATCTGACTTGCTCTGCTGATTGCCATCCATAAAATAATTGTAGGTATATTGAGATATGTTAGCCGAACCATTTTTATTAGTCAGTACTTTGAGTTTGTTCGCTAGATTATATGTATAGGTTGTGCTGTTGCCGTTATCATAAGTAAGCACAGATCTGTTGCCATTCCCGTCATACTGATAGGTTCCGGTAACATTACCATTCTCAAGCACCTGCCATAGCCTGCCGGTTACATAGTAGGTATACGAAAGGTCTTGCTTGAGAATACCATTTTGAAAAAGTTTGAAGGATATTTTTCTGCCGGCAGTATCATATGCATATTCCTTTGAAAATCCATTGGATTGCGTTTCGCTGATGCGCCTGCCCATTCCGTCATATACGTTTGTATAATCTATCCCACCGCCGGAAGTGGTCAATGTTTCACCTATCGAGTCGTAACTGTAGGAATACGCGGCGTCACATGTCGCGTCGGCGCAAGCTACGGATTTTGATAGTAACCTGTTCATATTGTCATATGCAAAAGTAGTGACATTTCCATTCCTATCTACTATTGATGTGCTGTTCCCATTCAGATCATATGAATAAATAATGGTGGAATTCAAAGCATCAGTAATCGAGGTTAGCTTACCCATATGGTTGTACGTATATTTTGTGACTGAATAAACCGTATCGCCCTGTGATATTACATTATCCAGTCCGTTCACAGTTAACGGTTGGGAAAGTCCTGTATACAATCTAACCTTATTACCGTCAGCATCATAGAAATACTGCGTATAATTTACCGGCGACCCGTTATTGTATGTAGTTACTTTAATCAGTAAATTCCTGCTATTATATTCATAGCCGGTTTGATTGTACGCTTCAGGTTCGCCCGGTTTATTACTTGTTGTTTTCTCAATCAATATATTGCCACTATTATCATATTCATTTTTTGTAACGGTGTAATACGTTACAGTACCGATCTTCTCAAAAGGAACTCTTTCTTCGGTAAGCCTGTTCAGGCCGTCATAGTAGAAATAACTAATATTATTTTTCGCATCTGTAGTTGTCTTTGTAAGTCCATTCTGGTAGTATTCAGTCTTTAAGGTAGTATTGTCCGGATTCTTCTGCTCGATTTGCCGTCCTGCGTAGTCGTATGTAAAGGAAGTGACAGCAACCTCTGAGGAATTCAGATGTTTGGTTACGACCTTTTGGGTATTACCGTTTGTGAGTATGACGTAATCATATTCTTCAAGCAATACTGGATTTGAGCTGACATCGGTAAAATAGGATTTTGTCACCCTGTTCATCACATCGTATTCATACGTGTAAACAGCTCCGTTTGGCTTCGTTTCCGATATTACATTGCCATTAAGGTCATAGACATACGACGTAGCGCTGTTTTCCGGATCGGTTACGGTATGAAGCTTGCCATTATCATAATAAGTATATCTATAGCCGGTATCTCCGTCATAAGTATGTTCAGTAGGGTTTTCCATGGAGGGATTATATTGATTTGGTGATACTTCCTTTATTTTATTGCCACGGAAGTCATATACTGTTCGTGTGGTCTCATTATTGTTCAATACCTGTTTCTCAAGGTTACCGTTAAGGTCATACATAAATGTTGTTACGTAGCCTCTGGCTGTTGTTGCACTAATTTTTCGTCCAAGAATATCATATCCACTCATTACTTGATTGTTTTCAGGGTCGATTACTGCAGTATTGTTCCCGTATGAATCGTAGGTATAAGTAGTCGTATTGTTTTCCGGATCAGTAACAGTCTTAAGTAATCCTTTTGCAAGGTAACCGCTCTGCTGGTTTTCATCATCAGTGTAATATGCATATGTAGTCACGGCAAATCCGTCATCGGCTCCGTTATATATGTCTGTGCCATTCAATGGCTGCGCTTTTTTAATCAGATTTATACCATTTTGGTCATAAATCATCCATGTGTATTTGCCTAATTCATCCTTTATACTCAGCAAATTATTTTTTGCGTCATAGGTCATAACTCTGGTACTATTGTCGGGATTGGTCACTTTCGTTATATTTCCAGTACCATCCAACTCATATTGTGTCTTTTTGCCGTTTCTGTCGGTGCTGGACTTAACCTAGCCCATACTGTTCTTTCCATTTTCGTCGACAAAGTATTCGGTTGTTGTCAATTTAGCCTCGGGATCTCTGGAATTTGTAATAAACATCGAGTCGTCGAACCACTGTATTGTTTCACGGTTGCTGCTGTCTATGATGCTTACTTTTTTATTGATATTGTCATACGTATAGTTGAAAACATTACCATACGTATCTGTCTTGCTTGTTACCTTATTCTTGTTTTCACCGTTTGTTCGGTCATATGTTACAGCTTCCACAACATGCATGGAATTATCCCGGATTGAACTAAGGGACCCTTGTTCATCATAACTATAATGAGTGACATATCCTGCCGGGTCCGTATATTCCGTCAATCTACCGTCTGTATAATCGTACCTGACAATTCTGCCCGCCGGATCTGTAATGCTTTTTATCAAGCCGTCTTCATAGTTAATACCAAAATACCTTTGTACCTGATCAGTAAATCCGAGTACCTTGCCTTCGCTATCAACACTAATTGTGACAGGTCTTTATATACTTCGTATCCTGTAACCGCTACGTTATCAGTCGACTCGACCCATGATAGGCTGGCTCCTGTCGTACTTATATTTGTAGCAACCAGATTTGATGGGGCAGAAGGTGCTTCCGTATCTATCGGGGGTTCCTCCGCACTTATGTTTTGAGCAAGAATAAATCCAAAAGCTAAAGCTAAAATAATACTAAATAACACAACAGGTCTTACAAACAACGGATTATTATGCAAAGTTTTTTTCATAAAATCCTCCATATTTTATTTTAGATGTAATTATCTGTAACCGATTGATACAATGATTGTATACTTTATTTGGAAAATCTAATATAGTGAATTAGCATTATCATGTAGTACTTTATAACTATCCGGGTTGAAGTTATTCCATAAAGGCAGGCAGTTGCAAGATTAAAAGAAAAGACCCGGGCAATTACCCAAGTCTTTTTCAGTAGCCACTTAAGCCTAAACAATTAGTTTTGCGATAGATACGATATCCGCAATGTTAATTACATTGTTCTTGTTGAAGTCGTAGAACTTGGCCTTTATCCAAAGCGCATCTCCCTTTCTTTAAATCAAGCATGTCGATGATGTTGATAAGGTCGTGCAGCGTCACCTTGCCATCTGCGTCCGAATCGCCCGAGTAGCCGTCATAAGTAGACATGCACCAATTAATTTTTTTCTTTTTGCAATTCTTCCATCTGCCGCTTGGTACCGGCGGATAACGAATCCTTCAGATAGTTGCGATCCGCAGGCTGGTTTTCAAGATAGGCCTGGACGACTCTCTCATCGGCCCGGATGATCTCTTCCTTCAGTTCTCTCGCGGACAATATGGAGCAGCCTGCCCCCCTGATAATGATCTGCTGCAGACCGTCCGAGGTCGCAACCGTTATATCGTATTTTTCCTGGTTATCGTGGGCGAATTTTTCTATAAAATGGTCCGCCGTCTGGGCCTCCCTGGTAAACACCACATGAATATTATCGTGATCGAATATTTCCTCGGGGTGCCCCTGCAGGCGATAGGCGTCGAAGACGGCAATGACCTGGCATTTCCGGATTCCTTGATACTTGCTGAGCTGATCGATCAATCTTGATCTCGCGCCATCCATGTTACCCTCTGCAAGCGCCTTCAGATCAGGCCATGCAAAGATGATGTTGTAGCCGTCTACGAGAAGGTATTCAGCTCTGGTAACCTTCAATTTGCCGACATAAGCTTTCGGATTGAAATATTGTTCGGGCTCCGCTTTTCGCTTCTGCCAGCCGGACTTTTTCCCCTGATTTGCATAATAAGTTTGCTTGAAAATCCTGTCGACCTCTTCTGGGTCGAGCCATTTCTCTTCCGTATGGGAAGGCCTGTTTTCGGATGCTTCTTCCGTAAAGGCTTCACTTGTCTGAAGGCAGCTTTCAATATGCATAAAGCTCTTTACATCATACCAGTCGACCAGAAAGCTAGCGCCATTTCCGCAGAACACCGAACCGGCCGGATTCGCCACATCTCTTTCGGGATCGTATCCCATTGCCTCAATAACCTCTTCAGTGTTGTGGCAGGGTCCATACCCCGAGAGGCTGCAAAAGAGCCTTCCGGCTCCTTTGGTATAGGCAGTCAC
This sequence comes from Bacillota bacterium, assembly GCA_023439545.1. Classification (GTDB taxonomy): domain Bacteria; phylum Bacillota; class Clostridia; order Acetivibrionales; family DTU013; genus JAEYOM01. Next base: position 42,596 of record JAEXNT010000037.1, read on the forward strand.
GTCCTTCTGATAGTTGCGCATGGTAACGACAGGGGCGCTTCCCGTCAAAACCGCAGTGCCGCCTTCTATATGCGAAATATGGCATGTCCCGGACATTTTCTCGATGTCGGTCATGGCGCGCCCTACCATATTCTCAGGCAGTTCCAGCTGAAAGGCATAGTACGGTTCCAGCAATATGGACTCCGCTTCCATCAGGCCCTGGCGCACGGCTCTATAGGTGGCCTCCCTGAAGTCGCCGCCCTCCGTATGCTTGTTATGAGCACGTCCGGACACCAGGGTAATCGTCATATCCGTTATCGGCGAGCCTGTTAGTACCCCTTTGTGGACTTTTTCCTCCAGGTGGGTCATGATAAGATTCTTCCAGCTTTTGCCCAGTATATCGTCGCTGCAATCCGATTTGAACCGGAGGCCGCTTCCCCGTTCACCCGGCTCCAGTATAAGGTGAACCTCCGCATAATGCCGCAACGGTTCGAAATGCCCTACTCCTTCCACGACGTTGGCTATAGTCTCTTTATAGACGATCCGTCCCGAATCGAAGGATACCATTACTCCGAACCGGCTGTTTATAACGCTTTGCAGTATTTCGATCTGGACCTCGCCCATTATCTGCACCTGTATTTCCTGAAGCTGTTCGTTCCAAACGATGTGAAGCTCCGGGTCCTCTTCCTCGATCTGACGCAGTTTGGGAAGCATCATTTTCGGGTCGCAGTCTGCCGGCAAAATGATGCGGTATGACAATACCGGTTCCAACACTGGTGTGTTTGAAGCCTCCTCGATCCCCAGGCCTTCTCCCGGCTTTGTCCGGCTAAGTCCTGTCACCGCGCATACGGAGCCCGCCTCCGCCTCGCCTGCCGTCTCAAATTTCTGCCCCGAATAGAATCGGATCTGACTGATTTTTTCCTCCCAGGCTCCGTTGGTCAAAACATCCCTTATTTTAATCCTTCCGCCTGTGATTTTCATATAGGTGAGCCGGTTTCCCTGCTCGTCCCTTCCGATTTTGTATATCCTCGCGCCGAAATCATCCGGGTAGGAAGGTATCCGGGCATACTTCACTATACCCTGCATAAAGGCTTCTACGCCTTCCAGCCTTAAAGCCGAACCGAAAAAGCACGGAAAAACCTTTCGCGCACTGATAGCATCCTTGATCTGCGGGAGCCCGATATGCCCCGTTTCAAGATAGGCTTCCATCAGCGCTTCATCGCACATGGCCAACTGGTCGTTGAAGTCCTCGTTGAATTGGTCGTTGAAGTCCTGGTTTAAGTCCTGGTTTAAGTCCTGGCTTAAGTCCTTGTTTAAATCTCCGTTTAAGGCCTGTCCGAATTCGACGCACCCATCGCCCAGCTGCTTTTTCAACTCTTCCATCAATTTATCTTTATAGGTACCGTTCTGGTCCATTTTATTGATGAATAGAAAGGCCGGTATCCGGTATATTTCAAGCAAACGCCACAGAGTTTTCGTATGCGCCTGCACGCCATCGGCCCCGCTAACCACCAAAATGGCATAGTCCAGCACTTGAAGCGTTCTCTCCATCTCAGTCGAAAAATCCACATGGCCCGGGGTGTCCAGCAAGGTAATCTGCGTATCGTCCACCTCGAACATGGCTTGCTTGGAGAAGATCGTGATCCCTCTGGCCCTCTCCAGTTCAAAGTTGTCCAGATAGGCGTCCTTATTGTCCACCCTGCCCAGTTTCCGAATTTTACCGCTCAAATATAGAAAGCTCTCGGATAATGTCGTTTTGCCCGCGTCTACATGCGCCAATATACCGATGACCAAATTCTTCATAATCCGTTATATCCTTTTATGTCGATACATATATAATACCAGCAAGTCAGGAATCTAACAAATTGCATGTATCGATAGATAAAAAGTATGAGAAAATCTCATACTTTTTATCATAAAACTATTTATCCTGCAGCGTCATATTTTATGATTAATCCACCTTCAAGATCAGTTCAAGAATTCTATTCGCACAAGCATCCATCTCTGCCCGAGAAATAAGGCCTGATGCTTTGGCTTCAAGCAGACGCTTCGGATAGCCGCAGCCCATTTTGATGTCATTCCCGGCTTTGGTTTCTTTATAATGCTCTCCGCACGTCCACCAATCAGTGGTTACCATGCCTTCCCAGCCCCATTCGCCTCTTAATATGTCTTCCAACAACTCTCTGTTTTCTGACGCGCGATGGCCATTAATAATATTGTAGGAGGACATAATGCTCCATGGAGCCGCTTCTTTGACCACTATCTCAAAAGCCTTCAGGTATATCTCTCTGGCTGCCCTTTCTGTTACTCTGGAGTCGCTGTTCTTCCTGTTGGTTTCCTTGTTGTTCAGCGCAAAATGCTTGACAGTCGCTCCAATATGCTGGGATTGAATACCATTTACCATAGCGGCAGCCATCCTGCCGGTCAGGAGCGGATCTTCAGAATAGTATTCAAAGTTACGTCCGCACAATGGACTTCTATGAATGTTAATTGCCGGCGTTAACCAAACCGCAATGTTATTTTCCTTAACTTCCCTGGCGCCGGCTTCCCCAACCGCATATACAACATCTCTGTCCCACGTACAGGCCAGCAAGGTTGCGCAAGGCCAGGCAGTTGTATTGACGCCGCATTCAGCAGCAATTCGAAGTCCGGCAGGTCCATCGGCGGTCATGACATTTGGAATGCCATATTCCGGCATATTACCATATCCGAAAGTATTCGCGACTCCGGTATTGGGTTGACCGCCCAATAAATGAGCCACTTCTTCATCTGTCATTTGCACCAGGAACTCATCTACTGTCAGCTTACCTTCGGCTACCTCATAAAAAGCTCGAGTTCCATTCTTGAACGGCTCTTTCCTAAAATGACAGCTCTGTCTTGCTCGTATTCCCGGTGCAACTCCTTCCGTCATTTCTGCCGGCATTTTCTCAAGACCGCAGGCATCGGGATCATTCGCTTCTTTTTGAGGGAGCTTTTCAAAACTGCCGTCAGCCAGCATTCTTTCCTTTAATGAAGTCGGCGCTATTTTTTTGCTTAGCTGCCTGACAACTCTATTCTGCGGAACAGTATAAACATAGCTGAGCTTTTCCACATTCCGCACGGAAGTCCCGACAAAAAACACGTAGTCTCCGGCTTCCAGTATGTATGCTGATTTTTGAACCTTACCAAAATCATCATAGGAAGCCATGGCATCGACTGAAAATTCAAGGCATAAAGTCTGAGTTTCACCGACTTTTAACAACCGTGTTTTCCGGAAGGCTACCAGGCTTTTGGCCGGTTTGCCAAGAAGCCCCTGCGGCGTTCCCGCATAGATTTGGATGACTTCTTTACCTTCGAAGGAGCCCGTATTGGTTACATTAACCTGAACCTGTACCGATCCGTTCTGCTCGTTTGCAGAAACCACTGACCAATGAAAGCTTGTGTAGGATAAACCGAAACCGAATGGATAATTCACCTTATCAGATGCACCCGGAATAGTCTCAAAATAACGATATCCTACATAAATATCCTCGGTGTAATCCACATAATCCTCAGATTCATGAAAATTGTAAGTTGACGGATAGTCTTCCAATCTGTTTGCAAGGGTGTCGGACAATTTGCCTGAAGGATTGCCAATACCGCAAAGAAGCTCCGCGGCAGCCAGTCCTCCTTCCATACCGCCCTGCCACGCCATCAGTACGGATTGGATTTTATCGTCCTTAACAAACCAACCTGTATCTACCATGCCCCCGACATTCATCACGACAATTACCTTCGGGAAGCGTTCTTTGACCCTATTCACCATATCGGACTCTGCATGTGTCAGATAAAAGTCTCCGTTTTCAAAGAGCTCTCCCGACTTCTTTGTCAGAGACTTCTCCTGCTCCCAGAGGTTTTTATTTTTTGTATCTGTAACGCTTTTCCGGTCCCAGCCTTCCCCGGAGAAACGACAAATAGTGATAACTGCCGTATCAGTATATATTCTTGCCTTCTTCAACAATTCTTCCGGAACTGCGGGCTCAATTGTCATTCCCGGCACAGCTCCGCCTGCGTACTGGTTCTCAACATTTTGACGATAAAAACCGGATAACTCTTCAAAAATACCGACATGTTCTTTCAAGACCTTCATTCCGTCGTAAAGGTTGACGATGTATTCGACTGTTACATCACCGCTGCCTCCGCCGCCTTTGACATAGTCAAAGCTACCCTTTCCAAACAAAGCAACTTTTGAGCCTTTGGCCAGCGGAAGAACATTCCCGCAATTTTTAAGAAGAACCATCCCTTCTTTAGCCGCGTTCTTCGATAGCTCTCTATGCGTTTTGGATGCTGTGATCTTCTTACCATTCTCACCCAAAGGTATACTTGGTTGAAAACATACCCTTTGCCATTTGTTCATCGTAAATCCCCCCGTAGATTCGCCTGAATTTTATACTCATATTATTACTTGCTGAAATAGATAACAAGTAATCTTTCTGACTTTCTATTATGTCGATATTGACTTTTTCTATAATCCATGATATTTTTCATACAAATAATCTTTTACCCATAAATGCCTAATAGGAAAGGTTGTTAAGGCCTATGCCGACCCATGAAATCATCGCTCCAAACACAGGACTCCCTGTTTATTTTGATATCTACAAATCTTACAATCAGCTGATTCCCAGCCATTGGCACAACCATTTGGAAGTTCTCTATATTTTTCAGGGCGCTATGCATATCGTTCGTAATGATGAAAAATATATAATCAATGAGAACGATTTGTTCATAGTTAATTCAGGTGATATACATTTGACCAGAAGTCCCGGCAGCATAGAAGTTCTATTGCTCCAAATTCCTTATGAACTCTTCAGCCATTCCATTCCCGATTGCATGACGATACGGTTCAGAGAGTTTTTCCCTAAAAGTGAGCTAAGTGAGGATCCCGCATTTAAAAAGCTGATTCAGTACTTGCTTGCAATGAGAATGCTCTATGAAAAGAGTGAAGACGGCTATCAATTTCTTTTTATCAGTAACCTTAATCTCTTTCTCCATACGCTCTATTGTCATTATACCTTGCGACAAAATCTTATGGAAAGGAATAAAGCCGCCAAACATCTATCGCGGCTAAAGGAAGTTATAGATTATGTGGGAAAAAATTATATGGAACCGCTAAGTCTAAAAGAGGCAGCATCATTAGCGGCATTAAACCCGGAATACTTCTGTCGGTTCTTTAAGAAATACACCAGCTTTACTTTCATGGAATATGTTAACTTAGTCAGGCTTACCCATATTCGCAGCGATATTCTTGATACTGATGATAATATCACAAGCATTCAGGAACGACATGGTTTTTCTAATTATAAGGTCTTCAACCGCATGTTTAAAGAATCTTTCGGGTGTACGCCATCCAAGCTTAGATCTGTTAAATTGAAGTAATTCCGGAAAGCATCTGATGTGCCATTTGCCCGGGTTTACTTCTTAATCCAGAGGCATGCCGTGTCCCCGGTAGAGCTCCGAGTGATATAAACGTTCCCGGACCTTCCTAACTGCAATTTCCGCCGCAGCATCATAAATACTATCGCCAAATTCCGCACTGGATCTGGAAGGATCTCTTGTGGACATAATACCATACTGCAATCCTGCTTCAGCTCTGGACAAATCCACCGTTTCAGGGTGAGAAGCCAGAAGATGGGATGTTTCCCACCCTCCCGCATGATCTCCCGCATTTTCATATGTACCACCTAACAACTTATAATCAGCAAACGCCCATACTCCCATATGCCCCCAGCTTTTATCGTAGCGCCACTGATTATAAAATAAAATCGCCGCACGTGCATGATCCAGCAGGGGATAATGTCCCACAACGAACACAGCCAGATCAAAATCATATGACGAAGCCTCCGCCAGGATATGCACAAGGTGATGGCAGTAATGATCGATTTGCTGGCTGGATGAATATGGCTGTCTCTTCTCAAGCAAACCTTCGGGCGGAATCCCCATCCTTTCAGCTACACCTGACTGCAGTTTTGGATCGGTCTCCAGGAGTGAACCGGCTCTGCTTTCCCCGTAATAAACCGTTGGGAAAACCAGGCCGCCGCCCTTCCCGGCACAGCGTACAGCCAAAGCCTCCGCTTGAAGACCGTCGGCCCCCATCGGATTGTGAAGTCCATGCCACTCCAAAGTACCCAACGGTATATATACTACAGGGAAATCAACGCGCCTCGAAGTAATTTGTTCCGGTCGCAGCATATGAAACCGTACTTCCACATCAATCATCCCCCTATCCCTTCACTCCGCCTACTGTCAGTCCGGAAACAAATGCTTTCTGATTCAGCAGGAACACTATCATGATTGGTACGACTGAAAGGACCGCTCCTGCAAACAGCATGCTGTAATTATTCCCATACGGGGAAAGGTATGTCTGCAGTCCAACAGGTAAAGTGAAGTTGCTGTTGGTCGACATGACAATCAAAGGCCAGAGGAAATCATTCCACGCAGTCATGGCCTGCAGGATCCCCATAGTGCCGAAAGCCGGCAGCATAATTGGCGCCATAATTTGTAAAAAAATTCTCAATTCACCGCAGCCATCCACCCTGCCCGCATCCAGGAACTCTTTGGGTATAGTTTGCGAATACTGCATAAAGAAGTAGATTGCAAACCCCGATACGGCAAATGGAAGTACGACTCCGGCGTATTTATTTATAAGCTTGAATACCAGTATTTCCTGATAAAGCGGCAGCATCAATATCTCAACCGGAATCATCATGGTACTTAAGATAATGATGATCAACAGCCTTTTCCCCTTGAATTCGTACATAGCGACTCCATAACCGACGAGGGAGGAAAAAGCCAACGAAATCGCAGTAAAAAGCAACGTAATTATGATGCTGTTTTTATACCAGCTGAAATAGGCTGCGTCATGTTCGGTAAAAAGCATCAAATAGTTTTTGATTCCGAGCATATCCGGTGTGATTTGCAAGCTGAGGCCGTTCTTGAATACCTGACTCATATCTTTGACAAAGGAAGCGACAAACAAGTAGATAAAGGGCGTCAACGCGCACAGTGACATAAACAGAAGGACTGCCGCAGTAATTAGTTTGTAAGGAATAAATTTTTTCTTCATGGCCGGCTACCCTCCTTTTTCCCAATCCCCAGAAATCTTATATACAGCAGGTTGATCAGAACCAGGCATATAAACAGGATTACCGACAAAGCGGACGCATATCCGGTATCGAATTGTGTAAACGCGGTCTTATAGATATACAGCACGATGGTAAGACCAATATCTCCGGGCGTAGATCCGTTTGTCCACAAAACATAGCTTTCTCCGAACATACGAAGTCCTCCGTATGTTAGGATCGTGATGACAAAAATCAGGATCGGTTTTAGCCCGGGGATAATAATATTCCAGAACTTCTGGGATGCATTTGCTCCGTCAATATCGGCTGCTTCATACAATTCATCGGGAATGCTTTGCAGTCCGCAAAGGAAATACATCGTGTTAGTACCCAGCCAGCGCCAGGTCGATGTAATAACCAACACGATTATTCCTGTCGCTTTGGTATCGTAAAGCCATTGCCTCACGGGCAGATGCAGCCAGGACATTACTGAATTCAAAGGTGTCTGCGCTCCGCTTCCAAAGAACAGCCTGAAAAAGATTCCAGCTACGATGATGGAGGTTAAGGCAGGCAAATAGAGCGCAGAACGAAAACCATTGCGGAAAATTGTCCTTTTATTGTTCAATACAATTGCGAGCAAAACTGAAAGAACAACATTTACTATCAATATTCCAACTGTAAACAAAATACTGTTGAGGACTGCGACGCCCAGATGCGTATCCGAAAGTATACGCTTATAGTTATTCGTTCCTATAAAAGTCACCGAGTCGATTCCCTCTATTTTCTGAAAACTCATAACAAACATATAAATCATTGGATACAGAAAAAATAGAAGAAACGATATCACAAAAGGTAAGGCAAAAAGATAAGGCGCTTTTTTCATTGTGTTGAAATAGTGGCCTTTGACATGTTTTTCGGTTATCATACTCTCACCGTCTCTTAAATGATCCGGGATGTATGCGGGCTTCCGTATACATCCCGGACAGGATTGATTATTTACCTGAAGCGCCGTTGATTTCCTTCGCGGCTTCATCAAGGGCCTGGGCCGGCGTGAGGCTCTTATCGCCCAGCGCTTTGAACAGTACGTTTTTCCCTACCAGTTGATTGGCAAGAGGGAATTGATCGTCGGTTATATTCGTGGTGTAGAAATTGTCTTTCATTTGAAGAATAATATCAAAGATGTCGGATCCGAAATAATCCGTATACTTGTTGGACTTCTTCATCGCATCCGTATTCCATACATCCCAGCGAAGCGGATCAAAGCCAAGTACGCTCCATATTTGGACTGCGCCTTCCGGGCTGATTTTTGCATCGAACAGGAAGCGTTTTGCGAGATCCTGGTTTTTGCACTGGGTGGTTATACAGGTTGACGTACCTCCGAATACAGGCGCCACGTCGCTGTCTTCCCATTTCGGAATGGGAGCGAGCTGCATTTTACCCTTGAGTTCCGGCATATAGTCGGTAAACCTGCCCATGTACCAGAAAGGTAAAAGCATGGAGGCAGCTCCGCCCTTAGACATAAAGCCGTAATACTCTTCGGTATGGAAACCGCCGCCGGGAGTCGTAACCGCAGTTCCTTCCTTGATCATATCAAGCATGAACTGAAGGGTTTTAGCGTTGATGTCATTATTGATGATACACTGTCCGTTGTCGTCGAAGTAATCCGACTTTTGTTCGGTGATCATTATATAATAGCACCATGAATCGGCGATTTCAAACGTGATTATCGGCTTTCCCGTTTTCTCCAGCACCTTCTTGCCTGCTTCACGCAAATCGTTCCAATACTTGATATCTTCCACCTTGACACCGGCCTGGCCGAGGATTTCCTTGTTATAGTACATAACCGGAGCGCCTACGTGGTAGTCGATGCCATAATACGTATCACCCTTTTTGTAAATGTTCAATACAGGTTCCAAAAAGCTGTTCTTATCTTTTTCGATAATGTCGTTGAGCGGAACCAGTCCTACATTATCGCTCTTCATGAAGTTGCTGAACTTAGCGACATTGATATCTACGAGATCTGGAGCTCCCTGGCCTGATTGCAGCGTGATCAGCAGTTTGCTATGCATGTCTTCCACAGGATAGGATTCCGTTTTGATATTGATAGGTTCATTTGGGTTCGCCGAATTCCATCGTTGTGCGGCGTCCTGCATAAATTGGGTGTGCAATTCCTGATAAGTCCAGAAAGTAAAATCTGTTGATTTAGCCGGAGCACCGGCTGACCCAGACGCTGCAGATGCTTCGGTTGCCGCGGGGGCGGTGTTTGCTTCAGAAGCGGTCTGACTGCTTCCGCATGCTGTAAACATAAGAACCAGGATCGATAAACAGATTGCTAATGACAAATACCTTTTCATTCTGTTTCCCTCCATAAATTGTCGTTATGCAGATTGTCCGTTTTGGCGCCAAAAACACACTATCTGCTTTATGGTTTCATTTTAACTTCGGCCATGGTTTTCAACAATGAACGGTATTGACATAAGCCTATACGTTTTTTACCTGTTTTTCAAAGTCACCCCCGGATCTGTCTTCTTCCACCTTCTGCTTATACTCGCCTGGAGTAATCCCATAATATTTCTTGAATAATTTAAAAAAGTGGTTGTAGTTTTGTATGCCAACCTTGTCAGCTATGCTTTTCAGCGTGAATTTACCCTCGCTGATCAGCCTGGCGGAATTCTCCATTCTGATTTTATTCAGGTAGTCCATGGCATTGATGCCCGTATCGTTTTTAAACAGTCTGGAAAGATAGGAACTATTTACGCTGACTGCTTTTGCTATATCTCCAAGCGAAACTCTCGAGCAAAAATTCCTTTCCATATAGTCTATCGATTTTCTGGTGTTTTCATTATACCGGGAAGTAGAACGGCTTTTTCTAATGAATTGATCCAGCCTCTCATAAATGCCTGCAAACCATTCTTTCAATTCAAGCAGATTTTTGAATTTGTGAAGAGTTTGATAGGACAGGCTCCCTTCCTGGAAGATTTGCTCTGCAGGAATGTCGCTTTCCCGTATTTCCCTTGTGACTATGTTGAGCAGCTCCGCCAGCACCATTTGAATATCTTCATTCGAACACCCATCCTCTATGAAGCCGTCGAATATTCTCCTGACAATGGTATCAGGAGCCGTGTCGGTCTTGCCTTGTATGGACTTGCATATTTCCCGCTCAAGGCCGATATCCAGCGTGAGGATCTTTTGAGCCTTCTGATCATTGCCCGCTTCCGCGATGAAAAAGGTTTTCCCCTGGAATCGCTTGGATTCAAGTATCCCCGCAGCCTCTCCGTAATATATCGGAAGCTTGATGACATCTGTGCAAAGGCTGCTCACGCCGAATGATATATTTTCATTCATAAAGCGTTTCACATTATCCCGCATGCCGACTAACAGTTTGCGGTAATGATCCTGGAAAAGCCGCAGATTCCTTTCCAGCAATGGAATCAGCACAAGGATCCTGTTACGCCCTATTATCGCAGTAAGGACTCCCCTGTCTGAGTTGGCTGACTCTTCCATGATACTTTTTACGGAATACAGAAATTGATAATATTCGCCTTCATCCAAATCTTTTTTCAATCTTTCGTTATCAGGCTCCATTACCGCAGCGGCCAAGCCCTTTTCCAACATTTCCATGCCCAGTTCCTGCAGTCTTTTCCGGATTTCCTCCCTACTGCTCACACACCCCGAGAGAAGAAGTATCAGGAATTCCTGAATGGCTTTTTCTCTGTTTACGGAAGGCTGACAGGATTCCTGCCGCCTGCTTTCCGATAATCTACCTGAAGCGGCCTGTAATATTTCCAACAGATATTCATTACTTAGCTGATTTTTCAGAATATAATCCAGCGCACCTTTTCTAAGGCTGCCTCGGACATAATCGAAGTCATTGTAGGCACTTAACGCAATGACCTGTATTTCCTTATGACATTCCGACACATAATCAATCAGTTCGATTCCGTTTATTACCGGCATGCTGATATCCGTGATGATAATGTCCGGCCTGCAGGTCTCGATACATTCAATGGCTTCCCTGCCGTTACGCGCTTCGGATACAATAACGTATCCTTCCTTTTCCCAATCCATCCGACTTTTCATCTGCGTACGGAAAACCGCATCATCATCCACAAGCAAGATTGTAAACATTCAACCATCCTCGTTTTCATCCGTTATGACCGGCAAATAAATATCCACTGTTGTGAATACTCCTTCTATACTGTTTATATGAAGCCCGAAATCAGGACCGTATAGAAGTTGGATGCGGCTGCGCACATTTGCGATGCCGATCCCGCTGAGACGTCCCCTGTCCTTGGAATTGTCGGAGTTAAGCAAATGATTTATCTGCTCCTGATTCATTCCAATTCCGTTATCCGTAATCGAAAAATGCAGCTTCTCCCCCTCACGGGATCCCCGTATTACAATCAGCCCGGTGTTTCCCGAAGGCTCAACCCCATGTATCAGCGCGTTTTCCAATACCGGCTGGAGCAGAAACCTGGGAATAAGACAGGAATAAATCGATGAATCCATGTTGTACTGTACTGTGAAACTCCCGAATAAACGTGTTTCCTGCGTGGTAACGTAGCTTTTCAGGAATGAAACCTCTTCCTCTACTGTAATCAGGCTGCTGTCATTTCTCATACATCCGTTCAGAAGCGTCAGTATGGAATTGATCAGCTGGACAATATTGGTTTCCTTTTTCAAAGATGCTATATAGGAAACCGTATTAAGCGTATTGGCAAGAAAATGAGGATTGATCTGCGCCTGAAGCGCTCTTATTTCCAGTTCCCTTTTCTGTACTTCCTTTTCCTTGATATCGTTGATCAATTGCTGCGTATTCGATGCCATTTCATTGAAGCATTGGTTCAATTCGCTGAATTCATCATTTCCGCGGTCATCGACGGAAGTATCAAGCTTGCCGTTTTTAAAGCTGTTTATTCCAAAAATGAGTTGCCTTACCGGAGTCAAAATACTTCTGTATATAATAAAGGTCACGCATAGTGCAAACATAAGACACAATAAGCCTATAACCAGTACATCCCAAAGCAGGTGGTGCGAGTCGGAGTAAAGATAGGAGAATTGAACCAGGGCGACAACATACCAGTCAGTCTGTTTAATGGTGCTATATGCCGCCAGGTAGGAATTGTTGCCGATCTTGAAATCAAAACTTTTCCGGCCGGAGGGATTCACCCTGTCGGAGGATTTTATTTGTTCGAGAAGCTCGGGCTCCTGATAGGGCATAGAGAATTCTGCATAATCCCCGGCGCTTAAAATAACTTTGTTTTCAGAATTCAAAATAAACATTTGAGTCCCGGATCCGATATTCATATTGCCGTATACATCAAGGAACTGTTTCTCATCAATACGCATCAGGATGTAACCGATCTGGTTTCCGTTCTTCAGAGATTTTACCGCCTTTGCCAGCAGGATGCTCTTCCTGACCTTAAACACCTTGCTTGCCAGCCCCTGCTCAAAGTCCGGCCCGACAGCAACCCACAGGCACATTCCATCGAGCTCCCTGGCACGCTTGATCAATCGGTCCAGATTCTCTTTTTTGGGCATGAAACGAAAATCACTCGGCCCATAGGCGTTGATTCGGCCCATCTGAGGAGTATACAGCGTAATTTCGGCAACACGGTTGCTGAATATGTATTTTTTATTAATATAGTCCGATAGCTTGGTTTCTATATCGTTGATTTCCTGTCCGCTAAGTTTTCCGTAATTGTCAAGAGTTGATTGTACCAGCTCGGAATATGCGATTTCCGTTCCATCGTTTATAATCGCCTGCAGCTGATAACTGAGATTTACGCCGATCTGTTCCATGGTCTGTGTGACGGAACGGCTCATCTTGCTATATACAGCCTGACTTCCGCGTTGATAGGAAAAAAAGCCCAAAATAAGTACCGGCAACACAGTAATAAGAATAAACCCGATCCCGAGTCTGACAGAAACGTTTTTCCTGCGAAGCAAGCTGAATATAGTAGAAAATATTTTATTATATATAAGCTTAAATATATTACTATTCATAGCTATATCTTATTTAGATATGTATTTTTTGTCAACTGACAAGCT
>JAEXNT010000064.1 GCA_023439545.1 Bacillota bacterium
AAGCTTCTCAGTGCCCAAGATACTTGGCTGGTAACGGCCCGGGAAAATAGGTCTCCGCCAGATTTATATCAAGGCCCTGTGTTAACAGACACAGGGCTTTGTGCTATGTTCGGGATGAGTGGAACAAAAGAACCGTCCCTCCGTTTCACTTAACAAAAGACAAAATGTTATATGTAGGCGTAATATATATGAAGTAATTAAGTTGAAGGTGGTTTTATAATGAAGACTGACAATTCGAACAAATCATATAATTTGCTTGCATTTGTTTTAGGAGTACTTATATTGGCAGGGGGTATTATGCTTTATTTATTTTTTGGGGCAAAGCACTTCCAAAGATACTGAAGTGACGCTATCGGACACGACTGTAGAGATAAGGGGTATGTTCGGCACTTCGATCGATTATAGGAAAATAGATTCTATTGTATTAAAGGATAATTTACCGGAGATAGGGCGAAAAAATAATGGATCTGCGATTGGTGAGGCACATAAAGGGAATTTTACGGTTGACGGACTCGGAGAATGCAAATTGTATATACTCTCAAGTAAGGGACCTTTCTTGTATATAAAGGCAGAAGGGAAGTACATAATTATAAACTACAAAGATAAGTTAACGACAGAGAAGCTATATGATGACCTTTTAAATAAATGGAAAAATTGACAAGGCGGGAACTAAGGCTCTGTATTAATAGACACAGGGCTTTGTGCTATGTTCGGAATAAATGAAAAAAAGAACCGTCCCTCTGTTTCAGTCCCTCTGTTTCACCTCCATTTCAGGTTCCTCTTTTCAAAAAATAAGTATGCCTTTACAAACATTGTGTCAAGTATTAAAATTAACTAAAGCATGCAACCCGGAAAGCCCAAAGTTGCATGACGTTATGGAAGCACATTCAGTGTCGGCGAGGATTATGATGGATAAGCAGGAATTAATCAAAAATATATCAGAACTAAAAAAGCAGAAAAATGCAGTCATAGTTGCACATAATTATCAAAATGATGATGTTCAGGAAATAGCAGATATTGTCGGTGATTCATTCGCCTTAAGCAGGTATTGTGCGGATAGTACATACGATGTAATCGTATTTTGCGGGGTTCATTTCATGGCTGAGAGCGCAAAGCTCCTATCTCCTGAAAAGACCGTACTGCTGCCGGAAATAGATGCAGGCTGCCCCATGGCGGAAATGGTTACTGCCGAAGCATTAAGAGAAGAAAAGAAGAAATATCCCGGCGCGGCAGTTGCATGCTATATCAATTCGACAGCCGAAGTCAAGGCTGAATCGGATATCTGCTGTACTTCGTCCAACGCTGTGAAGGTCATCAGATCGCTGAAGCAAAAGGATATCATATTTGTTCCTGACTGCAATCTCGGAAGCTACGTAGCCAAAATGGTTCCCGAAAAGAACATCATACTATGGAAGGGATTTTGTGCAACTCATAACAAGATTAAACCGGACGATGTTAAAAAAGTTCGTGAGCTTTACCCGGAAGCGCTTCTACTGATACATCCTGAATGCAAGCCGGACGTCGTAGAGCTTGCGGATTTTGTAGGCAGCACGAAGCAGATCATTGATTATGCCCAGTCCAGTAAAGCGGCCAAATTTATTATCGGTACGGAAATGGGCGTCCTGTTCAAGCTGAAAAGGGATAACCCAGGAAAGCAGTTTTACCTGCTATCTTCCGGCTTGGTATGCCCCAACATGAAGAAAACATCTCTGCAGAGCGTATATGATTCACTTAAAAATATGAAATACAATATCGTTCTTGATGCAAAAATAAGTGAAAGAGCCAGGATACCACTCGAAAGGATGCTGCAGGTATAGGCGCCAGGTAAAGAAACAGTTAGCGCAATGCAAAAGCAACAGTTACCGCAAGGTAAAAGCAACGGTTAGCCCCTTGTTAAATAAATGACTAGTCGCCAACTTTAAGCAACAGTTAATTGCAGTACTATATCCGAATAATCGAAAGAAGGAAGAACTATTGGGTAATTACAGGTATTTGGCCGACTTTGATACAAAAGAGCTTCAAAAGGAATATCATGATGTAATTATAATAGGAAGCGGGATCGCCGGAGTTTATACCGCGCTTGAGATACCGGACAAGTACGATATCGCCATACTGACAAAGGAAACCCTGGATATCAGCAATTCTGTGCTGGCACAGGGAGGCATAGCGGTCTCACTGGATAAAAACGATTCTCCAGAACTGCATTTAAAGGATACGCTTTATGCCGGAGCCGGGCTTTGCGACGAAGAGACGGTAAGGGTGCTTGTAAATGAGGCCGCTCTCAACATCGAACGTTTATGCGAATATGGTGTCAACTTCGATAAAGCCAACAAGCAGGAGCTTTCACTTGGCAGAGAAGCCGCGCACAGCATGAACAGGATTATCCACGCGGGAGATACGACAGGCAAGGAAGTTCTGGACAAACTGATAGCGGTGCTGAGAAACGAGCATAACATCAAAATCCGCGAAAGAAGCTTCGTGCTGGATATGCTGATAGAAGACGGAGCATGCAAGGGCGTACTTACTTACGACGAAGATACAAGCAGTATAAAGCTATACCTGTCTAATATAATAATTTGTGCGACGGGCGGTTACGGCCAGCTGTTCAGAGATACTACGAATCCCGAGGTTTCCACCGGCGATGGTGTTTGCATGGCTTATAGAGCCGGAGCCGAGGTCATGGATCTGGAATTTGTCCAATTCCACCCAACTGTTTTGTTCCATCCGGAGAACAGGAGCTTCCTGATCTCTGAAGCCGTTCGCGGCGAGGGTGGTATATTGAAGAATATCAACGGAAAACGCTTTATGCCCGAATACCATCCCCTAAATGAACTTGCACCCAGGGATGTCGTTTCGAGGGCTATTTTCGAAGAAATGAAAAAGAACGGTTCCGACCATGTATATCTCGACATCAGGTTCAAAGGCAAGGAATACCTGGAGAACCGGTTCCCGAACATATACAAGACCTGCCTGAGTTACGGTATAGACATGGCAGCGGATATGATACCTATTGCTCCGGCAGAGCACTATTGCATGGGAGGCATCCGTGCCGACGTACATGGAAGGACCAATATAAAGGGCTTCTTCACATGCGGAGAATCAGCCTGCAACGGCATCCACGGTGCAAACCGACTGGCCAGCAATTCACTGTTGGAGGGTCTCGTGTTCGGACGTGTGATAGGTTCACAGGTTGAGGAGATACTTGCCTGTACAGGGCGCAGCATAGACTACACCGATGTTGCAAGTCAAACGGACAGGAAAGCGGTGGAGTTCGACAAGCAGGCTGCAAAAGACGATATCAGAAATACAATGGCTGACGATGTCGGTATTGTAAGGAATAAAAATGGCCTGACAGAGGCTTTGAATAAAGTCAGGGGTTACAAGAAAAAGATAGCCGGAATGAAAAACGAGACGATGCTGGACTTTGAGCTTCAGAACATCGCTTTATTGTCGGAGCTTGCCATCGGATCGGCACTGGAACGGGAAGAAAGCCGCGGCGCACATTTCCGCTCGGACTTTGAAAAAACGGACGATGAGCATTGGAAGAAACATATAGTAAAGAAGATCGGGTAGGAGGTATATATGCTCGACAAATTGAGTTTTGACGATTTGATAATAACCGCATTAAAGGAAGATATGCCGCTTGGCGATATTACAACAGACAATACCGTCAAGCCGGGTTCAAAGGCAAAAGCCGTACTGCTGGCAAAACGTGACATGGTTGTTGCCGGCCTGGATGTTTTTGAAAGAGTTTTCAAATTACTCGATGAGAATACTACTTTTATACGACATGCCCAGGATGGTACGCATATATCGGGGGGTACCGTATTCCTGGAGTTTGAAGGTGAAGCGTCTGTTCTGCTGAAAGGTGAAAGGACGGCATTGAATTTTCTGCAGCATCTTTCCGGCATAGCGACGAAGACGGCCGAATTCTGCAAGCAGGTGCAGGATCTGCCCGTAAAGGTGACCGATACAAGGAAGACGGTGCCGGGGCTAAGGAATCTCGACAAGTACGCCGTTCGGGTCGGAGGAGGCTATAACCATAGATTCTGTCTTTCGGACGGGGTCCTTATAAAGGACAATCACATCAAAGCTGCCGGAGGTATCACCCAGGCGGTAAGACAGGTCAGGGCGGGAATACCCCATACGCTCAAGATCGAAGTCGAGACGGAAACGCTCGAGCAGGTAAAGGAAGCTCTTGAATGCGGTGCGGATATAATTATGTTCGACAATATGCCGGCCGGTATGATGACGGAAGCGGCCAAGCTTGTCAATGGCCGTGCTCAAACGGAAGCCTCGGGAGACATTAATCTGAATACTGTCCGGGAAGTGGCGCTCACAGGAGTGGATATAATATCCGTAGGCGAGCTTACACATACGGTCAAGGCAGCCAATATAAGCATGAGATTTATTTGACGGATATTTTGTTAATTCATTGTTAAGACAGGATGTAATGACGACCTGTGGATAAAACCAAGTTTTATCCACAGGTTTTTTAATTAAATAGGCATAAAATAGGACTAAAGTCCCGGAAGGCTTGAAAACACCCGTTTATGGAACAACCTGTGGAAAAAATGTTTTCCACAGCCGTGTGGATAACAGGTCAAAAATGCTCAAGAATATGAATTTTATGTGCGTAAAGGCTGTTGATTATTTGGAAAGCGATGTCGGATAAGGCATTTGCTTACCAAGCATTTCCAATACTACCCGATAAACTTTCATATTATATAATATACGTTTGTGGTTGGTTGCCTTCAGTATTTCCCCATTCATAAGCTTATCCACAGTAAGGTTGCTTTCTCCAACATCGAATATCTCGGTATTGATTTTCCATTCCGCCAGGCTTGCGTTTTGCACGCTTACCACTTCGTCGAACCTGTCGAGGATATTTGCGGTTTCGATCGAGGGGTTCAGACCGGAATTTATCATCGCAGGGAAAAAGCCGGTCATCAGCTCGCTATCGGTGGCCATGTCACGGATGCTGTCATCGCTGTAATATTGCAGCCCAAGCGATGCAAAAGGTGAACCCTTCTGCGGTACGGAAATGAAGATAAGCTTCCTTACATTATTATTGGATAAATAACCTTCACTGCAGGTATAATACCTTGCAACAAGTCCTCCCATACTGTGAGCGACAAGGTCGAACCTTTTAGCCTGGATACCTTTTGTTTTCAGCTCCGAAGACCTCTTCCGCAAATATTTCGACAATTCTGCTGCCGCAGGCGCTATGCCATTTTCCGAATCATAATCGAAAGCTTCGGCTGGATACCCCTGCCCGGACAGATATTCCCGTAGTCCCGAAAAGATACGGGGTGAAGCCTGGTAACCGTGAACCATAACAATCGGAACGGGTATCACCTTTATTTTTAGTATACTGGTTTTATCGGTTCCTGTGAGCTTTGCTTCAAGTTCGACGGTAGCCGACCCGTAGGCATTTTTACAGCCTGAAGCATCACTCCATACTTCCGTATCCTGCTTTCCTCCACTATTCAGGTCCAGTGCGGGCGGCGGGATGAAAAAAGATGTAAAGCCGCCGTCTGCGCCGGTCGTTCCGTTCCGGGGCTCAAACGAACCGCCTGAGGCGGCCGGTCCGACAACTGACAGCTGCACATCGGCAGAGGGTACGGCTGTGCCTGTTTTATCCGTTACCTTAATTTTCAATTCGTATTTGTTTTCCGGATCGGCCGAAAGTACTTCGATTGCAGGATCAGCCGCCATTAACCTTATTGAGAGGTCGTTTTTGTCCATGCCTGCATATGCGGTCATTGCCGCCGGTTTGAGGCTCGACGCCGCCGGTTTCGATAAGGCCAGCAGAACAGGTATGATTAGCAGTATTGCAAAGAAAAAAATACTATTTCTCTGAAATTTACCCGAATTCATTTAAATTTCCTTTAAACGGAGATTTATTTATATTTGTAAATATCAATTCATTATCATTATAATTCAAGTTACATAAGGGCTGTAAATGGGAATATCTGCGCTTCAGAAGGCTTTTGCGGCATTTAATTCCAGACAAGCCCTAATAAGAATAAACTAATCGGGGAAAATAAGTACGTATGAAAATTTGAATATGACAAGGAGGAAACAATATGAAAGTAAAGGATATCATGACAAAAAACGTAGCATATATAAAGCCCGATTGCTCTGTACTTGATGCTGCGAAGATAATGCAGCAGAACAATATAGGCTCGATACCGGTCTGCGACCAGACCGGAGTAGTCGGAATGGTCACCGATAGGGATATAGTGGTAAGAAACGTAATTACCGGTACGGATGCCAAATCGACGCCGGTCAGCAATATCATGACTACCGACGTCGCTACCGTTTCATCCGCTACGGATGTGGAACAGCTGAGCGACCTGATGTCCAAAAAGCAGATCAGGAGGATACCTGTTGTCGATAATAACACGCTTGTCGGTATAGTTGCGCTGGGTGACCTGGCAGTGGACAGGAATTTCGGCACCGAAGCTTCGGTAGCGCTTACGGATATATCCAAGCCGGTAAAATAGGTATATGATATTTCATTTTATTTTAGCTGGTGAGCATTGCCGTCTTGATATTGGATAAATGTGCGATAATATAACAGTACAGTACGGCAGCAGAGGGGAAACCTTCTGCTGCGTGCTGTTGTAAAGATCAGGGGCGGATAAATCACTACATAAATATAGTAACAAATTTTATAGAATAAATATCGCAGAGCATCAGGTCGTCGGAGTCTATCAGCCTGATTATTATATAACTGGCGCCAACGGCCACCAGTGTACCTGAGCGGTCGGTCAGGTTGCTCGTTCCTATAAGAAATTCGATCCTCATCCGTCTGCCGATCTGCGTTCTGAGGAAACCCGGCGTATAAAGCGGACTGGATACGGTCACCGGCATCTGCTCCGGAGACATTGTGAAAGACCCCGGCGCCTGGGTGAAGCCCGGTACGCTTTGCTGCGTTGCGGATAACGTACCCTGAGGCCCTGTCGGCACTGCAGTTGAGGATGGAGTACCTAAAGGCACGCCGGTTGGCAGTGACGGAAGCGGGGATCCCTGCTGGGGCATAAACTGCTGAGATGTTTGAAACGGTCTGGGTATCGGCATGCTGTTATATGCTCCACATGTAATCGGCATAAAATTTTCTCTATATTGCATAGAATCATCTCCTTATTTTAATAAAATTATTAATACCTACGTCTGGTAATACAATGACGTCGGCTGGTAGAAGCAGTGCTGGTTTATCCTGTTGTACAGGCTTCCTGAACCGTTTCTCGGAAAATCGCTTTCGCATATCGAGCTGAATGGGTTATAGTACCACAGGCATGGTCCCACGGCCGATAAAATATTGCCTGACAGTGCCCAGTCTGCGATATCGTAATGCTGCTGTTCTGCCGGAATATTATAAACGTTCTGGGGATTTGGCTGTCCGTAGACCTCGGTCATCATGCAAGTGAATTGCCATGGTTGTTCGATGACTCTGCGGAGGCTTCCTTCACCTGTCCGTAGGTATTCTCCGCCTGACACGTGGACCCTGTTCATTATTATACTGGCGACCGCCTTCATGCCGTCTTCGCCCTCGCCCTCAGCTTCGCAGCGTATCAGTCTGGCAAATAACTCCCTGTCTGTTAAAGGCATATTCCAACCTCCTTTGGTATAGTATATTAACATAACATTTATTTGGTAACCTTTATGGTGGAATTTTATCTATCCCGAACGAAGCTTCAAAATACGGTGGTAAAGTTATACTGATTTATTAAATTTAACTTTGATAAAACCAGCGCAAACGGAAATGCTAATTGTGTACGCTGCTTGCTGGGTTTTCACCCGAAAGGAGGCGTTTACTGTGAGTAGACACAGGAGTTTAATGTCGGAGGATTTGAAAGCCGAGATAGCAAAAGAGCTCGGAGTCTACAGTACGGTAGAGGCTGAAGGCTGGGGCGCCGTCTCGTCAAGGAACTGTGGTAATATTGTGAAGAAGGCAATAGAGAGGGCCGAGAGAAGCCTTGACACCAAATAAAAAAGCCTCTTTATCAGCGTAACAGGAGCCGGTTATCAAACCGGCTTCTTTAATTTCACTTTTAGTAAACACTTTCTGTAATTAAACCGGGTCTATTTATCATATATTTTTACAAATCAACAGTTATTTATTGAAACGGGGCTACCTTGGTGATATAATTAATTTGCTAAATTCTGGGGGAGATTTATGCCGTTTTATAGGCTCCTGGAAGGAAAGCGCGTTATTACTGGCAGGTATACCTCTTGACATTTGAAGCTGAGTGCCCTGAAAAGTACAGTATTGCTTTGTTGCAAAACTGTTACAATTTCTTTACACTTGATTTGGATTTGTTGACTGGTAAAAATGCGGGTGATATAATCAACTTGAATTCAGGAGGGTGAAGCTTGCCCTTGCTGAATAAAGTGGCAAGACAAGTCGGGTTATAACACAGGGGAGAGGCGTAATCCGATTTGAACAGAAGCCTATCCCAAAAATTTACGAGGAGGATTTGAGAGTATGAGAAATCTCAAAAAGCTACTTGCAGTAATCGTAAGTATTTGCGTGCTTGCAACATTTGCGGTTCCTGCATTTGCTGAGACAAAGACCGATGCACAAATCGTCACTGATCTCGGCATGGTACAAGGCACCACTGGTGGTGTTACTGCTGAATACTTAGCAACAACCCCGACCAGATATCAGGCAGCTATCATGTTCCTGAGACTCAAGGGTCTGGAAGATGAAGCAACAGCATTCATCCCCACAGATAACTTCACTGATCTGCAGGGACTGAATGAAACCAACAAGGCAATACTCGGTTACCTGAAAGCTAACCCGGCTCTCGGTTTCGAAGGAATCGGCAACAACAAGTTCGATCCGCTGAAGCCCATAACCGCTAAAGAGTACTACAAGGTTATGCTCACAGCCCTGGGTTACAAAGAAAACACTGACTTTACTTGGGCAAACGTTCTTCCGTTCGCAGCAAGCAAAGGTCTCTATGCACTCATTGAAAACACCAAGTTTACAGTAAACGACCTTGCTACAGCTACTGTTGAAGCTCTGAAGGCTACTGTAAAGGGTGGAACGATGACTCTGCTGGCAGCTCTCGTTGAATCCGGCGCCATCACAGCTGACAAGGCTAATGCAACCGGTTTCTTCACAGCTACTCCCAAGACTTTCGAAGTTGTAAGCGCAACTGCTGACAACCTGAAGGTTGCCAAGTTCGTATTCAGCAAGGAAGTTAACGGAGACACTGTCAAGAAGGAAAACTTCACAATCGATGGTACTGCAGTTCAGGATACCAAGCTGCTCGACGACAAGAAGACTGTATTGGTAATTATGAACGCTGGCGTAATCGACAGCCAGAACAAGTCCAAAGACATCAAAGTAAAAGACGTTAAGGATACTTCCGGCACAGCTATCGCTGAAGTTACCAAGACTGTAACCTTCATCGACACTGCTATCCCGACAGTAACAGGCGCTATTGCCAAGAATGCAAAGACAATCGTTATCTCGGCTAGCGAGCCTCTGGATGTCAACACCAGCTACATTCAGGTATATGATGATATCAAGGTTGATGATACAGCTGTATCAGCTGACACTTCCTTTGATTTCGCAAAGAACACCATGACTCTGCACCTGACTTCCGCTATGACTAAGGGATCCCATAAGATCACGATCGCCAAGCTGAAAGACTTTGCAGGTTATGTAGCAGTTGATCAGTCCTACAATTTCGATATTCCGGATGATACCACTGCTCCTGCAATTGCATCTGCAGTTGTAAAGAACAACACCAAGCTCGAATTGACCTTCAATGAAGATGTTGATTATCTCTCACTCGGAAGCTTCAAGGTTAACAACGGCGGTGAAATCTATGGAACCCAGGATGACAACGACTGGTCCAAGATCACTCTTGATGGAATACCGACACTCGATATCGGAGCAACGGTTGAAATCAAGGTTCAGTACAAAGGCCAGAAGGACGTAATGGGTAATGAAGTTAAGGATTGGACTTCCTACACATTCAAGGTAGCTGATGATACAACACTTCCGACAGTTACGGCGTCTGTTGAATCTGACAACGATATCGTTCTCGCATTCAGCAAGGCTATGACCACCAATGTCGGCGAAATCAAGTTCTATGAAACTGACGGCGACCTGAGGGGCGTCATTGTCAGCCTGGTTGGCGGAGTCAATAGTGCATACGGCGAATGGAACGACGACAACACCAAGTTGACGTTGAAAGCACTTGCAAGCGATACAGTTAGTGTTGATCCTATGGATATCAAGATCAACATCAAGGATATGAAGGATGCTACCATCAGAACAAATCTGCTTCCTGAAACCAACCTTACTGTTAAAGCAGTTGATACTGCAAGACCGACAGTGGCTCCTTACTTCAAGGTTGAGCCCAAGAACGCAGGCGATGATAAAGATGATACTATAACCTTCTACTTCTCCGAGCCCGTTAAAGCTGAAACCGCAAAGAACCTCAGCAACTATCAGGTTGAAACGACTGACGGTATTTACACCGAAGCTAAGCCTTTCTCGCAGTATGGCGATGTATCCTTCAGCTCGATTTCCTCCAACGGTAAGGAAGTTACCATAAAGGCAAAGAGCATAGCTGCTGCTGATGCTGAAAGCCTGCAAATCAAGATATACGCTATACAAGACCTTGCTGGAAACATGATGGAAAATGTAAATAACGTAGTTGGCTTAGTAGCAGCTGAGGGTCCTGCAATGCCGACTGCAAAGGCTACTGAAAAGAACACGATCGAAGTATTGTTTGTGGGTACTGAAAGAATAGGAACCTTTGCTCCTGGCGCATTCGTTATTCAAAAAGCAACCGGCAACAAAGCTTTTGTTGCCAATATAATCGCTGCTTCAATAGACAGCACAGATAAGTACAAAGTTAAGCTGACCATCGGCGGTGACATCGGAACTGATCCGACTGACCTCGAACTCAGGCTTACCAATCCAGATCTGATAAAGAACGTTTACGGAGTTAAGATCGATGCAACTGCTGGTGATGTAATATCTATAGCTGACGGCGTTAAAGCTACCGTCGATATAGAAACCAAGATCAGCAAGAGCGTAACTCTTAAGTTCTCAGAGGTTGTTGATGTTGCTACCACTTCCGGACTTCTCAGTGAAGTACTGATCACGAAGGATGGCAAGAGAGTAGCGATCGATCCTGCTAAGGTAACTTACTATAACGGCGATGTCGCTCAAGGAAACATAGTAAATGATCCTTCTAACGGATTCACCAAGGTTGTTATTGAACTCGAAGCTAATAAGGCTTATAAGTTCCAGTTCTACACTAATAGTTTGACTCAGGACGCTGACGATAATGATGTAAAAGACTTTGCTGAAGCAAAGGCCTTCACTACACTTCCGTAAGTACTGCCTGATTAGTTGAACAAAAAGTTGAACCGCCTGCGAAAGCAGGCGGTTTTCTTCTATTTACGCAAAAAATATTGTATGATAATATTAAAGTTATTAAGAGCTTTGGGGGTCATTTGAATTGTCAAATCAGAGAAAGAAAGCCCAACAAGAAAGAGAACTAAAAGAGGCTTCAGGAACGGATATAAGTAAAATTATCTTTATTGCATTTATTATAGGGATAGTCCCATTGATTGTGATATCAAAGGTTGTTTTTTTCAGTGATATCGAAAAGGTATCTTTAGGAGAAGGACCTAAGTTGGACATATTTTCATACTATAAGATGTTAGTACTGCTCTTATGCACTGCGGCGGGTTTCTTGACCTACCTTGTCAGAAGAGATACAAATCCCTTGGATGATAATAAAAAGATATACTATATTCCGGCGGGTATATACATATTATTCGTGTTTTTCTCTGCGATTGCATCTGAATATAAGAATATTGCCGTTTGGGGCTATTACGGAAGATATGAGGGAGCGTTTGTTTTGATCTCGTATATTATCGTTCTCTTTTTATCGATGAATCTGGTCAAAGAAGACAGACCGATAAAAATTGTTTTTACATGTCTCCTGAGCTCATCTCTTGTTATATCTGCAATCGGCATATTACAATACTTCGGTATAAATCCGGTATATGATATAGCAATGGCGACAACGCCGAGCTATGCTAAAGTTACATTAAGCCCATCACTGGGACCCAAATCGGTATATTCTACATTGTACAATCCAAATTATGTTGGAAGTTATATGGCAATGATTCTTCCTGTTTCCATATTATTGTTCACATTGGTTAAAAAGGTTTTATATAAAGCTGCACTAGCTGCTTTACTGTGTTTCACCGTGATCAGCTGGATCATTTGTGATTCACGTGCAGGTATAGTCGGAGGCGTAATCTCGATTCTTGTTCTGGTAGTAATGTACAGAAAAAAGCTATTTAAGCATAAATGGATCATTGCTTCAATTGCACTTCTTATGTGCGGTGGATTAGTAATCTTTAATTTTGCAACAAACGGATCAGTTATTGAAAGGTTGACAAGAATCCTATCTATAACTAGCAAAGATAATGCTGCGGAAAATTCAGGTACACTGGAAACAGTTATTAAGGGACTTGTCGATGTATCTATGAATAAAGACAGGGCTAAAATCGTTACCGATAAGGGTACCTTGCAGGTAGTTTTGCTGGATGGCGGTAAGATTAAGCTTATTGATGAGAATAGCAAGGAATTGGATTTTAGTATGGATAGCAATATCATAACCCTTAATGATGAAAGATTTAGTAATATTATGTGCGAGAATAAATCCCAGGATGGCATAATGATTGTCTATTATAATGACTACAAACTTATTGATATTATGTTCACTGATACTGGACTCATGAGTCGTAGCAACAGATGGATGCCATATAGAAATGATAAAGCGATCGAAACCTTTGGATTTAAAGGAATGGAGACTTATGGTTCGAATAGGGGATATATCTGGTCCAGAACGCTACCCCTTCTGAAAAATACTATTTTACTTGGGCATGGGCCTGATACGTTCCCGATGTATTTCCCTCAATATGATTATGTTGGAAAACTCAAATATTACCTTACAGGCGGTATACTTATCGATAAGCCTCATGATTTCTATCTTCAGACAGCTGTCAATACCGGAATTATCTCTCTATTGGCCTTGATTGTGTTATTCGGAATATACTTTGTTTCAAGTATTAAGATATATATTAAAGAGGAATTCTCCACGTTTAAGTCAATAGCCGGCCTGGCCTGTTTCGCGGCATTTTGCGGTTACATTGTCTCAGCTTTTTTTAACGACAGTACCGTTTCGGTTGCGCCTGTATTCTGGATTTTATTCGGAACGGGAATCGGTATCAACACTAGCCTCATCAAGGATAAAAGAAAAAACATGCTTGTAAAGAAGCCCGGGAAAGAGACTGTTGCTACTGTTAAGGAAAGTCACTGATTCTGTCGCCTGATGATAGTTTTAGTTTTATCAAGGGGATGAAAGTAATGAAACAAATAAAAAGTTCAAATAAAGAGCTTCCCGTATACTATATTATACCTGTTATTCTAATATCCGCCCTTGTCCCTTTGATAGTCCATCTTAAAGTAATTACGATGGATAATATGACCTTCCAGTTTTGGACGGGCGAAAAGGATAACGCTGATTTCTTTTCGTATTATAAAGCCGTAGCGATAATGATATTCACAGCGGCAGCTTTTCTTTTGTTTCTTGTGGCCCAATACAGGGGGCTGCAAATTAAAAAGCAGAGTATTTATTATATTCCGATATTGCTTTATGCAGTACTAATTGTTTTATCCGCTGTTTTCTCCAAATATTCGAACACCTCTTTGATAGGATTTGCCGATAGGTATGAAGGTGTATTTGTGCTGTTATCATACCTATTGATACTATTTGTAACAATCAATATGGTAAATAGTCTGAGATTGATGAATATACTGGTCGTGGGCTTACTTCTATCTTCGTTTGTAATCGGGACAATAGGCATATTCCAGTATTTCGACATAGATTTCTTTAAGTCATCGGCCGGTAAATACCTGATATTGCCTGAAGCCTACAGGCATTTGAACTTGACCTTTAACTTCGGGGCACGTACGATCTATACGACCTTATACAATACAAATTATGTTGGAAGCTATACGGCCATGCTTTTTCCAATTAGTCTGGCGGTATTCCTCAGCGTGAAAAAAACATATTTTAAAACAGGCGCGGGTATCATCTCCTGCCTTATGTTTGCAAACTGGGTCGGCTGCGGATCCAGGACAGGATATATCGGAAGCTTTGCAGCCGTGGTCTTGCTTACAATTCTTCTTCGAAGGAGTATTCTCCAAAATATCAAATTTTTCGCACCCCTACTGCTTGCTTTCTTTCTGGTGTTTATCGGTATGAACAGCTATTCGGAAGGCGATCTCGGTAAAAGGGTATTGTCTACGCTGACCGGAATTGATGAAACCGCCGTTCTGAATGCTCGAAACGCTATTAAGCTGAAGGATCTGAAGCTCCAGGGTAACAAGATTTCTGTAATTTGCGATAAAAATGCTTTGAATATGGTACTTGAAGGCAATCAACTAATTTTCAGGGATACCAAGGGCAATCCCTTGAAGGTGATGAACAATGACGGAAGCATCACTTTCGCCGATACAGGCTATGAACCCTATAAGCTGACGTTCTTCTCCGAGGAGAATATATTGAAGGTAACGATCGGTACTATGAATTTCAGTTTATTTATCGATAACAATGGATTCAGAATTATCGGGGAAAGAAATACTTTGGTGGATAAGATCGATCACCCCAGGTATTATGGATTCGAGGGACATGAAAGATTTGGTTCTTCCAGGGGATATATATGGTCAAGGTCCGTACCGCTGCTTGCAAATAATATTTTGATCGGCGGAGGTCCGGACACGTATGCATTCCAATTTCCCCAGCATGATTATGTCGGTAAGCTTATTGCACTTGACAGCATCAACGAAGTCGTCGACAAACCTCATAACATGTATCTGCAGATAGGCATAAATACCGGAGTATTGTCGCTGCTTGCAGTTTTGTTTCTATTTGCCGTATATGCGATATCGAGCTTTAGACTGTATATCGGCGTTAAAATATCCGATAAGCTGCGTTACCTTGGGATAGCCTTTTTCACTGCATCGGTCGGATATTTTGTCGCATGTCTTGCCAATGACAGTCTGGTTTCTGTAGCTCCGGTGTTCTGGGTAGTCTTTGGGATGGGCATAAGCTGTAATTATATGGTTAACAAGGGCGGCGCCGCCTGAGGAGGGCTTATGACACAAAGAATAAAGGCTAATGCTCTTATTTTCCCGGATATCCTACTTGTTAACGTGTCTCTACTGGCAGCATATTGGCTGAGGTTCGACAGCAATTGGAGCAGTATACCGCAGAATTTCGCTCAAAATATTTTTCATCTAGCACTGATTGCCTCCGTGGTCAAAATCGCCTGCTTCATAGTGTTCAAAATCTACGAGTCTCTTTGGAAATACACAGGTATTTATGAGCTTGTTACTATTTCACTCGCTGCCGTGTCAGGCAATGTCCTAATGCTGGGGTATGTATTTTTGACCCGCATTGAAATACCGAGAAGTATTTTTCTCATAGCGACGATACTGGATATCTTCCTTATTGACGGTATAAGGATAGCCTACAGGGTAATGCGGAGGATAATGAAGGGCGAGGCCATAAAATTTAAGGACCGCAAGCGTGTTCTTGTTATTGGCGGAGGAGATGCCGGGGCGATAATCATCAGAGAGATTTCTTCTCATGGCAGCCTTAAAAGTAAAGTGGTTGCGATAATCGATGACGATAAGGCGATGATCGGAAGAAAAATCAATGGGGTTCCGATTATAGGCAGCAGGGATAAAATTATCGAGAGCGTGGTCAAAAAAAGTATAGACGAGATAATTATAGCCATACCGTCCGCAAGTCATAAGGATATCAACGAGATCGTTAATATTTGTTCCGAGACTGATTGCAAGGTTAAAATCCTTCCATCAGTTACGGAACTGATCGATGAATCCGTAGTATTACAAAAGGTCAGGGACGTCGACATCGAGGATCTTCTCGGACGTGATCCTGTATCTTTGGATATGGAAGGTATATCGTCGTATATAAAAGGCAGGAAGGTCTTGATAACAGGCGCCGGCGGTTCGATCGGCTCCGAGCTTTGCAGGCAGGTCGTGATTTTTGAACCCGCGGAGCTTATTTTACTGGACAATTATGAAAACGGTCTTTATGATATACAAAATGAGCTGCTGCGTATATTTCCCAATATTGAACCGGCTTCCATCGTGGCAAATATCAGGGACAGGTCCCGCCTCGAGACCGTTTTTACCCAATACAGGCCTGATGTAGTATTCCATGCCGCAGCCCACAAGCATGTCCCGTTAATGGAGGCAAATCCAACCGAAGCAATCAAGAATAATGTATTCGGCACGCTGAATGTAGCTGAATGCGCCGACAAATACAATGCAAAACGGTTTGTGCTGATTTCGACCGACAAGGCTGTCAATCCGACTAATATAATGGGTGCGACCAAAAGAATAGCGGAGCTTATCATACAGGGTCTTGGAAGACACAGCGCTACCAGGTTTATGGCAGTACGCTTCGGAAATGTGCTCGGAAGTAACGGAAGCGTCGTACCGCTTTTTAAAAAACAGATCGAGAAGGGTGGTCCGGTCACTGTTACTCACCCTGATGTGATCAGATATTTTATGACGATACAGGAAGCCGTACAGCTTGTTATTCAGGCTGGCGCTATTGCAAGGAGCGGTGACGTCTTTGTACTCGATATGGGAAAGCCTGTAAGAATCTATGATCTGGCAAAAAAGCTCATAAAACTGTCCGGCTTTGAGCCTGATATCGATATCAAAATCGAGTTTACCGGTCTGAGACCGGGTGAGAAGCTGTATGAAGAGCTGCTCATGGAGGAAGAGGGCTTGCAGGCGACCAGCTATAACAAAATATTCATTGCGCCGCCTGTATACACTGAGATCGCCGTTCTTAAAAGAGAGCTCGAGATATTGAAAGAGATCACTCTCTCCGAAAGCGAAGAACTGCTCGAATATATAAAGACCATTGTGCCGACATATAAAAAGGCGGTAAAATTCCACCATAACCGAAATAATTCTACCTGACCAAATACAGACAATTTATTGTATAATAGAGTATATATGTTTGACGTAAACACATTGCCGGTTTGTATGCAATTACATCCGAACCGGCATCGACCGGAAGGAGGAACATGGTGAAACGATTTGCAGCCGTAATCATAGCGGCAGTTATAATGCTTCTGCCCGTTACCGCGAATGCAGAAGCCGAATATCCGCTTACATTCGAGCGGGCTAAGGCATTTATGAATGTAAACAATGTTGACCTGAAAAAGCTTTTAAGGGACGAAAATGATGCTCTCGGAGCTTATAAAAGAAACGCCGACCAGGCAAAACTGGTCGACACTGAGGGTTTTACAGTAACTATCAACGGTGAAGATTACCGCATGAGTTACGATCAGAATACCAAGCTCATGATGAGGAAGGTAAAGGAGCTGTATCCGGAGCAGATGAAATTCTCGTGGGAGTATACCAGAGATATGCGGACCAACACTGCGAACAAATTGACTTCAACTCTCAGGGGAGTTTATTTCGGCGTCTATAATGCAAGTGAGGATGTAAAGCTCAAACAGATGCAGCTCGATCTAGCAGCTAAGGTAAACAAACAGGATAAACTCAAGCTGGATCGGGGATTGATAACGACGCTTGCCAAACAGGAGTCGGATTATAATTTGAAAAAGGCTCAGAATGAATTGAATTCAGCAAAACGTAATTATGAAAATGCAGTGAGAAGTTTAAACCAGTTTGTCGGGCTTCCTGCCAAGACCCGATATACGGATGTTGTTAACGAGGATGTCTTCTCGAATTATGATTGGAAGCCGGTGGATTATTACATAGAACAGGCTTTAGCCAACAGATCGGACATAACAGGTATCCGTAAGCAAATAGCGTTGAAGGAGCAGGATAAAAGTATTACGGAAGACTTCAACATATACAAGAACAGTACTACGGCTCAGGACGAGTATGAAAGCCTGCTTTACGACATAGAGCAGCTGAAGCTGGATCTTGAAAGTATGAAGCTGACCATTACGGATGAGATCAAGAATGCCTACGTAGACGTCTTGCAGGCTGGAAAGAGCGTCGATAGCATGAACAATACACTCAAGCTTCAGCGAAGCAATTTCAGCAAGATGCAGGCCAGATACAAGGCGGGTCTTATTTCTGAAAATGTTCTGGATCAGGCCGAAATTGGACTCAGGCAGGTCGAGAACGGATATAACGCTACATTATTCGATTATAATACGAAAATAATGCGGTTCAATGACGCTGTCGGAATCGGACCGGGATATTGAGAGGTGCTAATATGAAAAAAATCATTACATCGGTATTGCTGACTTTGTTACTGTCATTAAGCTTTACATATGGGGTGGCAGCGGAGACGGATGCTTCCGTAAACAGTAGTTCGGCGGGAACAACAGCGCCGGCGGCGGCATCGGCTATGGACCTTAACAAAACCTATACTATCGCCGAACTGCAGGAAATAGCGGTAAGCAACAGCAGACAGGCGTCTGCCGACGATATGGACATCAAGAGGAAGGAAATGGCGATCAGAACCGTACACTCGGATATTCAGGCCATGAGCGACGAAATATTGATGGTTACAAGACCGATGGACCTCAAGCTGCAGCTTGACGTGGCGCAGAGGACTAAACAGGATCATTTTAACCAGTTGAAGGCCGACGTATATAAAGCCGCGCTGAACATCTTACTCTGTGAGAATGAAATCGCAACGCAGGAGCAGAAGCTCGCTACGGCTGAGGAAGAGCTTAAGATGGCAACGGCGCGGTTCAAAGCCGCCACGATCACGCAGAACGATCTCGATTCCACGCAATACAGCGTTGACGATAGAAAAGTAGGCCTCGCGAATACGAAGGAAAAGCTAGATTCACTTTATCTCGAGATGAAAAAACTGCTTAACCAGCGGCTCGATACAGTACCTGTTAAAATCAGCGGAGTAATCAAGCCGGAAAAATTTGAAGACACCGACGTGGATTTTCAGATTAACCGCATATATGCTACGGAAACTTCCGTATATACGGCCTCCGGTAAGCTGGACATAGCAAGGACTGCCATGGACATCGCAAAAAGCAAATACCAGGAGGGTGTATTGTTTTACGATAACGTCGCTATGGACCTGAAAGAAGCGGAATATGACCTCACCTCCGCAAAAACGGCGTTGGAAGTTAAAGTAAAGAACTACTACAATACCATGGTCAATGACCTTGATGATCTTCAGCTTACGGGTCAGTATACGGACCTGATGAAAAAGAAGCTTTCCAATTCGGAGATAATGTTCAGGAAGGGTACTATCAGCAAGGATGACTATAATAAAGCAAAGGACGCTCTTTTGGACGCCCAGTATGCGGAATTATCATCGATTGTGGCATTTAACGGCGCAAGAGCGGATTTTACAAATATCATCCGGCCGGATGAAATAGTTAAATAAGTATCAGGGGGGCTGCCGGTAAGGCAGCCTTTTTCAGTATGCGACATTGTGTTTAAATTTATGAACTTTTTTTTATTTATCTCGTCAAATAACTGGTTATAAATTGGAAAGATTGTTATAATTAAATTGAAACCAATCTACTCATAACTTACTTAATTGAATTTACATAATGCTGTGTTTATTTGATGGTCAAAAACAAAAGAAAAGAGGTCTTAGTATGAAAATGATGAAAAAGGCAGTTTCAGTAATTTTATCTGCAACTATTTGTGTCACTTTATTTGCAGGAACCTCGGCTGCCGGGTCGACTATCGACGCTTCAACTCCCGCAGCATTTGCATTGACGGATGGTACGACCAATACTACCACTGACTTGAATAAAATGGCGGCAGCGCTGAATAAGCTGAATATATTGCAGGGAGAGAACGGCGACTTCAAACTTGGCAGCCAGGTGAAACGTTCCGAGGCAATAGCGTTGATTATAAGGATGCTCGGAAAAGAAACTTATATCAAGACAAACGCCAATCTGTATAAAAGTACGAGATTTACCGATGTGCCGCAGAATCAATGGTACGCGCCTTATATCGGATATGGTACGCAAAATAATATTCTGAGCGGAAAAACTCTCAGTACTTTTGTACCTGACGAATATACATCTGAAAAGCAATTCCTCAAAATGGCCCTTTGTGCGTTGGGTTACATAGAAAATACCGATTTTGATTGGAGCAATATATATCAGAAGGCTTATTCCGTAGGGATAGTTACCGATCCATCTTATGCTTCGAAAACCCAGGACAATACGTTGTTCTATCTGCGAAGTGAAGCGGTCAAGGTCATATACCGCTCGCTGAACACGCCGAAAAAAGGCGGTTCGAAGAAACTTGCAAATCTTTTGGTGGACGAAGGCACATTCACCAGCGCAGCAATTGCTGCCAGCGGTATATTCGGTGACGATTTGCCGACATCGATAGAAAAGGTGACTTCGACGGCTGTCGACAGTATAGAGGTCGATCTTAATGAGAACATACAGTCTGTTAATTCAGCAGACATAACTGTTTATGAGACTGCAGCATCGGCCAGCGTGCTTGCTGTAAAGTCGCTTGCATTCAGGGATGATAAGATTCAGATAATCACTGCAGGGCAAACATCCGGGAGATCGTATACGGTCAATATCAACAGTGTTACCGATATCAACGGCAATATGTCGGGCAAGCTGACCGGCTCCTTTACAGGTTTTATACAGCAGCAAGTGTCTTCAGACTTTTTCAAGATCAGAAAGGTTGAACAGGCCTCTGTGAACGTAATAAATGTTTACTTTACTCAACCGGTAAATGATAATAGCGAAAGCCCTGCTTACTTCGAAATAACTAAAAACGGTTCGACGTATTTGACTGGTTCGACGCAGAACTTCTCCGTGAAAAAACTGCAGACTACCGACGATGCCGTTTCTATACTGCTTAAGGGCGCGACGCTTGTACAGGGTGAGGTTTATGGCGTAAAAGTCAGCGGAAGGCTTTCGAGCAGCTATGGAGCCAAGCTTGGCGAAGGCGCCGGCGGAAGTATGACCTTTGTCACAACAGCAGCTCAAGCGTCACAATTGGAGGTAGCTTCTGTACAGGCATGGACAAGCACCTCCGCCAGGATTATTTTCAACCGTGAGATAGATCCGTTTTGGGCAGGAAAAAGGTTGAACTATATGGTCTTTGATGCAAATAAAAATGAAATAGATGTCACGAAAGCTACGGTAAGCGATAATGGAAGAGAAGTCATGCTGACTCTGGCAGGCTCTCTTGAAAAGGCGAAACTGTATGAGGTCGAAATGGACACGATATTCGATATATATGGTCAAAGCAGCATAGAGAATAAGTCGTATAAATTTTCGGGCACTTATCCCGATAATATCTCTCTGTCTCTCAGCCAGGCTTCCTGCAGTTTTAACAACAGCG
This sequence comes from Bacillota bacterium, assembly GCA_023439545.1. GTDB lineage: Bacteria > Bacillota > Clostridia > Acetivibrionales > DTU013 > JAEYOM01. The sequence continues at coordinate 21,446 of JAEXNT010000064.1, forward strand.
TGACTCTTGTATTCAATAAGGCAATTGACGCAGATTCCGCTTCGGGCACGACAAACTATTATATACAGGGAGTCAGCGACAGCTCGTTTTATACTACGCCGGTAAAAGCATACTTTGATACACATGGCGGGCAGAATACCGTAAAGCTGTTCCTGCCGGCAGATAGAGCTTTTAAAAACGGAGAACGGTATTGCGTTTATGTTTCAGGTTTGAAGGACGCTACGGGCTCCACAAGTTACGATTCGCTCAGGGCGGAATTTTACGGCAGCGGCAACAGCGTCGTAAAGCCACAGATCACTGACGCTGTAACGGTAGCCTGGGATACGGTCAAGCTCTCCTTCAATGTTGAGATCGCATACGACCTGAACAATATAAGCCAGAACAATTATTCCCTGGAATACGCCGAAAACGGAGAGACGATCAAGATGATACCGATTGGCGTAAATTACATAGACGCAAAGACGCTTATTCTGAAATTTAATGATGAGCTTAATCAAACAAAGTCCTACCAGATCAAGTTCAACACTATAACGGACTACTCCGGCCTGTATCCGCGCACAGTTTCGGACGGAGGCAATTCATATGCGGTAAGGTGGGGCAAATAGCGGTGAAACTGCCGGACTTACTGCCCGGCTTGGAATTTATTAAACCTTGTAAAAAGCCCGGAGCTATGTTAAAAGTATATAGCCGGGCTTTTTCGCAACGGTCTTAAACTATGCAACGGATATATATAGTGATATAATATAAAAGAATACTTTCGGATCGTGCGATCGTAGTCAGGCAACGGATAAAAGGGAGAGTGTTTTGTGAGTAAAAAAATTCTCATCGTGGATGACGAAAAGAATATCGTAGATATTCTGAAGTTCAATCTGAAAAAAGAAGGGTTCTCCACTTTGGAAGCGTACGATGGCGAACAGGCCTTGGAGCTTGCCTTGAATGAGAAGCCGGATCTGATCCTGCTGGATGTCATGCTGCCGAAGATGGATGGTTTCACGGTTTGCAGGAAGCTGAGGCAGTCTATTGCCACCCCGATCCTGATGCTTACTGCAAAAGAGGAAGAAGTCGACAAAGTACTGGGTCTTGAGTTGGGCGCGGATGACTATATAACCAAGCCTTTCAGCCAACGTGAGTTGATGGCCAGGATCAAGGCCAATATAAGAAGGATGGCGCTGGAAGAGGTCGCGGCGACCAAAAGCAACTTGATTCAATGCGGGGATTTGTTTATCGACGTCGACAGATATGAGATAAAGAGAAATGAAACGCAGATCGAGCTTACACTAAGGGAGTTCGAGCTTGTAAAATTCCTGGCAATGCATCCGGGACAGATCTTCTCGAGGGAAAATCTTCTTGAAAAGGTATGGGGATATGAATATTACGGAGACGTAAGAACAGTCGACGTAACTGTCAGAAGAGTCAGAGAAAAACTGGAGAAGGATCCGGCCAATTGCGAATATATCATGACCAAACGCGGAGTCGGTTATTACTTTAACAGGCAGCCCTGACGAATCAGTGATTTGAGGTGTTTATGTTTCCAAGAAGTTTACAGTGGCGTCTTGTATGTTTCTTTTGCCTGATAATATTCTGTCTTATAATCCCGATAGGCCTTTTTTTGAATAGTAGAATTGAAAGTAAATATTATGATAATTTTGAAAAGCAAATAGATAACGGCTTCCACAACTGGACGATAAAAGAGGATTCACCCAGCGCGCAGAGGCTTGTCGACGAGCTGAAAAACAAGAATACCTTTCGTATGGATCTCGAAAACAGGAGCTATACTATTACGGATAAAAACGGTCATATAGTAGACACCAACGATTACTATGACCTGTTGGCATACCCGTCTACCGCGTTAAATTCGCTTTTATCATCCGATAACTACATTGCGGCCATGTCGGACAAGGATGGCGGAAAACAGATCCTTGAGAATTACAACGGCAACAGCTTTTTTGATTATGCCGTACAGAAAGGCGATTATATACTTTATTTCCGCTATTACAAGGATGACTGGTCTGAGATAACCCGCGACTTTAACGACATAATTTACTTAAGTCTTGCGATCGGACTCGCGATTGCCTTTATTACAGGCTATTTCCTCTCAAGGACCATAACCTCTCCGATAGGTAAGCTTATGCATAAGGCAAACAGCATAGCTGCGGGTGATTTTGACCAGGTTTTGGTCGCTAATTCCGGCGACGAGATCGGGCTGCTTACCGTAGCCTTCAATTCCATGGCTGCCAACCTGAAAAAAAATCTTATCGAGATATCAAGTGAAAAAAGCAAGATGGAGACCATCCTGAATTATATGACGGACGGAGTTATCGCGTTCAACCTGCGCGGAAAGGTGATTCACACGAACCCTGCCGCATCAAGGCTATTGGGGATAGAAGGATCGGTCGGCACCTTCCGGGAGTACTGCAGCCGTTTTGGTTTCAAATATCGCATCGAGGACGTAATTTACCTCGAGTCTCAAAAATCGAGTGAAATGAACATTTCCATAGGTGAGAAAACTATAAAGGTCTACTTTGCAGTATTTACGGACGAAAATAAAAAGCCTGAGGGCGTAATAGCAGTATTGCAGGATATAACGGAACAGCAGCGCCTGGAGAATATGAGGAAGGAGTTTGTAGCGAATGTATCGCATGAGCTCAGAACACCGCTTACATCTATAAAAAGCTACTCGGAAACCCTCCTCGACGGTGCGCTTGAAGACAGGGAAACGAGCGAGCATTTCCTTGGGGTCATCAATAATGAGGCAGACAGGATGACTAGACTCGTAAAAGATCTGCTGCAGCTTTCGAGGCTCGACAACCAGCAGATGAAATGGCAATTTGAACGGATATCTCTTGTCGACCTGGTCAAAAGCGCTGTCGAACGCCTGGGAATGGAGGCGAATTCGCGTAAGCAGACGCTGGAATGCTACGTACTTGGTGAGATACCGGAAATCGATGCGGATTATGGCAGAATGGAGCAGGTTGTTTTCAATATTATAGGCAATTCGCTGAAATATACTCCCGAAAACGGTAAAGTTACGGTCTATATCGGGAAGCTACTGAATGATGTTTATTTCAAGGTAGCCGACAACGGGATCGGGATACCAGAGAGCGATCTGCCGCGGATATTCGAAAGATTCTACCGCGTTGACAAGGCGCGTTCCCGGGAGATGGGAGGCACCGGCCTCGGGCTTGCCATTGCCAAGGAAATAGTGGAAGCCCATTCAGGTTCGATAACTATCACCAGCAGTGTAAACGTCGGCACAGAGGTGACCGTGCAGTTGCCAATAAAGCAGACAGGCCAGTTAAATGAAGCTTCATAGGATTTTATTATGTAATTTTTTCTTAAATGGCTTGTAATGGAATTGTAACATCAATGCATTATAATAATATTTAGTAAATTAATGATTTAGAGGTTTATTGTTTATCGGGAAGTAAATAATGGGTCTTGAGGGGTCTGGTACAATGCTTAAAAAGTTGGGCGCACTTACAATTGTATTAATTATTATTTCGGCATCTTCCATGTCGGTATTTGCCGGCAATACGGACAGTATGAATCCGCCGTCGCGCATACTTACAGGCGCCGCTATTACCAGCGGAAGTGCGCTTTCATCGAAGACCGGCAATACCACACCTGCTGCCGTGTCGGAAGAGACTAAGTCGAACAAATTGTCGGCCGCGGCATTTGAAGCGGCTCTAGACAGCGCCTTGAGAAACGGCAGGGCTGAAGATAACGGTGAATTTATACTGGACATAACAAAGCCTAAAGACAATAAAGAATCGTACTATGAAAAGGCCTATCCGCTTACCGGCACATCTCTTAACGGTTATGACGATGTAGTCGTTTACATTGCCAGATACAACGACAAGGCCGGCGAATATGAACTCATGAACAATACTGACGGCGAAAGCTCCTGGAATTGTTTAAACACATACTCCAAAGAAATTTCCCTTGTACCGGGCGCAAACAAGATCAAAATCCTGGCATACAGAAAGTCCCAGATGGATGAACCGAAATTCCAGATAAACTGCTACACGATAGAATACTTGAACGAGAAAATCCCTGAAAAGGTCGTCAAAAAGAATAATGATCTTGGATCGATCACCGGTGAAGATATAAATGAGATAGGCAAGCAGGTGACTAACATGATCGATCTGCTAAGCGGAAAAGGCAAGTAAGTACCGGGTCTGCGGGGGCCTTAATGAGCTATAAACTTAAAGAACGTCTGAAAGCCATCGTTATATACATATTGGCATTAACAGGATTGATACAGGTAGGAATCCTCTGGAGTTATCAGAACCAAGGGACTCCTACTAGTTTTTTAAATGACTTTTTCAATAGATCTCCACAGATAAGCAGCCAGACAGCAAGTGAAAAGCTGTTTGTCCCGGACAGGCTTATTCTGACTGACGGCAGCAGCATGCATTGGGTGCTAGATCCTGCGAACACCCATTACAAATCCCTGTGGGACGAAGCGTCGAAGGAGCTGTATCAGGCCGTAAGCGGCAAAGTCGGCATCACCAGGACTGATGATAAATGGTCGGACATAATCGAAACAAAGAGTTTCTTGATAGATTTTGGCTATACTCTCAAGCCAGACCTGCTTTCATGGTTTTTCAACGTCGACGGCGCTCCCAAACAAATTCCCGACATTCAAAAGATACTTATCAAACCTGATATTGTCGATGAGAATTCCATTACTCTGTATATCTATGATGATAAAGGATATGTATACGCCTCAGATCCTGTCAACTGGGGCAGGGCTGCCGAGCTTGACGGCCTGCTGAGCGAAATTTCCCGTTCGGAAAACAAATACCGTGATTATCGGACCTTCGGCGGCACTAATATAGGCGAAGGTGTGGACGAGCCAGATACCGTTTATGTAATAGGCGCACCGAAATACTGGCCATACTTCAATATAAGTATGAGTACGTATGTCGCCTTGAACAATGAGGACGAATTGGCCGGAACTATCCTTGGCAGCTACGAAAAGGACCGGTACTCAAAGAGCAGGGATGATTCGGATACTATAGAGTTTGGCTATGGTAACAATATTTACCGCTATTACACCGATGGCTATCTGACATACAGGTATCTGGGTTCAACGGAATACACCGATAAGAAAGGCGTAGGAGAGGCGCTTATCAATGCTTATAAACTCATAGCGAGGATACAAACCGCATCGAAAATGTCCACCGACATCAGATTGACCGAAATAATAGATAATTCGTATGGGAGCTATACCTTCGGATTCGATTACAGGATAGACGGTATGCCCGTGAAAGTAAGCGTAGGATCAAAAGACGGGGGCACAAAAAAACTCGAGCACGCGATTAGTATAAAGGCCGACGGCAAAAGAGTGATGGAATGCGATTGGCTGCTGCGGGAGTTTGCAAAAGAAACAAGCGACAACTATAACGATCGCTTTATGGATTTGCTCGATTATAATGGGATTAATTTCACGGATCTGAGTATACGGGATATTGCCGCGGGTTATTTCGTCGGTTCTACCGATGGGGAAACGCTGGAACCGGCGCTTATTGTCCGTCAGAAAAATAAAGACGATTTACTTCTGAATATGGTACCTGAGACGGGAGATTGATCTATGGATGTTTCAAAGGCAAAGGTCGTAATAATTGTCCTATTGGCCGCTTTCAACATATTTTTGTTATCGAGCAACCTGTCGCATGTCAGGAGCCAGAACACGAGTGAGATTATTTCAAATACCGTAACGATATTGAAACAGAGGGGCGTTACTCTCGAATGCGGCATCCCGAAGGAGATAGGGACATTTCACGGACTCAAGTACGCAGATGGCAAGCTTGACAGGGCCTCAATAGCGGAGAAGCTCCTGGGTTCTACATATGAATCGCCTGATAAGGGCGGTGTATATGAAAATAGCGGGAAGAAGCTCGAATTTACGGGAGATATGAAGTTTGTATTTACCGAGGCGCCCCTTTCTTCGGGCTTCGACCTTCAGAACAACGTAAAGTTGAAGAAAGCAGTACAGGATTTCCTGAAAGGAACGGGCTTGATCGATAAAAACTATGTGATCGACCAATATTCTCGGAATCAGGATGGAAGCGTAACCATTTATTTTATCGAAAAATATGAGAATTATCTGGTATACGACAATTATTGCAAAGTATCGCTGACGGCTGAAGGAATAGCAAGACTCGATTACAGTAAGTATCAGATAATCGGGTTTTCAAGCGCCAAGATTGTCCAAACTGAGGCTTATCAGGCGCTGCTGGCATATTTTAAGGACGGCGCAAATAAAACGTTAACCGGCATTGACTGCGGCTATATCCTCGAAAATGAAAACCTGGGCGGAAAGGACGTTGAAATTCCGCCGGTGTGGCGTGTAAAAGTAAAGGGGGAATCGGAGCCGGTTTTTCTCAATGCTGAGACTACTGAAAATAAAACGGCTCAATGAGAGGCGCCGGGGTCTACGAATTTGAGAATGGTATAACTCTTGCTATCGGTCTTGTATCTGAGAGCGGGAGTTTTTTGTTAATATAATACTATATGGTATAAATTAAAAAACAATGTTATAATAGGTACGGAAACGGTTCCGTAAAGCCTTGCTGGGGACTGTCTCCATCCGTTTTACTCTTACTAAGGACAATAAGGCAGGTGCGGATTTTGGAGAAGATAGTTATTCAAGGACGAAAGGCGCTTTCGGGCGATGTTAATATCAGTGGTGCAAAAAATGCTGCAGTGGCTGTCGTGCCGGCAGCTTTGCTGATTGAGGGCAAATGTAAGATCGAGAACCTGCCGGATATAAAGGATACCAGAGTCCTGGAGGACACGCTCACCCAACTGGGCGCGGAGGTAAATTTCGAAGACAGGAACACAATTCTGATCGATTCAACCAATGTCAATTCCTATACTGCTTCGTATGACATGATAAAAAGCATGAGAGCCTCATATTACCTGCTCGGTGCATTGCTTGGACGGTTCGGCAGAGCTGAAGTCGCTCTCCCAGGAGGCTGCGATTTCGGATACAGGCCCATGGACCAGCATATAAAGGGCTTTGAAGCAATGGGCGCCGAAGTTGCCATCGAACATGGCATGGTCAAAATGAAGGCTGAAAAGCTGGTGGGCAGCCAGATCTACCTGGATGTCGTCAGCGTCGGTGCAACGGTCAACCTAATGCTTGCGGCTGTAAAGGCGGAGGGTATAACGATAATAGAAAACGCGGCAAAGGAGCCGCATATCGTTGATGTCGCCAATTTCCTTAATGCAGCCGGCGCGAATATAAAAGGAGCCGGAACGGATGTCATAAAGATCAGGGGCGTCACAAGCCTTAAGAGCGGGCATGTACATTCGATCATACCCGATATGGTCGAGGCGGGAACGTTCATGATAGCTGCCGCTGCTACCGGCGGAGACGTAACAGTAAGAAACATAATACCAAAGCACATGGAATCGCTTACCGCGAAGCTGATAGAAATGAACATAAAAGTAATTGAGGGTGAAGACTGGATAAGGGTTGTCGGAGGCGGTAAGCTCAACAAGGCAAACATCAAGACATTACCGTATCCCGGCTTTCCAACCGATTTGCATCCTCCGGCGACCGTATTGCTCTGTCTTGCAAATGGAAGCAGCACAATATCGGAAGGTATTTGGCCGCTGCGGTTCCAGTACGTTGATGAATTGAAAAGGATGGGCGCGAAGATACGTGTTGACGGCAGCGTCGCGGTGATCGAAGGGCCCTGCAGACTGACCGGAGCACAGGTCAACGCAATAGACCTGAGAGCGGGGGCGGCAGTTGTTATAGCCGGTCTGATAGCGGAAGGGACAACGGAAGTCGACAATATAAAATACATAGACCGCGGCTACGAAGACTTTGTAGGCAAGCTTCAGCGCCTCGGTGCAGACATTGGAAGAACAGAGATCTGACGAATACAAACGGGGACAGTTATGATAAAATTCTGTAGTCTATACAGCGGGAGCAGCGGCAATTCATTATTCATATCGTCAGGCAATACCAAACTGCTTATTGAAGCGGGTCTCAGCGCGAAAAAAATCATCGCGGCGCTTCTTACCATTGGTGAATCGCCTGCGGATTTGAATGCCATTCTGGTTTCACACGAGCACAGCGATCATATCAAAGGAGCGGGGATACTGTCCCGTAAATTCAACCTGCCGTTATATGCGAGCCAGGGTACCTGGAACGCCATGGAGCAAATGATCGGCCCGGTTCTCGAATGCAACAGGGTCCCGTTTTCATCTTATGCGCCGTTTGTGATAGGAGATATAGCCGTCACTCCCTTTCCTATCCCTCACGATGCCAGTGAGCCCGTAGGCTACAGCTTCCGGACGGCGGGCAAAAAAGTAACGATCGCTACCGATATTGGGCATATCAGCACGGAACTGCTGAATAACTTCGAGGACAGCGATCTGCTGCTGCTTGAGTCCAACCATGACCTTGAGATGCTGAAAGTGGGACCATATCCCTGGCCGCTGAAGAAAAGGATCGCGGGGAACAACGGGCATCTGTCAAACGACGCAGCCGGCGAGGTTGTCGCATACATGGCCGAAAAAGGCACGAAGCGTTTTCTGCTTGGACACCTGAGCAAGGAAAACAACTTTCCCGAGCTTGCGTATCAGACTGTTTATAATGTCGTGCAGGAAAAATGCTGCGCAGCCGGTTCGGACATAATGTTGGATGTGGCGCTGCGTGATCACGTCGGAAAGGTTATAGAGCTTTAGGGGGATACGGGGACAGGAATCTTGTCCGGGGTGAAGGACCGCGGAACAGGGGGCATGTTGTCACATATGTATGAAAGTAGTGGGACCACAGACCTTGTCCCACATGGAGAAGTATGAAGGTAACCGTAATAGGAGTAGGAAAACTAAAGGAAAAGTATCTTAAGGAAGGCGTCGGCGAATATGCCAAGCGCCTTTCGCGCTTCTGTGACCTGCAGCTGTTGGAGGTGGAGGACGAGCAAGCGCCCGAGACCCTTAGCGCGGCTCAGGAGGAGCAGATCAAGCGGAAGGAAGCGGCCAAAATACTCGGCAAGCTGAAGGAAGGGGCTTTTCTTATCGTGCTGGACGTAAAGGGCGTCAAAAAGAGCTCGGAGGAGTTTGCCTCTACACTCCAATCCTGTTTCAACAGCGGCAGATCCAACATCGTATTTATCATCGGCGGTTCTCTTGGCCTGGACCCTGAGTTGGTTAAAAAAGCTGATATCAGACTATCATTTTCAGATATGACATTTCCGCACCAATTGACGCGCCTGATCCTGCTGGAGCAAGTGTTCCGCGCTTTCAAAATAATCCACGGCGAGACGTATCATAAATGAAGTTCCATTTTATTTTCCATTTGAAAAGTGAAGTATCTATTTGTGTTTTAATTATTAAGGGGGAGAATAATATGCTAAAAAGTGAATTGTCACAAGGAATAGTACGATACACATTCGACCCACTACCAGGCAAACATTTTGGTAACAATATCATTGCTTTGATTGATGGAGGCAAGGTTCTTCTTATAGATACTGCATATGAGTTTCAAGCTTCGCAGGCTCTAAAAGATATCAGTGGTAGTGGGTTTGAAATCGACAAAATAATTATCTCACATTTTCATGACGACCATATGCAAGGGTTGAAAGTACTGCCTAAGGTGTTGACCTATGGCAGTGAGCATTACAAAACTACTCTTGAAATGTGGACTGAAAAGGAAGAACATAAATATTTTATTCCCACAGTCCCAATAAAAGACAAGTACACAATAGATTTTGGGAAACACCATATTGTTTTAATTCCTTTTCCCGGTCATTCCTTGTGTACTTTAATAACCAAAATTAACGATAGATATTTGCATATTGCAGATGAATTGATGTTTTCCAATGACGGTAGGCCGATACTGCCATCAGCAGATCCAAACTGTATAAAGAGGCATGTAGAATCCTTAAGCAGATTAAAGGCTTTTAATTCCTATATCTTTTTACCAAGCCATGGATTGGAGTTTGGCGGAAATGTAAAAATCGAAAAAGAAATAAATAACAGAATTACATACTTCAATGCAATCCTAAACAGCAATAGAAAAATTACCTATAATGAAGCTAAGAAAGATTGTGATTGCGATTTTTTGCATAATGAATGGCATCAATATGTTTATGAATAAACTATTATTGTATACTTAACAGTAAACAGATTGCAAAGATTTGGTGGTTTAGTTGTCAGATGATACGGCGAGACATACCACAAATGAGCTCACATATAAACATTATAGGAAGTTGATATAAGCAGGGAGTCATATTATAATTTATGTAAAGAACTATATATTTTTTTATATATTACGAAATTAGGAGACAAAGAATGATTTATTTTGAAACAGAACGGCTGTTTTTTCGGGATTGGAGAGAACAGGACCTAAATGAATTTCAGATAATGAATATAGATACCAGAGTAATGAAATATTTTAAAAGATACTTACAGAAAAGGAGACAGATCAATTTTACATCAGAATTCAAGATGAATTTAAAAATTGTGGATATGGCCTTTATGCGGTTGAAGCAAAACATAATAACTGCTTTATTGGCTTTATTGGCTTCCATTGGGCAAACTTCATTTCACAACCGAATGACAAGAAATATATTTTGGGGTGAAAAAGAATGAAAAAAAACATTGAAAAACCTATAACAGGCAGAAAATGCTACGATCATTTAGGTGGTAAGCTTGGAGCGCAAATTTTTGAAAGATTAATCGAGTTGGAATGGATTCGATTACAGGAAGGTAAAATGACAGTTTATGAGGTTACTGAAAAAGGGAATGAAGAATTAAAGAAATTAGGAGTAATTCCTGAATAGTATGGTGTTTAGCCGTAAAGCCTGATAAACAGCGAGGTGCGAAATGAATAACAAAGTAGAGTTGGATTCGGAGTTTTGCAATGTAAAATACGTTGAAAAGGATAACGTGGTATTCTTATCGTGGAAGAAATTCTGCTGCTTCGAGAATTATAGAAAACCGACAACTTTTGCATTGGATCTTCTCAGGCAATTCCCCAATAGCAATTTAATAGTTGACGCAAGAAACGGTTTTGAATATGTAAAGGAAGATGTTGAATGGGGCTTCTCAATACTTCTGCCTGAAATGGCAAAGACAGATTGCAAACGCGTGGTGTTTATTATGAACGAAATCCCAGCCGTTGAAGAAGAGATGGATATGTGGACAAGAGAATTCGGAAAATATTTCGGCGTATCCAGGGCTGTTTCTTTTGAAGATGCCGTCAAAGCAATGCGGTCGGAAATGCTTATGCATGTTACATATAAAACAAGAGATGGTAAGAGGAATGAATTTATCCAGAATGTGAAGAAGTCCGGAATTATCAAGGATTCGAGACAGGAACCCGGAAATTTGGCATATCAATATTTTTACCCGATCGATGACAATAATAGCGTATTGCTTATCGAGTCATGGACAAATACGGCTGCGCAAGCGGCACATGGCCAAACGGAGCATTTTAAAAAGCTATCCGAGCTCAAAAAGAAGTATGTGGAAGAAGTAATAATAAAGAAATATTTTGCTTCAAATATCATGTGATTTGTTGAGATAAGCGTGTCAATTATTATACGCTATTAAGGAAACGGATATGATTGCCAGCAGGATGGTGATGCTTATAAAAATATCCGACTTGAACCAGTCGGAATTGAATTCACTATCCAAGCAGTTTGAAATAAATTCGACAATGGATTATCTTACCGGACTATACAACCGCAGATATTTTAATGAGATGTTCCTAAAAGAGTGGTCCAGCGCCGTACGATCCAGATCGTCGCTGGCAATGGTAATGATCGACATAGATTTTTTTAAAAAATATAATGATATATATGGACACCTCCAGGGAGATGTTTGCTTGAAGCTGGTGGCGGAGGCAATCAAGAAGTCAGCTGTCAGACCAAGGGATGTTACTGCCAGTTTTGGGGGTGAGGAGTTTGTGTTGCAACTGCCGGATACTGATGCCGAGGGTGGGAAGCATATTGTAGGCGTGATCGTGGAAAACATAGATAAATTAAACCTTGAAAATCTGGGCTCCCCTGTCTTAAAAAAAGTTACCGTGTCAATTGGAGTGTCGGCAGTTATTCCTCAAAAGAAGGATTCGCCGGACAGTTTTCTGAATGCCTCGGATATGGCGCTATACCGTGCGAAAACGGAAGGGCGCAATTGTTACAGAATATGCTGCTAAAAAACCGAGTAAAAGTATATGCCTGATTCCCTTTGTTCGCAAATGATATCGATATACATATTAAACACAGGACCTCAGATAAGTCGGAACTTACCTGAGGTCCTGTCGATTTTATATATTTACCGATGATATGGTTGCCAGGTTTCCTACCTGTGATTTGGAATAATACCCGGAAATTACTTCACCAAAGGTATATCGACGATATGAATTGCGCCCAACCCTGGGTCTGTCGTATCAGGTTCCGGAGTTTCCGTCACTTTCGGGGTTGGTGCAGTGACGGTAAAATAGCTGGAGTATTTTTCTACCCTTGTTGTATATGAAGCGCCATTTTCCTTTACATATACCAACGCCCTGTAATCAGAACCAGCTGCCGTAGGAGTCCAGTCGAAATATTTATTTGTTGAATAATCAGAGGATTCCGTCACTACAGTACTGCCCTTATATATTCTGAAATAATATACGGGAGCTTTACCTCCGCTTACAGTACAGGTCCAGCGTATCTTGGTACCAGTTGGCTGCGGGCTTGCTTTGTCGGGTAAAATGGAGGTTATCGCTATTGGAGCAGGTGCAGAGACGGTATAGTAGCCGGAGTATTTTTCTGCCCTGGTTGTATATGAAGCGCCATTTTCTTTTACATATACCAACGCCCTGTAATCAGTACCAGCTGCCGTAGGAGTCCAGTCGAAATATTTATTTGTTGAATAATCAGAGGATTGCGATACTACGGTACTGCCCTTATATATTCTGAAATAGTATACGGGAGCTTTACCTCCGCTTACAGTACAGGTCCAGCGTATCTTGGTACCAGTTGGCTGCGGGCTTGCCTTGTCGGGTAAAATGGAGGTTATCGCTATTGGAGCAGGTGCAGAGACGGTATAGTAGCCGGAGTATTTTTCTACCCTGGTTGTATATGAAGCGCCATTTTCCTTTACATATACCAACGCCCTATAATCAGAACCAGCTGCCGTAGGAGTCCAGTCGAAATAGTTATTCGTTGAATAATCGGAGGATTGTGCTACTACAGTACTGCCCTTATATATTCTGAAATAGTATACGGGAGCTTTACCTCCGGTTATACTACAGGTCCAGCGTATCTTGGTACCAGTTGGCTGCGGGCTTGCCTTGTCAGGCGTCAGAGAACTAATCGCTATTGGGGCTGCGATAGTATAATTTCCGGAATATTTTTCTACCCTGGTTGTATATGAAGCGCCATTTTCCTTTACATACACCAGCGCCCTGTAATCAGTACCAGCTGCCGTAGGAGTCCAGTCGAAATAGTTATTTGTTGAATAATCAGAGGATTGCGCTACTACAGTACCGCCCTTATATATTCTGAAATAGTATACGGGAGCTTTACCCCCGGTTATATTACAGGTCCAGCGTATCTTGGTACCAGTTGGCTGCGGGCTTGCCTTGTCAGGTAAAATGGAGGATATGCTGAGAGGTCTGTCAGTATAAGGATTACGTATCGATCTCACCAATACTTCCGGAGAAGTTATACTGCCGAAGGCAGTAGTCCCTTTCACCATCTGCCAGTCCGTAATATATATTCCGCGGGTTGGCGCAGTGATAGGTATCTCAAATCCATATTCCTGATTTTCTTTTATTGTTACGCCATCGGGTATCGGATAGGACAGTGTAGATGTAAACGGATCACTGCCGCCGACTGCGGCCAGTTTATAACCACCGGTTGAACTCCATTCATTCGTACCGGCATTCCTTGCACGAATATAGATATGATCCTTCTGCCCTTCGTTCAACGAGAACGGTACATCATAACGGAAAACCGCATCATTTGCCAGTGCACTCGAACGGTTGATATATATGCTATCCTTTAGCGGCGTAACAGCAAGCGGCCCCAATACAGAGTAGTCAATCGTGAAAGTCCCTGATGCGGATGGGTTAGGCAGGTCTATACGGTTGGATGAGTTATAAATAGTATATGATTCGCTGCCCCTGGTTAATTTTATAACCTTGACATTTGGTTGAATAACCGGACCGCTATTATCGAATATTAAGACCGACTGCCCGTTATTATTGGTTATATCGAATGAATGTAAATAACCCCGTCCATTGATTTCATAAGTTGGTTTAGTGAACTTTGTTTTAAGGTTGAGATCATATTTAACTGTCACAGGCCCTGCGCTGGCGTCGACTTCATCTTCAGTAAATTCATACCTCCAGTTTGTATTGCTTGCGATAGACGAAATTGTTACGTATTTATAATTACATTTGGTTACGTATATATATGATATATTGTTTGAATATGATGGAACAACATAATACATTGAATTGAAGGCTTCATTCATAAATAGTGTTTTGATGACATTTACCTGTATTCCGGTTGAATTGCCCTCGCTAAGACTTAAGCTCACCTTTGCCGTATCATTGCTGGAAAATGTTATGGCTTTAGTTGAGGGTGTCAGGTTATAATCGAATTTTAGCAAACTGAATGCATTTACGCTTCCTTCAGCAAAAGCCTGAATATTATAATGACCGGAAGGAATTTTATATCCCCGGATAATATCGATCCAATCTATAGTATAGTATGTGATGAATTTCCCCTGATCGTCGCATAGCGAAAAGTTAAGACTATAGTTGCTGTAAGTCGAAAGGTCGAAGGGTACGTTCAGGCTCGGCGCCAAATACGTATTATCCATGTTCAGAGTTATTGCGCTTGTCAGGTCAGCCTGTGTAACTTCGGTTTTATAGATGCCATGTACGGTGTCTACCGTTATGATATAACTGCTCGCACGCGACCAGTTGAATTCGCCTGCTGTGATGGTGGTTACGGTTTGCGCCTCGTTCATTTCCCGATACTGGACGCATTTGTTATCCTCGCTGTAATAGGCTTCATCATTGGAATAATACTTATAGATAAACCTCACCTCGTGAACATCCGTCGCCTTTTCCGGGATCAGCAGCTTGACAAAGTTGTTAAGATCGGCGCGGCCTATGACGCTGCCGCCGGCAGTCTGGCGTCTATCGTCCGCAGACGATCCTGCGCCTTCCGGTCCAGGATTCTTTAGTACTGCCCTATATCCGTGTTCATCCTTGACTATTTCGTACCCTGGTATATCCTCGTATGCCGTGGGCATGCTTTGATAATTATCGGCGGTACTGATGCGGGCTTCCTCTGCGAAGGCTTCAAACACGAAGACCTGGATTGCAAGTAATACCGTTGTTAAGAATAGGATTTTCATGAACGATTTTCTCATAACTATTGCCATTGGCCTTTCACTCACTATTTATGTAAAATATTTCAACACCAGTTAATATTATCATTCTGGCATAATTTTGTAAACAGATACAGATATAGAACAAGAAACCTCCGAAAGTATGAGTTATCGGAGGTTTCAATGTTAACTTATATTTTTAGTTGATTTGGAATAATACCCGGAACTTACTTTATCAAAGGTATATCGACGACATGAATTGCACCCAACCCTGGGTCTGTCGTATCAGGTCCCGGAGTTTCCGTCACTTTCGGGGTCGGTGCAGTGACGGTAAAATAGCTGGAGTATTTTTCTAGCCTGGTTGTATATGAAGCGCCATTTTCCTTTACATATACCAACGCCCTGTAATCAGTACCAGCAGCTGTAGGAGTCCAGTCGAAATAGTTATTTGTTGAATAATCAGAGGATTCCGTTACTACAGTACTGCCCTTATATATTCTGTAATAATATACGGGAGCTTTACCTCCGCTTACGGTAGTGGTCCAGCGTATCTTGGTACCTGTCAGCTGCGGGCTTGCCTTGTCAGACGTCAGAGAACTAATCGCTAGTGGGGCTGTGATAGTATAGTAGCTGGAGTATTTTTCTACCCTGGTTGTATATGAAGCGCCATTTTCCTTTACATATACCAATGCCCTGTAATCAGTACCAGCTGCCGTAGGAGTCCAGTCGAAATATTTATTTGTTGAATAATCAGAGGATTGCGATACTACGGTACTGCCCTTATATATTCTGAAATAATATACGGGAGCTTTACCTCCGGTTATATTGCAGGTCCAACGTATCTTGGTACCCGTCAGCTGCGGGCTTGCCTTGTCGGGCAAAATGGAGGTTATCGCTACCGGAGCAGATGTAGAGACGGTATAATAGCCGGAGTATTTTTCTACCCTGGTTGTATATGAAGCGCCATTTTCCTTTACATATACCAACGCCCTGTAATCAGAACCAGCTGCCGTAGGAGTCCAGTCGAAATAGTTATTTGTTGAATAATCGGAGGATTCCGTTACTACAGTACTGCCCTTATATATTCTGAAATAATACACGGGAGCTTTACCTCCGCTTATGGTAGTGGTCCAGCGTATCTTCATACCAGTTGGCTGCGGGCTTGCCTTGTCGGGTAAAATAGAGGTTATCGCTATCGGAGCAGGTGCAGAGATGGTATAATTTCCGGAATATTTTTCTACCCTGGTTGTATATGAAGCGCCATTTTCCTTTACATATACCAATGCCCTGTAATCATTACCAACTGCCGTAGGAGTCCAGTCGAAATATTTGTTTGTTGAATAATCAGAGGATTGCGTTACTACAGTACTGCCCTTATATATTCTGTAATAATATACGGGAGCTTTACCTCCGGTTATATTACAGGTCCAGCGTATCTTCGTTCCTGTCAGTTGCGGGCTTGCCTTGTCGGGTAAAATGGAGGTTATCGCTATCGGAGCAGGTGCAGAGACGGTATAATAGCCGGAGTATTTCTCAACCCTGGTTGTATATGAAGCGCCATTTTCCTTTACATACACCAGCGC
The DNA here is from genome assembly GCA_023439545.1 of Bacillota bacterium. Lineage (GTDB taxonomy): Bacteria > Bacillota > Clostridia > Acetivibrionales > DTU013 > JAEYOM01. The sequence goes on from JAEXNT010000064.1 coordinate 38,389, forward strand.
CCTGTAATCAGTACCAGCTGCCGTAGGAGTCCAGTCGAAATAGTTATTTGTTGAATAATCAGAGGATTGC
>JAEXNT010000007.1 GCA_023439545.1 Bacillota bacterium
GTCAGCATGTGAAGGAACAATACAGGCTGTGAAGAATGGCGATGCTGAAATGCGGTATCAGGAACATCAAGGTTTGCCATGGACGGCAAACCCGCTGGTGGTGAGGCATGGATGCCGAATCACCTGCAAGAGCGAATGTGATGCGTCAACTAATAGCTCATTCGAAGCATCACATTCGCTAGGTATTTCAGCAAGCCATGTTTCTACAGCCTGTTTGAGCCGGAACCTGCTGCAGACATCTGCTTGCCTCCCTGAGCCTTACTTGGCGCGGCGGAAGTACAGTACTGCCGAAAGCAGTATAAAATATGCGACAAGTCCGATCATAGTCCACAGGTACAGAATGGGTCTGCCTGAAACGAAGCCGACAACCGGCACGTTAAGCAGCAGCATGAGCGGGAAGCCTACGAACAGGCCTGCTCCGCTTCCGAGAACAAGGTTTCTGCCGGCTGAGGATTCGAGGTTCGGATCGATCTCCTTCACAAGCGCAAGTCCTGTGGAGATCACGCCTGTAAGATTGCCGTAAAGCGCCAGAATGTTCTCCAATATATCGGTATTGTAGATCCTCTTGCATACGAACACGATATAGATGACGGTTAATATTCCTCCTATAGTGCTAATCACAAGAGTTGGTATCAGGTATTGCCGCAGTATCGATATTGAGATGGCTGCTATGGAGGCTGTTATCATGAAATCGAAAGCCCCGCCCGAGATCCTTTCCAGTAGGAAATTGCTCGTATATTCGCGTACGATCACCTTATTCTTTTTTAGGAGATCGTACACGAAGCGGAACAGTATTGCAAGCAGCGAGGCTACGATAAAGCTGAAGCCCCAGAGCATGGTGGAAAGGGTGTTCCCGAACGTACCGAAGTTGCCCAGGACCGCCGTAAGTCCTTTTAGTACCAGATAAGTCGCGAGGTATATTATACCTATGGTAAACAGCTGGACAGTGAAACCGTCTACCGATTCCGCATCTCCGACGTCCTCTTTTTTTATCTCCCCTTTTACGGAGCCATCGTCTTCTTTTATGCTGTGTGAAGGTTTTATCTTTTTAATCCGTATAAGGTAGTTCATTAGCGGTATGCCGCCTATACATGCCCACAGAAGGCCCATTGCCGCCATAGAAAGCCCGATGTTGCCACCGTTGATGAAGCCGAGGGATTCCCACTGCTTGCCCATTGAATAAGCCTGACCGGCGCCCTGCCCGTAGCCCAGAGGCAGCAGCATGCCGAACACAGGGAAGAGCTTGGGCAGAAACGTATAGACCATGAGCAGCGAGAGGCCGAAACCGATGATACCCTGCAGTACATAGCCGTTTACAATGATGATGCCCGTATTTACGATATCCCTGTTTTTTATATTGCTGCTGCGGTCCTTTAACGCCAGTGCGATAAAACCTACAGACATCAAATGGTATATTATTGTGCCGAGATGTTCGGAATCGAAACTGACGAGCCGAAGCACCTGAGGCCCGAGCAGAAGGCCCATAAAGCCAGCGATTATGGCGTTTGGAATAAAGAATCTTTCAAAGAACCTGAAGCTTCTTTTGATGTATGTGGCAAGGCCGAGAAACAGACAAATCACAAGTATATCCCAGGTATAAGACCAACCATCGCTCATATGCCGCCTCCGTTTTGTTTTTCTTTTTTACTTCTGCCCAGCGGCTTCTTCCCAAAGCCGTTTTGCTGTTCCGACACCCATTACGAACTTATATGCGGGCATGCTGCCATCTTTTTTGCTGAACCTGTATAAAGTATTTTCAAATATGAATTCGAGCTGATTACTGTATTGTATGTTGACGCCTGATATTTTAATTAACGGGAAGCATAAAACCTTCTTTTCTTCTAAAATATATTCGAGCCTGCCGGGGAACAGGCTTAACGCGCCTTCATCCGACAGGTCTTCCAGGGCGCCCGTCTTAGAACCGATCCGAAGCATGACCCCCGGCTCTTCCAAAAGCGCATTGCCGGGACTGGTTTCCATGCTATCGGCAAAGCCTGCTTCAAGGCGCTTCAACTGCCATTGGTTCCAATCGACCGGGTTGTCGAAACGCAATGCATGGCCGCTGCTTTCGAAGAAACCGTACTTGTTGTAGATTACGCCATAGCCGCATTCGCCGCAGTCAAAACTGCCGTCGCGGGAGGAAAGGGTTCCGGTGTGCCCGCATTCCGGGCATGTGAACAGAAAAAGCTCGAGTCTCTCGGCCAGTTTTTTTCCGGTATAAGCATGCATTACGCTGCGTTGGCGGGAGTATTCGTCGTAGGACAGGTTTTCAGAGATCCTTCCGAATAGCTCGTCAAGCGAAAGGGAAGCTATTTCGTCAGGTTTGAGGATATCGACTAGTTCCATTACGAGGCTGCCTTTCCTCGTAGTTTTCGACCATCTTGGCATTGAAAGGCATGCGCCTTTGAAGAGAATTGATACTACGGGGATCTTCAGAGATTTGATCAGCTTCGCGGTAGGGGGCAGAAGAGGAAGGGTCCTACCGTCCCAGTTGCGTTTCCCTTCAGGGAATATCCCGATGATTCCTCCGTTTTTAACGACCTCGAGTATTCCACGGATGGAGCCGGGGTCGGAAACGAGCTTTGTTTTCGGTATCGCTCCGACCAATCCGAGCAGCCTTTTGAGTAAGGGATTCCTGAAATATGCGTCCGAGGTGATGAAATAAACGGGGTCCCTGAAACACATGGAGAGGAGGAAAGGATCCCAGAAGTTGGTGTGGTTGGCAAGTACTACGAAAGGCGGCTTGATCTCTTTCAGACCGTCAGCTTCTATCCTGTATGAAAACAACAGTTTCATGTAAGTGCCTATACTCAGCTTGAGGAATTTGTTGAAAAGCCTTCCGGCTCTGTATTTTCTTCCTGCCATCTATATGCCTCCGCTGTTTCCTGATTGCCCCCCATGTCAGTCTGCCTTGACCTCCGTCCATATCCTGCTGTATTCCTTATTTATCTCATCGCCGGGATATTCGAAAATTTCAGAGTTTTCGAGGTCCTCTCCAAGAGGATAGGCATTACGGTCCGCAACCAAAGCTGGATCCAGCATTTTCATTACTTCGGTGTTCGGTGTGGCATAGCCGATATAATCCGCATTGTTGAATGCGATTTTGGGATCGCACATGAAGTTGATGAAGATTTCTGCTTCCTTCCTGTGCTTGCTGGTAGAAGGGATCACCATGGAATCGAACCAGTAGTTGCTGCCTTCCTTCGGGATCGCATACGCCAGATTTTCATTCTCGGACATGCAGTAATAGGCGTCTCCGGACCAAACGACTGCAAGCGCGGCGCTTTCTCCTATCATTATATCTCTTACCTCATCCACGACATAGGCCTGAACCAGCGGCTTCTGCCTGATAAGCGCTTCCTTGGCCTCTTCCAGCTCGGATATGTTTTTAGTATTCATAGAATAACCGAGCATCTTCAATGTTACTCCGATACTGTCACGTTCACTGTCCGGCATGATTATCTGCTTTTTATATTTCTCGTTCCAGAGTATTCCCCAGTTGTCCACCGGATCTGAAACCATGGTTTTATTGTATAATATCCCGACCGTGCCCCACATATACGGCACGGAGTATTCGTTGCCTGGGTCGTAGGACAAATCTTTGAAACGGCCGTCAATGCATTTGTAATTCGGGATGTTTTTCATGTCGATCTTGTCGAGCAGGCCCTCATCAAGCATCCGCTTTATCATGTAATCCGACGGTATGGCGACGTCATAGGCCGAACCGCCTGTTTTGATCTTTACGTACATATCCTCGTTCGTTGTGAAGTTTTCATAGTTGACCTTTATATTCGGATAGGCCTTCTCAAAGTCTGCAATAGTTGTTTCACCGATATATTCTCCCCAGTTGAATACGTTGAGCGTCACCTTTTCGGACGCCGATCCTGTCCCGCCGCAGGCGGTGAGGAGCACGGCCAGCAAAAGTGCAGCCAGTACCGATGCTATTACCCTGTTATTTCTCATTTTACTTTCCTCCCAATAAGATGACTTTATGTAAAATTCAGTTCAAATCTATTTTGATTGCACGGCAACAAGTCATTTCATGTTTGTGATAGGCTGGTTGTAGCAAAAGCAATTCTCATATCAGGTTGCTAAGCTTAGCCGTTTCCTTCGCGCCTCCCGAATCTTCGCTTCCGGAAGAGCGTTTATTGATGACCAGCAGCAGCGCGAGCACAACAATGAACATCAGTGTCGAGAGTGCGTTTATTTTGGGATTTACACCGCGTCTGGCCATCGAGTATACGGTTATCGACAGGGTTGAAACACCTGAACCCGTCGTGAAAAAGCTGATTATGAAATCGTCGAGCGAAAGCGTAAAAGCAAGCAGAAAACCGGTTATCACTCCGGGCATTATCTCCGGCAGTATGACTTTTCTGAATGCGTGGAGCGGGACGGCTCCAAGGTCCAGCGCAGCCTCGTAGAGGTGCTTGTTCAGCTGCTTCAGCTTCGGAAGCACCGAGAGTATGACATACGGCAGGTTGAACGTGATATGCGCAAGCAGCAGCGTTATGAACCCAAGCTTGAGGTTCATGAAAATGAACAGGATCATCAGTGAAACGCCTGTCACTATGTCGGGATTCAGCACCGGAAGATATGTAAGGTTCATTATCAACGATTTTGTCAGCCTGTTCATGTTGAAAATGCCTATGGCAGCCGCGGTTCCTACAATTGTCGCCGTAAGCGACGCAAGCAGCGCAACAGACAGCGTGTAGGTCAGCGACGATATTATCTGCCTGTCGTGGAAAAGCTCCCCGTACCATTTCAGCGTAAAACCGTCCCAGTGTGCCCTTGACTTCGAGTTGTTGAACGAGAAGATTATGAGCGTAAAGACCGGGGCGTAAAGAAACAAATAGATCAGGAACAAGTAGAGCTTTTTTATCGTTTTCTTCATAACAGGCCTCCCCCCATGTCTTCCTTGTCATAACGGGACATGACGCCCATACTGACCAGTATGAGGAGCATCATGACTATGGAGACCGCTGAACCGAAATTCCAGTCATAGACTCTTGTGAACTGGTCCTCGATAAGGTTGCCTATCAGCATATACTGGCTTCCGCCGAGCAGCTTAGATATGATGAACGTCGTTACGGCAGGCATGAAAACCATCGTTATGCCTGAGACGACTCCGGGCAGGCTCAAAGGGAATATTATCCTGCGGAATACGGTGAACGAGTCGGAACCCAGATCCTCGGCTGCTTCGACGACACTTCTGTCGATCTTGCTGAGTACGGAGAATATGGGCAGCACCATGAAAGGAAGAAAGTTGTAGACCATACCGAGTATGACCGCCGCGTCGGTGTAAAGTATATTCAACTGGGGCAGGCCCGCCATCCCAAGCAGCGAGTTCAACACTCCCTTGCGGTCAAGAAGGGTCATCCAGGCGTAGGTCCTGAGCAG
>JAEXNT010000081.1 GCA_023439545.1 Bacillota bacterium
CCCAATGTGCTGCTGCTCGACGAACCTACCAACGACCTCGATATTCAGACGCTCACGATTCTCGAAAACTATATCGACGACTTTCCGGGAGCTGTTATCGCTGTATCACACGACAGGTACTTCCTGGACAGGGTGGCTGAAAAGATATTCCTGCTTCCGGGCGACGGTTCGGTCGCAAGATATGAGGGCAATTACTCATATTACGCAGAAACGGTCAAGGACGGATCTCATGGCACAGACGTCGGCAGCCGTGAGGCAGGCAGCCGGGACAAGGGTGAAGCTTCCGGGTATTCGGCCGGCAGGAAAAAAGGAACTGCCAGCGCCGGTAAAGTAACTTCCGGCGCCAAAAAAGCAGGTGAAGCCGGCGCCGAAGGTTCAAGCGGAGCCGTCAAAACGTCCGGCAGTCCGGAACCCTCTAAAAACAGACCCCTTCGTTTCACCTATAAGGAACAGAAGGAATTCGAACAGATAGACGACCTGATCGCCGGTTTGGAAAATGAAATAAGCAAGACCGACAAGCTTATCAACGAGGCTTCATCGGACTTCACTAAGCTCCAGGAGCTGCTGTCGGTCAAGGAACAGCTTGAAAAGCAGCTTGAGGAAGCAATGGAACGCTGGGTATATCTCAACGAATTGAATGACAGGATCAATAAACAGTAAAGCCTAAAGCCAGCCGTATCAGCAGCTGGCTTTTTTGCACCCCATCCCATCCTGCCGCGGAGTTTAATCGAGTTCTGACAGGAATTTCTTAGTCAACTCGACGTCGGATAGTACAGGGATATATTCCTTGCCGTATTTCTGACGGGTTTCGTTGCCCTTTCCGGTAATGAGTATCACAGTACCGGGTTCTGACGACAATATCGATTCTCTAACCGCCTCTTCCCTATCATCTATCAGTTCGTAATTCTCATTGTTCTGCCGTACATATTGCGCTATATCCTCGCTAATGTCCCTGGTATTTTCAGGGCCGGGATCTTCCGCAGTCAGGTAGACCTTGTCCGAGTGCATGCCCGCGAGCAGCCCAAGGTCTCGTCTGCGAAGCAGAGCCTTGCCGCCGGGACAGCCGAAAACAGTAACGATCTTCATTCCGGGAAATTCAGCCCTGACGGTCTCGTAGAGTTTGGTGAAGCTGAGCTTGTTGTGCGCGTAATCGACTATGACTATACGATCCCTGCTCTTATTCGAATAGATCTCCATCCTTCCGCTCGAACGCGCCCTTCGCAGACCGTTATAAATGTACTGCTCGGGTATGCGCAGCGCATATGCCACAGCGATAGCCGCAAGCGCATTCTCAACGTTGAAAAGCCCGGGCATCGTCAGTACGAACTCTCTTTCGAACCTGTCGCATTTTACCCTGAAATGGGTATCGAAGCCTTCCTTCCTTATATTCCCTCCGCAGATATCGGCTTCTTCCCTGGTCCCGAAGGTAAGTACCTTTTCCGCAGCCCTGGAAGCCTCGATTATTCTGGGGAGCCGGTCCGAATCGAGATTGATGCAGGCCGTTCTGCAATGATTGAAAATTGCCAGCTTTGCAGCCAGATAGTCCTCCATGTCGCTGTGTTCTATAGGGCTTATATGATCCTCAGAAATATTAAGGAAAACGCCCGCATCAAAAATTACCCCGTGCAGCCTCCCGTATTTCAAGGCCTGGCTGGACGCCTCCATTACCATATACTGCAGGCCGCTGTTTACGGCGTTGCTGAAATGCATCTGAAGCTCCAGCGATTCGGGAGTAGTGAGGTGGGATTCCTCCCTTATCACGCCGTCGAAGGTGTCTATCGACGAAATAATGCCGGCTTCGGGCTTTCCCTGTTCGCGGAGGTATTCGTCCAATATGTATTTTATATAATACGCGGTCGTGGATTTGCCTTTGGTACCGGTAATGCCGATGATCTTCAGCTTTCCGGCAGGATGGCCGTAATATATTTCCGAGACCTGCGACAAAGCTTTTTTCACGTCGCCGACAAGGATACACGGCACTGCTCTATGATAGTCGGTCTCGCTTATGTAGGCGATCGCCCCCCTTTGAATAGCCGCGTCCAGATAGGCCTCCTTGAAGCCTGCACCCTTGCAGACGAACAAAGTATTCTGCCCCGCCTTGTTCGAGTCGTAGGCTATGCTGCCGACAAGCTTCATACCGGTCTCGCGCGTACAGTTGTGGGACAGCAGCAGCGCTTTTTCACGAAGGTTTTCCATATATAATTCAAGTGCGTATTTTTCCATTTTATCCCTCTGTTCGGATTTTTAGGCTATTTATTACAGACAATGCCTTTTAGTCTTCTGGTTATATCAGGCGCCTAAATAACCTGGCGGCAATCGGATATTGTTATGGATAACTTGCAAGCATGGGGTAACTCTTATATTCGGTGTCGTCGAAATGCCACCATTCATTCGACAACGGCTTAAAACCGCTGCTCTTCATTGCATTCTCAAGTATAAGCGCATTTTTCTTCTGGGCTGCCGTGCATTTTTCGTATGTCCTTTTTGCCAGCACGGTTCCATCGTCAAAGTCGCTTGGCATTTCGACCTCTTTGCCGTCCGCGGTAACGAGCGTGCAGTCCACCGCGGCGCCTCTGGTATGATTTGACGGCGCTTTCTTCGGATCCATAAAAACGGACTTGTTGGGTGCGTTATCATACAATAGTTGATGGTCCTTCCGGGACCTGTAAGCGTCCCAGACCTTTATCCTGAAGCCTTGCTTCAAAAGGAGCCTGTTAGCTTTGTCTAGCTTGTCGGCTGTACCCTTTCTAAGATAGGCTGTATCCGATTCGTATACGGGCTTTCCGATTACATTGTCGGAACCGGCATATCTCAAGTCAATCTCAATATTCCTGACCAGGGTGTCAAGCCTGACCATTTCGTTTTTATCCGCATACGCTGCCTTTTCCTCATCGCTTAGCATAGGGGTAAAGGCAAGCTTTTCAAAAACCCTTTTACTCTGCTCACCTGTAGCTATAGCCGGCTGGTAGTTATTCAAGCCCGTTTTCGAGGATACCGAGCAGGGTATGATCTTTGGTTCTGCGACTGGCTGCAGCACTTTGTCGGAATCGAACGTGAAGGTCTGCTGGAATATCGCAGCGTCATAATCTTCGGGCGTTTTGTTGCCGCCGAAGCAGAAGTTGCCGAGACTGTAGGCAATATATTTCCCCTTGTATTTTTCTATCGGCTGCAGCACGTGCGGATGTGCTCCCAATACCAGGTCCGCTCCGAGGTCTATCGAAAGGTGCGCAAGTCCGGTCTGGGTTTCATTCTGCTTGTACTGGTATTCCTTGCCCCAATGGAAATAAACGATCACAAGGTCGCTCTCGCTTCGCATCTTTTTAATTGTATCGCTGACGTCCTTTTTGAACACATTCATATCCAGGCCCTGTTCGTATTCCCCAAGCTGGTTGAAGCCCGCCATACCTATTTTTATCCCATTTACTTCCCTGTACAGCACCTTCGTGTAGCCGAAATAGTCCACGCCGACGTTGTCCAGCGCCTTTCCCGTCGCATCGAAGCCCTTCTGCCCGTAATCGTATGTATGGTTGTTCGCGAGGTCCGCGACCTCGACGCTGCCTGCCTTCAGAATATTCGCATATTCCGGCTTTCCGTTGAACCAGTAGTTATTGCCGTAATCGTATTTCTCAGCCGTTGAAGTCTCATTGCTGAGTGCCGTTTCAAGATTGGCGATCGTGAGATCGTCCTTCGACAGGATGTCTTTGACATTTGAGAAGAAATAGCTGTAGTCTCCCTTTATTTTTTCGAATACATAATCGAACGAATCCCCGTGCTGGAACCTATGATCCTGGCCCAGCGCCACATCGCCCAGCGCGGATATGTTTACCGATACGGCATCCTTTACGTAATTGTCTTTTGTACTGCTTTCCTGCGCAGCAGGGCCGTCCGGCCGCTGATCATTTGCGGTATTTTCCGCCTCGCCGCCTCCGGTCCCGTTACCCTGACCCGGCGTGACGGTGTTCTCGACAACTTCTTTATTCCCCGTCCCCGATTTTCCATCGGATACGTTTGAATATATCGTAAACGCAACAACCGCAATAACGGCCACTAAAAACAATGTTCTTGCAAATACCTTGAAATTCATTTGTAAGAAGCTCCCTTTCCTGGATGTTATAAGGACATTTGCTCCTCACGGGCGCTAAACATCCTCCCTTTTGTATACTGCAGCGCTGTCCGCGGCGGCGCCCACACTGCAATTATATTGTACTACAATTATTTTTCATTCGCACGCCCTGTCCGATATTTTGGTTTTATTATTGCCTTTTCCTGTCCGAACTTGAAGCAATAACTGAAAAATGTTAAAATACAAAAAGGCGCAACACAAAGAATACGGCTTATTTCAAAGGTGAACAAATGAAAAAACTTCCATTTATGTTTATATACATATTGATTTTATCCATACTTTTCATGAATATTCCGGTGCAAGCCTCGGCAAAATCCCCTGCAATACCCTCGGACATTCCGTATATACTGATCGATGCAAAAACAGGAGCGGTGCTCGTCGGGCAGCATGAGGACGAACGTTACGGTCCCGCAAGCACCACAAAAATAATGACCGCGATCCTCGCACTTGAAAAAGGCGACCCCGGCAAGGAAATGACGGTTTCGGAGGCGGCTGTAAACGACATTGGCAGGGCCGGCATGAACATAGGCATTATGGCGGGAGAAAAAGGACTTAAGCTGGAAAACCTGCTGAACGTCATGCTTATAAAGTCGGCCAACGAGACAGCCAACATAATCGCGGAAAATATAGCGCCCACCCGCAAGGATTTTGTGGCGATGATGAACCAGAAGGCCAAAGAAATCGGCGCTGTCAACACAACCTTTTTAAACTCCTGCGGCAAGGATACTGAGAAAGCGGACAACGGACACCTCACCACTCCGCGCGATCTTGCGATGATAACGCGCTATGCCATGACAATACCGAAGTTCAGGCAGATAGTGTCGACAGAGTATTATAAAGGCATGCCCGTCACGGACAAGCATGACGATTGGGGCACACTAAGAAACACAAACCAGTTTCTCTGGCATGACAATACCTACCCATATACATTGAACGGCGCCGACCACAAATACACCGTAATCGGCGTCAAAACGGGTTATACCGCCAAGGCGGGCAACAACCTCGTAACCGCGGCCGACGGCGAGGACGGAACAGAGCTGATCGCAGTAGTCATGCATGTCATGCAGTCCAATAAAATATATGGATACTCGAAGGAGCTTATAAGGTACGGTTTCGAAAACTTTTCCACCGTGAAGGTTTCGGAAGCCGGTCAGGTTGCCGGCTCCATACCTGTCGAAGGCGCAAAGGATGCAGGGACGCTCCTCGGTCTGACCGAAGGAACCGGCTTCAGCTGCGTGCTTCCGATAGGGACAGATATAAAAAGTCTTGAAACAAAGCTGGATATTCCAAAAAAAATAAATGCGCCCGTCAATAAAGGCGACATCGTCGGAACTCTGGAATATATGAATAAAGGCGTATCGCTCGGCAAGGTTCAACTGCTGGCGGCCAGTTCCGTCGAAGCCGCGCCTGAAGCTGTGACAGAAACTGAAGCCGGCAAAACGTCCGGCGACAGACAGCCCGGCTACTCCTGGTTCATACTCGGCATTCTGGTCTTTTTCAGCCTCATCGTGGCACTCAGGCCTGTTCTTCGCAGTTTGTCAAGAAATCTGAAAAAAAGAAGGGGCGAGACAGGAAAGCCGGATACCGTTAAATCGCAGCAGGACGCCGTGAAAGCACAGCCGGTTGATGAGGAAGAAGAGCAGGATTACGAGAGATTAAGGCGTATCATAAAAGGAGAACTGCCGGATCCCAACGGAGCACAGCAGGATAACGAATAGGCTCCTTATGCTATCTCTTTAGCTTCCTGCCGAGATAGATGGCATAAGGTATCAACCCGAGAAGAAAAATAAACTCCTTTACCATATATGATACAGTACCGTCTGAATGGAACTGTCTCGGAATCCGGTCCGGCAGAAACGGGTATGCAATAGCGCAAACAGCGAGCGGAATAACAAGGATGCAAATACTTTTTAGATTCTTTTTCACAATTTAACCTTCTTTTGTATTTTTTGATAAGAAACCAGAGGAATTATACCTGACATAATTCGATCGGGGGTACCATCAGTCCAATACTTTGGCGTCCGATGTTTTTCACTTCAGCACTTTTTCATATAAAAACAGATAAAAGCCATCTTCTCCCGGCTCTGTCTCTCCGACCTTGACAAAACCGTTCTTCTCGTAAAAGTGGTGGTTTCTGAAGCTTAAATACGGAGTATCCAATGTCCATTTTCTCGCTTCAGGAAATTCCTTCTCCATGAAACTCATAATCATGCTTCCGATACCTTTATTCTGATAATCCATTACTACGTAAATGCCTCCCAGATGGAAGTGCCCATTGCCTTTGTTAACGCCGCCGAAGCCGCCTATTATGTTATCATCATCCAACAATATGTAGCTGAAATTATTACCGTCCCTATTTTCAAGAAATTCTCTCTGCTTTTCTACCGAGTCCATTCCATCAGGTCCGTAGCCATACAGCTTTACTTCCTCAGTAAATGCATTTACACGCGCAATTACCATTTTCTCCGCATCTTTTTCTTCTGATTTTCTAATCTTGATATTCATTATCTTCACCGATCCTTTACATGTACATAATATGAATCCGTGTTTTACTTCTATTTCAGCCAGAAGCTTTGGAGTCCGGCAGGAACCGGCCCATAAAAGGCAGTTTGGCCGTGTATCGCAATATCAGGCTGCCCTTCGGAAGATTCCTGATCTCCTGCGCCGTTATACCCTTTGCGACTATCATGAGCAGATAGTATACGATGCAGCCTGCGGCGATAGCGAGACCCGAGCATATCAGGCTTTGCAGGAATACCGATCCGACGGCCCTTTCTATAAGCAGTAAAGCTCCGTTGTATACCAGTAAAACGATCAGGCCCATTATGATGGAAATGCTGAACGGCCTGTTGAACAGCTTCTTCACGTCCAGCCTTACCCTTGTAAGGTTTTTGATCGATCTGTAATTCATGATTGCGGCGAAGGTGTAACAAACTGCGCTGCCAACGATAGCTCCCTTGATGTTGACCGATTTGATGGGAATCAAAGTGTAATTTACTATTATCTTCATCACAAGTCCTGCGACGAGATGAACCGTCGGTATATAAGTTTTGCCTATACCCTGTAGAATCGCAGTCTGTATCGAAACAAGCGAAATCAGCACGAGGACCCACGAGCCCATTGCAAGTAATTCCCAGCCTTTCGGAGCCGTCGGGAAAAGTATGTATATGATCGGCTTGGCCAATATCGTCATTCCTACCGCCGAGGGTACGGAGATCATCAATATCGTCTTTATGCTTTTCGAAATCCTGCGTCCCAGTAATACGGCGTCATTTACCGCAGAAGCCTGCGATATCGAAGGAACGATAGTCGTTGCAAGCGCTGTTGCAAGCGTCACGGGAATGAACAGTACCTTCAGGTATTTGGTTGAAAAAATACCATACATGGCGCTTGCATCGACTGCGCTGAACCCTCCGGTCATCAGCCGCGTCTTCATGAAGGTGAGATCGATGATATTGGCGACATATATGGCGGCAGAACCCAGGGTTATCGGTACTGCGTACTCAAGTATCTTTCTTATTATTTTTTTTGTCGAGTATTTGATACGGGCATCCCCCGCCGATTGTACGACCTCGGCCAGTATGTCCGCCTTATGCCTGAAATAGGTCCTGCAGAGGTAAAGAGCGCTTGCAAGAGCGCCGAGCGAGGTACCTACCGTTCCTCCTGCAGCCGCAAATTTTACTGCGGTAAGCTTTATACCGACACTGTCCGTGATACCGTGGTCTATCGCATACGCCCTGCCATAACGGTACATGAGCCAGGCAAACAGTATGGTCAGCGCTGAGTTTACAGCCTGCTCGATAATCTGCGAGATGCTGGTCGGGACCATGTTCGAACGTCCCTGGAAATAACCCCTGAAAGCCGAGGAAACCGCCGTGAACAGCAAGGTGGGCGATAGCGCAAGTATCGTCAGGTAGGCTTCCGGATACCTGATCATTTCCGAGAAGGGGCCGGCAAAAACGGCGATGATGATGCCGGCCAGCGTTCCTAACGTGACCATCAGTGATGTGGTGATCCTCAAAGTCCTGTAGGAGGCTTCATATAAGGAATTGGCCATCTGTTCGGATATGAGTTTAGATATGGCGACCGGAATACCTGCAGTCGTAATTACGAACACGAGCTGGTATATCGTATAGCCCGCATTGTATATGCCATTTCCCACATCGCCGAGTATCAGCGTAACAATAGGAACATAAAGAACGCCGAGCAGCTTGTTTATAATGCTCGCAGCGCTTAGTATCGTGAAACCCTTTGCGTCAGACTGTTTATCCACGTCTTTCTCTTACTTTCTCTTATAAATTTTTCTTCTGAGATCCCTGAACGCGGCGATCCCTTTTTCGGCGCAGAAATAAACAAGCGGATTGAACACGTAGTCTAGCATGCCGATGAATTCTGTGAATTTTCCATTGAAACCGACCTTGAACTTATACAGGCCGTACATGTGATTGTTTTCGTCCAGGTTGCCCGGAACACCCCTGAAATCATAGATGTCGGCTCCCGACTCCAGCGCCCATTTTATCATGTTCCACTGCAGCAGGTAATTGGGCATCAGGTTGCGGTGCTCGTTGATGCTTGCCCCGTAAAGATACCAGCATTTGTTGCCATAAAGTATCCCTATGGTCCCGGCAATAGGCTTGTCCTCATAATATGCTATGAACACCCTCACATGGTCCGGCGACAGGCAGTCATATACCTTCTCGTAATATTCCCTGCTTCTCACCACGAAATTGTCGCGTACGCCCGTTTCGACTATCATCCTGTAGAACGTCGCAACATCTTCGCGTCCTCCGACTTTGACCGTAACGCCCTTGCGTTCGGACAGGCGGATATTGTAGCGGACCTTCTGGTGGAAGTCCTGCATGAGCTGGTCTTCGGTCTTGCCCCTCAGGTCGAGCCTGAAAACGAACCTGGGTTGGATGCCCTCATAGTTTTTTAGACCGCGGCTAACACTGAAGCCGAGGCTTTTAGCTATCTCCTCGAATTTTGTATCCTCTATTTCTATGTCAGGATCCATTTTCAAAACATAGCTTCTGTTCTTTTTCGCGAGCTTCCTGCATTTCTCAAGCAGCGCGGCGAGCGTCTCCCTGTCGTGCGGGTCGCAGACTGGTCCGCGGGGCGAATACATCATTGTGAAAGGCAGAACGGGTATCTTCCTTATCAAAATACTCATAGAGCCCTTTATATTCCCGGACTCGTCTTCGACAGTTAAGACTTCGTTCTTCCAGAACGACTTTATTTTCGCCCACTGCGGGGATTGCATGAAATGGCCCTTCGGATGCGCCTGCAAAAAGGCCTCGTATTTGCCGGTGCTCGTATTTTCATTTTGCAATTTATTATCAATATTCAAGTGTGACACCTCGTAATGATTTAGTATGCCATGATCCTCTGGCCCGGATCATTTCATGTACTTTCTGAACTTCAAATAATGGCTGATCTGATTTTTGTATAAAAACATTCGCCTGCGAGGCCCCATATCGCCCTTCATGAACAGCGGCCTGGTTACTCTTCCCTCCGATATGAGCTGCCTCATGAGTTCAAGATTCGCGCTGCCTTTAACGTACTTGAAGGCGACCCTCGGCGGTATGGCTGTCCAAAGATTGCGTGCGTTTGCTATCGTAAGCTTCGCAGGCTTGTCTTCGATATAATCTTCGACCACGCATCTTGCCAGGTTGTTCCCGGCTGCAGTTACGTAATAATTGCTCCTGCCCTGTCTGAGATTGACCTCGAGTATTTTGAATTTTCCGTCTCTCTCGTCGAATTTGATGTCAAAAGTGGAATAACCCGTGTAGCCGACATTGTCAAGGAATCTCCTCAGCGTCTCCGAAAGCTCAGGATCGTAATCGCTGGTCAGTACGGCGGTGTTGCCGAGGCCATGGGGCGTATGCTCCTCAAGCATGACATGCGCGAGCGACATGAGCCTGACCTTTTTGTCCCTGCCCGAGTAGCACATCATTACCCGAAGCTTCGAATCGTCGCCGGGGATGAAATCCTGTATGATCAGCTTGTCGCTGTAGCCCGCGCCATAGACGTCGCCTATCACCTTTTTCAACTCTTCGGCGCTGTTCAGCTTGTAAACTTTCTTCTGCGTAGGGAATTCGTGCTGCCAGTACATAACACCGTTGGACGGTTTTACTATGACAGGGAAACCGAACGGCAGATTGAAATCTTCTTTCATCGAACGGTCGTATATAAAGGTCCCGGGATAATCGATGCCGTATTTGTCGCACATCTCATAAAACTTGAGTTTTGTAATCAGGCTGTCCATCAGCTCTTCACCGACATATGGCGCTATTATGCTTTCAGGCAGCTGCGGTCCGTTCCTGATGATCGCCTCCACATAGTCATCGCCACAGCCGATCAGTATCACTTTTTTCCCGGCAAATTCGTCAGCCAGGCCGCGTACAGTATTTAAAAAAGTCTCCTGCCGCATTACAATATTAGGAATAGTCCGGAATTCTACTATTTTGCTGTTGCAACTAGGGCCTGTCTTAACCTTGCCAATGACGATCGACTTGACGCCGTATGCCTCGTAAAATGCCCTGGACATACTGTATGTATTGATATCGCTACCCAGAAAAACCGGCTGGAATTCTCTCTCTATGGTCTTCAATTTATATTCCTCGCTGTCTTATTCCCTAAAAACGGGATAAATGCTGTTTTTTGCGCTTTTATTACGTTAATTTTAGTATAACGGTACCCAAAGTTCAAGTCATTTTTAAATGTGCTCCGCGGATACGGTTATAGTAAATATTTTCTCCTTATGCTAATATAAGTATTGTCTATTGCCACCCCGCTTATAATCCTCAATGCCTTGCCAATGTAATATTTCCGGAAAGTTATGTGACATTGAATGAAGCTATAAACGGCTATGGACAATTGGTCGAACAGAGAAACACGAAGGGAGATTTTTAATGGAGCAGGACGACAGGATACTCGCAGGGAAAGTTGCCATAGTGACGGGCGCAGGAAGAGGTATAGGAAAAGCTATCGCGATTGCCTACTCCAAGGCTGGAGCGTCTATAGTATGCGCAGCACGCACATATCCGGAGATAAAAGCTACCGCTGATGAAATCGCATCCTATGGCGGAAAGGCAATTGCCGTGGAGACGGACGTTACAGATATCGAATCTGTTAAGGCTTTGTTCCGCAAAGCTTCGGAGGATTTAGGCGGAGTCGATATAGTTGTGATAAACGCAGGTGCGAACTATGATCGTGAAACAGTTGAGACGGGCAATCCTGATAACTGGATGAAAACCATGGACGTCAATCTATTCGGCGCCTATTACTGCGCCCAGGTTTCGATTCCATACCTCAAGCAAAGAGGAGAAGGAAAAATTATTACTATCGGTTCGGGTCTTGGGCGCCGCGGACTGGCTGGAGGTTCGGCTTACGCATGTTCAAAAGCGGGTCTGTGGATGCTCACGCGCATATTGGCGCAGGAGCTCTGGCAATACAGGATCAGTGTAAATGAGTTAATACCGGGGCCTGTGAACACTTCTATCGACAATAATGCGAAAATAACTAATAATTCAGTTTCCAGGATCGATAGCGAATGGGTAAAAAATCCCGAAGACGTTACGCCTATGGCTTTATTTCTGGCCTCACAGCCGGCTGTAGGCCCGACTGCGCAAAGCTTCAGCCTGATGCGCAGAGATAATTGAAGCACTTCTCCGTATATGAAGCCATAGAAAACGACGAAGCGATGAAAAACAGACGGAACAGTTAACCTGCCCCGTCTGTTTATCTGTCCTCCGGACTTTGTTTATCAGCTACCGTTCTCTTTACCTAAGCAGCTCGACCAACCTGTTATACTCCGCTTCCAATGCCTCCCTATTCCCGTTTCCCGACGAAAGCTTTGCAATGGTCTCAGTCAGGCGCATCTGGAGCATTGTCCGTTCTATGCCGTCAGGCATTCTGCCTGCATTATCCCCGGATTCCGCCTTTGCACATTTTCCTGCGGTATTTGCCTTTTTCCCGTTCTGCTCCTCATATTCCCCGAGGCCACCGTCGAAGCTTACCGCGGAATGATCGTCCAATATCAGAAGCTTGTCGGCAACAGACTTGACGAAGTTCTTGTCATGCGACACAAACAGAACCGTTCCTTCATATTCCCTCATGACGCTTTCGAGCGCCTCTATGGATTTCATATCGAGGTAATTCGTAGGTTCGTCAAGCAGTAAAACATTTGCATTCGAAACGAACAGCTTTGCAAAAGCCGCCTTGATCTTCTCCCCTCCGCTTAAGACCGAGACCTTTTTATGAACGTCGTTTCCCTGCAAAAGCAATCTGGCTAATATGGTGCGCGCAACAGTTTCCTTCTGTACGCTGTCCCTCATGACGTTCCAGAGCACGCTTTCTCCGGGCACAAGATTCTCGAAGCTCTGGCGGAAATAAGCGAGCCTTGCCCTCGGCGCGACGCCGATCATGGCCAAACTGTCTTCCATACCGGAAAAGCTTTTTTCCATCGCGGTTCCGAAACCTTGCAAATTATCTCCAGAGTCTTTATCGGAACTGTACCTGGCATAGATCAGATTCAAAAGCGTCGTCTTTCCGCTTCCGTTTTTACCCCAGAGCGCAGTTTTACAGCCGTTTTGCAGCCTGAAGCTCACCTCGTCGAAAACTTTTACATTGCCATAACTGAAGCTCAGTTTATCCGCGGTTATCACATATTTGTTTTCAGGCGGATCTGTCAATGAGAAATCCAGTTTAATACCCGGGAGCTCTCTGGGTTTTTCTTTGACCTCCAGCTTTTCAAGCCTTGTCGCCATACTGTTTACCGCAGAATGAAGCTTTCCCTGTATATTATTTACAGCCCTCTTGTGAAGCCTGGCTTCGGAATTTCCCATCCGGCTGGGCGCCTTCTTCATGCTTTTGGCTTTTTGTTTCCTGTCTGCTATGGCATCCTCGATCGAAGTCTTCTCATCGATGTACTTTTCATATTCGAGTTCTGCCCGCTCTCTCTCGAGTTCGTACTGTTGGCTGTAGACTGTATAATTTCCGCTGAATGCCCGCATCTTGCCGTCCCTGACCTCAAGAATCCTGTTGCAAAGAGTATCCAGAAGATCTCTGTCGTGGCTGATTAGTACAAAGGATTCAAGTCTTTCAAGCTTCTGCCTGAAAAGGTCTATCCCGGCGTAATCGAGATTTGAAGTAGGTTCGTCTGCAAACATCAGCACATTTTCCGTGCTGAAGGCTTCGGCGATCCGGAGTCTGGTCTGCTCGCCGCCGCTCAGGCCCTCCCTGCCGAGTTTCCTGTCCAGCTCGAATTCCTTCAGGAGTTTTGAGGAGGGCCCGGCGGAGTATGATCCGACAACCTCATCCCGCTGTGTAACGCCATCCTCGAACTGCCGGATATAACCTACTTCGCAGTACCTTTTGACAAAGCCTTCGTCAGGGCGGAGGCGTCCGGCAAGTATATCCAGCAGTGTCGTTTTTCCCGACCCGTTCTGTCCGACGACTCCGATCCGGTCCCCCGTATAAATCTTCAATTCATCCAGCTCTATGACAAGCCTGTCCCCATAATATTTCTTTATATTTCCCGCATCTAAAAGCAGCATAAAAAAAGCCTCTCCTCCCACTTGGTCCAGTGCGGGAAAGGCCCATAAACATAAATAAAGGCGCCTTTCAATGAGGTCCGTCCTTCCTGATGACACAGCCCGGTATATACGGGCTCGAACCCAGGGAAGAAACGCTTATAAAGCCAATCCAGCACACAAACCGGAGCCATATCCGCTCCAATTTATTAAAATCGAATGATTTTGCTGAATCAGCCAATCCTCATTTAAAAATACCTTGCCCTTTCGTTAAGATATTATTATTTTAACCTGTTATCCTGAAATAATCAATACCTGTCAAAACCGAGGACATGCGCCAACTTGTCCCTGTTGACACTGCGAGAGTTGGCGGCAGCCGTGTCAAGTATCGCTTCCGCGGCCTCCCTGCGGTCGAGGGCCGGCTTTGTATCGAGCCAGTCCGTCGGCGCCCAGTCCTCTACCTTGTTATAGATATTTATATGCCAGCCGTAGGGCTGACCAAGCCTGTCCATCTTCTGCCGGCTGCCTGCGACGGTTATGTAAAAATTCTGCTGCAATTCCCTGATCGCAGTATCGGTCCTGCTGCTCTTCTTTTTTGTCACTCCCGCCAGGCGCCTGATTTCTCCCGTATCGAGCTCCCTGTTACTTTCGAACAGCTTCCAGACATCCCAGGCCGCCTGGCTTACAAGGCCTTCATAACGCCTCTCCTCCATGGATTGACGAGGATGGCATGCCGCATAAAAAGCAGGATACAGCCTTCCAGCCACAAAACCTTTGTTCCCGCCAAGGATACAGCCGAATGCCAGGCGTTTCTCCTCCGCAGCCCTGTCCTTCCAGCGCCAGGGATCTGTTTCACTGTCGCCCGTATGCCAGATCCTGCCCGGAGTCTCCGCCGTTAATGACGGCAATCCTTCCAGAATATCTGAAAATGCCATAAAACCCAATTCCTCGACCCTGTCCAGAAAATCTTCATATTTCATCAGTTGCATGTTCAAGACTCCTTGTTTCTTCATATCGCTTTGTGACTCGGCATTCCCTGCTTCCATACGCTCAGTCGCAGTTTTACCGCAGTTTCACCATAGTTTTACCGTACTTTATACAGCCTTTTCCTGCGATCCCTCCGCAGCCCATTTTTTGAGCTGCTCTATCCGTGCGCCCGGAGGGTTGTCGCCATGTTCCTTGTCCAAATAGGAATAGGCATAGAGCTGTTCACACGGCATTTCGGGGCACAGTCCGCAGTGCTCGTAACCTTTTGCCTGACTGCATTCAGCTACCGGACACTCCCCATGGAACGGATGCCCGTTTGTTTCAACGCACCCCCCGCATTTGCAGGGCTCCCTGTACGAACAGCTTCCGCACAATAATCCGCATCTTGATTCGATCATATGATATCACTCCTTTTCATAATAAATATACCATGTGGTACGTGACATCTATATGTCATGTTCATTTTTCATTTTTTGCTTTACTTTTCTTCCGCACTCTTCCTCTTTACCCTTGCTGCCGTACTCTTCCTCTGTACCCTTGCTGCCGTACTCTTCGGCTCCGCTTTCTCTCTGTACTTTTCCGCCATACATGCCGCGATTTCCCCGACTTCCCGGGCCAGATCCTCCGGTTCCAATACTTCAGCCTGCTCCCCAAAGCTCAGTATCCATCTCACAATATGGTCCCTGTTGGTGTAGCCGACCGTCATCCTGAGCTTCCCGTCACCGGTATCCTCGTAACTCTCCGGGCCGTATTCGTCTACCAGCAGATATTCCGTCGACTTGTCGAACAGTATCGTCACCTTGTTTTCATCAGTCAGATATCCGCCTATTTCGTCCCCGCCTCCGGGTATATCCCTGAGTTCGAAGGACTCTTCGCCGATATAAAGTTTCCAGAGCCTGTTCAATTTGAACAGCCTGAAATCCTCCCTATCCCTGCAAAAGCCGTAAACATACCAGGAAGTCCATTTGAACGCTATTATACAGGGCTCGATACTGCGCCTTTCCCTGCCCTTCGGCGAATAGTAGTCGAAGCTTATCACTTTTTTATCTTTAATAGCCTTCCTTATCAAATCTATTTTTTCCGAAAGACTGCTCTTATAATGAGAGGCGAGATCGATCAGTATGCTGTCCCGCATTGATACGATCCCCTTATTTTCCGGTGCAAGCTTGTTTATAAGCCTTTCCGTCCTTGACGGATCAGTAACGCTGCCTATACCCTTCAAGCCTGCTACGATACTATTTACTTCATCGACCGTCAACACGCTTTTGTCGAGCTTGTAGCCCTCGGCTATCCTGATGCCGCCGTCGCCGCCCTGGCAGGTGGCAACGGGGATGCCGGCCTTGCAAATATCGTCGATATCGCGGAGTATGGTCCTTCTCGAGACTTCGAATTTTCCTGCAAGTTCCGGCGCCGTCACCTTGTTGTGCTGCAGAAGTATTGTTATTATCCCCAATTGCCTGTCGATTTTCATATTACTGGGATCTCCCCCGAACAAATTTACAAAGTAATCATATCATAAATGCCCGGCGACCGGATCGTTATTTTTCGATCCATCGGCGTACTCGCTGCCATCCCTGCCTTCCTTAGCTGTCCTGTCCCACTTAGCGGCTCTGTGCTCTTTTGATACTGTGGCTTCCGCACTATTCCTGCCAAAACCCGATAAGGCCATTCCGGCAACAACGAGTATGCCACCCGCGTATTGCTGCCACACAGGTCTTTCGCCAAGTATCAGCACCGACAGCAGTAAGGCCGTAAAAGGCATCATACCTGAAAAAACAGCCGCGATCGAAGCCTCGCTCCGCTTGATCCCCTCATACCAGAAAAAGAAAGCCACCGCAGTCACTATTGCTCCGTACCACACGAGCGCCAGCCACTGAACCGGGCCCAGCGACATCAGAGGTCGTAAAGGTTTTTCGGCAGCAGCCGGAATTAGGCAGAACAAAAAGGCGATCAGTGCTACCAGAAAGGTTTGCAATACAGGATCGATTTCCTTTTCCCGCCCATTTTCCCGCCTCGCTGCCCGGTCTGGGGCATACCTTACGAACCCCAGACGCGAGAGTACATTGAACAATGACTCACATGCCGCCGCGCATAAAACTAGCATATTCCCTGTCAAATGACCGGCAGTAATCGTCATGTCCGGTAAAAATACACCCTGGACCAGTATTATCCCCGCTATAGTTATGACAAGGCCGATAAATCGCCGCCTATACATTGGTTCACGAAGTATCAGGAAGGAGAGCAACGCAGTGATCGCGGGCGTTGCTCCGGTCAGTATTCCGGATTCTCCCGTGCTTGTAAGCTGCAAGCCCTGCAGCAGAAACAGCCTGAATAGAAATATGCCAAAAACCGCCTGCAGTAAGAGCATAGCCCAGTTTTTAAGCTTCATGCCCACTATTCCGGTTTTCAACCCGGATGCGCAGAACGGAAGCAGACAGACTACGGCAAAAATCAGGCTTATGGCGGTGATGGTGAACGTGCCCAGATACTCTGCCACGAACCTCGCGGCAATAACCGAGGTTCCGGCCAATGTGAAGGCGCCTGTGAGATACAGCATTCCTGCAATCCCGGCGTTAGCTTTGTTACTCATTGAATTTCCTCCGTCAGATATTTCATGGTATAGGTTACCATTCAATGCTATAATATAAGGTAAACTGGCGCCTTTTAAGTGCCACTTTAATACTGGTTTTACCATACCAGTCGGAGGCAGTATGCTTGGTATCGAATTACAGAGAAACAGCTCCATATCTCTCTCGAGGCAGCTCTACCTGGAATTTGTGGGCCGGATTGCGGACGGCAGGCTGAAATCCGGCGAAAGGCTTCCGTCCACGCGTGAACTTGCATCTCACCTCGGCATCTCACGAAATACGGTCTGCGAGGCTTACGATATGCTTTTAGCCGAAGAGTACATTGTAAGCCGGCAGGGAGCTCCGACACGTGTCATGCACGGTATCGGACCTGATATCGGACCTGGCAGAACTGAAACAAAAAGCAAAGCTGAGCATTTCAAATATCTCAGGCCGGTCGAAGCCGATTTCCATACCGGCCGCCCTGACCTCGGCGCTTTCCCCATACAGCGCTGGCTTTCGCTGACGTATCGCTCCTCCTCCCTGCTAAAGCCGGAACAGTGGGGTTATACAGATCCGGAGGGATTTATGCCGCTTCGTGAAGAAATTGCCGGATGGCTTTTGCGAAGCAGAGGGATAAGCGTCGCGCCGCGCGACATATTTATCACCGCAGGTGCCACCCAAGCCCTGCATCTACTTTCAGAGATGCTTTTCGAACCTCCTTACGAGATCCTGACCGAAGATCCCTGTCACCTCGGGATGATGCGGGCAATGAGAACCAGGGGTTACAGCGTGGTGTCCTGCCCGGTCGACGAACATGGACTTGAAACTGAAAAACTCAAAGGCAGTCACTCTAAACTAATCTACGTAACTCCCTCTCACCAGTTTCCTCTCGGGGGTATTCTTACCGCGAACCGTCGTGCAGAGCTGATACGCCATGCCGCCGATAGCAAAGCCTATATAATTGAAGACGATTATGACAGCGAATTCAGGTACGGCGGTCCGCCGGTAGCACCGCTGCGCACCCTGGATCCCGGCAGGGTGATATATGCGGGCACCTTCAGCAAGATCCTTTTCCCGGCATTACGGATCGGTTATGTAATACTGCCACGGGAATTACAGGATCGATGGCGCTATTTGAGGATTCATTCGGATGTGCAGAACCCTCTGTTCGAACAGGCAGCGCTGGCAGAATTCATGTGTTCCCGCCAGTTCGACAGGCATGTCGGGAAGATGCGCAAGCTGTACGGACAAAAAAGAAAAATCCTGTTGGACGCCATAAAAACAGAGTTCGGAGATTTACCCGGATGCTGGGGTGACGCCGCCGGGCTCCATATGGCCATATCATTCCCGGGAGCCATTTTCAACAGGCAGTTTGAAAGGCACTGCAGGTTGAGTGAACTGATTATACAAACGGTAGACCGTCACTGCATAGTTAAGGGTACTCACCCGGATAAGCTTCTCCTGGGCTACGGCCACCTTTCACCGGAAGCGATAAAAAGCGGTCTGAGCTTGCTGCATACCTGTATCGATAGTTGGCAAAATAAATAATAAGCTTGTTTCACAAATTAGGTTAAATTTTTAAGCCGGACAATGATTTTTACAGAATTCATTAAAATTCTTAAATGCATTTTCAATTTAAACTTAAATTTCTATGTATTTTTCAAAAACTGTTTAATTTTTTTCTGAATGGGGTTAAAATAAAAATAAGAAGATAAGTAAATAGAGGTAAACATTAGTGGACAATATAGATATAAAAATAATCAGGCTTCTTCAGGAAAATGCAAGAGTCACGGCGTCTGAGATCGCGGGTACTATTAATCTTTCCGTACCGGCTGTCAGCGAAAGGCTCAAGAAACTGGAATCCTCCGGAGTAATAAAGCAATATACCGCTATCGTAGACCCGGTACATATGAACAAGACCCTTATGGCGGTAGTTTTTATAACACTTGAGCGGCCGAGATTCGCAGATACATTTGCAGAATTTGTTAAGAAACAGAATGATATTTTGGAATGTCATTACCTGGCAGGAGATTTTGATTACGCGCTGAAAGTAGTCACCGAGAATACAACGACGCTGCAGGAGCTGCTGGATCGCATAAAAAGTCTGCAGTGCGTGCAGAAAACCCGCACCACGGTGATATTGTCCACAGCAAAAAATAATTATTCGGTAATACCGGAAGAATAGGAGGTGTTAGTCATGTTATCAGATGGATTTTATGACAACGGGCTGATCGCATTTTCACAAAATGAAAGAGCCAATAAGTTAAGTGCTTACTGCCGGGAAGAAGGGCTGGATTATCAGCATCTGTTGGCGGAAACGCATGGCAGACGGCTTCTGTTTCTAGTGAAAAAGCAAAGCAGGAACAAGCTGCAGGCTGCAAGCGCCAGATCGTAATATGAAAATTGCGGGACCTTATACAAGGCCCCGCATAGTTATCCTTTTATTTGAGTATCTTCCCGTAGTAATCTGTTTCCAATATTCTTGCCGAAAACTTAAATTTTTCAGATACTATCCTATTTATTTTTTTCACATAATCTTGATCCTCAGTGGCGCCGTCCGTGAATGTAACGGCGCCGCTGACGGTATTCTTCCTGGCCCTGTCGGTGATCCAGCTGCGGTTGGAGAATATGACAAGCGGAGGAGCGTCCGAGAGTATATCCGTACCCATCAGCAAACGGGAATCGAAATCCAGACCGAAGAGATTCGAAACCGTCGGTATTATATCGAGACTGGCGCAGGGCTTGTCGACCTCAACGGGCTGCATGCCTTCCTTATATATGATCAGATGACTTCTGTAAAGCTCGAAATTCGATTCAACCTCATGTCCGGCAAGCTCGTCCAGATATTGTTTTTCCAATCCGTAAGGATAATGGTCGGCGCTTAAGACGATCACAGTTTTATCTGCGATACCTTTAGCTTCCAGTTTGCCCAGCAGGTCCTTCATAGCAAATTCCAGTTCCAGCTGACATGCCATATATGCCTTGGCAGTGTCTGAATAAGGCAGGTCTTCTACATAGGATTTGTTCTTGCTCGACATGTAATTGCCGAAAAAGTTATAGTTCATATGACCGCTGACCGTCATGTAATATGTGTGGAACGGCTGTTGATCCATATACTCCGGCGCTGTCACATCCATCATTTCAACATCCGATTCCGGCCAGGTCTTCTTTACAACAAGGCCATTCCCCACGCCCTTGTAATCATAACCCATGTTCGGGTGTGAAACATCCCTTTTATAATAGGTATAAGTATGGTCATGGTAAGCCTTCGTGAGGTAGCCGAGCTTTTTGAACTGGTTACCCATGCAAAAAGGCATATAAATGCTGCCCGATTTGTAAAAGCTCCAGACTCCGCCTTTCGGTATCAGGCCAGTACATGCGACATATTCGCCATCGGACGTACTGACGCCCCATACGGGATTATAGAAATTCTTGAAATGAAAACCCTGTGTAACCATTTTGTACAGCGTAGGCGTCCGCACCGGGTCGACGGCATACGGCGAAAAGGCCTCAGCTGTGAGCATGATAAGGTTGCAGCCCTTGAACATGCCTGTGTATTTGTTGGTCGCAGTAGGCTCGACCGACGAAAAATACTTGTGCATGGGATAAAGAGGATCGCTCTCACCGCTTGCCAGCAGCGTTTCAAAGTCTATATCCATTATGTTGTACGGTTTGCCCGGGATATCAGCTGAAACGCCGGCCCCTTCCGTACCTTTACCATCCGAACCTGTGCCTGCAGCCCCGGCGCCTTCATTTCCCGCCGGATTATCTTCGGCATCCGCATTACCTGCAACACTCGAACCCTCCGGAGCCGTTCCGTCATTCCCGGACTTCTCCCCTGCTTCTTTCTGAAATCCGGACGCATTGTTCTCTTTATCCCGCCCGTCGGCTAACAAATTGCCGGAGATATCGATATTCAGGGCATCTGCCGCCAGCTTCTGCAGATCGAGCCGCATGGTCGTCAGAACTCCGAGTTTGTTCACGGAAAGCTCGGGAGAGACCTCCCCGAAATAAAGGCTGTTCTGCGATGTCGGATCATCTCCGGTCAGCGAAACGCATACGACCGCCGACGAGTAAGTGATGACGCAGAAGAGTAATACAAAGCTCATTTCAGAGATATTTCTCCCGGTGAACCGCAGCTCTTTTCTAAAGTCAATTAAAAATGCAAACGGAACAAACAGCATTATCACAGCTTCTAAATTCTTGAATATGTATTCGGCGACTATATCCGAGAATTGTGCGGCATCACCTGCGGCGCCCAGCGAGACCAGCGAAAGCGGAGTATGAAAAATGCAGGTGTAAATAAGCTGCACCCCGTATACCAGGGTTACCAGAAATGTTAAGGCAATGGCTGCGATGCGCGCTTTTCCTGCTGAAAACATGCTTGTTATTATGTAGAGCACCGTTCCGCCTGACAATGCGAATATTACTCCGAAGAAATAATCGAACCCGACAATTTTAAAGGTCCATAATCTATAAAGGAGCTCGAGGTAAGCAAACAGCGATATGTAAAAAAACATAAGCCAGTATTCCGACAATAAACCACCTAGCAGCCTGACTGTATCAGATGTCTTCATCTTTTCCGTACCGAGGTTGTCAAATAAACGCAATCTGTTCACTCCCCCCATAACAGATATATTCTACCAGCTTTATAACAACTGAGCAATCTGAATTACAACATTTTTTGCCAATAGTATTCATAATATTGACAAAGAATAGAATCATATTCGTGAGTTGACCGGGAAGTCTTTGGATAGTATAATTTTCAGATACATTGCTGAAAGCTGGTTTGATAAAAGTGCAATTCAGGTTTTTGCATCAGAGCTCTGAAGATAGGCGCAATTTAATATTGAACGGGCCGATAACGCCCACTCTGCTGATGCTTACCGTCCCAACGCTGATGATGGGCTTGGTGCAGTCTGCTATACCGTTCGTCGACGGTCTTTTTATAAATAATTTCGGGGGCACGCTCGCGGCAAGCGCAATCAATTACTGCATACCTGTGGTCAACATGTCCGCCGCGCTCGCGCAGGGTCTCAGCGTCGCCTCCATGGCCATAATCGGCCAGACGAACGGGAGAGGCGAATTCAATGAAGCAAGGAGGATATCCACACAGATATTCATATTCGCGTTCCTGCTGGGCTTCGTGGTCGCTCCGCTGCTGATACTGGCCGCATATCCAGTTTCGAACCACGTAAACCCCGAGATATCACACAACGTTTTCATATACCTGGCGCTGAACTCCATCGTCATTCCTTTTTCCTTCCTCGAATCTATCTATAACGGCATCAAAAATGCCAGCGGAAAACCGGAAGCGGCATTTATCCGAATGGTGCTAATGCTCGTGTTGAAGGTCATCTTCAATACCATTTTTGTCGCCGTACTATCCTGGGGCGTCGTCGGCGCCGTTGCGTCGACTTTCCTTTCGAACGTCCTTATAAGCCTGTGGATGTATTATGAGCTTTTCGTGAAGAAGAGCCCGGAAAAACTCGAACTGAAGGGCTTCAGATTCGATTTTACAGTAATAAGGGAACTGCTCCGCGTCGGTATCCCGTCCGCGATATCTACGCTGATACTCAACCTTGGCTTTTTCCTGATCAATAACGAGATCGAAAAATACGGCCCTGTAGTCATGAATGCGCAAGGAATCGCAAGCAATATCACCTCCGTCTGTTTCAACCTCCCCTCCTCGTTCAGTTCTTCCGTCACAGCCATGGTAAGCATGAACGTGGGCGCCGGGCAAGGCAGAAAAGCACGGTCAGCCTGCATCAGGGGCTGCATAATCAGCGCAATTACAGCGGCGGTATTGATAGCTGTAGTCGTACCTCTGTCTTCCAGCATAACTGTTTTATTCACAAGAGACGCTGCCGTACTAGACGTCGCAAACAGAGCGCTTCACATCTACACCTACTCTGTCATCGGTTTTGGCGTCGGTATGGTGGAACAGGGAGCATTCATCGGCCTCGGGCGCACCAGGATAACGCTGGTCATGAGCCTGCTCAGGATCTGGCTGCTCCGCTATATATTCATCCTTGTCACCGAGCGGCTGCTCGGCGTCTATTCGGTATTCTGGGGAAACCTCTTCTCAAACTACGCTGCCGCGATAATTTTCACGATACTGATACTTCGTGTGAAATGGGTATCGGTATTATCCCACAGGGATATGGAAACCGCAGCGTGAATGCCGTGCGTGACACGTCCGGGCAACCGGGCAAAGTCAGACTAACGCATGAAACTTAAGATATTTGATGGTTTATAGAAAGGGAGAACGGTTATGACTATAAATTCTATAAAAAATAATGATGTAGAGATTGCAGTTGTAAGCAGTAATGAGATAATAATAACAGATGTTCAATCTGCGTTGGATCTTATGGCGACAGTAAGGTATGAAACTGACTGTGATCGTGTTATTTTAAGCAAGTCAGCAATATCTGATGACTTCTTTGACTTACAAACAAAACTTGCAGGAGAAATACTGCAAAAGTATATAAATTACAATATGAAAATAGCTATAGTAGGTGATTTTTCGGGATATTCGAGTAAGAGTCTGAAAGCATTCATCTATGAATGTAATAGAGGAAAAGATATTTTCATCTTGCCAGATGAAAGGCAAGCTATTGAAAAATTAAGTTTGGCGTAGATATACGGATAAACTAAATTCAAAATTTTTAATATGCCCAGCCCCTGCAGAAGGTGTTCCGCAGGGGCTGGGCATATTAAAAATTTGTGTTTATACGTGCTGCTATTCGCTCTCTACAGCGTTACTTCCAACCTGATAAGCCGGGCGAGTATCTGTACTTCCTTCTTTGATACGGTTTCAGTAGAAAGTCCTCCGCTGTTCCCGACCAGCAGCAGCTTCTCCTGGTCCAGCTTCCGTACCTGGCGCATCAGGCGCTTTCCGCCGTGTTCAAGGAAGTAAACGCCGTCCTTTTCGAATTCGTGAGTGCTGTAAGCCAGCGCGAGGTCGCCCTTCATGATCCTGAAACCGGACATATCGTTATTCTCAACAGTCAGGAAAAAGACTTTATCCTTCGGGAAGCCCTCCACCTTATTCGAAATAATCGGCAGGCTCCTTACATCCAAAGCTTTATCCAGTTTACCGTCATATACGGGGACCGCCATTATAACTCCCGCAAGCGCATCCGTCCAAATCTCCTTCACAGGCTTTTCTATTACCTTTCTGACGCTTTTGTCCGGCTCCGGTCTCTGTCTGATCTCTTCATCGTCGTACAGTTCCAGTTTCCCGGCTTCCTGGCGCAAGGCTTTCGATACGCGGTTTATCAGGTCGCTGTTCATGACTCGCTTTCCCGACTCTACTTCGTCAATAAAACGTTCAGCGACGCCGACCTGCTTGGCAAGCTGCTTCTGCGTCATGCCCGCTTCCTTCCTGAGCCTTGCTATCTCTGTTCCGATCCTGCCCATTCCGTGCCTCCGATAATATCGTTGTTGTATAATATCTGCTTCAGTAGGTATTATACTCTTTTCTTATTGAATTCGGCTACTGCATCTATCATTGCACGGAAATTTTCCTTGGGAGTACTCGGCGAAGCTCCGCCGCCGGCTGACAGTATCAGGCCTTTGGTACTGCCGTTCCCTGCCGCATATCTGTCGAGACATGCCAGCGTCTCTGTCCTGACGACATCGGGCGTTGACATGGCCAGCACGTCAAGAGGCGGCACATTGCCCAGCAGGCAGACCTTATCGCCTGTTAGCTTCCTTACGGATGCGATATCCTTCTTGTGAGTGAAGTTGAAGATGTTGACTCCCATATCCTCAAGATGGCTGTAATAAGCGTTATTATCGTTGTCGTTGTGATAGAGGTGCAGCATCGACGGATATTTACTGAAAATATCCTTGAAATACGGATGCGCAAACTCGAGATAATCCTCCTCGGACAGGAAACCTACGATATCGTCGAGCACCAGTACTCCCTCGACCTCGCTGAGCGCCTCCATCTGTGCTTCAAGCCAGTTCTTAGTGAGCTCCGACGTTATCTTGAGCAGCTTGTGCGTATTGTCAGGGTCGATCTTCAGCCCGACGAGGAACTCGGAAACGCCCATAAGATGGGATGCGATCGTCATAGGCCCTCTGGCCGCCACGATTTTGATCGACTCTCCCTGCGCCTTCAATATATTATGTACATGTTTATAAAACGTCAGCGCCAGGGGCATCAAGCCGTCAGTCTTCGGATTCGGCGCTTTCAGTTCCGATATGTATTCCTCCATATCGTCAGCAGACGGTATGATATGATTTACTCCAGGAGTCTTGTATTCATAGAAATTGACCTTGACGCCAAAGCCGGAAGGTTCAGTCGCCATGCCGTATTCGACCCAGTAGTCCGGGAGGAAAATAATCTCGGGGAAATCCTGTTTGATCCTGGCGTATGCTTCCAGCCATTTCTCAGGCAGGGTAAAGAAATCGAGCGTCGACATGCCGCAATATGCAGGCATCCACGGGCTGTCAACGATAAGTCCGACAGGTACTGAACCGGTGTCCTCCATATTCGCGCACTTCTTGAGTATTTTCCATTGTTCAGGTTTCATATAAATACCTCATCTTCTTTAATTTTTACAAATGGTATTAACAGAATTACAGGCTTTGCATCACTTTTTTTCATGTTATATTATAACAATTTTCCAAATAGCTTCGCAATACTTTTTAGATAAAGCAATATTGACATAAGCTTGGACGTTGTGTTATGATTCCTTTAAACCGTTGAAGAGGGAGTAAAACTGTAAACCGGTCGCAAAGAGAGTCGGGGGCGCTGGGATCCCGGCAGGCAAGGTGCAGATAAATGGGCCTCTGAGGGCGGGATGAAAGGATTCTGTCCGAGTAATCTCCGACGTACAGCCGACGTTAACAGGCAAAGAGTGTGCCGGCACTCGATCAAGAGGATGCGGAAGCTTTCGCATCAATTAAGGTGGTACCGCAGGTTGACACCTGTCCTTTACAAAAGGATAGGTGTTTTTTGTTTTCAAAAAATATATAATATGTCTGGAGGATTGAAAAATGAAAAAAATTTTCAGAGTAACCACTGCTGTCATAATGGCTGTCGCACTCGTTTTATCGATCGCCGCATGCGGCCAGTCAGTAAAGCTTGAAAGCAAGGCGGGCTCGTCTGCAAATGCAACAACCGGGACAGCATCGGATGAAACCGCCGCAGCGTCGACTGCAAACACAGCTACCCCCGCAGCAGACCAAAAAGTGATTAAAATAGGTATCGTGCAGATAGTGGAACATCCTTCTCTCAACACTATCCGCGAATCCTTTATCGGACAACTTGCTTCAAAGGGATATAAGGACGGCGAGAACATAAAGATAGACTACCAAAACGCCCAGGGCGATCAGACCAATCTCAACACCATCGTACAGAAATTCGTCGCTGATAAATCCGACCTGATCGTGGCTATAGCAACACCTTCGGCGCAGGCCGCCGCAAACGCCACCTCCGATATACCCGTACTGTTCTCGGCCTGCACCGACCCGGTGGGTTCAGGTTTGGTCACAAGCCTCGACAAGCCCGGCAGGAACGTAACCGGAACATCTGACGCTGTCTCTGCCGAAAAGATAATGGAGCTTGCCAGGAGGATCACTCCGAACATCAAAAAGATCGGCGCGCTATACAATTCAAGCGAGACAAACTCGATCTCCGTTGTTAACAACCTCAAGGAATACGCTAAAACTAACGGTATGGAAGTCATCGAAGGCACAGTGACCAACTCCTCCGAAGTACAGCAGGTCACCCAGTCGCTGGCAGGCCAGGTCGACGCCATCTTCTCCCCTATCGACAATACTATCGCAGCCGCGATGCCCGTTGTCGCTCAGGTAGCAAACGGCGCGAAGATACCGGTTTACGTCGGCGCCGACTCGATGGTCAAGGACGGCGGACTGGCGACCTACGGAGTCAACTATACGACTCTCGGTCAGGAAACCGCAAACATGGCGGAAGAAATATTGACCGGAAAGAAACCTGGAGATATGCCGGTTAAAATAATGAGCGACGTACAGATCTATGTCAACAAGGATACCGCAAAGGCCATAGGCGTAGCGATTCCTGACGACGTGCTCAAGGAAGCCGCTCAGGTATTTGGAGAATAAAATAATAAGCCTCATAAAAGGGGATCTCGGCAATGTTAATACTTTTAAAGGGTTCTTTTGAACTCGGAATAATTTACGCTATCATGGCGCTCGGCGTGTTCATCTCCTTCAGGACGCTGAACATGCCGGATCTGACGGTAGACAGCAGCTTCACTCTGGGAGCTGCTTTCTCTGCTGTTTTATGTGTCGCGGGGCATCCGGTGCTGGGTCTTGTCTCGGCGTTCGTTGCAGGCTGCGCGGCCGGCAGCGTTACGGCGCTGCTTACAACAAAGCTGAAGATACAACCCATACTTTCCGGTATCCTCATGATGCTAGGTCTTTATTCCATAAATCTGAAGGTTATGGGCAATAAGGCGAACATACCGCTTTCAAGGACCCTGAATATTCCAACGATTTTTACACCCTTTGCTGATACTGTTGTTGAGAGATATATTGCACTGATACTTTCAACCGCGGTACTGCTGCTGATCCTTTTCGTGCTTTACTATTTCCTGAGAACAAAATTCGGCCTGGTATTGAGGGCAACAGGCGACAATGCCAAAATGGTCCGGGCGTCGGGCGTCGATACGGATTTCACTACGCTGGCCGGACTTGCTATTTCAAACGGACTCGTTGCGTTGTCCGGCGCGATGATAGCGCAATACCAGTCGTATACCGACGTAAGCATGGGTATAGGCATGGTTGTGATCGGCCTTGCTTCAGTCATAATAGGTGAAGTCGTGTTTGGGACGAAAACTCTGATGCAAAGGCTCACAGCAGTTATCTTAGGAGCCGTATTATACAGGGTCATCATTGCCATAGCGCTGAAGCTCGGTATGCCTCCGACGGACATGAAACTCGTTTCGGCCATAATCGTGGCAATAGCCTTGTCCATGGGAATCTTCCGCGACAAGGTAATCTCACTGACAGGCAGACAGGCTGTAATGGCAGGACGGAAAGGCGGTGGCAGCGGCGATGCTGAAAATTGATAATGTCACCAAGATATTCAACAAGGGCAGCGTGAACGAAAAGGTCGCGCTGAGAAATATAAGCCTGGTACTCGGAGAAGGTGAATTCGTAACAGTCATCGGCGGCAACGGCGCCGGCAAATCGACACTTCTGAACAGTATTTCAGGCGTATTCGGAATAGACGGCGGCAGGATACTTTTGGACAATGCCGACATATCGAGAGAACCTGAACACAAACGTTCGGCGTTCATAGGCAGGGTTTTTCAGGACCCTCTTATGGGCACCGCGTTCGACATGACGATAGAAGAAAACCTTGCTATCGCCTATGCCAGAGGAAAAAAACGGGGTCTGGTCCCGGGGATATCACGGGCGGATATGGCCTTCTTCCGCGAGCGTCTGGCACTTCTCGAGCTTGGCCTCGAAGGCAGGATGAAGGAAAAGGTGGGCAGGCTTTCGGGAGGACAGAGGCAGGCGCTGACGCTGCTTATGGCAACGATAGTGAAGCCGAAGCTCCTGCTACTTGACGAACATACCGCGGCGCTCGATCCTTCCATAGCCGCAAAGGTGCTGCAACTGACCGATGAAGTCGTCAGGGAGCACAGACTGTGCACACTCATGATAACGCACAACATGAAGGCAGCGCTGGATCACGGGACCCGTACGATCATGATGCATGAAGGCAGGATAATCATGGACATTCAAGGTGAGGAACGCAGCGGCAAAACAGTCGACTGGCTGATAGAGCAGTTCAGCCGCAAGAGCGGGACGGCGCTGGACAATGACAGGATGCTTCTGGGCTAGGCTGCCGGGCTAAGCTGCCGGTGAGGCTCCCGGACCGACGCCGGTATGAAACGACCATACCTTCGATCACTCATAATTTCCGGCACTACTAAAATTCGGATGATAAGAATAAGGAATGCAAACCGCGTATGAGTAAAAATTATAACGACTATAAAATCATAGATATACATGATCACATCTTCCCCGACAAAATAGCTGAAAAAGCAGTCGACGCCATCGGACGTTATTATGGGATAAAGATGAGGCACACTGGAACGGTCGAAACCCTCCTGGAAGCCGGCCGAAGGATCGGAACGACAAATTATGTCGTCCATTCGTCCGCGACTACAGTAGAACAGGTACAGGCGATAAACGATTACATCTGCGGAGTACAGGCCGCTCATCCCGAGTTCGTCGGTTTTGCGACGCTGCATCCGGGCCTGTCGGACATAAGCCGAGAGGTCGATCGAATAATTTCAATGGGCCTGCGAGGTATTAAACTACATCCCGAGTTTCAGAATCTAATTCTGGACGAAGAGTATATGATGCCTCTCTATGAAGCAGTCGAAGGAAGGCTGCCCGTTTTGATACACATAGGCGACCGTAACAGGGATTCATCCAGTCCGAAAAGGCTGGCACATATCCTCGACAGGTTCCCCGAATTGGTCGTGATCGCCGCGCATCTCGGTGGTTACAGCGTTTGGGATCAATCATCCGAATACATCATAGGCAGAAACCTATATATAGACACAAGCAGCAGCCTTCCTTTCATGGAGCCTTGCAAGGCAGTCGGCATTATGTGCAGGCACGGCATGAACAAAGTCCTTTTCGGTACGGATTACCCGATGTGGGATCATGCCGAGGAATTGGAAAGGTTCATGCGACTGGAGCTGACTGAAGACGAGCGGAAAGCCGTACTGCACGGCAACGCCCACAGGCTGCTCTTCGAAGGGATCAAAAAAGCTTCGGACATCTAAGTATCCGAAGCTTGGCCGGTGTTGTCCGCAATATAAGCTAATTCTTTTCCCGTATATACCTCAAGCATACCTCAAGAGCGTCTTCCCCATTATCCGGTATATCCGGTGCAGTCCCAAATTCCTCATTGCTACCACCGTCGGGATTAAGACCGTACAAAACGCTGAAGCGAAAACAAATTCCCGATTTCGGAAGCACCGATATCATCGGATCAATTCCCATGCCGTCGCCGCCCGTACTTGCTCCAACCAGTGCAGCAAAACCTGTTGCCTTGCAAAAATCTACAAAGGATTCCGCAGAAGAATAATTTTTGTTATCTATCAGGACATAGAAGTTACCCTTAAAAGCGGGAGCATGCAGCATATCCCACCTAATGTCGAAGTTGACGTAGTGATCCATATCAGCAAAATCCCTGGCATTCAGTTCAGGCATCGAGGAAACATCCAATTTTTCAATCGGGATCGGTCGAATATCGCTTTCTACATATCTTTCAGATATGGAACCTCTGGTCAGCATATAGTAAGTACAGGCCAAATCTTTTTTCAGGTTCAGTTCCACGATCCCCCGGTTCCAAAACCTATCACTGCCGCCTCCATTGCCCCTTATATCGATAATGCAGTTTTCCATGCCGGACTTGCTCCGAAAAAATTCGTCCAATGCCGGTACGCCTGACTCGATATTATCACTGCTGAAGCTCGGAATTTTAATATAGGCCGTACTTACATCATCGTATACCTTTTTTTCAAAGCTTACAGGCTTTGCGGGCTTATCTTCCGCTTCTTCTCCGATGTTTTCACTAACGTCCGGTTTATAACTATAATAATTCCTTGAAGCTTTATTGTTCATAGTGTCATATATAACTTTGCAATGCCCGTAATCCGCCTTCTCAAATAGCTTCATATAGTTTGCATATGCGGTGTCACTGTTAAGCATAAGCATATGTCCGCACCCTTCAAATTCCTTCAGGCATGCCTCGACCAGTTCCCCAAATTCCTCGTCGTTCTTTACATCCTTAAGCTTACTATAATAGGCGGATTTCACCTCTTTGAAATTCTTTTTTGTAGTGCGTTCCGCGACGCCCATATATGGATAGTTGTCTTCGATGATCTTCCACATGGTATTGTAATCTTCCGTCATATCTGCCTGGGATAGTACGTGGCTGTCATATGTGAATACCGCTCCGGCCTCTCCTTTTTTGTCACCAATTCCTTGGCAGCCTGTAATTGGTGATGACAGGAAGATGAACAGTATCAAAATAACTATTGGTTTTATTCTTCTCATATATGCACCGTCCTATTTTTGTTGAATCAACTCGATCGGAGCGCCATTTTCTTCTATGAACGCTACAATGACATCAGGCGAAGGGCTATTCGGTTCTATTATTACTTTCCGTCCATTTATTGCCTCATAAATATTATCGACTTCGAAAGCTACATGCGGTATCGCTTTAACTATTTGGGGCAGCTCACAGTCATCCTCGTATCTCATCCACTCGATACCGAATTCACTATCTTCAAAGCCGTAATGAAATACTTTGTATCCCGGCAGGTATACCTCGCCTTTAATTGGCTCTTTTGCCGGAATACCGATATGATGATATCTGAAACATCGTTTTTTCATTTTATATCTTCTCCGTTATAAAATGTTCCTTTACCATTACTTTGTGGCTTTTGCTTTTTATGAATATAGTCTTTGTTTTTCTTTAAATTGATTCTGCTACGATTATCAGCCATACGGTCAAAGGTTATATGCTCCTTCTTCTTTTTTCCCAATAGGATAGCCTCCTCGCCCGTTAATAACATGCTAAATCAAAAGGTTACTATCTGAAGAAAGTGTTTAAGGTTTTCTTCCCATGCATAATAGCATAGTATCAGAAAGAGTAAATTTTCCCCCGCAGCGGTCAATTGTATCGGCAATTTCATTCAGAAATGGTATTCGGATCTCTTCAGGTATTGCCTTATGATCTGAATATGTACTGATTAGGGTAGTATAATCTTTTGCATCAAATGTCCGTGTACCATAGTAAAACTTTTCAGTAACATCGATAAATCCATACTGTCTTAATGCATTGAATCTAGTTAAGCTTTTCTTTTCTATTATCTGCTGACTTTCTAGAGGGCCTGGTACAGGCTTATCTCCAAAAAACTGTTTATAAGTGCCATAGATTTTTTGCAAAGCCTCATGTATGTGCATATGTTCTTGAGCGGGAAAAGGTTGGATCGAGAACCATGCAAACACGCCTCCGCTTTTCAAAAGTCCATAAACTTTCGGAAGCCCTATTTCCTGGGGTATCCAATGGAAAGCTGATGCGGAATATACCAAGTCATAGGTATTTTCACAAAGTTCAATACTTTCAAAATCCTGATTAATTACTTCGAAAGCCTTAAATTCCGCGAATTTATCCCTTGAATACTGTGCTAATTTATCACCTATTTCAACGGCAGTAACCTTACAGCCGGTTTTTAAAAAGGGTAAAGTTGCCTGACCTGTGCCGATTCCTATTTCCAGCGCCCTTTTATTTCTGCTGAGACTTGAAAACCGGATTATGTCGTCAAACAGCTCGTCAGTATAGGTTGGACGAAATCTGTCGTAGTTTGCTGCGTCCTCGTTGAATGTTAAACGCAAATCCATTTCGATACCCTCATTCATATTAAAAAATAATATCAATATTTCCCCAAACCGTTAAACAGTTATATTTTATCAAATTCAATAGCTCTAATTTAAGCATCTTTCATTATATTAAATACGAATTGAGTCTCGTATAATTTTTTGTACAAATTATCTCTTTGAACCAATTCCTCATGCTTTCCCTGTTCAATATTTTTACCGTTGTCTATAACATAAATGATGTCTGCGTTAAGGCCTTTCATTAGTGAGCCTTACTCCTTATTTGCTACTGCAATATTAATTAAGTTTAGCGGCTTAGCGAACCGAATCTTAAAACGTTATGTTTACCGCCTCTCCTTCCTTCTCAACGGAAAAGCGTAGAGTCTCTCCGGCAAATGAAGCCTCGTATTCCCCAAGGAAACCGGACACCGTTATCAAGCCGTTCTCATCCGTAACCAGCTCCATGGGCTTTGTCCACCATTCGTCCTTTACCAGCTTGTGCAGAGCCTCATATGAAGGTTTTATCCTGTTATCCTGCGTGATGAAGCCGCTCGGAGCCTTCAGCCAGCCGCCGTCGATAAAGCCCCAGTATGTTATGGATTCGACATTGGGATCTTCGAACAGTGACTTGTAATGCGTAGTCATCTCATCTGCCTGGCGAACCAGGCCTTCAGGTGTGGAAGGCCATTCGTCGACCACGAAGTCGTTCAGGTCGACGATATCAGCCGGCATTATATCGCCCGAAACAAGCGTGTTTTCTGTGAAATGCAGAGGCAGCTTGAAGCGTGAGTAGCGGTCCAGGAGTTCATGCATGTAATCCAGTCCTCTGTATCCCTGGTGCATATGGGTCTGTATACCGATGGCGTCGATCGGGACTCCCAGCTCCAAAAGACCTTCTATCAGTATGTCATAAGATTCGTCCAGCCAGAAATCATTGATCAGCAGCGTCGCACCGGGATTCGCCCTCTTGGCTGCGGAAAATACTTCGCGTACAAGGCGGTGCCTGCCAAGTTCCTTGCAAATACGTGTGATTGCGTTGTCATATTTATCGAAAGCAGGCATAATCACTACTTCGTTTATTACGTCCCAGATATCTACAAGGCCTGCAAAATCGGTCACATCGCGGCGTATCCTGTTCAGCTGCGTCGTGAGTATATCCTTGTTGCTCATGCCCATCAACCAAGGGGCACAAACAGTGTGCCAGCAAAGCGGGTGTCCCTTGAGCTTGACGCCGTTCGATACAAGCCACTCGGAAGCTGCCCTCATCCTTTTGGTATCGGGCTTGCCCTGGACAGGCTCGAACCGTCCCCAGTAAAAAGGCAGGGTGGTATAGTTGAAGAGCTCGAAAAACAGACGGAATCTTTCTTCTGTGATTTCCTTTTCTCTTCCCTGCAGCTCTCCGTTTGCGTATGGAAGGGCGCTGAATTCGGTACAGCCAAACAGGAATGCGTGATTGATCTGCTTGACTATGACAACCTGATTTTTCAGCGGCTTGCCATCCTTGCCGGCGATAGTCAGCTTCCTGATTCCCTTACGGTGTTTCAGTGGATCGTTGGTGATGCTCCCCATAATGTTTTCCACCCCTTATTTGTGTGTATTTCGTGCATATTATCGTTTGCTTTGTATGTTAATTCTGCCCTAATATTATATCACACACTATTCCTCAATCTCTTGTCGCTTATGGCAAGTGACAGCAAAACACTGACAAGGAGGATCGATGCGATTATACCAAGCGATGCGGCAACCGGGATCTCGATATCGAATATCAGGATCAGAAGCTTCAGCCCCGTAAAGGTCAGTATCATGGCTACGCCGTATTTTACGTACCTGAACCTTTCCTGCAGGCTGCCGAGAACGAAGTAAAGACTTCTTAAGCCCAGTATGGCGAATATGTTGGAAGAAAAAACTATGAATACGTCGGTCGTAATCGAAAATATGGCCGGTATGGAATCTATGGCAAAAACAATATCCGTAAGCTCGATAAGGATTATTATCGCAAAAAGGGGCGTGGCGTAAATAGTTCTGCCCTTCCTCACGAAAAACCGTTCGCCGTAAAGCCTGTCTGTCAACGGAATCACTTTACCAAGAGCCTTAAGAATCTTTTTGTCCCTGAAACC
Organism: Bacillota bacterium; assembly: GCA_023439545.1. GTDB lineage: Bacteria > Bacillota > Clostridia > Acetivibrionales > DTU013 > JAEYOM01. Next base: position 34,739 of record JAEXNT010000081.1, read on the forward strand.
CGAACGCGTATCGTCCTTGAAAACGATGCCCATCCCGCTGATCATCAGCACGAGCCCGAATATGTAAAGCACCCAGTGAAACAGGTTGACAACTGCGACTCCGAGGAGAATAAAAGCAAGCCTGAGCACCACAGCCCCCATGATGCCATAGCTGAGCACCCTTCTCTGCTGGTGCGGCCTGATGCCGTAGTTGGTGAAAAGCATCAGAAACATGAACAGGTTATCAACGCTGAGGCTCTGCTCAAGTACGTATCCTCCGAGAAATTCCAGCGCCTTCTCCCTGCCCATAAAATAATAGATACCCATATCGAAGCAAATTGCGAGCAAAACCCAAAACAGCACTCTAAGCAACGTTTTCCTGGTCGTCATTGCAGCCCTCCGAATCACATCACTGACAATGTAATTCTATTCAGAAGCTGCGTTTTAATGAAAGGAAAGAGGGCGTGCACTGTGAAACGCCCTCTTCCAATATCATTGCGTAAATGTGCTACTTCAGCAATACTCCCTTGATAGCAGGGTCCAGGCCTTTGACAAAACCGGCGCCGTCTTCGGGAGTGCCCACGATACCGCTGCCGTAATGTATCGGAACAGCTATCACAGGCTTCATGATATTGGCAGCTTCGGCCGCTTCCTGAGCCGTCATCGTATATGTACCGCCTACGGGCAGGAACGCTACGTTAGCTTTGATATCCTTCATCTCGGGTATGTTGTCGGTGTCGCCGGCAAAATAGTAGCTGGCGCCGTTAAGATTAACGATATAGCCGACCCAGTTGCTCTCTTTCTTATGGAATTGCTTGTTCGTGTTGTAAGCCGGAACAGCAGAGAATTTTATTCCTTCCAGTTCGTAATTTTTACCCTGGCCGACAGTCAGGATATTTGTCAGGCCCGCATCCACTACCGGTTTGACGCAGTCAGTCGGCAATACCAGTACAGTTTCAGGTTTGACCAGTTTTTTGATATCCTCGACCGAGAAATGGTCGCCATGACTATGTGAGATAAATATCAAGTCTGCATCCTTCGGCTCACCGGCAATACCGATGGGGTCGAAATAAACAGTCTTGCCGCCCTGTATCCTGATCGTAGACTGCTTTCCCAGACTTACTCCGCTAAGCAGGTCCTTCAATAAAACACCGTTCATTCCTTTATCCAAACCTTTTATAAAACTCATAGCATCATCCGTCGTTCCTACGATATCTCCAAAATGTATCGGTACTGCAACAGCCGGTTTTATGAGTTTTGCAGCCTCAATAGCTTCCTGTGCGTTCATCGTATAGGTACCGCCCACAGGCAGGAATGCCACATCGGCTTTAAAGCTCTTCATTTCGGGTATTACATCGGTATCCCCCGCAAAATAATAGCTTGCGTTATTTGCTTCGACAATATACCCCACCCAGTTGCTGCTCTTAGGATGGAACGCCTTGTTGACATTATAGGCAGGGACCGTTTTGAAGCGTATACCGCCGACTACATACGACTTGTTCGGCTTCACGGACAATATACCCGTTATGCCTTCCTTTTGGGCGGCTTCGGCTCCATCCGCAGGAACAACGAGCATCGCTCCTTTCTTCATAATTTTTTTGATATCTGCGATGGAAAAATGGTCGCCGTGGGTATGCGACACAAAGATTATATCGGCATCCCCGACTGCATTATCAAGCCATACGGGATCAAAATATATCACCTTGCCGTTGGCCTCCATCCTGATAGTCGATTGCTTCATATGGCTTACATTTTTGAGAAGGTCCGTCCTTGTGGAAGCTGTCCCGGGCTTTTCAGCCGCATAACCGGCGCTAATAGCAAGGATCAACATTATTGAGAGGACAAAACTAACCAGCTTTTTCATTAATGACGTCTCCTTTTAATTTCTATGTCATTAATCTATCATAGCTTTTTATCCCTGAAAAAAGCATATAAGCAGCAATTCTTTGCATATCTGCAAGACCTTGCGTTCACTCTCACTGCCTGAGCTGCCAGCTGTTGTTCATTCTATACTCGGAAGGCGTATGCCCCGTAAGCTTGCGGAAAGTCCTGTTGAAATGGCTTATATCTGCAAAACCAACCCGTTCGGCGATCTCGGTGACAGGGATCAACGTTTCTGAAAGAATCATACAGGCAAGCTGGATGCGCAATTCTATTAAATAATTGATGACTGTCATGCCGAGCTCATCCCTGAATTTTTCGTTCAACGTCGTTCTATTGAGATTGAATGTCCTGGACAATTCTTCGATCGTGATCTTCTTTACAAAATTTGAATGAAGGTAGATCAAGACTTTCCCTACAAGATCGGAGTTGCTGTTCAGTACAATCTCCCTGCTCCTGTCCTGGCTTAAGTATACCTTCTGGAGCAGGAACAGTATCTCTATCAGATACGACCTGCTTCTACAGGGCCAGTAGTCATCCGGTTGATTTGTAAGCTCACGGAAAAGGGTATCGTAAACATGCGTTATCTGCCTGAACATTGCAAGCCCCACATTAAGTTGGCCATGGTAATTTTCCATCCTTATATAGAACGGAGACAGGCATGTACAGTCGTTCCTCTCGGTAGCTGTCATACCGCTCCTGTCTCCCCTCAGTTTGTCAAAATCGAGGGCACTGTTTATCGCTCCGGGGTAAAAATACACTGACTTCGCTCTGATGGCCGAATTTTCCATCAGTTTTACATCTTCCTTTTCGTTAAGGCAGAAAACAGCCGGAGCATTGAACAATATTCTGCTGCCATTGATGCCAAGCACTCCTGCCCCGCTATGTATCAGCAGCAGTCTGAATCGGTCGCTTACCATGGGAAATACGAATTTTTCATCTTCATCGCAATAAAGCAGTAGACTTATCCTGCTTTTATTCCTGGCCTCAGTCACAAAATCCATATCGGCCACCTCTGATACTATTCCTCAAGTTCTATACCCACCATCCTCATAAGGTACCTGGCATTGGTCGTTGTGCTCCTTCCGGGATAAAGCCTGTAATCGAACCTGATTTCATTGTCTATATATTTCTCAGTAAAGTGATAATTCTTTATACCTGCCCCGTTTTCCTGCTCAAGTTCGCACAATTCAAAATCATGTGTGGAGATCATGCCTATGATCCAGCTTTTGCCGAGATTCTTCAGCACGCTTCTCGCGCCCGTAGTCCTGTCAAGAGAATTGGTTCCCATGAATATCTCGTCTATCAGGTATATCATCGGTATTTCCTTTTGTGAGTGCTCGATGATCATCTTTACCCTGAGCAGTTCCGCATAAAAGGTGGAAATGCCGCTGTTCAGGTCATCCCGTATCCTCATCGAGGTGAAAAGATCGAGCACGGGGCATTCGAGCCTGCGCGCAAAGACAGGAGCGCCGGCGTATGCAAGGACGAGACTGATACCTACGGTCCGAAGCAGCGTTGTCTTTCCGGACATGTTGGAGCCGGTGATAATGCAGGCGCCGCCGCTTATTTCAAAATCATTGCGGACACAGACGTCCTTTTTTATAAGCGGATGGCCCATTTCTTCAGCAGCAAACCTCATGCCGCGCTCCGTTATCGTCGGGAATGCCCAATCCGGGTACATCAGGCGGATAGCTGCCAGACTCGATATCGCTTCGAACCGGCCGACGGTTTCGAGCCATTCCCTTATATGCTTGCCGTACCTGCTTTTCCATTCCTCCAATGCAAAAACACAATGGTAATCCCACAAAAAAATGCAGTTCAATATAAAGTAAAGTACCGTACTTGTCTTCAGATCCACGGCATTTGCAATACCTTCAAGCTTTTTCAGAGAAGCGGACGCGGAACCGTTTCCGCCGGTCAGCTTTCCTTTCAGCTCGGAAAGGCGACTGTTTTTAAACTCTTCATTTTCGATAAGGCTCAGCAGGCTGGAATAAGCACCGAGATATTTTCTAAGGCCGTAAACCATGTTCGTGAGTCTGGAATTCTTACTGTAGCCGGCCGCGAATATACCGAACTGGAGCGCCAAAAGCAGCAGCGGTATGAGAATCGGCACGGGCGCTCCCAGGAAATAGAGAATGAAGGACAATATGACTGCGCCCGGCAAAATGTAAAACAAATTTGCCATACCCGGATTTTTGAAACGTTTGGCGTCGTCTTCGGCATACAAAAGCAGCTTTTCGGGGTCCTCCGAGGTTCTGCCGGAGAGCATGCCCTCGCTTTGCAGTTCTTCACAGAAATCCCCCTTTTCTGCCAGTTCACTGACAGCAGCCTGCCGCACGGCAATATTTGCCGGGCTTTTATCAGGGTCCGCAAGCAGCCTGCGCAATTCTTTCCTTCCGTAATGCGTGTGGGCTGTGCATATCCATTGATACAGTGATTTCGGGCCGAAAATGTCCAGATCGTCGGAGTAAGGATGCCGGGGATCCGCAAATTCACTTCCATCGTCCTTGAATTCCTCCCAGCCCGACCGCATCCTGTCCATAAACATGCGGTTGGCTTCCGCTTTGCATTCCAGCCTTGCAAGCTCATATGCCATCCTGTTGTGCCGTATCACCAGATAAGTGAATGCAAACAGGGCAAGAGCCAGCGCAATTATACCGGGCAGCAGACCGGAAGTTACAAAAAGCAGAACGCCCAATGCAACGCCGGAAACAAATTCAATGAGCCTAAGGTTGCTCATTCGGGCCGAGTTTTTTCTTTCAGCGGCTGCTTTAGCCTGAAACTCCTCATACTGTTTTTTGAAGTGTTCGAATTGCTTTGAACCATAACCGGTAATGACATTCTCCGCCTGTCCGCTTCCATTCTCCTTATTGCTTTTACCTTCCAGCATTTGCCGTCCCCCCGTCGATTGCTTCCCTCTCCATCAAAGTATAATATTCGAGCTCCCCGTACTGGGCAATACGCATTGCCGACCCGGAAGACGGCGTTTCGGTAAAAGTCCCGCCTTCCTTTACAAATCGTCCGGTTATAACGGGGAGCAGTGTTTTCTGCTCGGACAGATAATTGAAATAGACTCCCCCGTTCAAACCCATATATTTCAACAGCTCAGTGGCCAGATAGTTTACGCTGATTTCGGGAGCGGCGCCTTTTTCCGGGTTTATACCGCCGTTTTTCAGGAGGTCTTCTGCCGCCTTGTTGCACCATATGAAATAAGGCGTCTCATATTGATTAAGATAGGCTTGAAGACTGCCCGACTGGCTTACGTCGAAGCCCAGGGCCTTGTACCCCTGGGAGCTGTCTCCCAACGCAGGCAGATGGTCGCCGAAGAACAGCAGTACAACGGGTGCGTCCATGCCGCCGATCGAATCGGCAAGGTATCCAAGGGCATTATCGCACCGTGCCAGACCGTTCAGGTAATTGTTTATATTGTTATAAACAGCGTCGTCCATCCCGGGTTTCCTTTTCAGTATTCGTGAATAGCCGAGGTCCTGTTTGGAGTATGGGCCGTGGTTGTCGATATTCACAACGAACTCGAAAAACGGTTTGTCCGGTTTTTCTGCAATATGCCGGTTCAGCCTGTCCAAGGAATACTGAAAGGTATTTTTATCTGAAATATACCCGAAATTGATCTCAAGTTTGCTTTGATCCATGTCTCGCTTGAAATAGATCCGATCGAAGCCGAAAAACCTGTAAACATTGGCTCTGTTATAGAACCATGCTTCCCCGGGATGGAACGCCATCGTATCATAGCCCGCTTTTTCCATGACGCGCGCAAGTGAAAACGTGTCTTTTCTCAGGTTGTAGGTGTACGGGCTGGACAGCCCGGGCAATGCAGCCAGAGAACCGCCCGTCAGGAACGAAAATTCTGTATTTGCGGTGCCGCCGCCGAATACTTCGGTTATTATCCTGCCAGACCAGGCTTGTCCCGAAATCCTGTGGAAATTAGCCAGAGGCTTGTAGCTGTCGTTGAATTCCACGCCCTTTATCCTGTCGAGGTCATAAAAGGCTTCCCCCATTACCGCTATGACGTTGGGCATTTTCGCCGTGCCCTTATTGATGGCATAAGGCGGCGCCGTATACTTGCTCAATTCTTTTTCAGCGAAAGCCTTGGAATAGCCCGGGGGCTTGATGGCTTCCATGGTGGCTGCCCGGACAAGGAAGGAATATGCGAAACCTCTCGATTTGAACGTATTTACCCGTGAATAAGCATTGCCTGTCACCATGAAGCTATTGTAAAGCTTTACGTTTTTATATATTCCGAAGAACGAAGCTGCGGATAACAGAACAGTTACGGCCATTCCTGCGGCCCTCGCGCGCCAGTTCAGTTTTTCCGATCTGACAAAAACGAGCAGAAACAATGTAACGAAGAACCAGAATATGATGCCGGCTATTATCACAGTACTGAACCGGAGCTCGGAGAACTTGACGACTTTAGCAGCCTCCGTACCAAGCAGCATGTCGTCAGGAGTAAACGGCTCCTCCCTGAGCTGAATCTTGAAACGGTTGACGATATGCATCGCGAGCATCAAACCCCCGCCGAGTGCCGAGCCGACCCATTGCCTTGAGGAAAGATGATACAGGAACAGCATGATCAGTGTCAGGGGAAGCGCATTTACGGCGAACAGGAGCGGCAACCGCAAATATCTCATCACATTTTCCATATCGGCCACATCCGATAAAAGCGCATTTACGCCGGAGAACACAGCCGACAGGAAAATAGCCGCCAAAATATTCAGGGCATAGCTTTTTATATGTATTCCAAAACGCTTATTTATCAAATGCAAACTTTCTCCTGGTAAAGTAATATTATTTATTCCTAAATAACTTACATAATATTATACCAAACTATATAGTAAAAGGTCGGAAATAAAGTGCGAACAATAATATGAATTTTTATATTTAAAAAATTGCAAAATCGCTGTTGCTTTTATATTGTTTTAATGTTAATATGAAGGAAAGTAACGATGGCGTTGCAAAAACCAAAATTTTGCAGCGCTTTTTTTATTAACTTTTCTAAAACAGCTGGCAAAGGCGCTGGTTCTGTCAATATGGCGGAACAGCGCCTTTGTGCTCAAAATCATTTAAGGGGGCTTCTTATGTATTCATCATCAACGACTATTTGGGTTTTAGTAATGTCCGCTCTGGTGTTTTTCATGCAGGCCGGGTTTGCAGCAGTTGAAGCAGGACTTACAAGAGCAAAGAACGCAGGAAACATTATTATGAAAAATCTTATGGATTTTTCAATAGGGACACCGATCTACTGGCTTTTAGGTTTTGGTATCATGTTCGGCGGAAGCGGCGCTCTTTTCGGAGGAATTGATTTGCTGACGCAGGGCGATTACTCGGCTGTACTGCCGGTTGGTCTACCAAAATACGCATTCCTGATTTTTCAGACCGTGTTCTGCGCTACAGCCGCTACCATTGTCTCAGGATCGATGGCTGAACGTACGAACTTCCTTGCATATTGTATCTATAGTGCGGCAATAAGCGCCATAGTGTATCCAATATCCGGCCACTGGATATGGGGGGGCGGCTGGTTGGCCCAGCTGGGTTTCCACGATTTCGCCGGTTCAACGGCAGTACACATGGTAGGCGGTATTGCTGCTCTCGTCGGAGCCAAAATACTCGGACCGCGTATCGGAAAGTTTGGCAAGGATGGCAAACCCAAAGCCATACCCGGTCATAATTTACCGCTGGCAGCATTGGGCGTATTCATACTTTGGTTCTGCTGGTTCGGATTTAACGGCGGTTCCACTGTAGCCGCAGAAGGTGACGGCGTACTCGAATCAATGGGCAATATTTTTGTGACGACCAACCTTGCAGCGGCGGTAGCCACAGTTACGGTTATGATCATCACATGGATCCGGTATAAAAAGCCCGACGTATCCATGACTCTGAACGGCTCGCTTGCGGGTCTGGTCGCCATTACAGCCGGTACTGATCTGGTCAGTCCCACAGGCGCGTTCTTCATAGGTTTGATTGCCGGTTTTGTAGTAGTCTACGGAATAGATTTTGTGGAAAACAAACTAAAAATAGACGATCCCGTAGGAGCTGTAGGCGTTCATGGTTTATGCGGCGCTACCGGTACTCTTATGGTAGGCTTGTTCTCAGCAACAGAGTATTCATACGCCGGCGGAACAATGAACATGCCAAAGGGCCTTTTCTACGGCGGCGGTTTCAAACTCCTCGGGGTTGAGGCAATCGGTGTAATTTCAGTCATGGCCTTCGTAGCCATCATAATGGCGGTTATTTTCAGTATAATTAAGGCTACTGTCGGATTAAGGGTCTCCAGGGAAGATGAAATTGCAGGTCTGGACATATCCGAGCATGGTCTGGAAAGCGCTTACGGAGACTTCAGTATAATTGATAAAAGCGGTCTGGAGATACTCTCCAACGGTACCGTTGCAGCAACTGTAGCCGGCATTCCAGATCATCCTGCAGTACCGGTCGAAAAGGCCATACCGGTTGAATTGGTTACATCACCCAATACTATTGCTTCTGATTCCAATATAACCAAGATTGAAATCATCACCAAACAGAGCAAATTTGAAATACTTAAAGAAGCTCTGGAAAAGATCGGAATAACCGGAATGACTGTGATAAACGTACTTGGATATGGAATACAGGGCGGACGCACGGAGTACTACCGCGGCGTTAAGATGGAAACAACGCTGCTGCCTAAAATAAAGGTGGAAATAGTAGTCAGCAAGGTTCCTGTACGAAGCGTAATCGAAACTGCAAAGAAAGTCTTGTATACCGGTAATATAGGTGATGGCAAAATCTTCGTCTATGATACCATGAACGTGGTGAAAATCCGTACAGGCGAGGAAGGCTACGATGCGCTGCAGGACGAGGTTTGATATAACTCAGGTAATCCTTAATTCCTTCCATATTTTGAAGTTACCTTCGGGTAACTTCTTTTTTGCTTATAAGGAATAATGAATGAAATATTTATAAAAATTGCAAAATCACTATTGATTTTATATTATTTTGGTATTAATATGAAAGAAAGTAACGACGGTGTTGCAAAAACTTAAACTTTTTGCAGCGCTTTTTTTATTAACTTTTTTAAGAACAGCTGGCAAAGGCGCTGGTTCTGTCAAAATGACGGAAACAGCGCCTTTGTCATATCAAATTTTAAAGGGGGTGATTTTATGCGAAATCGGGTAAATGTGCAAACAGCCGACAGGGGGAAGCTCTATTCGATAATGCTGCTATTTGTGATGTCGTCGGTGATTGTCATTTTGGGCGTCACATTCAGTATCTACAGTTTGATAAATAACGTTGGCTTTACTGTTTTGAACTCCCGCATACATGGTTCGGTTTTCGGGCTTGTGGTCCTGTTTCTGGGAGTAAGGTACTTTTTATCGGTAAGGAAGCTGAAAAGCGAGGTATACAAGGCTGATTCGAAATTTTCCTGGAGCAACTTCAGAAGGGGAAAACAGCGCTGAAGCATAAACAGGCTGGGCGCGGAAAGACAGAGAACATATTAAATTATTTTAAGGGGTGTTTATTATGAAAGGTTTAAGAAGGGCCGGAAGTTTGTTGATCCTGTTGGTTATTGTAATGGCTGTATTCATGTTTGCCGCAGGTTCGGCAGCTGCAGCTTCCGGCGCAGACCCGACGGGCGCTTCATACGTCACGCCGAGCGGCAGTGAAACGCTGGGCGACGTAGCGACTACCGCCAACAAGGCGATGTACGGCGCCAACTATACGTGGATTATGATCTGCGCATTCTTCGTATTCTTCTTCCAGTGCGGTTTCGCCATGGTGGAAACGGGTTTCTGCCGTGCAAAGAATGCCGCCCATACAATGACGATGAACTTCATGGTCTTCCTGGTAGGCGCAGTAGGTTATTTCATTGCAGGCTTCGCCATACAATTCGGCGGTTCCGGCGGCGCGGCAGGACTTGGCCCCGGCGGCTCGGTGCTCGATGCGATGCTTTCGATCCCCGGCCTTGGCGGGATCATGGGCTACAAAGGGTTCGGGCTGAGCGGAACATATGACGCGGGAGTGTATGCGCTGTTCTTCTTCCAGATGGTTTTTATGGACACTACGGTAACGATCCCCACCGGAGCTATGGCAGAACGCGTGAAATACTCGGCCGTAGTCATAACATCCTTTTTCATATCCATAATACTTTATCCCTTCTTCGGAAACTGGGTCTGGGGCGGCGGCTGGCTTGCAACCCTCGGCAAGAACTTCGGTCTGGGACACGGCGTCGTTGACTTCGCAGGTTCGGCAGTCGTCCACTCCATGGGCGGCATGCTCGCATTGGCCGGTGCAACCGTGATCGGGCCAAGGATAGGCAAGTTCAAAAAGGACGGATCATCGAGGGCTTTCCCCGGGCATGACATTCCGATGGCCATAATCGGTACGATAATACTGTTCTTCTGCTGGTTCTCCTTCAACGCGGGCTCCACTCTGAACGCAGCGGATTTCAGGCTCTCCGTGGTCGCCACCAATACAATGATAGCCGGCGCGATCGGCGGTCTGGTTGCAATGTTCTTCATGTGGATAAAATACGGCAAACCTGATCCGTCTATGACAGCCAACGGCGCACTGGCCGGCCTCGTTGCCATAACGGCTCCATGCGCTTTCGTAAACGGCATATCGGCGTTTATCATAGGCTTTATCGCAGCAATATTGGTATGTGTTGCCGTACCATTCGTTGAAAAGAAACTCAAGCTGGATGACCCTGTCGGCGCAATTTCGGTGCACTGCGTCAACGGTCTCTGGGGCGTGATATCATTGGGACTGTTTGCGGACGGCTCATACGGAGACGGTGTTAATGGAGTTTCAGGCGGCGTAAGGGGCTTGTTCTTCGGTGACGCATCACAGCTCGGAGCACAGCTCATCGCAGTTGCGGTACTGTTCGTATGGGGCTTCGGAGTATCCTTCGTATTCTTCAAGCTGCTCGACAAGGTCTGGGGCTTGAGAGTAAAGCCCGAGGATGAGCTTGACGGACTCGACATTCCTGAGATGGGCGCGCTCGCTTACCCTGACAACCAGCTGTTAAGATCAGCACTCGATTTCGATTCGGCTGATAACGCAGAAATCAAGCAGCTTGCCAGGTTCAACTGGAACGGTTCGAAAGCCATCCCGTTTACGGCAGAAAAGCAGAATACCGCGGTAACCATCGACAAGGCAGTTCCAGTCGAACTCGTATCAACGCCCGCAACCGCCGTCGGTTCGGACGTCAAGATAACGAAGATCGACATCATCACAAAGCAGAACAAGTTTGAGGCTTTAAAAGAAGCTATGAACAAAATAGGAGTCATGGGCATGACAGTGACACAGGTGCTCGGCTGCGGCGTACAGAAGGGCAAAACGGAATATTACCGCGGCGTCGAGTTCGAAATGAACCTGCTTCCCAAAGTCGAAGTTGAGATAGTGGTATCCAAGGTACCTGTCAGAACAGTCATCGAGACAGCCAAGAAGGTACTGTACACCGGGCACATCGGCGATGGCAAGATCTTCGTATATGACGTTGAAAACGTCGTAAGGGTAAGGACCGGCGAGGAAGGCTACGATGCGCTGCAGGATGAAGGTGTGGTATAACTCAAGCTTCCCTAATTCCTTCCATATATAGAAGTTGCCTACGGGCGACTTCTTTTTTTGCATATAACGGCGGCTTGACATTATCTTATTGACAAATGCCGGAAATCGTACTAATATAAACAAAAACATACTGACTCATGGCTGTGAAGAGAAGAGTAAGCTGCAAGTTATCCACACAGAGAGCTTCAAAGGAGAGATGACCGGTTTGACGGGCGATTCCCCTTAGCTGAGAAGAAGCAGGGAGCAAACAGCTGAATATGGTCTCGGAGCCTTCGCATCGAACTGGCTGCGCCGGCAGGCCGCTGAAATTCAGCGGAAGAAATCCTATACTGCCTCAGCAGGCCTTAAGACTGCGACGGTTGCGCCCGATAAAGCGCCGGAGAATAGAGTGCGCGCAAGTCCTTCAGGACAGACGCCTGCATAAGTTCTTTCCAAGGCTGCTGCCGTGAGGCATCGGCGAACCGGGGTGGTAACACGAAGATCATGCTCTCGTCCCCAGGATTAACCTGGGAACGGGAGCATTTTTATTTTTGGAATGCGCGGATACGTCGGATTACTGTGTCAAGCTGCGCTGCTGAGGTGCTCATTTATAACGTATAAACTGCGCTCCTCTTAAGCCAGCTTTCCTTGTACTCCTCGTATCCAGCCATTTCAACGGCACCTGAACTCAAGACCATGGATCTGGCTTCATTAGAAAGGATGTGTAATTATGAACGTAATTATCGGAAATGCATGGCCGTATGCGAATGGATCGCTGCACATAGGCCACATAGCGGCGCTGCTGCCGGGGGATATTCTGGCAAGGTATTTCAGGGCAAAGGGAGATACCGTATTCTTTGTGTCGGGGAGCGATTGTCACGGCACTCCCGTTACAATAAGGGCAAGGCAGGAAAACCGGACTCCGCAGGAGATCAGCGACAGATACCATGAAGAATTCACGGAGTGCTTCCAAAGGCTGGGCTTTTCCTATGATCTCTACAGCAAAACTTCCAGCGAGGAACACAAAAGCTTTGTGAGGGATTTTCACAAAAAGCTGTACGACGGAGGTTATGTTTACGAAAAGACCATACGGCAATCCTATTGCGGACACTGCGGACAATTCCTCCCCGACCGCTTTGTAAGAGGCGTCTGCCCCAATTGCGGTTCGGCTGCGCGTGGCGACCAGTGCGAGGCCTGCGGTAATGTGCTCGAGCCGGAAAATCTCATAAATCCGGTATGCAGCATATGCGGAGCAACACCTGAGCTAAGACCGTCAAATCACCTGTTCCTGGCTGTAACCAAACTGAAGGAGGCGCTGGACAATTATGTGGAAGCGCACCAAGGCTGGCGCAAAAACGCGTATGAAATGTCAAAGCGCTACATCCGCGAGGGTTTGCGTGACAGAGCCCTAACCAGAGACCTCGACTGGGGCATCGATGCTCCGAAGGAGGGTTATGAAAACAAAAAGATATATATCTGGGCTGAAAACGTACTTGGCTACGTCTCTGACTGTTATAGGCTCTGCCTGGATAAAGGCATGGATTTCACGGAATTCTGGAACAGCAGCAGGCAATACTACGTACACGGCAAGGACAACATACCGTTTCATACGATCATACTGCCCTCTCTGCTGCTGGGTCGTACGGATGTGAAATTCCGGCTGCCTGATGAAATAATATCGAGCGAATATCTTACGCTTGAAGGCAGAAAGATTTCTACAAGCGGAAATTGGGCGATCTGGGCAAAGGATCTGCTGAATCGTTATGATCCGGATTCAATACGTTATTTTCTGACAGCCAACGGTCCTGAGCAGCGCGACACGGATTTCACCTGGAATGAATTCATAAACAGTCACAACGGCGAACTTCTGGGAGCATACGGGAACCTCGTGAACCGCAGCCTCGTATTCATTCAGAAGTTCTTTGGAAGCAGGGTACCTGGTATTGCACAGGATTGTACAGAAGCAGAAGTATTCTTGGACGATGCCAGCCTTGAAGCAGCCAAGCCTGCTAATAATGCCGAGGCAGAGAAAAACAGCAGCCATACCGAATCTGAGACTACCAGGTCCACAGCTTATGCAAATCCCGATTCAGCAAGGCTTTCCATACTCGAAGCCATGGATTCCCTTTACCCGGTTGTCGGAAGTCTTATTGAGAAGGGCAGTTTCAGGGCGGCGCTCGATTCAGTCTTCGCATTAGTCCGAAAAGCGAACAAATACTTTGATGAGGAACAGCCATGGATCTCTGTAAAGAACGAGCCCGAAAAATGCGGTACGACACTAAACACCTGCGTGCAGATAATCGCTAACCTGTCGGTGCTGCTTGATCCTTTCCTGCCGTTCTCGTCGGTAAAAATACGCAGTATATTGGGACTCGAAAATACCGGATGGTCCCCGGTCCGTATACCGGCAGATCTGCAGCTCGGTCCGGTCGGTATATTGTTTGAAAGGATAGATAAAAAAGTGATGCAGGAAGAACAACAGCGGCTGAAGGAAAGCTGCGGGGCCTGATCAGGCCGCTTTCGGCGGCAGCTTGACTGCGATCATGTTTTTGTAATCGCGTAAGCCGGCCTCATCGCTTATTCTGAACATCAACCATTTGCCCATTTTCATGAAATCGCCGGCATTCCTGTAAAGCTCAGCAATTTCAGGGCTCAGCATAGGCAATATCGCTTCCATTACAGGATCGAGCTTGTAGCTGAATACAATGAAAACGGAAAACGAATTTTGTTCGAGATATAAAGTGCCGAACGACTGCCCGCTTTTCTGGAACTTGATATTCCAGCCGGGTTTTCCCGTGCACACGCTGTATGAGAGCTTTGGCTGCGCCTTGTAGGACGTTTTCATGTAATCCATCAGCGAATCCCACAGGCGTCCTGCCTCGCCGCCTATGTAATCCGTCATGTCCTTCAGCGAAGGCTGACGTTCCTGGGGAAAAAGTTCGTGCCATTCCATACTTAACACCTCATCGATATCATATTCCATTTATAATTTTACAGGAACAATCGGACAGCTATATGTCATATTCAGTCTTTTTTGCAAATCAATCTTTGCCTGACAGTTTGATCTTTATTCCCAGCACGCCGTACTTTCTTTCCTGTTCCGGGGTGTATATCTCATAGGTTCCGCTTAGCATCTTCTCCATTGAATAACCTGCGCATCCGAAAGCTTCGAAAGACAGGCTTTTGTAAAGCTCCTCAAAAGTACCGCAGCGATAAAGCGCCTCCACCTCTGTCGTAATTGACTCTTCCTCTTCAGGCAGCTTTCGGAAGGTAATAGTATCGCCGACTTGTATTTTTCTTCGTTTCTCATCATAAAGCCGGATCTCTATCGTTTTTGCCCCGCTGCGTATCAGTCCGAAAGGCTTTAGAAGCAGTCTCATCTCATGATTCATCGTTTGCACCCATCCATCAGTTTACTCTGCCATCCACGATATCGATACTCAGCAGTCCCGATCTCATTGCAATCTTGCGAAGCTTTCTATTGTACATGGCGGGAGACTTGAGGTTCTTCAATACTATATTACGAATCAAGGGGCCGAGGTTTTTCTCATAACGCTCCATGTATCCGTCAATGCCTTGTAACAAAGCACCGGCAAGCGCCAGCGAGCTTTTGAATGCGTAACTCATACCTTCTGCGGAGCTTGGACTTATAAATCCAGCCGCCTCTCCTGCCAATACGACCCTTTTGCTCCCCATGCAGATCTGGCTGCGTTTTATGGGACGATACAGGTAAGCGCCGTTCTTTTTCAGGCTTTTGCTAAAATCATAACCGTATCGTATCAGTTTGCTTTTCAACGTTTCGAACTTGTTACAGGCGTCCTTTCCCGGGCTTAAAGCTGAACCGAGAATTATCATATTCTCCTTGGGTATCGTCCAAGAATAGAAATCCGTTATTTCATCGTCGAATATTGCTCCGTAATAATTTTGGACTCCTCTGGCTTCGAACCATTCCTGTATGGATACATACAGCCTGGGAGCTTCATTATCCGGGAACCCCTGCCTTCTGACTTTCGAATATGCGCCGTCGGCGCCTGCGATAAGCCTGGCTTTTTCTTCGTATTCCTTTCCGTCACGGCTGAACTTTATAACGACACAGTCCTCTTTTTCCTCGAATCTATTGAAAATACACCCGTCAATTACATTTACCGACGGTGGTATGATGGATCCAAGCCATTTATCGAATTCGTTTCTGTTTATATTGATATAGTAACGTTGGTAGAAGCGTTCGAGCGAATTGGTAATATCTATGGTACGTACGGCAAACATCTGCGGGCTGAGCAAAACCGATTTAGGTATACCAAGGCCGAATCGCGCCATCATCCTTTGCGCATCCGGATCCAGCAATCCCCCGCAGCATTTCTCACTTGCGAAAGGCATATCGGGGTCGAAAGAGCGTTTTTCCAAAACCAGCACTTTATATCTGTTTCCAACTAACCGCGCCAGAGTTGTTCCTGCCGGCCCGCCTCCAACAATTGCAATATCGTACATTCAACTGCACCCGTCCTTTAATTAATAAAATACCCGCCTCTTTCAAAAATATCCTTTCACCTCTTCCAGCGAACGGATCAGCGGTGCACCGAGGGCGGCAAGGCGCTCTTCCGACTGATGTCCGCAGGACAGCAGGATACAGTCGCAGCCCAGTTCGGAAGCCGTTTCGAAATCGTGCCGCGTGTCGCCTATGAGCAGAACTTCTTCTTTATCTATCCCGCTTTTTTCAAGCCATTCCCTGCCGATTCCGAGCTTGCTTGCCGCATGGCAGTTATCCAAACCCAGCAGATCATCAAAATATTCAAGGATTCCGTAATGCTCGACCTGTCTGGCAAGATCCTCTTTCTGCGAGGCTGAAAGTATGACCTGGCGGATGCCCCGGGCTCTGATGTGATCCAGCACCTGAATGCAACCCTCTCTTAAAGCGGCGCACTGGCTTTCCTTCCGGTAATCGTCGACAAATTCGACGGATATCCGTTCGAAAGATTCGACTGTGAAGTCGAATCCCAGCGCTTCATAATAATCCCTGACAGGGAACCCGAATATTCTCCTGTACCGTTCATTGTCCAATGCCGGCAGCCCCCGGCGCCCCAGCACACGGTTCATTACGTTTATGCAGGAGCCCATATCGTCGAGCAATGTACCGTTCCAATCCCATATCACGTATTTATAGCCGGACATTCATTCACCCAGCCCCTCTTCGTAAAAGCAGTGTTTTGCGGCAGAGTCCTCTATCCTCTTCCGGACGAATTCCGCAATTGTTTCAGGCGCGTCTTCAAGTACAAGCTTATTACGTTTCAGCACCATTTCTTTTGTTACCTTGTGCTGCTTCCACATCTTCCCCCCTGATTCCGAATTCATCAGCAGAGGCTGTATCCTGTCCACAGCAGCGGCGAATATGGCCTCGCCTGTATCCATTCTTTCAAATTCGTCCCACAAATCCCTGTATTCCGATGCCTGATCCCGGGGCAGCAGCGCGAACAACCTGTCCGCGGCCGCCTGTTCCCTTTCATCCTTGTCCAGATAACCCTGTTCATCGTACGCAAACGTGTCGCCGGCGTATATCTCGACGAGGTCATGTATCAGCACCATCTTGACGGTCTTCAGCATGTCTGCGCCTTTGAAATATTCCGAAAGTATGACGACCATCATCGCCAGGTGCCAGGAGTGTTCGGAATCATTTTCACGCCGGGAGCCGTCGGCAAGGAAATTCTGCCGCAGGATGGATTTTACTTTATCTATCTCAATGATGAACTGCATTTGTTTGTTCAATCTTTCCAGTTCCATATGTATTCTTCTTTCTTCAATTTTAACTTACAAGTTAGTTGCTGCAAGTATGCCGCTCCATTACTTCCCGCCGCGGTCAGTTTTTTTAGCCGGCTTTCCGCGAGCCCTGTCGATTCCCTTACTTCCTCCATAGCTTGCGCTTCTCCTCTCGGCCTCGAAAACAAAGTACCCTCCGGTCTCATGCACTTTCACACCGCCGAAGACCGTCGCCAGTTTATTCCTATACCAGTCCTTGCGTTTCGTTACCATCAGCAGTCTGCCGCCTATTTTCAGGCGGTTGAAGCTTTTTTCTATAAATCGTTTCGCAACCGAGAAATCGGTATGATACGGAGGGTTCGACAATATCAGGTCGAATCCGGCCTCATCCAGTGCTTCCAGTCCGTCGCTCCGAAGCACGTGAACGCCGCTGACGCCATTAAGCTCCGCATTCCGGGCGGAGCATGCGACTGCTTCTTCATCTAAGTCTAACATATATACATTGGACGGGTCGGTAAATTTGGCCGCAAGAATTCCGACCACACCATAGCCGCATCCGAGGTCGAGCAGCTTCTGCCCTTCGGAAAACTCGATACATGACAGCATTGCCAACGTTCCGGCATCGATCTGCCTCGGCGAAAAAAGCTCAGGCGACGTTTGAAATTCCAGCTCTATATTTTTAATACTTGCCTTGATCGACATAATATCCTTCCTCTACCACGGCATGATTTCACCATTATGCCGGATAATATCTGATCCTGCGGGATGCTTCCTATATTGAGGGCAATATCGATAATGCCGTCGGCGCTCTCCCCGGGAGTTATCGAATATTTGCTCTCAAACGATTCATGATATTCCTTTCCACCTTAAAAGCCTTCTTTCCATATTTTCTACCTCTCCAGTATAACACTCAACCCGCCTGTTAGAAATATATGTCGGAAAACTCAACTGCAACCGCCTGTATCAGGCGGCTGTCCCTTCGCATTACCTGTTCGTCCTGCCCGCTGCCTGCCGTTATTCTTTCCAACGGAGTCGCTTCGATAAAGGGAAGTATGACTGTAAACGTGCTGCCTTTTCCTTCCTTGCTCCGTAACGTAATGTCACCATTCATCGCATTTACAAAAAGTTTTACAAGGTACAAGCCTATCCCTGTCCCTTCGGCCTGACGGGACAAGCTTGTGTCTGCCTGTCCGAAGCGCTCGAAAATCTTGTCCTGCTTGCTTTTCGGAATACCGATGCCCTGATCCGTGACAGCAATACAGACCATATTCCTGTTTTTATATCTCTTCCTGCAGAGAACAATATCGATAGACTTACCTTCGGGCGTAAATTTGAGAGCGTTGGACACCAGGTTAAGAATAATGCGTTCAATTTTCTCCTCATCTATGAGTATTTCATTCGCTCCAAACCGCGCCGTGAAGTTGAGCTTTACTTTTTTGTGCTGGGCATAAGGCTGTATGGAATCGACAATTGACCGTATCAGGTATTCGATATTGAAAACGCCCTCTTTAAGCCTGATTTCACCAGCATTTATGCGAGTCACGTCGAGAAGATTGTTAACCAGGCGAAGCTGCCGGTTTGTATTCTGCTTTATGCTGTTCAGGAACTTGTCGGCCTTTTCCGGCATATTCTTTCCACACAACATGTCCATCGCCTGTATTGCGGCTTTGATAACAGTCAGCGGGGTTTTGAATTCATGAGTGATAAGATAAAGAAATTCATCCTTCATTTTGATTACATTTTCAAGGGCTTCGTTCTTTTCCTTCTCCGATCTGATTATCTCCTCCTGCTGTTTCTTTTGGTCGGTTATGTCAATGTTTATCCCTATCATTTTTACAGGGTTGCCTTTATCATCGTATATAAACTTGCCTGTACCCTTCAACCACACAATGCCTTTAACGGGATGGATTATGCGAAACTCATCGCGCCAGAATTCACACGGGCTTTTTACGGCTTCGTTCCATGAGTGTTCAAAGCCTGCCCTGTCTTCGGGAGCTATTCTGCTTATCCCTTTTGAAAGCGGCACGAGTTCGTTCGGATCGAGTCCGTAGAGCTCATAGACCTCCGGGGACCATACCTGATTTCCTGTGGCAAGATCAGTTTCCCATATCCCCGCTCCGACGGACTCCAAAGCAACGGTAAGCCTGTTGTTTGCCTGGAGGAGTTCCTCTTCCGTCCTTTTTAAAACCTTTTCAGTTAAATCAGTCAGCATGGAAACGACATATGCGACCTTACCATCGAGAATAACCGGAGTTATCGTATTTTCCCAGTACCTGCCCTTCATACCGCCTATGTTGCCTTTGAATTCCTGCAGATAAACCGATTCTCCCGTTTGTACAATACAGTTCCATCGCATCTCCGATTCACTGCCTGCAAAATCCGGATAGATATCATTGATCCTCTTACCAATGCAATCGGGCGGCATTCTCAGCATTTTCACATATTCAGCGTTAGCTTTGAGAAGTGTGAAAGAATTGGAATCATAAATAGCTATGCCATAATGGTCGGAGTTGTACAATTGCGACAAATAGGGCAACCGGGACAATATTTCCGAATGGCTTTTCTGGACAAACGCAAAGAGCCTGACATTCGTTTCAGTGTCCTGACAGACACTTATTCCCACCTCATAAGGCTCATGGGATTTTGTGAAAACATATGTGGTTATTTTTTCTTCAGCGACATTTAGATCCGCATTTATATGCAGATATTGCTTGAGAACCAACTCCACCGGCTTTTTAAGCAGCTCTTCAGGTTCATATTGCGTAAGAGCGCAAAACAGCCGGCTTGCCTCGACGACTTTACCGTTTCTCACGGCAAGATACGGCAAATTCCGAAACTGATCAATGGAATCCACTGGTTTACTGCCCCCTGATTGTTATGTAAAAACCAAATAAATATTAATACTAAAAAGTAGGATTTACAAGTGAATTATCAGATACAGGCATTTTTGTTTTTGACCAGTCTGACTCCATAATCGATCGAGCTTACAAGGCTTGCTTCCGACGCTTCGTTGCGGCCTGCCTTGTCAAAGGCGGTGCCATGGTCGACTGAAGTCCTTATGATCGGAAGTCCGAGCGTTATATTAACTCCATTGGTGTCCCACCTGCCGGTTTCTTCATTCCATCTGAAGCCCGAAAGCTTGAGGGGGATATGACCCTGGTCGTGGTACATCGCGACCACTATATCGTACCAGCCGCCCTTTGCCTTGGAGAAAATGCTGTCGGGCGGTATGGGGCCTTCTGCGTTTATACCGGCTGTAACCGCTTCCCTGACTGCAGGCGCGATCTCATCGATTTCCTCCCTGCCGAAAAGCCCGTTTTCACCGGCATGTGGGTTGAGTCCCGCGACTCCGATCCTGGGTTCGCCGATACCTATCCTTCTGCAGGCGTCATGAGCAAGCTTTATCACCTTGAGGACCCTGTCCTTTTTTACCCTGTCGCAGGCTTCCCTCAACGAAACGTGAGTGGATACATGCACGACCCGCAGGTCATTATCCGCTAGCATCATGGTGTAATCGCGCGTGTTGGTGAAATGCGCGTATATCTCAGTATGCCCTGAATAATGATGCCCTGCAAGATTTATGGCTTCCTTGTTGAGCGGGCCTGTGACCGTTGCGTCAATCCTGCCGTCCATCGCCAGGTCTATCACCTTTTTGACCGCTTCAAAAGCGGCATTGCCGGACATTGCTGAAACCTTTCCATACTCAAACTTCTTCATATCCACGTTTTTCAGGTCATACACATCGATACAGCCGTATTTGAAACCAGCTCCGCCGATTTTTTCCACCGCATTTACAGTGAATGGCAGACCGGTTATCCTGACGGCGTCTTTTATCACGCCGGCATCGCCTATAATAATTGGCCGGCATATTTCATAAACCTCTTTGTGTCCCAGTGACTTTACGGCGATCTCCGGTCCGACGCCGGCCGGATCACCCATCGTGATACCCAAAACTGGTCTCTCTTCAGACATTTTATCCTCCTGTAGATACTCAGTACATTAATATTTACAAAGCTTCCCGATTTCCTGCGTAATTACACGTGCATAGTCTCCTGTACCTGCTTAATTACCTGTTTTTCATACAGTCTCTTACTTTGACCAATACATCCTCATTACCGAAGCCGCCGGACTTGGTAATCAATATAATACCGTCTCCGTATCCGAAGGCTTCGGACAATACGACTCCCGTCTCTATGTCATACCGCGGCATAACGCTGCCAAAACCCATCGAATAAGCTATGGCAACGGCGGTATCACCTCCGACGACCGACAGAATCCCGGGGTTGGAGATATCTGCGATTTTTCTCACCAGCGCAGCAATGCCGTGAGATATGATGAACGGAATTTCCTTTTCGTCGATTTTCTTCTCGCAGGCAAACCTGCCAAAGCTTTCACGGTCTGCCTGACTCGCGGCTGCTGAGATTATGACGTCTTTTCCGTCATTTATCAAACGGGCTGTTCTTTTGACAAAATCTCTGCCAGCCTCAGAATCGAAATAACCCGGCGTGAGCAGTTGATCCGGGTCCGGCGTGATACGGCAAAAGCCGATCTTCTCCGCAAACCGTACCTGACGCAGGGATATCTCATTGATGCTGCCGCAGACAGTAAGCATCTTCCCTGCTGATTTACCGGCTGATTTACCGGCTGATTTACCGTCCGATAGCGATGTGCTTTCCCGGCAACCACAGAGTTCCAACACCTCAGGCAGCATGCCTGCAAAGCCGGCGCACCCGGCAGTGAGCTCCAGTTTACCCTCTGACTTTAATAATCCGGCTATGTTTTTTAAATCGATATTGTTTTCAGCGTCGAAAACGTAGATCCTTCCGGCGGGTCTACCGCCTCCGCCCGATTCACCCGGGTTATCCGGGTCATTCAGACCATACGTGACATCTTTATCTCCCGCAGCAATCGGTCTGTCAGACCCGTAACCGTTTATCAGGTGAGGCTTCTCATTTCTCCCGACGACAATAATTTCTGCGTCAGCCTGCATTTTTATCATATTTGCTATATCGCAGCCGCTGACCGGGTCTATAGGGTCCCTGGCAAATGAAGTCTCGTTAAGCGGTATTCCGTTCAGATACTGGCAACCCTCCCTGGTCGTCCTTCCCATGTCGGGATAGGCAGGCACGAACATAAGGTCATGGGAGCCGACAGCCTCCATTATCGCCAAAAGCTCGCTTCCGATGTTGCCGCGCAAAACGGAATCCGTTTTCTTGTAAAAATGCGTCACACCGGAAGCCTTTGCCTTCGATACGGCTTCTCTCACCCTCCCGGCCGCTTCTTTCGGGGAAATATGCCGGCTCTCCGTATCAATAACAACGACCTGGACTTCTCCGCTTATTCCGGAAAAGTCCAGGTCATTGTAAAACATCACTGCCGTTCCCGTTGAATTCCTTGAAAACTGCACAGCCGTATCGAGAGCGCCTGTGAAGTCATCCGCAGTTATCACCAGTTCTATCATAGAAATTTGTATATGGTAGTATATCTGTATTCATCTCCGGCCTTCAATACAGGCGAGGGGAAGTGCTTATGCTTCATTGCATTGGGGAAATACTGCGTCTCCAGGCACAGTCCGCTTCTCTTGCTATATACGGCGCCGCCCTTGCCTTTCTGGCCCGCGAGGAAGTTACCGGAATAAAACTGAATTCCGGGTTTGTCGGTATAAACCTCCATACGGCGTCCCGATTCGGGATCAAAAAGCTCGGCTGCAAATTCCGGCTTATTGCCGCTTACCTTCAGTACCCAGTTATGATCGTACCCCCCGCCGCAGACTATCTGTTCGTCGGGGCTGTCTATGCCCTTGCTTATCGTCGTCAAGGCCGTGAAGTCCATTGGCGTTCCTGTTACATCCTTAATCTCGCCCGTAGGTATTCCTTCGTTGTCGATGATCGTGAATTTGTCGGCGTTTATCCTGAGCTGGTGATTCAATATGCTTCCGCGCTCGTGACCCGACAGGTCGAAGTATGTATGGTTGGTTAGATTTATGACAGTATCCTTGTCCGACACCGCATAATACTCAATCTTCAGTTCGTTTGCTTCCGTCAGGGTATACGCCACCTTGACATCAAGATTTCCCGGGTAGTTTTCCTCTCCGTCGGGGCTCCTGTATTTCAGCTGAAGTGCCTGTCCGTCAGGGCCGCTTATTATCTCCGACTGCCACACGACCTTGTCGAAGCCTTTGATTCCGCCGTGCAAGTGGTTTCCGTTATCATTTTTCGCCAGATGATAAACATTTCCGCCAAGTTCGAACTCGGCGTCTTCTATCCTGTTTGCGTGCCTGCCGATAAGCGCTCCGAGGAAAACATCCCCTTCAAGGTACTGCTCCAGCGTGTCATAGCCCAATACTACGTCAGCAGTTTTTCCGTCTTTGCCGGGAACCTGCAGCGACACTACGGCACCCCCGTAGTCGATGATTCCGGCCTTAATACCGGATGAATTTGTCAAGGTGTAGATATGAACCTGCTTACCGTCCTCCATGCTGCCATAATAATTCTTTTCGATACTCATAAACATCTCTCCGTTCGGGCAAGATTTTCCTCACCATTATAGCACATTTTGCCGGAAACGAGGAGCTTTTATACTATTTCTCCGACACTTTTACAACATAGCCGGGCCACTCGACCGACAGAATCGCATACAAGAATTCATCCCACCAGACGGGTTCCCCGGACGGAGTCTTCTTTATCGAGGCGCAACACAGCGAGCGCCCTTCCTGCCTCATGCCAAGGCGTTCGAGCAGTTTCCATGAGGCATTGTTTTCAGGACTGCATTTAGCGATGACACGGTGTACGCCCATAACACTGAAGGCATATTCGAGCACCGCTCTGCAGGCTTCAGTTGCATAGCCGTTCCCATAATAGTCATTGTTGAATATATAGCCGAGCATCCATGTATTGAAGGCTTCAGGCTGCTCCCTGCCGAAATAGACGTGTCCTATCATCTTACCTGTGCTCTTTAACTCGCTGGCCCAGAAGCTATTGCCCCTGGAAAGCTCGACAACCGCTTTCCTCATACCCTCGTCGCTCGTGTCCCATGCGCTTTCAAACCGCATAACCTCTTCGCGCGAAAGGTATTCCTGAAGATCCTTCCAGTCTTCCGCTTTGAAATTCCTGACAAGTAGCCTGTCGGTCTCGATTATTATCATTTCAGTCGCCTCCGTCTTATAAGTACGGTTGATTGCCCTACGCTGCATCAGTCAGCAAAACTCAATACTGTCTTCAGGGCTTTCGCACCTTCGCCCCAATCGCTATCCAATCCCCGCCTTCGCAATATTTTTCACCGGCAAGGTCATTCCATATGTGCAGCGCCTCAAACCCGGCGTTTTCCAGGGCAGCCTTGATCGTATCAAGGTTATAGTCGTGGAACCAGTTGCGGTAGACCGCTGCTCCGTCTTCATCCACCACGATGAACTGATCGAGCCAGACGTCGATATCAGGGTAATCCCAACCCTGCTCGAGAACGAGATGCCTGCCCGGACGCCAGAAGCCTCCGTCGCTGACATACCAGCCTTTCCGGACACCTGCCCATTTCCTGAGAGCTCTCGTAGTCACATCGAATATGAAAATGCCGTCCTTCTTCAAGGCTCTATGTACTATCTTCAGCAAACGGTCCCGCTTATCGTCGGAAAAAACATTAAGCTCTCCATAAACCTGGATAACTGCATCAAACTCACCGGTGTAATCGATATCAAAGAAATCGCACTTTTTATACTCTATGCCGAGCCCCGCATCTTCCGCACACTTGCGGCCATACTCGAGCGAGCTTTGCGAAATGTCGATCCCGGTAACAACAGCGCCTTCGCTGCTCAATCTCTGTGCATACAATCCCGGACCGCATCCGAGGTCAAGCACCCTCATCCCCGGCTTTATGATCCCCGAATCGAACAAATGGCGCACAGTTTGGGCGATCATCCCTGGTTTTCTACTCGCTGCATCCGTATCAGGGCTCAAATGTATCTCGAGCATGCTCTTTGATATATGGGGGTCGTCCCAGAAGGCAAGTATTTCTGCAGGTCCTTCCGTTATGTCTTTAGGAACCATTCTGAAGCCCGGCTCGAACGGAGCCGGTTTACCGCTGCATTTGTTGATAAAATCCAGCAATTCGTCGTTAAACATTCAATCAACCCTCCTGTCGTCAACGAGTTTTTTCTCATCCTGCCTGCGCTTCTTCTTATTTTTCAGGTCATTGTCCTGAACCCTTGTCCTAGGATTGATATCCCAGCTATTACGAACCTGCTTTATAAAATCGTAAGTCGTTTTATCCTTTTTCTTCATGCGTCAACACCCCATTCCTTCTTGAACCTCTGCCTCTGCGGTCGCAGCTGCAGCTTCCATAGCGGCCATTTTGCCCCGGTATTTTTCAGCCGTACCAGCCCCGCCAGCCGCCCGCATAAAAAACATAAACCTGCAGGCAAAAAACCCTGCAGGTTTATAGTGTTCTGCAATAATTCAATTATATTGGCAATTCCAAAATCAGTCAATCGCAGCGCTTTTTTATAATCGTTTTTTACACATGCGCGCCTTCGTCACTTTCGCGGCTTGATAGACATATGGAGCTAATCACCAGTATTTGATATCTGAAACAATTATTATCCCAAAATCTTCATTTATGGAATATTTGTAGCCGGACACGGTCCCGAATCTGTACATTATGCCTGATAGGTCTTTGACAGCGCCTGCAGTATAATTTTTAATCCTTGCTTCCAACCGGGTCTTTTTCTGGCTGACAGTTTTTTGTACGGCTTCTTCAAACGCTGAAACATTGTCGACAACAAGACCTGACTTGTAATAATAATTATACTCAGTGCTGTTGCAAGCCGGATAATCGACATTTGTCCAATTACATAGCTTGGTGGTATCATTGTCTGTAAGGTTAAAATGATAGTACGTCAATAGGTTCTCTTTTGAGACAGGGTCGTCGAAAGCTACATCCAGATGGTAGTACCTGCCTCCTACATTCATGATGTTCCAGACATGAGCCGTCCACTTGTTATCGACATATGATTCACCGTTTACAATGATGCATTCCATATCAATGAGGTCGCATATCAGCTTTACGGCTTTTGAATAACCCTCACACGTAGCCGAGCCAAGTTCGAGACAGCCGTATGCATTGAAGGAACTGGCGGGTGAAATGGAAGTCAGATCGGCAGTAGTATCCACACTTGTATTGTTTATTATATAGTCGTGGATGGCGAGCTCTTTATCATAGTCGGACATGCCTGCCCGAATGATTTCCATGATGATTTGCTTCGCCTTGATTACTGTCTCCTTCGCCCATTGCTTTCTTTTCTGAAATTCGCTTTCGGAGAATTTATATTTGATTGTAGCTCTTCCCGAGTAGTCAATGCTACCTTTAAACTCTCCGTAATCAAAGAAATTCTCCACACCTGTATTCAGCTCAACCGCTTCTTTTGCTCGCATGCAGGCAGTTTTGAAATCATCTGCGATGCTTCCGGTATAATTGCTGTAATCTATGCTGAATACGGTTTTGGTTTCATAAAGCATTTTTCTCAGCAGCCTGAAAAGGTCCGTGCTGTCTTTTATTACATATCCCCTGTCTGTGGTGGCTGCATCATATTCCGCTATTTCGCCGATTTCGTCCCGAAGATCGGAAGTATATAGCCCCAATATTCTTGCCGCTTCTTTTGATACCGCCTTGTCCTGTGTTACGAGCTTATCCAGCAGTGTAAGGCTGCTCCCTTTCAGATGTGTTTCCAAAGCGCTGTATGAAACACCCACAAGGTCATCTCTTAGGAATGGAGTCTTATTTTTCAGAGCCGCTGCCTCCGTATTGTCCAGCAAGCCGATAAGTACGGCTTTTTCCAATGCATTGCCAGCTTGGAAGTCACCCTTATTATCATCGAACCCAAGTGAACGCAATATGAAGGTAGTATAATGCTGAACAGAAAGTTTTTGATTGGAACCAAACAGGTTGTTGCCGATGCCCGTTGTAAGACCGTTTTGATACATATATCCTACTTGATTGTCGGCCCATTTGGGTACATCCGTAAAAGGATGCTTCAATTTTGATTTATTTGCTTCCTCTTCCTTACCCAAAAGCCTGACCAGCATACAGGCGCCCTCTATCCTTGTAGGGGTCCGATCGAGATTGAAACTTGTCCCGTCACCCATGAACAGTCCCATTATTTTCAGATCTATTGCTTTTCCGTAGTTTGCATAATCCCTGTCAGCCGCATGAACCGGGGCCGGCATTGTAAACGAGAGCGCCAATGCCAAAAATAATATGCTTAGCCTGATCCTTTGCATATAAACACCATCCTTTAATAAAAAGTCGCTGGTAATCAAAGTGTGTTTATAATTGTATTAATGCAATTATACTAAATTTACCAGGTTTTTTCAATTAAAGGGTTATAATGTTTATGCAGACGTCAATTTGCCTCTTCAACATATTTTTTATTTTATGCCTGACATATCGCTCACTTTTACATTCGGATTGGTATGTCTGCCCTTTTTATACGTACCGCGACCATACTGAACAGCTTTGGCGGGGCAATAGTGAAGGCAGGCAAAGCACTGGCTGCAACGGTTTCCCCATACCGGCCTGCCGTTTACCCTTATGTTTTCATTGCAGCATACTTTTTCACATATGCCGCATCCGGTACATTTGTTGTCAGCGAAAAATTTACGGGGCTGTATTGCGAAATTGTTGAACAAAGGATTTACCAGTGCCGTTTTCAGTCCGGGAAACCGCAATGCCAGTTTATCCGTATCTACCGACCTTCTTTCAGCTATTGCACCACAGATTCGGTCAATTTCCTCTTCCGCCGCTTCGAGCTTTTCCTGTCTCAGGCGTTCAGGGTCTACATCCGTCATGAAGACGTAATTATTCGGCATCCTGACCGAGAAACCGGCGTTTAAAACGAGAGCTCTCTTTTGCAGGCTTTTACGCAATACCTTTAATGAATTGCCGGTATCATCGCCGCAGGTTGCAGCTGAAAAAATATATTGATCCCTGTAATTTCTGAGCTTCAGTTTGGATATGAAATCCAGAACTATCCTGGGAGGCGCCCATGCATATACAGGATACACGAATCCGATTATCTCGCCGTCGTGAAGGGTATATTCGTATCCGTCTGCGGCATTTTTCATCAGGCGCGCGATCGGAGCCAACCCTTCGTCAAAACGCGAAGCAATTTGGGAAGCCACATAGTACGAGTTTCCCGTGCCGGAAAAATAAAAAATCATTTCCCTCCACCGCGCCCTTTCAATTCATATTATTTTTGTGTATACCTTTCTATTCCTTGGACCGTCGAACTCGCAGAAATAAATGCCCTGCCAGGTCCCGAGCCTGAGCTGCCCGTTTTCAACGATAACGGTACAGGACGAGCCCATGAGCGAAGCCTTGACGTGCGCGTGCGAGTTCCCTTCGGCGTGACGGTAGCCGCCGCTTTCGGGTGAGATCCTGCGCAATATTGACAGCATGTCGTAAACGACGTCGGGGTCGGCGTTCTCATTGATGGTGACTCCGGCCGTCGTATGCGGTACGAACACGATTACAGCTCCGTCGATTATCCCGCTTTTCTGAACGTCCTGCCTGACCATTTCGGTTATGTTGATCATTTCGTCCTGCCTTGAAGTTTTTATCGCATGTTCCATATATCCTGCCTCCTTTTCGACCGATGCCAATATAGCCGCCAACTCCGACCAAGCAGATTTGCCTCTTATCGACCCACTTGCGAAAACACCTCGCCGAGGCCGCACTGCAGCCGCAGGTTGGCATATTGGTCGTAGGGCGTTACCGATTTGTTGATAAGCACCAGCCGTTTGCCGGAATAATACCTTACAAGGCCTGCTGCGGGATAAACGGACAGCGAAGTCCCCCCTACGATCAGCATATCAGCCTCTGCAATGCTGCGCACGGCTTCATCGACAACGTCATCGTCAAGACCTTCCTCGTAAAGCACGACGTCAGGCTTAATGATACCGCCGCATCCGCACAACGGGACGCCTGTCGAATCCAGGACGGCGCCAAGCCCATAAGCCTTGCCGCACTTCATACAGTAATTCCGGTGCACCGAACCGTGCAGTTCCAAGACCTTTTTACTTCCCGCCAGCTGGTGAAGGCCGTCGATATTCTGCGTTACAACGGCGCTCAGCCTGCCGTAAGCCTCGAGCTGCGCAAGTTTGATATGAGTTACATTGGGTTTTACTCCGGTAAATATCATTTTATCCTTATAAAATTGATAGAATTCGGCGGTTCTCTGCAGGAAAAAGGTATGGCTCAATATCGTTTCGGGCGGGTAATCGTATTTTTGGTTATACAGGCCGTCGACACTCCTGAAATCCGGTATGCCGCTTTCCGTCGACACCCCCGCTCCCCCGAAGAAAACGGCATGCGAGCTTTCCTCAAGCCACTTTGTAAAAATCCCGATATCCGTCATACGACCATCTCCCGCCAACATAGTTCAATACCTTCAGGAATCATGATAAACGGCGTCTTACAGCTTTAAAAGCATTTCATACTGACCGACATAATACAAAAAGCCCAACTTGTTCAAGAAACCTTCAATCGGAGTTGAATTTGTTTCCACATTGAGAAGAGCGACTTTACCGGAGCCCGTGCTTTTTACCATCTCTGTCATGATGCCATATGCAATACCATTGCCCCGGTAATCCCTGTTTACCGCGATTTGGGGAACGTCCCCCGATACTTTATCGATAATGCCGTAACCGGCAATGGTATTGTTAAAATGTGCGACAAAAAAGTTGAAAGCTTCCGGCACAGCTTCAACGGATGCGACAGAGTTCTGCCAGGAAGGCTCGAAGTCCCAAAACTCCTTCAATTGCTCCGTTTCCAACCTTTCAACACGCTCGACCTTGCAGGTTGTTCGCGGTATGAATTTATCCTTTTCCAATTGGAAACATAAGAATTCCCTATGTATCTCAAAGCCCTGCTTTTTATAGAGCTGAAAAGCCGATTCGTTGGATTTAAGCACTTCCAGCAAATATTGCTCCACTTGCTTTTCTTTAAGCAGCTTTTTGATGTGCAAAAGTAACCCGCTGGTTATCCCCTGCCTCCTGTAATGAGGTATGACGCCTGTCCCGAGGTCATATACGGTCGGCTTTCCGATCCAGTTCCTGAATCCGTTCAGAACGAATCCAACCAATCTGTCATTGTCAAAAGCCCCCATAGATATGTCCGGGTAATAACCCCTTCTTAGAAGCATCTGCTCGAACTTCCAAAATGGCAGATCAATCTTGACCTGATAATCGAAAAACGCCTCCAAAAAAGCTTTATGAAGTGTTTCGAGGCTTGTTCCGTTCAAGGTTTTATAATAAATCATTTCGTTTATTTCCCTTTATGTGCTCCAGCATAGCTGAATAATAATACTACCCTATTTTGACATTTACCCGTTTTAATGTCAATTGTGCGTTGCTCTTCCAACTGTCGACCGGAGTCAACCTTTGCCCGTCCCGTCGCCTTTGGGCAGCGTTACGATAAATTCCGTCCCTGTGTCGATAATGCTGTGTACCTCTATCGAACCTCCATGCGCTTCTACTATGGTCCTGGCGATCGTGAGCCCGATGCCCGAGCCTCCAGTCATTCTGTTCCTGGACTTGTCTGCCCTGTAGAACCTTTCGAAAATATACGGCAGATCCTCATCGGAAATACCCCGTCCGTTGTCCTTCACAACAAGCTCCGCAACGTCTTCGGAGCCTTTTACGGCAACCCGCACCCTGCCGCCCGGCTGTGTGTACTTGAGCGCATTGGACATCAGGTTGACCACGACCTGGCTGATCTTGTCCCGGTCTGCAAAAACTACCTCTTCGCTTCCCTTGAAGTCCACGGTTATATTTTTACCGAGGAATTCGTTCTCAAAGTTTTGAAGCTGCCTCTTAACGAGTTCTGACAGGTCGAAATATTCTCTTTCAAGAGTCGCGTTCTCACTTTCGTACCTGGCCAGCTTCTCAAGGTCTCCGACCATTTTGCCGATACGTACGATTTCCTCCAGACAGCTTCGGAGCCTTTCGACGTCCGGCTCCCATATGCCGTCGATCATAGCCTCCATATGGCTCTGCAAAGTTGCGACCGGCGTCCTGAGCTCATGCGCTACGTCGCTCGTCAGCCTTTTTCGGAGCAGTTCATGTTTGCCCATGGTCTCAGCCAGATCATTGATGGTTTGTGTAAGTTGGTTTATCTCCCTGGTTTTTGATACTCCGTTTATCCGCCTTGAAAACAAGCCCTTCGAAATGGACTGCGCGGCGCTGATGACACTCGAAATAGGAGAGCTCAGACGTTTGGCCATGAGGTTTCCGAGTAAAAGCGCAAAAAGAATTGAAAAAAGTCCCACCGCCAGCAGCAGCATATTGAGCGTACTGAGAAAAGCCAGATCCCGGTCGTTCAGGTAATAGGGGCCGTAGCTTCCGATCCTGACTGTGCCGGCCGTATGCAAATCTGATGTAACTATTGGGTAGGGAATTTCGGTATAGTTGCTCTTGACGCCCGGATAACGACTGCTTACGTTCTTTGCCATCTCTTCTATAATATTTTGGCACATTCCATTATTATGTTTTGCGGCATCCCATACCACGCTGCCCGAGCTGTCCAGCACTTTTATGATGGTGCTCTGTTCAAGCGCAGCCACTCCTATGTTCTCTATACCGGCTACATCCCATACGCCGTTCCGGTACTGCCCCGAAAGCGTGCTTACTATCTCCCTGTACCGCTGTTCCTGGTTCTCCGACGCGTATTCCCTGAAAGGCTTGTCAAGGAATATGCCGGTCAGTATGTTTATCAAAACGACGCTTATTGCCGCGAGCATCAAATATGACAAAGAAAGCCTGGTCCTCAGGCTTATCGTATACTTCCGCTTATCTGCCATCCTTTTCTCCAGTGAAACGATACCCTACTCCGTGCACGGTAACCAGGTATTTAGGAGCTTTGGGATCGTCCTCTATCTTCTGCCTCAGATTTTTAACATGTGTATCGACCGTTCTGTCAAAACCGTCAAAATCATCTCCAAGGGCCATGTTAACAAGCTCTTCCCTGGTAAAGGTTTTTTTCGGATACTTTATTAAAGTAAGCAGTATCCTGTATTCATTCGGGGTAAGGTTGACCACGCGCCTCCCCTTTTTCACCTCATGTCCGAGGTTGTCGATTACGAGGTCTTCGTTATTGAACGAAAACTCATTCGACAAGGGCACGGGATCGCCCGCCGTCCGTCGGAGAACCGCAATTACCCTTGCCACAAGCTGTTTGGGACTAAAAGGTTTTGTCACGTAATCATCGGCCCCTATGTCCAGGCCCCTCAGGATATCCTCCTCATCGGACTTCGCAGTCAGCATTATAATTGGCGCCCTCGAGTGCTTCCTGATCGTCCTGCATATCTCCTCACCCGACAGATCTGGCAGCATCAGGTCCAGGATAACGATGGATGGCCCCGTCCTTTCGAACATTTCCAGCGCATGCCTTCCGTCATATGCCGTAAATACTTCAAATCCGGCATGTTCAAGGTATGATTTTATGACCTCAGCAATTTTCAGTTCGTCATCGACTACTAAAACTTTTTTCATATCAATAGTATTATATCACATAATTTTCAGGTGTAATAAGCTGCAAAAACTGCTTTGTCCTGGATTTCTGAGGATTTCTGAAAAATGTTTCCGCAGGCGCCTTTTCTACTATTGTGCCCTGATCCATAAAAATCACATCAGTTGCCACATCGCGCGCAAAACTCATTTCATGGGTCACAACGACCATGGTGATACCTGTATCCGCAATTTTTTTCATAGCGCCCAGCACCTCCTGGACCAGCTCAGGGTCAAGCGCGCTGGTCGGTTCATCGAAAAGTATCACTTCAGGCTTCATCGCAAGTGCGCGCGCTATCGCAACCCGCTGCTGCTGCCCTCCCGAGAGTTGGGACGGATAGTAATCCATTCTGTTGCCGAGGCCAACCTGTTCAAGGTATGTTCGGGCAGTCTCCCCGGCCTCCTTCCGGCCCATTTTCTTCACGACAGCGAGGCCTTCCGCCACATTTCCGAGAGCCGTCCTGTGTGCAAAGAGGTTGAAGCCCTGGAACACCATTGCAGTTTTTTTACGAATGTCCATTATCTGTTTCCTATGGACTCTGCTGTAATCGAGCTGCAGCCCGCCCAGCCTCAGAGTGCCGGCCTGCGGACGTTCCAGCAGGTTGATGCACCTCAGCAGCGTGGATTTGCCTGAGCCGCTCGGTCCCAGGATCGCTACGACACTTCCGGCCGCGACATCGAGGTCGATGCCCTTCAGGACCTCATTCCTGCCGAAGGATTTATGCAAATCTCGTATCTCAATCATTTACAACACCCCGTTCATGACGGCGCAGCCGTTTTTCACCCAAAAGCATAAGCTGTTCGAAAATGATGCAGATCAGCCAGTATATCGCCGCGGCCACTATATATGCCTCAATAAAATTTGACGAGCGGGCAGCGGCTATTTTAGCCTGCCCGATTATTTCGGGCACGGATGCGGCAAAGGCAAGCGATGTATCCTTCAATAAAGCGATAAATGAATTGCCGAGGTTCGGTATTGCGACTACGGCTGCCTGTGGTGTGACTATACGCCGCATTACCTGCGGAGCAGTCATCCCTATGGATTCCGCAGCCTCTATCTGGCCTTTTCCCACTGAAAGGATCGCCGCACGTATCGTCTCTGAAAGATAAGCTCCTACATTCAGGGAAAATGTAACATACATGAAGGTTATGGCCTGTATGGATGATATATCGATGTTCCAGCCGTAAATACCGTTTAAGTATCTCAAGACCATCGGTATCCCGTAATAGGAAAGAAATATCTGCACGAGAAGCGGCGTCCCGCGCATGAACGAAACGTAGACATAGGCGACCTGCAGCAGTACGGGCACTTTATAGATCTTTATCAGAGCTATTGCAAATCCCAGGATTATGCCAAAAACAAAGGCAACGAGGGCCAGTGACAGGGAAACAGGGATTCCTGCCGCAACACGCGGTATGAGCTGTAACATGTAATTTAGATCGAATAGTCCGTTTCCCTGCATGAGCTCCTCCTCTGAAATCTATTCTTACTTGGAATAGTCCACTCCGAACCAGTCTATCGACAGCTTGCTCAGCGAACCGTCATCTTTCAGCTTGGACAGCGCTGCGTCGATCTTATCCATGATTTTCTGACCTGCGTCATCCTTTTTAGCTATGAAATATGTCGGGTCTGCAGCGATTCGTTCACCTGCGGGTTCAACGTCGAGATTCTGGGCTTTGGCCTTTGAAACGGCCATAATGGGGTCGTTCAACGTAGCGTCTATACGTCCGTTTGCTATATCCTGAAGTACGGTAGTGATGTCTTCTTCATAATAAACGATATTGAGGATATTTCCGTTTTCCTTGTTCCAGTCCTCAAGTACGCGTGTGAAGGAATCTCCTACGGTAGTACCGATCTTTTTGTCCTTCAGGTCGTTGAGCGATTTGATATCGGTTCTGCCCTTTTTGACGATCAGCTGGCTAACGCATAAGGCGTATGTGTTCTTGGACAACAAATACTTAGCCTGGCGATCGGGGTTGGAAGTGATCTGGTTTGCAAGGAGCTGGAATTTGTCTGAGTCAAGGCCGGGGAACAACGAATCCCAGGGACCGGATATGAATTCGAATTTGAGGCTGGGATCGGTCTTTTCAACCAGACGCAGTACTTCGATGTCATAGCCTGTCAGATTTCCGTTTGCGTCAACATAGGAAAAAGGTTCGTAAGTACCCATCGTGCCCACCTTTATCACCTGCGGCTCAGCGGTGGTATCGTTGGTTGTCCCGGCTGCTGTACTGCTTTCGGGAGCAGTTCCGGCAGCTTGTGCAGTTGCCTCGCCTGATGCGGCTGCGGCAGTCTGCTCCTGATTCTGTGCAGTTTGCCCGCATGCTGTCAGCAGCAGGGCTAAAATTGCAATTACGGTCACGGCTAAAGTCAATCTTTTCATGATGTACCTCCAATAATTTTTGTAATATTTTGTATTTCTGACGGCGCCGGCTTCAAATCTCCCGCTGCCGGCGACGGATACGATCCCCTATCTTGTAAGAAGGCCTGCATCAAGCACATACTGGCTGCCTGTTACGAACCTCGATTTTTTACTTGCCAGGAAAAGTACTGCTTCCGCTACATCCTCCGGCTCGATCCACGGCACGGGCAGCAGGTTTCCCGCCGAGCGCTCCGCAATTTCCTCCACCGTAGTTCCTTCAAGGAAAGCAAGCCCGTTGTTCATCGGAGTGTTCACCCCGGTCGGGTGGACGCTGATCACCCTGATATTATGGGGCGCCAGTTCGAGCGCCAGCGATTTGGTCAGCCCTACGAGGCCCCATTTGGACGCGGCATAGTGGGAAAGGCGGTTCATACCGCGCAAGCCCGCGATGGATGAATTATTGATGATTACGCCGCTTTTTTGTCCGATCATATAAGGTATTACGTACTTTGCGGTTAACCAGGACCCCTTCAGATTGATGTCGAGCATGGCATCCCATTCCGCCTCGGTCAGCTCATGCGCGAGACCATATGCACAGATGCCCGCATTATTGAAGAGGACATCGATCGTACCGAATACTTCTACTCCTCCCGCCACGGCTCTTTCGACATCCTCCGCCTTTCGGACGTCGCCTGTGAAAACTGCCGCTTTGACTCCGAAAGCTTCTACATCCCGCTTCAGTTTATCCAGTTCATCGGACGAGCTGTTGTTGTATGCAGGATAGGTAAGCCTGCTGCCGAGATCGAAACCGACAATATTTGCCCCTTCCTTTGCAAATGCAAGGGCGACCGCCCTTCCCTGCCCTTTTGCCGCGCCGGTTATAAAAACCGTGTTTCCGTCAAATTCTCCCATGGTTGATTACCTCCTGCTGTAACTGACAAGATATTCGTCCAGATCCACCTGCAGCGCGTTGTTGATAAGATTCGTCGCGATCATGAGGCCTGCGAATGC
Organism: Bacillota bacterium; assembly: GCA_023439545.1. Lineage (GTDB taxonomy): Bacteria > Bacillota > Clostridia > Acetivibrionales > DTU013 > JAEYOM01. The sequence goes on from JAEXNT010000081.1 coordinate 70,818, forward strand.
CGTCAGTAATACCAGCCGCTCATCGTTGTAGTATTTTTTAAGCCTTGCGTAAAGCTCGTCGTCAACGTTTGTCGGATCGGTAACACAGCGCCGCCCGAAATCGACTAGAACCTGTTCCTCCCCGGAGAATATCGGTGAATCGGGATCTTCTCCCGCTTCGGTCAGTATCCTGCGAAAAAATGTCGAACAGATGAGACAATCGTTCTGCGAAGATATGGCGTAACAGAAGTAATTAACGCCCCTGTCTCCTATAAAGCTTGCGACCTCATCCCTGAGGGTATACCATTCCATCAGCGCGTGAAAGGCCGGAAGCGAATGAAGCAGAGTCCTTTTCATGTTCGTTATCCGCCCGTGTCTGGCGATCTGATCGTCAAACTGTTTACGGACCGCTTCACCTGCATTTTCGTATTCTACCGGTAAAATTCGTGCCATCCTACTTCTCCTTTAATTCCTATATGTATAGTATGTTTAATGCCTTAAAAAATAACCAGACCTGAAGAACCTGGTGTACCGTTCTATTTCCTAGTATTTTGATAAGATTAGTATTATAATACCTCCGCCTATATATTATGTCAATAGAAAAATCCAATTTATTAGAAATATTTCAATAGCGTACGGGTACGGCAAAGGGCGGACAGCCGTGTCTCCTGTCCGCCCACCGCGGTTACGGTGTAAATAAAGGCAGGTTACGCTTCGATTACATTGCCTGCATAACAAACAGATTGGGGTTGAGCATGCCGAAAATCATTGCCACGTGTGCTACGACAAGGAATATGCCCACCAGAATCGCATGAAGCTTGACTTTTCCGACTTCGCTTCTTTTCCTGCCGACAACTCCGATCTCAAGTAGGGTCAGTCCAAGGAAAGGAATTATGCCGGAAAGGTAAAACCCTACGGCAAGCGCGTCCGCAGGGCCTCTCCAGCCTCCTGATACAGTCAGAGGAATGACTGCGTTGATCAAAAGATAAATGAAAATGCCGAGAAAATAAATACCTGCAAAAATGCCTGTTGCCTTATTGATCGCTCTTGCCTTGCCTGTCATGTTGCGGGTAAACAAAACGATCAGTTCGGTGATCGCCAGCGTTTCGGCGCAAATGACCGGAACCGCCATAAAAATAAGCAGGTTCCAGGGCTGCGCTGTCGCAAGTAGTTCCATGTAATGTGTCATGGCATCATTCATGTGAAGTAACCTCCCGGTTGATAAATTTAAATCGATTTGAATGTAACTGATATTACACATGATTTGTGAAGAAAAGATGAAGATTTACTAAAAATATATGATTACTAATAGAAATTGCCCGAAAGCAGCAAAAAAGCCCCGGCGGGGCCCCTCTGCTGCGCTTTATATCCCGGCTGTTTGTATCTCCGGCGACTAATTTTATTTATTCCGCCGGTAATTCATTTAGCCGGCTATTTTACATCATAGCCCTGGTCTTCTATGGCGTCCTTTATAGCTTTCAGGTCCACCTTCTGCGGATCGAAGCCGACAGTCACCCTGCCGCCCTTGAGATCTACAGAAACACTATCGACTCCGCTCAATGCGCCCACGGATTTTTTTACCGCATTTTCGCAATGGCTGCACGACATTCCCTCTACATTAAGTGTCGTTGTTTCCTTTGACATATAAATCCCTCCGTTTAATTTGTATAATTAGTCGGGGAGTATTCCCCTTTTATTTATTGCCCGTATTATTTGTATCGCCTTTTCCCGTTATCCATTGCCTGTTCATCCATGCATCGGTCTCCTCCCTGGCGGAGAAACTTCCTGCCGGATTGTAATGCTTCAGGCTGAGCGAATTTGTAACGACTGAAACCGAGCTGAACGCCATGGCCGCACCTGCTATCATGGGATTCAGCAGACCGAGCGCCGCAAACGGTATACCGATGGTATTGTAAAAGAATGCCCAGAAGAGATTCTGTTTTATCTTTTTCATCGTTTTTCTTGAAAGCCGGATGGATGCTGGTATAGTTCTGAGATCGCCGCGCATCAGCGTTATGTCGGCAGCTTCGATGGCAACGTCGGTGCCTGTGCCTATCGCCATGCCGATATCCGCCGTTGCAAGAGCAGGCGCGTCATTTATGCCGTCTCCGACCATTGCGACCACCTTGCCGGCCTTCTTGAGCTTTTCCACTTCCTTTGCCTTGTTTTCGGGGAGGACTTCAGCCAGTACGTTGGAAATCCCTACCTGCCTTGCTATGGCATTTGCCGTCCGCTTGTTGTCTCCCGTTATCATATAAACGTCGATACCCATCTTCTGAAGATCTGCAATCGCTTCCTGCGAGTTTTCCTTCAACGTGTCGGCAACGGCTATAACAGCCTCAAGCTTGCCGTCGACAGCCATCAGCATGGCAGTTTTGCCTTCGTCCTCAAGCTCTGTGAGTCTTTTCTCTATCGAACCCATGCCGATATTCTGCTCAAGCATCAGCTTCCGGGCGCCTATATAAACCTTGCTGTCCCCTATTCCGGCAAGGACGCCGCGTCCCGGGATCGCCTCAAACCTGTCCGGATCAGGTATCGACCCCGCGTTCTTTTTACCGTCTTCATAGATCGCCACACCCAAGGGATGCTCGGATTTCTTTTCAGATATCGCCGCATATTTCAATACCGTCTTCCTGTCAAGACCGCCCAACGTGACTATATCGGTTACCTCAGGCTGTCCCTTCGTAATAGTTCCGGTCTTGTCCAATACGACCGCGTTGAGCTTGTAGGCGGTTTCAAGATGCTCCCCGCCTTTTATCAGTATGCCGTTCTCAGCGCCTTTTCCCGTGCCGACCATTATCGCGGTTGGCGTCGCAAGTCCCAATGCACACGGGCAGGCTATAACGAGGACTGAAACGGCGCTGACTACAGCCTTCGTAAAGTCACCCGTAGAAAGGTACCAGATAAGGAATGCAGCCAAAGCGATTCCCACAACTACCGGCACGAATATCCCGGATACCTTGTCCGCAATCTTCTGGATTGGAGCCTTGGAGCCCTGCGCGTCCTCCACCATCTTAACGATCTGGGAAAGTGCGGTATCCTTCCCTACCTTGGTTGCTTCAAACTTGAAGGCGCCGAATTTGTTTATTGTAGCGCCTATTACATAATCGCCCGGCTTCTTTTCGACCGGCAGGCTCTCGCCTGTAAGCATTGCCTCGTCGATGGCGGAGTTGCCCTCGAGAATTTTCCCGTCGACCGGTATTTTTTCTCCAGGCCTTACTACAATTGTATCTCCGACCTCCACCTCTTCTATCGGTATGTCGGTTTCTTCACCGTTTCTTATTACCCTTGCCGTCTTTGCCTGCAGTCCCATAAGCTTCTTAATTGCTTCCGAGGTTTTACCCTTTGCTACCGCCTCAAGGAATTTTCCAAGGAGTATAAGCGTTATGATAACTGCGGCGGCCTCGAAGTAAAGGTCCTTCATTCCGCCCATCTTCGGCGGTTCAAAGAATACGTTATATAAGCTGTAGAGATATGCCGCCGAAGTGCCCATAGATACGAGCACGTCCATATTGGCGCTTCCCGACCTTAAAGCCAGATATGCATGCTTGTAGAAACGATAGCCTATTCCGAATTGTATCGGAGTCGCAATGATCAGCTGGAAATACGGATTGTGCAGGAAGGGTACATCTATCCCCAGAACCGAAAGTATCATTGCAAACAGCAGAGGCGAGCTCAACACGATTGAAATCACAAGCGTCGTCTTGAGCGTCCTGATCTCCTTCTCCCTCTGTTCCTTTTCACGGTCCACGGAAACCTCTTCCGCTTTTTCCGCGCCATAGCCGATATCCTTTACGGCCTTGACCAAATCCGAAACCTTCAGCTTCGACGGATCATATTCCACCGTTGCCTTTTCGGTAGTCAGATTTACATTTGCCGCGCTTACGCCTTCAAGCTTCGATAGCTTCTTTTCGATCCTTGCCGAGCAGGAGGCGCATGTCATGCCTGTTATATTGAGGATGGCCTTGCCGCTGCTTTTTTCATCCTTTTTTATTACGCCGTAGCCTAATCTATTGATGACCTCTTCGAACTTTTGAACATCGACCTGCTTGTCGTCAAACTCGACGGTTGCTTTCTCCATAGCGAAATTGACGTTTGCGGAGCTTACGCCCTCGAGCTTGCCCAGGCCTTTCTCGATCCTGGCGGCACATGCCGCGCAGGACATTCCCGATATATTAAGCGATTCCTTTCGGACCATTATGCCACATCCTTATTGTTTATTGATTTGCTTGCTGTACCAGCAGCACTGTGCCGGCTGTACTACCACGCCGGTTTTGCTTCGTGCCGGTTGTACTACCGCGCCGGTTGTACTACCGCGCCGGTTGTATTACCACTCTGTGACGGTTTTTCGCGCCGGTTGGTTTTATGGAGAGAACATATGCGCTTTATTTATTCCTTCATTCCTTCTGCTTAACCGCAGCAGCCCCCGCCGCCTGCGTTTCCGGCCGCAGGTTTGTAATCCTCGATCGTCTTCTTTACGGAAGCCGTATCGAAGTCATTTATATTATCTACCACTTTTATATAGCCATGTAACATATTCATGCCGCACTGGAACGTAAAATCCTGTTCAGCCGGCAGCGCAGGCGTCTCGGTCTGCTTTGTCAGGTCCATCCCGCCATTGAACTCGGGAAAAAATACGCTCGAATTACAGCCGTTCAACTGACTGGTCTCGAATTTCACGACTACCGGCACACCCTTCTGTATAACGAAGGCAGCCGGGGTATAACCATTATTATCCACAGTGACCGTTATCTCCTGCGTATCGCTGTTCTGCCTTGCAGTCTGGATATTATCAACGGGTATCCTTCCGTTGGCAAACTCGGGCGGCGCATCCGCACAACAGCCCCCGGCGCCTATACCGGAAGATGAGCCCTGACTTTGAGACTGGTCGACGTCGTTTTGCGTTACCTTGCTCACATCTGCAACTACCTTTATACTGCTGCTTATCATACCCATCCAGCAGGTGTATGGGAGACTGCCTTCCGCATCCGGTGTGAATTCTATCACGTTATCGCCCGGGACAAGCTTCTGCGAGATACCGTATTTAGGTATCGTCACAGTTCCGTTGCAGCCGTTTATCGAAGAAGCGTCAGCTTTTATCGTCCATTTGACGGGGATGCCCTTCTGAACTATGAAAGGCATGTAGCTGTTCGCTTGAAGCTTCGTCGTTATTGTCTGTACGTTACCCGAAACCTGCGCCACATTGCCCGACGCGGCAGCCGTGGATGAAGCGAAGACCGCGCCTCCTATGTTAAAGCCCGACAGATTGAGTCCCCTGTTAAGCATTATAATACCTAGTACCATGACAAGTACAGCGCTGACCTTCATCATTTTGTGCGTGAACTTGCCGCTCAGGAATGAGCTCAGAGCCCCCAGACCGAACATCAGCGGCAGTGTGCCAAGGCTGAAGAACAGCATGGACAAAGCTCCCGCGAAAGCGCTGCCGGTTCCCAGCGCGTATATCTGCATCGCCTGCAGCGGGCCGCACGGCATTAGCCCGTTAAGGAGGCCGACATAGAAGGGCCTGTATTTGCCGCCGTTCTGATGGATCTTATTTCCGAATATCTTTGGCATCCTTGGATTCAGTTTACGAAGCCATGGAAAAATATTCAGCATATTGAGGCCCATTATGACCATGAAAACACCCGAAAGTATCGCAATGACGCCTTTAGCAGTGCCTGAGAAGCTGACGACGGAGCCCAGTGCGCCGACGATGCCCCCGAGTATGGTGTAGGATATAACCCTTCCCGTATTATACAGCAGGCTTGGCTTTACTTTTGCCAGTTTACCCGTATCCCCTGTGTCCCGCCTGCAGGAAACGCACTGTGAAAGGTTGATGCCGCCGCACATTGCTACACAGTGAAGCGAAGTGATCAGGCCGACCATGAACAATATGCCGTAACCCATGTTCTGGTTTACCTGGGGAATGAAGTTGAAGCCTATTGTGTTCTTAATGATAAGATAAAGCGCCAATATGATGATGCCTGTACCCAGCAGCTGATTTATGGGCATTCTGCCCTCAGAGGCCTGCCGGCTTTTGTTTCCGGACTTGTCCTCCTTATTTTTTCCGAATATACCCCGGCTTTTTTTATTCTCCTGGATATTTCCGGACTGCTGGCCGCCGCTCTTGTTTTTAAAGGAATAATCGAGTTTTTCTATCTCTTCGATGATCCGGTCAAGCGTGACGATATTGGCGTCGTACGTCACGTAGACATTAGAGCTGCTGAAGATCGCGTTTACGTCGGAAACGCCTTCAAGCTTCCTCAGTTTGTTCTCTATTCTCATTTCACAGCTCGCGCATGTCATGCCGCCGATCTGGAGAACCTTGCGCATTATTTTTTGATCCATATCTGCCTCCGAATAATAAAAAATGATCCGTCTTCGGTTTATACAGACATGATATAAAAAGGTTGTGTAGATTTTGTGAAGGAGAGGAACAAAAAATCCCCCGGAGGCCGCAGAGAGAACTGTCGGTTCCTGAGGGATCTTTTCACTTTATTTCAATCAATCTAGTTTCAATCAGTCGCAGCCTTTTATTTTTCAACAGCCGCAGCTTCCGCGGGAGCAGCCTCGGTCTTTTCTTCGACAGCTTCCTTGTGCGAAGTCACGACAGCCAGGATGCTGTCCTCTTCGATATGCGCCTTGATACCCCCGGCAAGGTTCAGATCCCTGATATAGATTTTGTCTCCCTGCTTTTTCCCGCTCACGTCGATATCTAAGGATTCCGGCAGTACGCTAAGCGTTCCTTCGACTTCGAGTTCGGTCACGTTGGGGAGCAGCAGCAGTTTCCTGGATTCCAGCTGGTGTACGCCCTCGTAATTGATCGGAACCTTGAGCCTTACGACCTCATTTTCCGAAACAGCCTGGAAATCGACATGCAATATCTTTCCGCTGACGACGTCCTTCTGCACTTCCTTGACGAGGCAGAGCCTGTTCGTACTTCCGAGTTCCAGCTGCAGCTTTGCATTCTTAACGTGGTTTTTGAGCACCTTTGCAAATTGAGCCTGTTCGAACTTAACCGAAATTCCTTTGTCGATCCCTTAACCGAATATAGCGCCGGGAATAAACCCATTCCGTCGTGATACCTGCGGTTTCTCAGCTCTTTCCTGAACCTTCAATGTAGCAAAAGCCATTTTTTACATCTCCTTATCGCATATTGCGTTTAGATAATACCCGTTATTAACGGGATTTATACCCTCTATGATATACCTCTTTGGAAAATAATACAACTTGGCCCGAAGAAACCGCCGGTTTTTCAAAAACTCAGGCTGCCCGCCTTTTTCAGTGTCTTGAGGCTGTTGACCTCCATCCTGTCCCGGGAGAATGTATAAAGATAATCTCCTATATAAATGCCCCTTTCTATGAGCAATCCCTCCCTGGCGCCGCTCATGACGGTTTTTCCCTGAATGTGGGAGATACGGCCGAAGTAATCGAAATCATCGGTTGATATTTTATACATATAGTACCCGGCGAAAGAAACATCACCCCTGTCGGTATAAACCAGAGGAAAGCCCATGATTCCTTTTTCAAGAGATATCATAAGCGCTTTATGGTCGTTTTCCAGCGTAGAACTCGCCTTTTGTCCGATGACTTCCTTTTTTATCTCCTTCGGATTCGAGACGTCCGTGACGTCAAACAGTGAAAGCTTGAAGCCTCCGGCCACGACTCCTCCGCTGCCGGTCTCTTTCGTATCGGAACCGAAGCCCAGGACATGGCTGTTATCGAGGATGTGCATATACGTGCTGAAGCCCGGTACCTTGAGGTAGCCAAGAACGCTCAGCTTCTTCGGGTTCGAGGCGTCTATGACAAAGAACGGGTCCATCTGACGGAACGTCACCATATAGATACGGTCGCCGGCAAACCTGGTGCTGTATATCTTCTCTCCCTCGGCGATATCTTCGAGACTGCCGGTAATCGCAAGATCTTCGTCCATAGCATATATATTGTTTACGGTGCTGTCGTTCCATTGTCCGGTAGTGGTGGCGATCCTGAATATGCCTTCGTGTTCATCCATTGAGAACTGGTTGAGTATCACTCCGGGCGCCTTTCCTTTAGCCTCATAAGCGACCCTGCCGTTCTGCAGACCGAATTTGTATATGGTGGTATTATAATCATAACATGGGTAACCCTGCAGCTTGCTGCGTATCACGTTGTAGTCATAAGCCGGCAGCGCCGCATACAGATGGCTTTCAGAAACATAAAGCTCACGGGAGCTTCCCATGTAGGCCTTTACTTCAGATTGACCGCTATTCAGGTCTATCCCGACCGTCATGAGATAGTTGGGTCTGATCATATCCGGGAAATAAGGTATGTCCTTCAATTTGATCTTGTTGACTTTCCCTGTGATGTTATCTGTATATCCCGGCGTCACCGAATCTTCAAGTATGGCCCTTACGGCAGTAAATAGTTCATCCGCGGTTTTGCAGCCGGTAAGCTTCAATAATGCATCCCTCTCTTCGGGGTCTTCGTTGAGCAGCCTCCTGAAGCCGGCCTTGTCATTTTTGCAAAAAATCTCTGTATACTCGTCATCCATATAGCTGTTGAAGAAATTAACGCTTGCATTTGTAACCATATAGATGCTGCCGCCGATCATGCGCGACGAGACGTAACCGCCTTCGTAATCCTTATCCTGCAGGAGCTTCGGTCTTTTAGGATCAGCCGTATCGTAGACCCTTACGTTAGCGCTTGTTAACTGCGGGCTGCTGAACAAGTCATCAACAATACCACGGTATTTTTCATCCGGTACTGCAGTAAAAAACCGTTTAACGCCGTTTATAACAATCAATTTATTCGGGCATATATAAATTTCCCTAATGCCGCCTTTGTAAGGAATCGTGGAAAGCACGCGGAGATTCGACGGATCCGCGTTTATAATCCTCAGCGCGTCTTTGCCGGCACAATAGATATACTTCCCGTCGGTTTTGACGACGTCTCCCTCTTCCACGCCTTCCACCTGGTTGTTCGTACCTGAATGATCACTTGTGCCGGTAAAATTCGCAGCTTTCTCCAAAGCTTCGTTCCTCGTCGGCGCCGCCTCCGAAGCCGGTAAAGATGTCATGGGAGCCGCTTTTTCTTTCACGAGGCTTCCGTCGAAAACGTTACCCTTAACGTCGTATTTCAGGTAATTGCGCATATTATCGCTATAACGTACAAGCTGGTAGAACGTTTCAAGGTCATTGAGCCTTGGGAGGCCTGCGCTGTCTACAGCGGGGCTTGAGTTTTCGGTTATTCTGACGCTCAGTGTTTCCTGTTCCCATTCGACGTCATACCCGAAGCTTTCGGCTATATACCTCAAAGGGATCATCGCATGGTCGTTCTTCAATATAACACTGCAGTCAAGGTACTGCGCCACTCCGTTGTTGAGGGCGGTCCGGCTGCCCAGTTCAAGCAATATCTCACGCTTGTCGTCCTTGATGACAGCTATTTTGCTTGTCTGGTTCCAATCAACGGTTACGCCGAGCTTTTCAAAGAAACCGCGTACCGGCGCAAGCACTCTTCCCGAGGTCAGGACCGGAGCCGTATCGTTGAAGGCTATTCTTTCTCCGCCGAGGTAAATGGTTACGCTGCGTTCTGCGGCAGCAAAGTTCGTGCCGCCGGTCATTCCTGTAAAAATAAAAAACGTCAGCAGATATGCGATCAGTTTTTTCATAACATCACTCCGATACTAATGATTTTGTTATGAGCTTCATCATATCTGCTGACGTATCATTTCGGATTTTGTTCCGGATTTTTCATTTCCCGAAAACAAGCGTTGCTATCGAATGCGCCGGCATCGTATATGCCACATTGTCTCCATACAGCTCCGCGCCGAAGCTCTCCGCATTATCGGTCTCATTCATAACCACCATGACGACCGAGGCGTCCGGATTGATGAAAGCAACCTGTTTCAACGTGGAAGCGGCGTCAGCGCATTCCGACCCGATCCTTACGGCGCCCGGCTTTACAAATATACTGAACTGGCCAATATAGTAGTAGGAGCTGTTATAATGCAATTTCTGCTCCTTCGTATCGGCGATTATCGCCGCATCGCACAGGTTCCCGACATGATTGGGCCCTCCGGTTTCGTCCAGTACGAGATTCCAGTCGATAAAGCCTTCCTGCCAGTTGCTGAACTCCCCTATTATGTTCCTGCCGTACCGCTCTCCGGTAAGCCATGAGCCCAGCTGCACACCGCCTTCCGGACAGCCTTCGCTGAAAAGGAAATGAAGGTCCGGGAACATTTCATGCACTTTTGACAGGTTCACAAATTCCTCCGAGCAGTACCAGTGATCGGCAATGCCGTAAATGTATCTGTCCGCGCCCGGAACAAACATGGCGCCGGCCGCACGGTCGACAATTATGTCCCTGTTGTGGTCCCAGAAATAAATCCGTATATCCGAAAGTCCTTCTTTTTCGAATACCGGCCCGAGATAGTCCCTTATGAAAAGGCCTTCCTCTTCGGCCGACCAGATGCACGAATCCCAAACCTGGGTGGCGGCAGGTTCGTTCTGTATCGTAACAGCCCTGATATCTACACCTTTCGACCTCATGGCCTTTATGAATTTGACGAAGTACCTGGCCCAGGCTTCCCTGTATTGCGGAAGCAGCTTACCGCCATTGTTCATTTCGCCGTTTGTTTTCATCCAGCCCGGCGGGCTCCATGGCGAGACAAGGAATTTGATGTTTTCGCCTTTAACTGCGGCTGCTTCCCCTGATAAAGGGGACCACCCGCTCATCTTCACGCGATATGTCAAACGTTTCGAGGTTCTCGTCCTTATCTACGATATATGTATAATTTCCGAGCGAAAAATCGCAGCTGTTCATGTGTATGCGGCCGAGGGAATAGCCGATGCCCTCCTGTGGGTCGAAATACTTTCTCAGTATCTCTTCCCTCAGTTCCGGCTTCATACGTCCGTAAGCATACGCCGCGGCCTCGGTGAAGGCTCCTCCGAAGCCGAGGACTTTCTGGCAGGTCCGTTCGGGCTTCAAAATAAATTTTACTGAAGCTTTAATTTCAGGCATGAGTGACGACTGTTCAGTCAATCTGTCGCCTGTGTCTTTTGAAGTCTGTATTACCCTTATTTTCTTCAAGCATGCTCCCCTCCCGTTTTATAATATAGAACTACCCTCTAATATACCGAAGCCGCTTACTGCTGATTGTTGACCGCAGTAAGCGGCTTCCTGAAAGTATTCCTGCTTTTTTACCCCTATACAGGCTTACTTCATTCCGACCTTGGCCTTGTTCTCACTGACCTTCTGTCTCTGATAATTCAAAGCCTTTTCATAACCGATGGAAGCTTTGTAATCCTCATAGTCCTTCCATATCTTATCGAAATCGGCGTCGGACTTTGCCATAAGTAGCTTCGGAAGGATCTCGCCCCATTTGTTTTCGGCCTTGGTGAGTATATCACCCTCATCAGTGTCGGCTTCTGGCCTGATATTGTCATATACCCCGTAGAACCCGGATTTGCCCCTTGCCCATTCACGGTACTGATTGAAGGGCATCCCCGGATCGGGCTCCCAGATATTCATCATAGAGGAGTTGAACATCCAGATCTCACCGTAGGTATTGTATTTTTGCTTGAAGGTAGCCATATCGCTGTTTTTCAAGGTATTTACCTCCGGCTTGATCACAGGCTTTCCGTCCACCATGTCATAAGTAACGCCTTCCTTGCCGAGATAAATAGCCTTCTGGCCTTCATCGCTCCACGCCCAGCTCATGAATGCGATAGCTCTTTCAGGCTTCTTGCAGTTCTTTGTAATCATGGTGACTTCCCAGCCGGAATAACCGGGAACACCGAGTTTTGCCACATCCTTGGCGGCATTGGAGGGTCCGTCTACCGAAATGTAGATCTCTTCCGGTTTGTTTGTATACAGCTGTCCCAGAGGAATCATGGCATCCTTCCACTGGTACAGCAGTGAAAAGTACCTGCCCTGCTGCATCTTTTCCTCGATCTTCGTCCTGTCGTCGACATAGGCGTCCGTCGGTATCAGCCCCATCTCGTTTGCCTTTCTGAAGGTCTTGAGCCAGTTGATGTAATCAGGGCTCGGGTTGCCGCATTTGACATCGAAGTACTGTCCGTTCTGTTCTCTCGGAACAGCCAGGAATTCCAGCAGCATATCTTCAAAGCCGTTATTCCCCGTACTGTTGAAGGGGGTGCTTGCAAAGGGTATCAATGGCTGGCCGTTATCGACCTTGGGATATTTCTCCTTGGCAGCCTTGAGTGCGTTCAGGAAACCTTCGGGCGTCCTCATATCGGGACTTCCGATGGCTTCATATATATCCTTCCTTACAAGGAACGATCTGTTCGATACAACGTTGTACTTCTCGGTGTCAGCCGGTGTATTTCCGTTGCAAGGGTATGCATACAGCTTGCCGTTGGGAGATTTGTACCAGTTGACAATATCCGGCGCAGTCACATCCCAGAAGTAAGGATCATACTGGTTCGCAAGATCGCTGAGAGCGTACGCGTAATCATCGGTCTTTAGCTGCGGAACCTGCTGCTCGTACCAGCCGAGCGTCACCAGGTCGGGAAGCGAGTTCGACGCGATCATGGTATTCAGTTTCTGTTTGGCGTCGCCTACGGGAACTATGAAGTTGATGTCAATACCGGTCTGTTCTTTTATGAGTTCATGTGCAAGGTTTCCTTCAGGGCAGCTGTACCAGGTTTCGTTGACGTACCAGTCCAGCTTGAGCGGTGAGGTATCCTTTTTCCAGGCCGGCCCAACAGCCTCCGGCGCGGCTGCTGTAGTTTCCTCGGTCACTACAGCTGTTGATTCGGAGGCGTTCGTCGGGTTGCTCTCCGATCCTGTAGTCTTGTTTTCAGTTGTACCGCAGCCTGCCATCATGGATATGACTAATATTACCGCCACGATCAGGCTGATCGCCTTTTTCAAGCTACTCATTTCAAATTTCCTCCTTTTTATTTAAACCGGATAACTGGACACCCGGTTCGCATACAGTATCACTGATCTCCTGTCTTTGGGCCGTAAAACATAATCCGCGGATTTCTCCGGTCACCGCGCCCAGCGAACTTACTCCTTCACGGAGCCGAGAAGCATGCCCTTTACAAAGTGCTTCTGCAGGAAAGGATAGACACAAATGATCGGTACTGTTGTAACGATCATCGTCGCCATCTGCAGCGACGTGGAAGTGAATTTGCTCTGGCTGAACCCGCCTGCCAGGAGTGATGTCTTGCTCGATTCGGAAGTCACTATCATCTTGTAGAGGTATGTTTGTATGGGATGAAGGTCGTCGTTGTTTATGTAGATGATGCCCATGAAAAAATCGTTCCAGTTGAACACGCCGTTGAACAGTATGATGGTTGCAACGACAGCCTTGGACACGGGCATGATTATCTTCATAAATATCATGAAGTGATTAGCGCCGTCCATCTTAGCCGACTCTTCAAGCGCTTCCGGGATCGTACGGAAAAATGCCTGAAAAATGAGCAGGTCAAAAAAGCTGAACATGACCGGAAACACATAGACCATGAAATGATCGAACAGGCCCAGCGTCTTGATTACGATAAAAGTCGGTATCAGTCCTCCCGAGAAAAACATAGTGACAATACCCATCGACATGTATATCTTGCGGCCTATGAGCTCACGTTTCAGAAACGCGTACGCCACCATCGCGGTGAAAGACACATGGAACACGGTCCCGATCAGCGTTCTGAAAAGACTTACGACAAAGGCCTTGATAATATCATTGTTCCTGAATACTTCCTTATAGTTGTCCAGCGTAAACTTTCGGGGCAGCCAGTAAATGCCGCCCTGCGCGGCGTCAAACCCTTCGTTTAGAGACTGGATCAATACGTACCATATCGGGTAAAGGGTTATAAAGCATATGACAAACATCAATAATACGTTGAACAGGTCAAAACTCGTTTCTCCCGCAGTTTTTCTGATCTTCGGCATAGCTTTATACCTCCTTATACCAGTGTTGTTCCCGTCAATTTTTTGGACGCCTTGTTTGCCGTATAAAGCAGTATGAGCGCAAATACCGACCTGAACAGGCCGATGGCCGTAGCATATGACAGTCTGCCGTTTTCGATGCCCATTCTGTAAGCGTAGATATCGATAACGTCGATGACATCATAAAGTACCGGCTTGTAGAATACAAACAGCTGTTCAAAATTCGATCCCATCAGATTACCTACGTTGAGGATCAGCAGCACGGCAATTGTCCCCTTTATCGACGGGAGCGTTATATGCCGGATCTTTTTGAACCTGCCGGCTCCGTCTATAGTAGCCGCCTCGTACAGATTCGGATCGATGCTTGAAATTGCCGCTATGTAAATGATCGAATTCCACCCAAGCTCCTTCCAAACCTCCGAGGTTATCAAAATCCCCCAGAAATATTTGGGCGTCCCAATCAGATGGATCGGCTCGGCAAGCAGCCCGAGCCTGACGAGCATTTCCGTCATGAAGCCCGAATCCGACAGCCAGTTGTACATTATACCGCCCACTATGATCCACGAAAGAAAATGCGGGAGATAGGTGACTGTCTGAACTACCTTTTTATATCTTAATGAAACCAGTTCGTTTATCAGCACGGCGAAAATGATAGGCAGCGGAAATTCAACCACAAGCCTTATGAGGTTCAGTCCGAAGGTATCCCAGATAACGAGCCAGAAGCGGCTGTCGGTAAAAAATTCCTTGAAATTGTCAAGGCCGATCCACTTGGATCTCAATATGCCTTTGGCGACATTATACCGCATAAAGCATATCACGATAAAATACATAGGTATGAAATTGAAAATAATCATCCAAACTGCACCCGGAATCGCCATGAACTGCAAATCCTTCTGCATTCCGAAGCGTTTTAGGAAGCTTTTCCTTTGCGGAACGCAGCTTTTTATTTCCGTATTCGGTGAAGCGTGGATATCCTTCAAAGCCAACACACCCTTCGTAGTCAGAAATAAGCTTGCGAATCAACTACCCATATATAAATTATAAAGGTCTTTATTGAAATAAAACAGGTAACGGATTTCATATTTGGTTCGGTTTTTTTGTATTTTATATTTGAACGAAAGGCGGTCATACAAGCGGGGGAAGGAGCATCGTAACTTTTGTGTATTCGCCCGGCCTGCTGTCGATATCGATGCCGTATTGCCCGCCGTATACAAGCCTGATCCTTTCGCTGACGTTGCGAAGGCCGATCCCGTTACCGTTCTTTTCCTGAGGTTCGGCTGCATTTTCCGATAGGATCCCCGCCCTTACGGTGTTCAGCCGTTCCTCATCCATACCGGCTCCGTTGTCGGTGATTTCTATCCTTGTAAAATCACTGTCCGCAAAAGCCTTTACCGTAATGAGGCCGTCGCGCGACAGTGGCAATATGCCGCGGAGTATGGCATTTTCCACGATCGGCTGGAGCGAGATCTTCAATACCTTGTAGCTTTTAAGCTTTTCGGGTATGCTCGTCTCGAGGTTTATCGCAAAATCATACCTGAGATTTATGAGGTTGATGTAATTTCTGATATAGTTGACCTCTTCCTGCAGCATCGCATATTCAGAAGTCCATTTCAGGCCATAGCGCAGGAACTTGCCCAGTGAAGTGATGGCGTCGGCGATATCCAGGCTGCCGTCAACTTCCGCAAGCATTCTGATATTTTCCAGAGTATTTATTAAAAAATGCGAGTTTATCTGCGAAAACAGCGCGTGTATTTCCGCATTCTTCTTTGCCTCCTGCTTTTTAACGACTTCATCAATTAGATTACCGAGTTGGTTTGACATTTTGTTGAAATGGTAAGCCATTTCGCTCATCTCATCCTGTCCGCCGACATTTACATTTACGCCGAAATCGCCCTCTCCCACCTTTCTCATGGAAGTTATTATCTGCTTCATTTTCTTGAAAACTATCGTCGTCAGAAAATACGTTAGTACGGAAAGTACCAAAAGTGAAAGCAGGCTTTCAAGAACGATGATCAGCGTAGTTTTCATAAGGCTTCCGCTGAAGGTCTTGACCGAAACGAGGTAAAAAATGGTGCAATCCAGATTGTCCATACGGCTATAGACCAGTATCACGGGAGTATTCCCAAGCTTTACGCGGATACGGCCGTTTCTGCTGTTCCTGTCATATCCCTTCAGCAGTTCATTTATGGCGTTCCCATCCAACCCCAGCGTTTCTGCAAACTTGCTTCCGGTATTATAGATCAGGTCACCGCCGGTGTTTTCTATGAAAGTGAATACATCCCCGTTCTCGGATTGATAAAACATATGCCTGAAGAAGACCTCGACAGGCATCGATACTTCTACGATACCAAGTTCCGCGCCTTTTGAATACCTGAGCGGCATATATAGCGAAACCACTTTTCTGCGTATTCTGGTCGAAGTATTGAAATTGTTCTCGTCATGGTTAACGAGCCAATAGCCGTTGGTGCTATCGGATATTTTGCGCTCCAGAACGTCTCTTTCCTCAAGTCTGGACTCGTTGTAGATCGACGAGCCTATCTCCGGGAAATCGTCATTGTCAATGTATGCCCTGAACTGGTAGACGCCTGTGCTGAGGAACATTATCTGTTCCACTTTCTTATTCATACTCATGCTGAAATTGAAGATATCGGAATTATCATCCTTTTTCCAATCCTTCAGGAACGACATTATGTCATAATCCCCCGAGAGTGAACTGACCGCCCGGTAACAGACGTCCATATTGCTTTCTATGTCATAGACGGATTCCTGAAGGAGGTTTTGGGTATCGTTCAAAAAGGATCGTTCGTTAGCTTCCTGCGTTGCGTTTATCAACTGGTATGCAAAGGTAGTGATGGTTATCCCGAGCACGACGGTGTAAATTAGCATCAGCTTCTGCGCCAGATGCAGCTTTCCAAGCAACCCTATGAAGGGCTTCCACATCCATGCCAGAACTGCCTGTAAATGCCTGCCGGGTACAGCCGCAACTGCCCTCTGAAGTCCCGGTTCAGCCTTCATACATTGATCCTTTCCCTGTACTCACTGGGGGAGATGCCCGTATACTCCCTGAAAGTTGTGGTAAAGTGTTTCGTATTGTTGTAGCCCACCATTCCCGAAATTTCATATACCTTGAGCTCCGGATCCTTGAGGAGTTGCATGGCTTTTTCGATCCGCACCTTCTTCAGGTATTCCACGAAATTCATACCCGTTTTTTCCTTAAAAAGCAGCGAAAAGTATGAATAATTAAGGCTGATCCTGTTCGCTACCTCAGCCATCGAGAGCTCCTTGCCGTAATGCTCGTTCACATATTTCAAAGCCAGGTCTATTTCGTTATATGAGCCATATGAATTTTTAATCCTCAACAGAGCAGCATTGAGATTCATTATATAATTTAGCTGGTAGAGCACGAATTCCTGGAGATCCCTGAACTCGTACACCTGTTTGAAGCCGGATTCCTGCTCCCTGATAAAATCCGTCTTGTGAGGGATTTGCTCCGACAGGAATCTTACGATTTCATCCCTGAAGGTGTTTGTGAGCTTTTCAAGGTATTCCAGCCGGTTCTTCCGGATTTCATCCTCGTCGAATATCTGATGGACAAGCTTGATAAGATCGTCCTTCCTTGCTGTATCGAGCATTCCGGACAGATTCTTGATACTTTTCAGCGGCAGGACCGGTATACCGCCGTCCTGCGGGATCTCTGACCAATTCACCGCCCGGTCCGACCGGTTGAGTATACCGTAACGAAGGGCATATTCAGCCCTAATATATGACGCTCGCATTTCCGAAGACTCCCTGATGGGACCCGCCGTACCGGCGCTGTAGACTTCCGAATAGGATCCGCACGTGATCTCCAGGCATTCCTGCAGCGCGGTCTTGTCACGGCAGATAGCAACGATATTCCCTTTTTGATCGGTAAAACTGTAGCACTTGAGCTTCTTTTGCGCAAGCTGGGCCTTGAGGCTTATATTCATAGCCGTATTGATGTCGCGTTTTTCAGGGGCTTCATAGGTTTCACAGAAATTTACGACCCAAATGCAGTATTCGTGTTTATGTAAATCAACTTCACAAGCGTTCAGTATCTTATCGATTTCACCGGTAGGAAGATTTTCGTTTAGAAGTATAAGACTGAGCTGGTTCTCATAAAACTCTGAAAGGACGCCGGCGGAAGGTTCGGCAGCATCAGGCTGCCTGGATGTGATTTCGTCCTCGGCCTTCTTCAGTATATTGTTCATCTCAGCCCTGTCAACCGGTTTCAGGAGGTATGCCTTAACGCCGTATTTGATAGCCCTCTGAGCGTATTTAAAATCGTCGTGGGCACTCAGTATGACTGTATACGGCCGGTTTTCCATACCCTCCATTTTAGCCAGCAGTTCGATCCCGTCCATTTGAGGCATAAGCAAATCAGTGATCAGAAGGTCGTAATGCTTGCGTGAGATCATGAGAAGAGCGCTTTCTCCGCCCTGGCATTCGTCAATATCCGTAAAAACGGATCCGGACCTTGAAATAATCGCACGCAACCCTTTCCTGATATTCTTTTCATCATCCACTAAGAGCACACTTGCCAAAGCTATCCCCCCAGGCTGGATTTATTTAACTCATTAACATAATGTTACTTCAATTTCTGTAACTTTACAATTCCGAATCGATTCCGCGTATGGAGCCGGAACGGAGGAACCGCTTATAAGGACTGTTGCGCCGTCATCCGACCTGATCGCATATTTTACCGGCTTCGCACCATTTTCACCGAATGTATTCCTTCTAAGCGGATTGACGTATGTGACCAGGGTCTTTCCCAGGAACCTGAACGAGACTTTCCCTTCATCATCGAACAGCCAGTCCGGCAGGATAGGGTTGAGCGTAAGCGACAGTTCCCCTCCCTCATAGCGGAAAACACTTTCGCCTGCCATCATGAGGAACCAAATTGACAAAAGCTCGGCCGTCGTACCGGTCATTCGTGCCACAAACCCCCTCCCGTGCACCTCTTCGTCCGGGTTGGCCGAACTTGCGATGAAGGAGGAATTTTCAAGAGTGCTCCTGCCATATACCTCCGGCTTCATAAAGGGCGCCAGCATTGTCTTGATATCGGT
This sequence comes from Bacillota bacterium, assembly GCA_023439545.1. Lineage (GTDB taxonomy): Bacteria > Bacillota > Clostridia > Acetivibrionales > DTU013 > JAEYOM01. The sequence goes on from JAEXNT010000081.1 coordinate 89,777, forward strand.
GAAGAATTCGTCGTACAGTCCCGACCTTAAAACAGCATACAGGTATTTATATTCCATATGCATAAAGATCGCCTCCCTCTCGAGCCAGCCCGGGGTAAATGCCATCAGGCGGCCCGCCTCGAAGCTGACTCCGTCCAGCGGGACAGAGGTCTTGTACATTTTCAGCTTGCTGTCGAAGAGCCCGCTTGATTTGACGAGCCCATACAGTATCCTGGCGCTGTTGCGGTCCCGTACAGTCTTCAGCATTCTTGCAGGCGCCTCCAGGAAAAGGGGCAGCGGCTTCAATCCGAACCTTTCCACTTCGACGGTCGGATATCCGTTGACCGGATTTTTTCTTTCCTCTATCACTTTGTATTCCAAGGCGTCATAAGAAAAATAGGTTGGGTAAATGCCATTTTTTAAAGCTCGGGCACGATCCAGTCCGCGCTCGAGTTTTTTACCGAACTTTTCAAATATGCGGAGCAGACCTCCGGTATCGAAGCTTGTTTCTTTTCCTTCGATCCCGCCTCTTATTCGCTTTCGGTATTCCTCCTTAAAGGTCGATACGCCGTCCCAGTAACAGAAATCCGAAAGCTCCCCGGCCAGGTTCCTGTCCAGCAGCTCCACAGTTTTCCCCATCAGTTCGGCGGCCTCGGCATAAAGGCTTATTTTTCTGTCAAACATGGCACAGGCGTCTTTCAGGAAGTCTATTATCCTTTTAAGTTCAATGGTCTCGCTAAGGCCGGAGCCGAACAGTCCCGGCAATCCGTTCATCGCATCGTTCCATCCGGGCCTGCCCGCCTCCATTTCAATACCCATCCCGAAAGGATCGAGGCTGGTGAATTTGTTTACAGCCAGAGAAATCAGTTTTACGATGAGGTTTGTCTCATATATGGCGCCATTCCCGTTTTCTGTCCTAAGCCAGCATGCGGTCCTGCCGGATGCAGCCTCCGCAGATGCTTTCCCGCCTGCTTTCTCATCCTCAGGCCGATTCTCTTTATCGAAATGGCAAACCGCCCCGTACTGCCGAACCTTGCCGTTCACGAAAACATATTTGTCCGATCTCGGCAGGACGTACACCGGGCTGTAGAAAAAGCGGTAATTGTTATCGTCGAAAAGAAAGCCTTCCTTGTGATCCGGGTATATCTCCAGATACGCTTCAACAAGATCCATATTGTATGTCCAGTGGTCGCTCCAGTATCCTTCCCCGAATTCGGCTTCAAATTCCTGCTTTGAAGCTGCCAGAACCCTGCTCAGAAACTCTGCTCTTGTGACTATCAGTTCGGCTGCGTTTTTCTCGATACAGGTAATTAACCTGCCCGGTGTAAAGCTCGAACGCAGTACATTTCCGACCTTATCCTTCCCTGTGCGCACAAGCTCAAGGATCCTTTCTCCGGCGCCTTTTTCCAGGGCAAATGTGCAGCCTTTGACAAGCAGAGGGTTGTAACCGTCCGCCTGGATAAGGCTCATCATGTGCCTGACGTTGAAATCGCCGACCTGCGGCTTTATAAGTACGTCGTTTCGCCTGTTCTGGTTCACATCTCTGAAATTGCCGTTGCCTTGTGAATAATAGGAGGGTTCGAGCGAAAAGAAGTTATACTCCCTCTCGATATCGCCGTGCTTCCGTGAGTACAGGTGGTATACCGTACTTTTGCCCCCGGAGGCCTCCCCGGAAGTCGCACGGGAAGTCGCGCCGGAAACCGTGCCACAGTGGCTGCTGTCACTGAATACGCAGGGATAGCCGCCTCTCAGAAAATTATCCAGATAAGATTGCTCGATATATTGGTCAAACAAAGGGTTGGCAGTCTTTGTAAAGGTATCCGCCGTAAGCTGCGCGATCAGTCTTTCAGCTTCCTTTTCTTTTCTTTCTATGTACTCCGGCGTAAAGTCGTTTTTTCTGCCGTTAAGCAGTTCTATGTCGGAAACGTGACCGATTATGGTATACAGCACGAACCTGGAGCCGGTGTCAGGGATTGCCGCTGGATCTGCCCCAACATACCGGGGACGCTCACCGGGGCTTGTAGGAGTCATCCCGACACCTGTCGGCCCTTGCACGGTACGCGAAAAAACGATCCTGGCGCATGTAAAGCCGCCTGAAACCTTGTTTTCGGGCGCCTGTCTCCTGTTCCGGAGTTCCTCCGCGCTGCAATCCCAGCCGTCCGGCTTTGTCAGTGCGGTATTCCCGGAGAATATTACATCCATGTCGAAGATCGGCGGGATCAGGCCGCCGCTTGTATTGGTGAACGAGAGATAGAAGTTGCCGGATTTCGATTCATCCACTTCCGTCGTATCAGCAATGCTTGCCCTTACTTTATAAAAGGCGATGCCGTTTTCGCTGTTGCAGACATCGAACCAGGCCCTGGCCAGGTTCGACATAGATTGATATCCGGCGTTTCCGATACCCGCAGGCAATATCTGTGGCAGACCGTCAAGGATATCCATATTTCCCATTATCCCCGCCGCGGCCGATCCTCCCGTTCCGCCTGATATTTCCGCTCCACTTGGCGCTACTGTCCCACCCGGTATTTCCGTCTCCCGCTCTATTTCTCCTTCAACGGTTGACCAGTCCGGTTCTGTTCTTTCGATTTCGACCTTCCTGACCAGCGCGGCGAAATTCTCCCGCGGCATCGTAAAATAGGTGACTGTTATATTAAGTCCGAGCGCTGTGTTATTTTCAGCAATCCTGACGAGGTTCTGACCTATAGTAAGGGTCCTGACGCAGGGATCGTCCGACGCCGGCGAAAATATCTCATGCACTTTACCATCCTTGCGGATGAATGTCCTGAAGCCCTGGCGCCCGATATTCCTGTACATGACGTTGGCTGGAAAAAACTCCATAATAACCCCGTCCTTGTCCTTTAGCCCGAAGCTTCCCATCACCTGGCCTCTGTTCACATAAAACGACCACATGGGAATACCGTCAACGCCTGCTATACCGGGCAGGAAACTCGAAAATGTCTTTGCTCTGTCATAATTTTCGATCAGGAATTCATGGTTATCGCTAAAAACGTATTTTACCTGCATTCGCCAGCCCTCCTTTATGTTAGCGTTATCATTTAACAAAACAAAAGTTCACTGTATGTTCAGCTTCATAAATATGCCAGGTGTGTTTTATTGCGAATTTCCTCATGTGTTATTTAGGTGAAATGTATTTATAGATCGGTACGGATTGTTCCTACAGAATTTCTGACTATAAGTTCGGGTAATATGTTTGTTTTTTCAAATGGCAGCTCCGGATTCCTCAATCTGTCCAGCAGCCTTGCAGCCAGCGCCCTGCCTGCCTCATAGACCGGCTGCCTGACCGTAGTCAGGGGGACCTTGGGGAGCAGATCGAAGATCAAGCCGTCAAAACCTGTTATCGATATATCCTGCGGTATTTTGAGCTTGAGTTTCTCAGCCGCCCTGAACGCCCCGACTGCCAAAAGGTCGTTACAGCAGAACAACGCAGTCGCTTTGCCGTCGGTAAAAAGCTCGCAGGCCTTTTCATATGAATCCTGTTCGGTTGGATTTGCGTATCTCACAAGATTTTTATCAAACGCGATCCCACTCTCCTCCAAAGCGCGCTTGTACCCGTCGAAGCGTTCATATGCGTATCTCTGGTTGACGTTCAGCATCAGGAAGCCAATTTTTCGGTGCCCCTTTGAAATGATGTGCCCGGTCATCGTAAAAGCGCCCTTCTCATTGTCTATGTCGATGCAGTCAAAATCTCTGTCGGTTTTTCCGAAAAGAACGAACGGAACGCCTAATCTTTCAGCGAAAATGTTTTCCTCGTTAAGCGCAAGGCCGGTTACTATCACGCCGTCGCATCTCTGGTTGAACTCCAGATCCCTTCGTATCAGAAACATATAATAAGCGTTGCTGAGCTCTTCGCTCACTCCGGCTATCAGGTTCATCATAAAAGGTTCCGACAATCCCATGAACCTTGGCACATACAGGTGCACCGTGCGAGTATTTTTCTGCGCCAGCGCCTTGGCGGCATGATTCGGCAAAAACCCAAGCCGGTTCATGGCGGACTCGACCTTGGCGCGCGTTTCCTCAGCCACCAGCTGCGGCGAATTGATAACACGCGACACCGTAATGAGCGAAACGCCCGACGCCGCTGCAACATCCTTCATTGTAACCATTTTATTGCCCCTCTGTGGTATTCGACAGATATGTTAGCGCTATCATTATATAATAATATAAATTCGTAAGTCAATCGGAGCGACGGAATATCCGCCGGCTGCAAGCCATTCGAATGTATTCGGAACAGGAGGCTGCTCATTTAACCAGCTTGGGTATATCTTTCATACACCTGTTTACTTCTTCCATTGCGGGCACGGCAGGGATCGCTCCTTTTTTCGTCGTCGTCAATGCTCCGACTGCATTGGCAAAATCCGTCATCCGCTCTATTTCATCCTTGCCCAGCATGGCAAGCTCACCGCGCTTTTTCCCTTTCAGCATGAACAAAACGCCGCCGAGAAACGCATCGCCCGCACCCGTCGTATCGATGACTTTGACGTCGTATGTATCGAGTCTCCCCGTATCGCTGCCGTGCCTGAAAAATGTGCCCTTCGGGCCTAATGTAACGAACATCAGGCCGACGCCCATATCGGACAGGACCCTGCTTCCCTTTTCGAGGTCGCTTTCCTTCGTAATGAACAGAAGCTCCTCTTCTGAGATCTTCAGTACGTCTGCATATTCCAGGCCGCGCCTGATCTCGCGTTCGGCGTCGGAAAGCGATTTCCACAGGAGAGGCCTCAGATTCGGGTCATAGCTGATAATGACGCCGTTGTCCCTGGCGATATTCAACGCTTTTAACGTTGCGCTCCTGGCCGGTTCGTCCGTAAGCGAGAGCGAACCGAAGTGAAATACGCCGGACCCGGCGATGAGGTCTTCCGGGATTTCGGACGGTTCCAGCATAAGGTCCGCTCCGGGATTGCGATAAAAGCTGAAGGATCTGTCGCCGGCTTCTGTCAGGTGTACGAAAGCCAGTGTTGTGTTTACCTTGTCGCTTACCTTCAGACCCGTCGTATCTATTTGGTTCCGGAGCAGACATTCCCTCAGGAAGCTGCCGAATTGATCGTTTCCGACCTTGCCTATAAAAGCGGTGTCCGCCCCGAGCCTGGACAGAGCCGCGAGCACGTTTGCGGGAGCCCCTCCGGGATTTCTTTCAAAAAGCGGGTTTCCGTTTTCAGATATACCATGTGATGTAAAATCGATCAGAAGCTCACCCAGAGCCGTTACATCAAACATACGCCCTCCCCATAAAGTGCCGGCTGGTTTTCCCGCCGGGTTATAGTAAATCATACCGTTCATAAATGCATCGTATAAGCCTGACAGGCGGTTTCACTTGATCTTGTCTATTGACAGATTCAGCCTGTAGTTGCCGAAAATCAGTATATCGTCAAGAAATTCATTTAGGGATTGCTGGTCGGAAACCTCGACCTTGAACATGTAGCAGCCTTCGCCGCTTATCCTGTGCGCATCCGTCACGAGTTTATTTTCTGCGATATACTTTCTGAAAGCGGCGTGGTCGGTAGTTTTCATGAATAGCGTAACATAAGCCGTTACGCATTGGCCCAGCTTTTCGCGATCCAGCCTTACAGTGTAACCTTCGATTACCCCCAGTTTTTCGAGCCTGCTTATCCTGTTCCTGACAGCCTGGCCCGTAAGATGCACCTTTTCTCCTATATCCTGCCACTGCATCCTGGAGTTCTCGGACAGGAGCCTGATTATCTCCATATCGGTCTGATCTATCATAACGGAAAAATCCTTTCACCGCTCAAGTTAATCCGGAGGAAGTCTTGCCCGGCTCAATGAGCGGCCGCTCTATAATAAATAATATCACAGGAACAGGGAGGAAAAAACATGCAATTTCGTCACATCCGCCACGCGACTTTTATAATAGGAATGAATGGTAAGAAAATACTGGTCGATCCCATGCTGGGCCGTAAAGGCTCGATGGAGCCCATACAGGACGTCCCGGACAAGGGCTGGAACCCGACTGCAGAGCTCGCGGTTCCGATTGAAACCATACTGGATTATGACATAGCGATAATAACCCACTTACACAGGGATCATTTCGACGAAGCCGCTTCAAAACTTCTGCCTAAGGAGCGGCCGGTATTGTGCCAGCCCGAAGATGAAAAAAAGCTGAAGGAATTAGGTTTTGAAAAAGTATATGCTGTCCATGACAGCTCGGAATGGGAAGGCGTCAGCATTACACGTACAACAGGCAGACACGGGCACGGGGCGACGGCGCTGAAGCTGGATCCCGTATCGGGCTTCGTATTATCGGCGCCCGGCGAACCGGTCGTTTATATAACCGGAGACACCGTTTATTACTCCTGCATTGAAAAAGCTCTTGAAAGGTATAAACCGGACGTAGTGATCTGTTTCAGCGGTGAAGCAAGGTTCAGGTACGGCAAGCCGATCACGATGAATGCGCGGGATATTCTCTCGGTATGCAGCAAGCTGCCCGGAGCAAGAGTGCTCTGCGTACACATGGAAGCCTGGAACCACTGCAGGCTGAAGAGAAAAGCCCTCTCGGATTTCGCGACGTACAACGGTATTGGAGGACAGGTTCATATACCGTTTGACGGCGAGCTTATGGAGCTCAAGCCTGCGGAATGACGTATTAATTGACAGTGTTTATTATCTATCCGGTTTTGATTGTCCGCACGGTTATATTATGCTAGAATAGGCTGAAATACAGGATGCCGCCAGGCTGGTGTTTATAGGCAGCCCTACAGGGTATAAAGATAAGCGTGAGAATATAAAAAACAGGGAGAATAGGAAAATGAAAAGAGTTGTAGTTACAGGCGGGAGCGGGAAGCTTGGATTATGGGTGCTTAAGGAATTCGCAGAGCATGGTTATGACGTGCTGAACGTGGATGTCAACCCTTCCAGGGAACCGATATGCAAAACTGTCAAAGCCAACCTCGAGAACCTCGGAGAAGTCTACGGGGTACTGTCAAATGCGGACGCAGTCGTTCACATCGCCGCGATTCCCCGTCCGGGAGAGCACCCGAACGAAGTGGTTTACAGAAACAATGTGCTGTCTACATACAATATCCTTGAAGCTTCGGCAGGTCTCGGTATTAACAAGGTCGCAATCGCGTCGAGCGAATCCTCCTATGGGATCTGTTTCGCACTGAACCCCTTCGGACCTCAGTATGTCCCGATCGACGAGGATCATCCGCAGCTGCCCCAGGATTGCTACGGTCTGTCAAAGGTAGTGAATGAATCTGCCGCAGAAATGTTCAACCGCAGGACCGGCATGCAGGTAGTCTCACTAAGGCTCGGAAACGTCATAGAGCCGGGCGACTACAGTAAGTTTCCGGGATTCATTCACAATCCGGAAAACAGGAAAAGGATACTCTGGAGTTATATAGATTCACGAGACGCTGCATCGGCCTTCAGGCTGGCAGTCGAAGCCGACGGTCTCGGTGCGGTGGCATTGAACATCGCCGCCGACATTACAAGTATGGATATGAAAAGCAGGGACCTCATGTCCGAATGCTATTCCGACGTCAAAGATTTCAGGAAGCCTCTTGAAGGATACGAGACGCTTTTGAGCAACGAAAAAGCCAAACTCCTTCTGGGCTGGCAGCCTGTCCACATCTGGAGGGATTACGTGAAATAAGCCGTCACGGTGACTTCTTCAGGAAAACCTGCGGCATAAAATAGTAGCTAAGGCGTGAAGTTGCCCCCCCGGCCTGTAAGCGCATACAGGCTGGGGGCAACGATAAAGTCAAACAATTCGGCAGTTTTATTTCAGAAGCTTATCAATTCACCCGACGCATTACGATGTTCCGATGAGCTTGGCAAGTTCTTTGTAACCCTACGTTATGCTTATTTCACCCGTTTTGTCATTGTAGTAATAGAAATTGCAGGTTGGTACGCCTGCCGGATCAGTGCTGTTCAAAAGCACAATATGCTGCACGTTCCCTGTATCATCGGCCTCAGCCTTCCAATAATACAGCGTTTTATCGCCTTTTTCGTAATAATGCCCGGCAGGTTCGAAGAAGCAGACGCTTGCATAATTGCTCCGTGTCTCTTCCGTCCAGGAGAATTCGACCTTATTGAAATCGCTAAACCAGATTTCCTTTATAGTATCGAGCACCTTGTCAGGCGGGGTTTGTGTGCGGACAGCAGTGCCGTTCGTATAGTCGTATGCGTCAAGATCGGGCAGAAGCCTGGTTGCAAATCTTACATCGTTCATATCTTCAGACCGGAAATTATTGAACATATAATCACTCTTTGATATGGTACATTCGTAAATGAGCTTTTCGCTTGAACCGTCCAGATATTCGGCATATTGTTTTAAGTTGGAGCCTCTGAAATCGTACACTGTCTTTGTGCCGTTCCCCGTGCCGGTAAACTCGTCATTTTCAGTGAGCCGGACCAGCTTGAGTACACCGCCCTCATAGGCGAACTCATGGACATAGCCCCATCTGTAATTGCTTCCGCCGTAATGGACGACCGACAAGGTATTGTTTTTAATTCCGACGCCGCTGTAGGGATCCCCGAATACTCCGCCTTCCTCCGCAGCCAGTATGAAGTCGGGATTATAGTTTACAATACCGTACTTATCCTGCCCTCGCTTCGACAACACCAGCAGCCTGCGCGAAGCCGAATCGGTCTCAGCGTCCGAATTGCCCGAATCTTCGATTATGACCGCAAGGTCGTCGTAACTGTCTTTATCCAGTTCTCCCGCCGCATAATCCAGTATGGAGCAGGTATCGGTTATCTTTATGGGTTCAGGAAGGCCGGGAGAATCAGGCTGGTATTCGGCCGCCAGCTTCTCCGCGTTGTTGATAAGAAATTCTGTTACCTCGGCAGGGAGCTGTGCAGAAATTGCCCCCATGTCCGGGCTTTCTGTTCCGGGCAGTTGTTCTCCGGCAGCCGCCGTACCTCCCGCATTGTCCTGCAGAGTGTTTTCGCCCTGCTGTCCGGAGGCTTCGGAGGTAGCCGTACCGCTGTTCATGGCGCCCTGTTGTCCGAGCGCAGTATCCTGCTGTCCGGCCGCGCTCCCCGTTTGGGCGTAATCGTCCGTAAGCGCAGGCTCGGCGCTTTGCCCGCAGCCGGCGGCCAATAACAATGTGATAATCAACATGATAAAGAAAGCCTTTTTCAAATCGGCGCCTCAGCGTTTCTTATTTTTCTAAAGCTAATACCCGATACTATATTATTCCAGAATATGCTAAAATACAATATTTTATATTGCTTTAGCCAACATCTTGAATTTTTAGCTAATCAGATATACAATATAGCTAATTGGTGGAAGGAAGTGGATAATATGAAAGTGTCATCAACGGAGGTACAGAATAACTTCGGAAAATACCTAAAAATTGCAGCGGAGCTGGAAGATGTGATAGTGACCCGCAATGGTTATGAAATAGCGAAAATAGTCCCATGCGAGGAAAGATCGGCAATAGCGGAAGAAGCCGCAAATTATATTTATAACGACAGATGGAAGATTAGTTACGAAGAGTTTATCAAACTGGTGGGAAACTCGGATCTCAGATATGAATACATAGACGGGGAGGTCTATCTGCTCAGCTCTCCGGTATATAACCATCAGGCTGCCGTGGGTGAGATCCTTGCCGCATTTCACAACTGGTTCAAAGGGAAAAAGTGCCGGCCTCTGTCCGCACCGTTCGACGTAACACTTATGAAGGGCAAGGATAATATCAATGTCGTGCAGCCTGATATAATTGTAATCTGCGATACCGACAAGATCGACGCCTCCGGTAAATATCAAGGCGTTCCGACTCTGGCAGTCGAGGTATTGTCGAGATCCACCAGGCGGAAGGATATGCTCAAAAAGCTCGACCTGTATATGCAGACCGATGTCAAGGAATACTGGCTCGTCGATCCTGATAAAAAAGAAGTCTCTGTCTATAACTTCAAAAAGCGCGATATATCGGACCACGAAACCTTTATCGGAGACATGACGGTTAAATCAATAGTTTTCGACGGGCTGGAAGCCAGGCTTGCCGATATATTCATGGTTTGACTGAAACAACTCGCATCGTCAGACTGCATTTTTGAATTTGGTATACCTGATAGAGAGTCTTTCCTGATCAGGCCATAATTTCTTATTTGGGGGAAGAATAATTCTTTGATTCTGTAAAAGGCTTTATAGGGGATGAAATCCTGGACACTTATAAAAATTCGTAACTTCATTATCCAACCAGATATCCCTTCTTTTCCGCAATGGATATTTCTGCCTCGATGCCCGAATTGAACTGGAGACAGTCGCTTTCGATACCATCGCTAAATATAACGCCATTTTCGGGCATCTGAGAAAGTATCTTGAGCGGAACGCCCGGTGCGACTTTGCCAAACACCATGCCAGCTTGGGTAGTTCTGCTGGGGAAAGGTTCGCGCACGGAAAAATATAAATAGTCAATGTCCCAGCCAAACCTTTTTTCTTCCATCCTGCTATATTCATGTTTGGTTCCGGATTGCGCAGGATTGTTATCAAATAATCCGTTCATAATACCTGCCGCTCCTGCCAGTACACTCTTTAGCCACCCTGTGGAACCAAGTCCTGTCGAGACGATTATTCCACTTGAGGATTGGTACTCCCCACGGTTTCCAAGTTTTATATGATACCTGGACGATACATGGGTCCTCTGCCCAATGAACAGGTCATTCACTGCGTACAAGACCTGACCATCGTTCAAGGCGGCCTTAGCCATGGAGACTTCCTTGACAGGCCTTTGCCCTTTGAAAACATCCTGCACGATCAGTCTCAGGTCCGATACACTAAACGGCAGAAGTATGCCGTCCCACCTGCCCGGATCGGGATTTACCCCTATGAGCATCTGCCTGTCAAGGTATTTGAGGGTGTTCGCAACCAGTCCATCCTGCCCCAGCACTACCACAAGGTCATTTGCACCGAAAATGAAGTTGGGCACGAACTCACGGTCGACCAACTGAACATGACCGAGAGCCTCAAGTGTGCCGAGCGCCTGAGCAAGGGATTTCCTGTACTGCTCGTCTTCTCTGATATAATCGGAAAAGTCGCTGCCCAGATGCTCGATATAAAATCTAGCCTGCTCAATGGTGTTGTAACGGGCGATCAGATCCTCAAGCCTGGTCTTACGTTTGATCAGTATGATTTTGTTCTCTGTCATTCTTTCCATGCATCTCAGTTCCTTTCCCCACAAGTAGACTTCCCAGCCTTTTTTTCAAGACGTAAATCAACCTTGAAATCAGGACTTTCTCCCCTGCATCCGGGCCGCAGGGGCAATCCGGACTGTCCCTTCGACCCATCTCACGGGCAATTCACTTTGATCCCCTTATAACTTCCTGGAGCAGGTCAGGAGTAATATTTAGCTGGCCAATTTTACCGGCATTTTCCGCTAAATCATGGAATGCCATGGCGATCAGCTTGTCAGGCTTCATGCCGATATTCGCAAGAGACTGTATTATCTCAGGGTTTATATCCTCCAGCGATTTCATTACTGCTGCTAGTTCGTAGGCCTTCGCATCCGCCTCCGCCTTCGAATTCTGGACCTCAAGCTCAATTAGGCCCTTCTTCTTTTCCTCGAGAGTAGTTTCAAAATTAATCTGCTCCTCCTTGAGCTGATTCTGTTTCTGCTGAACTGTCCGCTCCGCTTCAAGCTGAGTTTCGCGTACCTGCTTCTTCTTATTCTCGATTGCAATCTCCGTATTGAATTCGTTTTCCTTTACGCGCCTCTCCTGTTCTATGGAGGCATTGCGTCTTTCATATATAGCTTCGTCGGCTTTTTTCAGTATCTGTTCTCTGGCCTGGGCCTCGAGTGCCCTGGCTGTTTCCTTGTTCGGAAGTATCGCAAGTATCGTTAAGCCCAGGATCTCAATTCCCAGCAGATTTATTTCCTCGTTTTGCCTGATCTCCTCCAATATCCCTTTTGCCAACGTTTCACTGGATTTTATAGCATCCTTTAGCTGCAGACCTTCAAGCGTCTTCTTCGTCAGAACCTTAACGATATTGATGACCCGCTGCGGCAGCTTTTTAGGATCCTCGGACACATATCCATGTCCCCTGACATCAAGGGTATAGTTAAGGAGTCCTGCTATTTTCCTTCGGTCAATTATCCGAAATGTGATCTGGCCCTGGACTGTAACCGTCTGAAAGTCCGACGTCACTTCTTCAAATATGAAAGGTGCATCCACACTCCCGACGGGAACAACCACTATTGAAGTCGTAGGCGCGTAATAATAAAACGAAATACCTGCACCCTCCCTCACTACCTTGCCGTTTCTGTACACAAGAACGTATTCCCCCGGCTGGAATTTGATAAAACGGAAACCAAACATAAATACTCCTCCCTTCCAAATCACTTTTTTCAAGTTTTCTCTATGATAATGATGCAAGTACTGTCAGGCAGCCTTACAGGGTTTCTGTTTTCATCGAAGAACTCGATCTTTGGAGAAAGCGCTACAGTGTAACCGTCCTGAAGGAAATGCTTTAAATCTACGGTCTTTACATGCTCTCCGAGAGTCGAATAGATAAAATCCCTGTATCCGCCCGGCGTAAAATAACCGAATTGCTCGTTCACTTCATGCACGTATGATTTTTCTCCCCAGGTATAAGTATATAAAAATTCCATGGCGTCGTTGACCGGCATTATGACCTCATTTCGCCCTATATCACTGTATTCTATCTGTCTTCCCTTGAAATCGCCGGCATACCTCTTTAAAAACTCCATACCCTCTTCCGAAAGGAACCTGATTATTCTCTTTTGATCTTCGGGTTCTGTCATTATTCCATCACGGATAATGATCCTACCTCCCGCCGGAAGTATATCAAATCCGCTTTTCAACGCTGTTGCGAGCGTATCATGGTTGAATTTCTTTCCGTTATATTCGATGTAGGAAAACAACTCATGCAGTATGGAACAGTAGATGATCGTATCAACACCGCCTTTTTGCACATATTGGCCGAGATTTAGCGCATCACCGTAAATAACGTCCCATTTCCTCTGTTCAAGCTGCTTTTTCTTTTTCAGCGCATCAAGTACATTTTGTGATATGTCCACCCCGTTAACTGTTTTATCAGGATAGCGCTCTTCGATGAGATCCATCATGGCCCCGCCTCCAGGGCCGATATCGAGGATGCTGGCGCCTGTTATGTAATCAAGGATAACTTTCTTGAAGTCGATCGACTGGTTCATTGTCTTAAGATAACGTTCCTCTTCATAGAACCGGTCATATTTGTCCTTTCTAAGCCCAAACAAGTCAAACGACAACAGTACGGCATTCTCATAAAGTACGTCCGATCTTTCAGCTTCTACACAGAATTCAATCAGTTTTTCACCGGCGGGTGAGAACCGGAATGTAAAGAAGCCGGTGTTGTCTGCAAAAGCTATATCATACCTGACATGTAAGTTTTCTTTTATCGTGCCTGATAGAATCTCACCAAAAGTTATATCCGCCAGATATTTCTCAATGATCCTCTTTTTGTAGATATTGATACGCTTTTTCCCGTCATGCTGGTAATACAGGTTATTCATGAGACGCTCTAAACTGATGTGCTTTACTTTGCCATCTTTTATGTTCTGGGCGATCAGCAGGAAAATCTTGATGAATTCGCTAAAGGAAAAATCATACATAGCCGGCTCGACATACCACAGTTCCCTGTTTTCAAGCAGATCGGCAATTTGCCGTGCGATTTGCCGGTCGTTGAAAATTCTTGCATACTCCTCCTCAAAGTTTTCTCCATTGCTTATCGATACCTTTCGAAGGCGCCTGATCCTTTCCTTTACAGAATACTGCTTATCAAACCTGCCTGTGGCGATATCGCCGATCACATCCTCGCACTGTCTTCCGACTTCCTCCCAGATATGTTCATCAACGGCACAGATGATGCAGTAATTTAAAACTAATAAAAGCTTCCTCAGTTCGTCGGTTCCTATAACGGCATGCTCCCGGCCTAATTCAGCCACAAGTCTGTAAAGCGGCTCATTTTCTGCGAGCTTGACCTCGCCTCTAATATACTGTCCTACCAGACCATGCGTGGAGATGAGACTGTAAACTATTTTCTTCACTATCGGATCAGGCTCGCCGGTTTGCTCCTGATAGATCATAGCAGAGCCAAGATTGTGTGCGTGAAGATTGTAGCCTCTCTCGCTCCACTTCCTTCTCTGGTGTGCCATTCCTGATTTAGCCACTTCACACCATTTCAATGTTTCCTCAATAATATAACTTTGCAGGGCTTCCAGTTTGAATCCGGACTGAGTATCAGCAAATCGCTCCAGATATTGCAGAGTACGCTCAACATAATTGAGTACGTAGTTGTTTTTCAATTCTTCCATTGAGTCCAGTCTTTCCAGATTGACATTACGTTCGGTAGTTAAAGCCAGATACATAAGCCATTTCTCTTGTTTGAGAACCATCATGTCGCCGGACTTCAGATTTTTTATTGCCATAAGTGACTTCATTGACGTAAAAGTCTTATCCTTTTGTTGCTGGTTGCCGTAATGGACTTCGATAACCTTTATTAGTCCAACAATATTGTTGTTAAAAAGCTCAATTTCCTCTGCCGGAATCCATAATTCCTGGTGTTTTGATGATCCGACAGTCTTTACTTCATATCTTTTTATATATTCATCGTCAACGTCAAACTCAGTAATAAACCCGGTATAATCCGGGGCGCTCGTTGCATTCCAGTCTTTAGCAATCTGCCGGGCATATTCAAGATTTAGTACAGGATAAAATATAGGCTGGTCCGGCAGCCTTGGTGGAAATTTCACCATCCCTGATTCTTTTATTAGCCCCAACTCTTTTGTCCCTACCGGCCTAAATAATCTCATGATCTCACAGTTTGCCCTTTCCGTGCCGGGTGCTGTCATATTAACAATCACCCGACTAATCTATTTCTTAAATAAAATTTAAATCCTTCTTAAACTTCTCTTATACCCTCGTTATCCCAATAGTGATTGAACCTGAATAGCTTTGATGGACGATGCCCGGCATCCTTGGTAAACTCGTTCGTTTCGATGACCATATCTGCTATTTTCCTCCTGAAGTTGGCTTTTAATAATTCTCTATCAAGTATGATCTCGTAAACCTGCTGTAACTCGGTCAAGGTAAACAGATCGGGCATTAATCTGAATGCGATATCTGTGTATTCTATCTTGTTGCGAAGCCTTTCTACGCCATATTCTATAATCTTTGCGTGATCAAAGGCGATACCATCCGCTTCGACAACCTCTCTTCTTACACCTGTTACTTTACCGCTGATAATTTGGGTGGTTTTGATAATTGCCGAGAGCTTTTCTTCGCCATTCTCAAGGCCAAGACTATAAAAGCGCTGAATTTCGGTTCCATCTCCAGTAATAGTCTTCTGTTCCCTGTACAGTTTACGTGTTACCGTAAACCACTTTACATCATTTGCATCATCGCTAGCTCTAATGTAGAGGCTGGAACCATCGACGAGCGACATGTAGGATGCGCTTATAACCCTGGTTCTTGGATCTCTGGCAGTATCTCCCCATGTATAAAGCTGTTCCATATAAATTTCATCAACATTTGTCTCTTCCTTTAATTCTCTAAAGGCCGCTTCATCAAGACTTTCGTTCATTTTAACAAAGCCGCCCGGCAGCGCCCATTGACCTAGAAAAGGATGGTCTCCACGTTTTATCAGAAGCAATTTCATCTCTTTTTCAGGAAGTTTGCGATAATTATTCTCTTCCGCATCCATTACTGTGAAAACCAGTATATCTACGGTTACAGACGGTCTTTCATATTTACCTGCGTCATAAGTTGCCAGGAATTCTTCTTCAGAGAGACCCTGTTTATTCTTTTTCATTACACCACCTGCTGTTTTTATCATTTATTAATCATACATTTGTGATATTATATTTATGTTATTATCATTTTATTACTATGTATTTATTTTGTCAAGAAATTTTCCAAGATTGTGAAGATATAAAAAAGAGCGCATCAATCGACCTGATACACCCTTTACACTATTTTGAATAAACTAGTAGATTTAAGAAGTTCCTTATTAAATCTTTATTTCTTTAACGGTCCGCTTTTCAAGGCATTTTCCACGGCCTTTAGTATTGCCTTGCTGCTGTTCGTCGCTCCGAATACCACGTCGACATCCGGCGACTGCTCCGATATGATCCTGTCGACGACCGCAACAGCGTGCCCGCCTCGTTCAAATTTATTTCTCACCAGGTCTATTTTCGTTATCTCTCCATCCTTTACGGTCACTTCCACTGCAGTCGCTATGATCCTGGCGTCAAAGCTTCCCTCGTAGACACCGTCCTCGAGTTTTGAAACATCGATCGTATCGATCTTGACTGTCGGCATGACATTCTTGTAATAAGCCAGATTAATGAGGCAATTTGCTCCGTAAACGATGCCCGCAAGCAGAATAATAGCTACTGCAAGGATCAGAACTTTTTTCTTATCCATAAATTCTCCTCCGAACTAAAACTCCAATTTATTCGCAACCATACTATATTTACTGAATTTACATACAAACGTCTTACCCCTCGCAAAAAAACACCCCAGAGGCGGTTACCGGTCCGCATGCTCCAGGGGTCTATCAATATATGCACCTTACCCTATTTATCAATTCGCCGTGATATTCGCCGTGATCTTGACATGATATCCACTGTGAATTTACGCGATATCCGATGGTCCAGCCATGATCCCATCGTGCTCTCAGCCCTGCTCTCAGCCCGTTACCTCCTTCACCGCTTTACTGCCACAAACGCCGTCAGATCGGCCAGGCGGTTTGAATAACCCCATTCGTTGTCATACCAGGAAACCGCTTTGACCATGTTTTCACCGATGACCATCGTAGATAACGCATCCACTGTCGAAGAGGCGGGATCGCCCTTGTAATCCACCGATACAAGGGGTTCCTCGCAATAGTTCAGTATGCCCTTCATAGGGCCGTCCGCCGCAGCCTTCAACACTGCGTTGACCTCCTCTTTCGTCGTGTTCCTTTCCGTTTCCACAACAAGATCAAGCACCGAGACTGCAGGCGTCGGAACCCTGAAGGCAAACCCATTGAGCTTTCCTTCAAGCTCGGGTATCACCAGCCCGATCGCTTTTGCAGCACCCGTCTTTGTAGGTATTATTGACATCCCGGCCGCTCTTGCCCTTCTTATATCCTTATGCGGGAGGTCAAGTATGTTCTGGTCATTCGTGTATGAATGGATCGTTGACATGAAACCTTTTTTGATGCCGAAATTATCGTTCAGAACCTTCGCGAGCGGAGCCAGGCAGTTCGTGGTGCAGGAGCCGTTCGAAACAACGCTGTGCCTGTCCGCATCGTAGCTTTCCTCATTGACCCCGAGCACCAGGGTGATGTCGGCGTCAGCCGCAGGCGCAGATATGAGCACCTTTCCTGCACCACCCTTCGTGATATGAACCTCCGCCTTCTCCCTCTTTGTAAATAGGCCTGTCGATTCCAGCACTATTTCGGCGCCGAAGTCGCTCCAGCGGATGTTGCCGGGATCGCGCTCCGCTAGGATCCTTATCTCTTTTCCGTCTACCACAAGTGAATTTTCCGCAGCTTCGACAGTTCCATTGAACCTGCCATATACCGAATCATACCGCAGCAGGTGGGCGAGAGTTTTCGGATCGGTCAGATCATTGATCGCAACAACCTCCAGAACGTCCGAATATTTCTCAGTGATCACCTTGAACGCATTTCTTCCTATCCTGCCGAAACCGTTGATACCTATCTTTGTTTTCATAATATTACCTCCATCATTTTTATTGATGCCTTGTTTTTTTATCTGATTTGATTATAATGGTAACTGATATATAAATAAAATGCATATTAGTAATATCAGTCATAAATCACAGTTATATCAGGCATGGTTTTCAAAGGTGGACATGCGCTGCAACGGTTTTGCCCGCTATATGAATAAGGAGGATCGTTCCATGAACCTGGAGCTATATAAGTCATTCTATTATGTCGCTGAATGCGCAAGCATTTCGAAGGCTGCAGAACGGCTTTACATCACCCAGCCTGCTGTCAGCAGGGCTATCAGGCAGCTCGAGTATGAACTCGGCTGCACGCTGTTCACACGAACCCCGCGTGGAGTTAAGCTGACACAGGAAGGCGAGGTGCTGTACAGATCGGTAGGGCAGGTTTTTACATCGCTGTCTGCCGCGGAGAGGAAGATCAACGCCCTCAAAAACCTGCTTACGGGCGAGGTGAAGATCGGCGCCAGCGACACACTCTGCAAGCATTATCTTGTCCCCTGCCTCAAGCTGTTCCATACTCTGCACCCCGACATCAGGATACAGGTCATATGTCAGACGACTCCGGGCATAATAAGTCTGCTTAAGGCCGGAACGATAGACTTCGGAATGATAAACCTTCCGTACGAGGACGAACAACTCGTTTTTAAAAATATTCTCGAGGTTCAGGACTGCTTTGTGGCAGGTGAGAGATACCGCTCTATGAGCAATAAAATGCAGCCTCTTGGAGAAATAGTAAAACAGCCTTTGCTGCTTCTCGAAAAAGCCAGCAACTCCCGTGTTTTCATAGATCGGTATTTCGAAAACAATTCAATTACGGCAGAACCTGCATTCGAACTGGGCAACATGGATCTTCTGATACACTTTGCCAAATACGATTTCGGCATCGCCTGCGTCATAAGGAACTTTATTAAAGACGAGCTCGACAATGGCATACTGCGTGAAATAAAGCCCGTCGAAAAGATCCCCCCGAGAAACATAGGCGCCGCATGGCTCAGAGACATCCCTCTTTCGAGGGCCTCCGCCGAGCTTATCAACCTGCTCGGCTACAACGACGAGTCGGAGATATAAAGCTGCCCATCCGACCCGGCATATCCGAAGATGGCGGGAAATGAGAAAAATAAAATTACAAAGAGCGTACCACCCGGGCTTAAGCCTTGAGCGTACGCTCTTTTGCGCTGTCGTCGCCTACTTCTTTATCGTATCGATCGCCTTATCAGCAAAGCTGTTGTCCGATATCACTTTATGAGGCACTGCCTTCTTCAGCTCACCCGCCTGCGTCATGACCTCCTGCAGCAGCTCGAAGGCTTCCTTCTTCATGATCGGGTCCCTGCACCACGTATCCTGGTCCTTGTAACGTTTTATCACCGTGGTTAGCAGCTCCTTGTCGGAATCCGTGAAGGAGGGCTTTATAACGTCGGCTATTTCCTCCGGCGTATGCGAATCCACCCAGAGCTGCCCGCGGTAAATGGCGTTCGTGAATTTCTGGATGATTCCGGAGTTCTTTTTAATATAGCTCTTTTTAGCGTAATATGAAGTGTACGTTATTTCTCCGCTGTCCTTTCCCACGGATGCCACTATGTAACCCTTGCCTTCGCGTTCAAGGGTGGAAGCCACCGGTTCGAACAGCGCCACATAATCGGCGTTGCCCCCCGTAAACGCCCCTGCCATCAGAGCGAATTGCACGCTTGTATCGACACTGACATCCTTGCCCGGGGTAACCCCATTTTTCCTCATCACATACTCGAGCGTCATTTCCGGGACGCCGCCCTTCCTTCCACCGATTACGTTCTTGCCCTTTACATCGGTCCATTTGAAATCCGGCGCAGGCTGCCTGCCCACAAGGAACGAACCATCCTTCTGGGTCAGCTGGGCAAATACCTGGGCGTAGTCCTCCTTGCCCTCATTGTAGACATAGATGCAGGCTTCAGGGCCGGAAAAGCCTATGTCTACCTGCCCCGAAAGGACTGCTGTCATAACCTTGTCGGCTCCCTGACCGTTGACGAGCTCGACGGAAAGCCCTTCATCCTTGAAATAGCCCAGGTTCAGGGCTGCATACTGAGGCGCGTAAAAAATCGAATGCGTCACCTCGCTCAATTTGACCTTTGTGAGTTCTTTTTCACCGCAGGCAGTAAAAGTTAATGCCATACAAGTGATCAATACAACTGCGACAAGTGTTTTCAAGATTTTCATTGTCATACCCCCTCTGATAGTAAATGATTTAATATCTTCCACTTTTCAACAGCAGCTTCTCAAGATAGACCACCCCCTGGTACATAAGCGCGGCGGCTACGGACAGAATGAGGACGCTTGTCATGACTATGTCAAGCTGAAACACCTGTCCGCCATATACGATCAGGTAACCGAGTCCTGCTTTCGATACGAGAAATTCACCTACAATGACGCCGACCCATGAAAGGCCGACATTTATCTTCAATGCATTAATTATGACCGGATATGATGAGGGCAGCACCACTTTTGTAAGTACCTGCAGACGGCTCGCGCCGAATGTTCTTACAAGCTTGATCTTATCCTGATCGACTGCCAGAAAACCGTTAAGCACCTCGAGAACGGTCACGATAAGCGATATCGTCAATGCAATAACTATGATGGAAGCCGGCCCGGCGCCGATCCATACGATGAAGATCGGCCCCAAAGCGATCTTGGGCAGGCTGTTCAATACTACGAGGTACGGTTCCGTCACCTTTGAAAGAAACTCCGACCACCATAGTACAATGGCAATGACCGTTCCTATGATCGTCCCCATTATGAATCCGATAACCGTTTCATAACACGTGACCCAGGTGTGGTAAAACAGCTGGCCTTCCTTGTACATATTCCCCAGTGTCCTTACTATCCTCGACGGCTGGCTGGTTATAAAAGGATCGATCACCTTCAATTGCCCCAGCAGCTCCCAAAGTGCAAGAAAAGCGGCCAGTATGAAAACCTGAGTCGACAGGATCAATATTTTATGCTGCCTTATCTTTCTCAGATAGGCCTTATGTTCTTCCGATACCGATTGAGTTTTTGCCATATATACGTCTCCCCCAAAAACGTCACAATAAATACTGCTGCCTTAGCCTCAAACATGGATGTCCAGATCTCTCCATATCTGATTAAAATAGTGTCTGAACTCCGGCGCTTCTCTGCAATTCAGAGGCGATCGCTTTTCACAGCTGGTCTTTATGACATATACGCTTTTGACTGTGCCGGGCCTGCGCGTAAGTACAACGACTCTGTCGGCCATGCTTATGCTCTCCGCTATATCGTGAGTTACAAGGACAGCCGTTTTATTCTCCTTCTTAATAATGGAATAAATATCTTCAGTTACAGCAAGGCGCGTCTGATAATCGAGCGCTGAAAACGCCTCGTCGAGCAGAAGTATTCTGGGATTGGTCGCAAGTGTCCGAATCAGGGCGGCTCGCTGCCTCATCCCTCCCGAAAGCTGATTTGGGTATTTGTCCCTGAAATCCGAGAGACCGTATGTATCGAGCAAACCGACAACATAATCCCTGGTTCTTTGGTTCAATCTGCGTGTGATCTCAAGCCCAAGGAGGGCATTGTCAAGAATGGTCCTCCATTCGAAAAGCTGATCCCTCTGGGGCATGTATCCTATCTGGTCGGAAGCTCCCGAAACAGGCCTGCCCCCCACTGCTATGGAGCCCGCCGAAGGCTGCGCCAATCCCGCTATCAGCGAAAGCAGCGTGGATTTGCCACAGCCGCTCGGACCGACAATGCTTACAAACTCCCCTTCCAGGACCGACAGCTCCACATCCTGGAGCGCCAATAATTCACCGTTGAGCGAATGGTACTTCATGCTTAAATTATGTACCTCGACTACTGCATCCACTTGCTGTCCCCCCGCGATTATTGCATATTTTACGGGCAATTGTACCAATGATAATTTCCGTCATAGATAAAAAGCCCTGATATACAATATGTATCAGGGCTTTGGTTTGCCAAAGCATATCGGGACTTTTTGCCCGGTAATATTGAATAAAATGGAATTCTGAGGTTTACCTTCGCTGCGGACGAATAAAAACCATGCTCTGTTTGTTATTTTCTTGACGAAGCGGGTATATTATTATAGAATCTATATATTAAGATATTTTGATTGATTGTAATAGCAGATTGTAAATATTAGAGGAGGTCATCATATGAGCAGGAAGGTTATCATAGTAGGCGGCGTCGCAGGCGGCGCGAGCGCGGCTGCAAGGCTCCGCAGGCTCGATGAGGATGCGGAGATCATCCTTGTGGAAAAGGGCGGATACATCTCATTTGCCAATTGCGGCCTTCCCTACTATATCGGCGAGGTCATCAAGGACAAGGACAAACTTTTGGTTCAGACTCCGGAAAAGATGAAGGAACGCTTCAGGATAGACGTCCGGGTAAATAACGAGGTCGTAAGGATCGACCCCAGTAAAAAAGCAGTTGAAATACTGAATAAGTCGGACAACAGGACATATAAGGAAACCTACGACAAGCTGATCCTCTCGCCGGGCGCCGAGCCGATAAAGCCGAGGCTTGCCGGCATTGAGTCCTCCAGGATATTCACTCTGAGAAATATCCCTGATACCTACAGGATCAAGGATTTCGTCGATAAAAACAATCCTAGGAGAGCAGTTGTGGTAGGCGCCGGCTTTATAGGCCTCGAGGTTGCCGAAAACCTCCATATGCGAGGCGTCAAAGTAACCGTCGTGGAGCTTGCCGATCATGTGATCGGACCTTTGGATTATGACATGGCCGCGCTGGTACACCAGCACATGAAGAGCAAGGAAGTCGAATTCTATCTTAAAGACGCAGTGGAAGCCTTCGAAGATGAGGATCCGGGCATCAATGTCAAGCTAAGCAGCGGCAGGACCTTGAAGGCCGACATGGTGATATTGGGAATCGGTGTCAGGCCCGAAGCCGGGCTCGCTTCCGCAGCAGGCCTGAAGATAGGCAGGACGGGCGGGATTTCTGTAAATGAATATATGCAGACCTCGGACCCGGATATATACGCAGTCGGAGACGCCGTCGAGGTAAAGGACTATATCAGCGGAAACGAAGCACTTATACCTCTCGCGGGTCCGGCAAACAAGCAGGGCAGGATCGCGGCAAACAACATTTGCGGCATGGACGAAAAATTCGAAGGAACACAAGGGACCTCGATTGTAAAAATATTCGATATAACCGTAGCTATCACGGGGAACAACGAAAGATCGCTCATAAAGAACAATATTGCCTACGAAAAATCCTTTACGCATTCGGCTTCGCACGCGGGATATTACCCCGGCGCAATTCCTATGTCGATCAAGCTGTTGTTCACAAAAGCCGATGGAAAGCTTCTGGGCGCCCAGATAGTCGGTTATGAAGGCGTGGACAAAAGGATCGACGTACTTTCTACCGCAATGAGGGCAGGCATGACCGTGTATGACCTCGAGAAACTCGAACTGGCCTACGCCCCGCCTTATTCCTCCGCAAAGGATCCGGTCAATATAGCAGGCTACACGGCTGCAAACATATTGAAGGGAGATTGCCGCATATTCCACTGGGATGAGGTCGCAGCCATCGATATGTCCAAAGGCATGCTCATAGATGTAAGGTCGCGGGAGGAGTTCGAGCTTGGAACCATAAAAGGCGCCGTCAATATTCCTCTCGATGAAATCAGAGACAGACTCGATGAGATCCCACGCAGCAAGGACATTTATATATTCTGCCAGGTGGGGCTTAGAGGCTACCTTGCAAGCAGGATACTGATGCAGAAGGGATACGCTGGCGTCAGGAACCTCAGCGGGGGCTACAAGACATACCAGCTCGCCATTCAGAAGCAGTCGAACGAAGACATATTCGAATATGACAAGATACTGAAAAACGATGAAATAAAGCCTGTCGATACAGGCATCAATACAAAGGCGGCGGACGCAAGGGTGCAGCTTGACGCGTGCGGCCTCCAGTGCCCCGGCCCCATAATGAAGGTATATGATACTGTAAAGGCTATGAATTACAATGAGATACTCGAAGTGAAGGCGACCGATCCCGCCTTTGCCGAAGATATCAAGACCTGGTGCAAAAGTACGGGAAACAGGCTGATAGACGTCAGCTTCGAGAACAATGCATTTACGGCTGTAATAAAGAAGGAGATCAAACCTAATGAGTCTCCAATGGCAGTAAAAAAAAATGACAAATCCATGATAGTATTCAGTAATGATCTGGACAGGGCCATAGCATCCTTCATCATTGCAAACGGAGCGGCCGCCATGGGCAGGAAGGTGACGATGTTCTTCACCTTCTGGGGCCTCAACATACTGAGGAGGCCCGGCGGACCCGCCGTAAGGAAGGATTTGCTGTCGCGCATGTTCGGAATGATGATGCCGAAAGGCTCAGGAAAGCTTTCGCTTTCGAAGCTCAACATGGCGGGCGCGGGACCGAAGCTGATAAGATACCTGATGAACAAAAAGAACATCTCCTCACTGGAAGAATTGATGGATCAGGCGGTAAAAAACGGTGTGAACTTCGTTGCATGCAATATGTCCATGGATATAATGGGCATAAGAAAGGAAGAGCTGATCGACGGCGTTACGATCGGGGGCGTGGCCTCCTTCCTCGGCTCCGCGGAAGATTCCGATATGAGCCTGTTCATATGAGAGAAAAGGAACAGAAAAAAGAAACAGAGGGACGGCTCCGTAAATGCTTGAATATGCCATCATCGTGAAGTATTCTAGCTATATGGCATAATATGAGTTGGGAGATGATCCTCATCAGGGCATTTATAGGTATAGATTTTGGAAACGATTGCAAGGCATACATTCACGGGCTTCAACAAAGCCTTAGAAAATGCGCCGTCAGGGGAAGGTGGAAGCATAGCGATAACTTCCACCTGACGTTGAAATTTCTCGATGATATAGATGAAAAGCAGCAAAAGCAGATAGAAGCAGCGCTGAGCGATATCTGCTTTCACAGGGATTCATTTTGCCTGGAGGTCTCCGAACTCGGTATTTTCAAGGGACGCGACAATATACGCGTACTGTGGCTCGGCCTGACCGGGGAACTAAAACCTCTGCAGTCGCTGGCCGGAGACATTGAAAAAGCTCTGGTCCCGGTCGGCTTCCCTGCTGAAAAGAGGCCGTATGTTCCTCATATCACGATCGGCCAGGATATCGTATTCGAGCGCCCCTTCGACCAGGTACGCGACTCCCGTCGGGCACATCGGTTTCGGCCCGATGAAAATAGAAAGGCTCACCTTATTCAAAAGTGAGCAGTTCCAGAACAAACGTGTGTATACGAAAATTTCAGAATTCGGTTTCAGAAATCAATGACCCGGCCAAAGCCCTTCAGCTCAGCTTATCAACGAGCTGATCCAGCATGACGTCTTTGTACAAGCCTTTCCTGAAATCCTTCACAAGCTTTTCCCTGTTTTCGGGATCTGCGTCCTTCATATCGTCGTGCAAAACGTCTGGAAACTCGTTGAATACCAGTTTGGCGCCCTTTATATCACCGGCGTTGCTGCTCCAAACGCTGTCCTCCCCGAGTTCCACGATCAAAGGAATCCCATTGTCCCCGGAAAGCCTCTCCATCAGTCCTTCATTCCCTTCCCTGCTCACTATCCTGTACCCGATCGACGGGGATGACCTGCGAAGTTCCTCGAGCAGAGCCAGCGTGATCCTGCAGTCGTTGCAATATGTATCGCAGAACACGAGCAGCTTTTTATCGCTCTTAATGCTTTCAAGCTCTTCCTTTTCTTCCCCCGAAAGCTTCATTTTTTCAAGATAATGAAGATGCTTTTGCCTTGTTTCCTCATCGGCCGAAGCCAGATATTCCTGGTAGCCTATACCGTTGTCATACAATTGGTTAAGATTCTCAATCAAATCAGCCATTTTCCCACCTCGCAGCATTCGTTAATCATATTGAAAGTGTAACGCAATCCGTTAAAGTATTATTGATATCGTAGGCATCTATCACCATTTTATTATCGCTAACTGTTACTGCAATATACATCAATACAGACTGTTCTGCCTTCGCAAACAAATCACACCGGGATATGTCCTGTCCGAGTCTGCCATATCGCCAATATGCACCGGGAAGCTTGCGTCGGGAAAGCTGCCGACATTCATTCTATCCTGCCATGCTCCGGTATGATCGACCTTGTCATGAACTTGTGGAACAGCCATTCTCCCACTCCCAGTCCCAGCGAAGCAATAAGCGCCGTAAAGAATGGTATTACCGCCCCGGTTAAGACCAGATTGAACATCAGCAGCGTTACAAACGAAAGGCAGACGTTGGCAACAGTCGCGATAGTATTGTCCGATCTCGGAAGTATGGCTAGATCACCTATAAAATAGGACAGCACGGTAACAGTAATAGATATCGTAAATATATTGCCGTAATTCATATTTGTTAATGCAAGCAGGAATATCTCCAGTATAACGGATACCATTACAAATTTTAGCAGAAGTGCTCCAACATGTTTCATATGTCCATCTCCTATCCGGCTTCGTTAGTGTAAATCCGTTTACACTGTTGATGAACATATGTTTTCCAAAAATCGAACCGGATATGTCCCGCCAAGGAGCCCGATCATAGAGCCCCCATTTTGATATCGTTCCACGTTGTTCTGAAGGCCGATCTCCATAGAATTACGGTCAGAAGTACAGAAACAGCAAGAGCGGCAGTTACGCCGTAGCTGAATCCCCCGGCAATGAGATGAACGGCTGCAAACAGTCCGCATATCGCAAACGATATAAACATTACAGCAACGCTGCTTTTATCCTGCGAATACTGGAAGTCCCTATAAAACGGCAATTCCTTCTTTGAGAAAATGAACATGAACAGCAGCAGCACAAGCAGGTTGAAGAACATCAGCAGAATATCGGGGATTATTCTCGGTCCGAAGATAATTATAAATATAATACTGACCGTTGCGAAAAACGGGATGATATATTTTATGAAAAATGCTTTCATCGCACCCTTCAGGAGCGGCGCAGGCGACCTCAGCGGCAGCACCCTGTATATCCAGGCTCCCCTGTACTGCTCGGAACAGTTAATCCATTGCAGCGAGGTCGAAAGCATGGCTATTGTAAAATAGATGTACAGATAGGATTTGGATTGAGTGACCGCCGCAAAAAACTCCGAGCCGGAACTCCCGCGCCTGTAGAAATTGACCAGGAATACAAGCGGCAGCACTACTGCCATAGCGAGGCTCGGCATGATCCTCAGCTTCAGCTTTCTTTCATTTGCCAGCATATTGGCCGTAAACCTGTAAAAAGCTCTCTCCGTTTTTTCAGAACAGATCAGCTTTGAAATGAACGCCTGCCTTCTCTCCTTCCGGTCGGCGGCCTTGTTCGCCCTTTCCCCGTAGTTGTTCAGCTTCTGCAGATTCTTTTCGAAACGCGGCAGAACGACCTTTATATAGAACAGGAAAGCAACAACTGGGATAACGACGGCAATTATGCTCATCGCAATAAAATCAGCCGTCGGGTTGGTTCTCACAAACAGTTCGAAGGGCGCTGCAAACCATGCGGAGGGCAGCAGATAGTTCCACCATTTCACAACGTATGTGATCTTGTAGTCCACCAATTCGAATATACGTCCCATCAACTGGTATGCGATGACCATGAAAACGGAAAGGACTATCTGGAAATAATTAATGAAATCCTTCAGCTTTTCACCGTCAAAAAAGCTCAATATCGCAGAATATAAAATAGCCGTGATAAAAATAACAAAGCCGCAAACCAGGAAAAGTTCAATGATATAGGCGATCAAAAAGGGGATGCCGTAAATGAATGCACCCGCGATCAGCGGCGGACCGGCGATGGCAAGCGTGATGCCCGACAGGTATATTAATATGTGGATCAGCTTTGCTGCATTCACAGTCTGCGGCTTTACCGGTCTCGGCAGCAGTATGTTCTTGTCCCTTATATCGAGCAGTACACTCGAAAAATCCGAGATCATGGTCGTCATCAGCAGGAACAGCAGCATGCCGAAGACAATGTTCATTTTGTAGTACAGCGGGAAGTTGAAAAGCATTATCAACGCTATAAACACACCCATAAAGGCGTACATGAACAGCGACATCCTGTACATGTTCCTTCCCTCGGTGTTTTTACCGTTTGCCATTATGGTGGGGACCCTTCTCTCATCCATGATAAGCTTGATCTGCAGGATCTTCCTCATCACGGCGTAGTCGACGCCCGATTTTTCAAACAAAATCTTTATCCTGTCCAAAAGCTTCAAAACCGCAAATTCTTTCAAGCCTATCCCTCTTTCACCGTAGTGATAAATTCTTCGGCAATCGCGCCATGTTTGTCAAAGCCGGTCATTTGGTTGAATATTTCTTCAAGAGAGCCCTCGCTGCATTTTTGTTTTAGCTCCTCAAACGTGCCGTCCGCTATTATCTGCCCGTTATTTATCAGAATTATCCTGCTGCTTATCTTCTCAACGACATCCATGATATGAGATGAATAAAATATAGTTTTGCCTTCAGCGGCAAGCATCGTCATGACTTCCTTGAATACCATGACACTGTTTGCGTCAAGTCCGCTCAGCGGTTCATCGAAAAACAATATGTCCGGATTGTGCAAAAGGCTGGCTATGATCAGCAGTTTCTGCCTCATCCCCTTTGAATACGAGGATATCCTCGACTGGTAGACCTCTTCAATATCGAACAGCTTCATAAGCTTTCCAGCCTTACGGTCGACAGTATCCGAGTCCAGGCCGTACAATTCACCGATGAACGTCAGATACTCTTGCGCGGTGAGGCTGTCATAGACCTCGGCCGTTTCGGGAACGTAGCCGATCCTTCTCTTATACTCGATACTGCCGTTTGAAATATCCTCTCCGAATACCCTGACAGACCCCGTAAAACCTTCGACGATGCCGAGCATTATCTTGACGGTAGTGCTCTTACCCGCTCCGTTCGGTCCTATATAGCCTATGATCTGGCCCTTGTAAATATCCAGATTGATGCCCTTCAGGACTTCCTTGTCCCCGTAGCTCATCCTGAGTTCCTTGATGGCGACAACAGGTTCAGCAGTGTTTTGCATTCTTTTTACCCCGTTTCATACATTTTCTTACATTCCAGATATTATATCATAGATACGTGGCAAAACTGCAAAAAGTTTGAACAAATATAAAAGCCGCAGCTTTGCAGCTGCGGCCGCGGATATCATTCGTCTATTTGACGAATGTGGATTTGACCCTGACTGAATTGCAGAAATACGGGATCCATATCACTCCCGATATAACCGACCTCACAAGCTCGGTATATGAACCTGCGCCGCTTTGCGCCGCAATAAAAGGAATAAAGCTGCACATAATTTCATCTGCCACGAGCATCGCAATATTCGCTGCAAAGTAGATTATAATAAGCCTCGGCAGCGTTTTCTTCCTTCTGAAGAAATAGACGAGTAGCACAATGGCAAAAACAGCAAAGAAAGCGTTCGAGAATACTTCAAACAATAGCAGCGGGAGCCACAAAGGATGGTAGAACTCGGTTCCGGGAGTGGTAAGCAGTTGAATTGTGCCATCTGTGAAGATAGGTAGCAAATCGTTGAAAATAAAAAATGAAACCCGCACCGGCGTACCAAGCAAACCGAGCATGACAAGGATCAGCCAGCCGCCTATACCGCTGTATCTTGGATCGATCTGCCTTTCCGCCTGTCTTCTTTCCCTGACGGTTTCATCGGTGTCGGAATATGTCTGCTCCGACAGCCGGTATTCCGGCTCAGCAATTTCGTAGGCGACTGGATCCTCTTGGATTATCGTTTGGGTTACCGTTTCGTTTTCTTCCGCGACTGTTCCGTTGACGTCTGGATCCATCGTGTGTGCCCTCCGCAAAATTATTTATTGTACGACAGCCAAAAACCGTAAGGCAATGTACAATATATCAACATTATACCAAATTTTACATAATAACAGAATAATTTGAATACGGGCAAAAAAATACCGGATCCTTGAGAAGCCAATCAACGGCTTGTGCGGGATCCGGTATAATAGAATTATGCCTATTCTTTTTTTGATTCCTGTGAAACTCTCTATTTCATCCTCGATAATCTGTCCCGGACGTCGGCATTGAACCTGTCGATATATCCCGTAACGTAGCCTTCGATCTCGAGGTTTTTATCCCGTATCAGAGGCGTCAGATCCATAGCATACGACAGTGCGTCCGCTCCGTCGGTCCCGTGAGACTCGAAGTAAGTGGCGTTCTGTGTCCGCCTGCCATAGGTGGCAAGGTCATAACGCTTGCCGCCGCAAATCTGGGAGTCGAATACCCCGACCAGAGCCGCCGCTATATTGGGGTGTCCGGAAACATCGAACGCCACCTTTTCGTCATCCATCACCCAGTCGAGGTTTCTCCAGACTTCGCAGCCGTAGACCTTTTCGGGAAGCGCCTCTTCGGGGAGCATTCGCAGTGCCCCTATTACCTTTAACGCGGCGCCAACGTGAGTATCATGCTTGTCGGCAAGGTTGTGCGTGTATATCACTCTGGGTTTCGCCGCCAGCACCAGTTCCATTATTTCTCCCGAAACATCCGTATTGCCGGGGTTCTTGACATCGGCGCTGGAGTAGTCCAGCATAGCGAGCGCGGAATACTCTCCGACGAAAGCCGCCTTTTTCTGTTCCAGCTTTCTGATCTCCTGCATCCTTTCGTCGGTAAAATCGGCATACAACCCATTCCTCGGGCTTCCCGCCCCATTCGTGACGACCGCCGCCATAAACCACAGGTCTTCTCTTCCGAAGCACCGGCTGATACCGTCATAAGCCATGATTTCGATGTCGTCCTGGTGTGCCGAGATCGCCATATGTGTCGTTCTTTTGACCGCGGCCTCGATATTCATATTATCCGGGACATATATCTCCGAACCTGCATTTTTAAGTTTCATAATAAAGCCTCCAAGCCGAATTATTTCGTGATGGTCACCTTTGACAGCGATCTCGGGCTGTCGGGATTGAGCCCTTTTGCCAGAGCCAGCCGGCAGGCGAACATCTGGGCGATCACAACATTGTAAAAAGGTGAAAAAACGTCGCTTCCGGCACTGGGGACGGAGAAGGAGCAATCACCCTGAGCCCTCAGTTCCTCGACATCGGATATGACGATCAGTTCGGCTCCGCTCTCCTTGAGCCTGCCTATCATCTCCTTCACGTCATTTAGGGACGGACCGTCCGGCGCAAATACAAACACGGGCATTCCAGCCTCGATCATTGCGTAAGGTCCGTGGTAGAAATCCGATGTGGCATATGCCTTTGCCCTGACATAACAGGTTTCCTGTATCTTCAGCGCGCTCTCGAGAGCTATTGCGTAGTTGATCCCCCTCGCCAGTACGAAGCATTCCTCCATATACCGGTAGCGCTGTACCTTTTCAGCTATTTCATCTGAACCGCTTATTATTTTTTCTATATCCTGCGGCATTCTTTCGAGCCTTTCGAGCATTTCAGCACTTCCCGACCACAAAGCCGTCAATGCGGCGAGCAGTGTGATCTGCGCCAGAAATGTCTTTGTCGCGGCGACGCTTCTCTCAAGGCCCGCGCTGCAGTCCAGATGGTATTTTGCCTCGAGCGCAAGCGGAGAATCGGAGAAGTTGGTGATGCTGACAGTTAAAGCGCCTGATCTGTTCGCCGATTTGATCACTTCAAGCACGTCTGCAGCCTTGCCCGACTGAGATATTCCTATCACCAGCGTTTTATCGAGTTTCAGCTTCCCATGGTAAACTGTAAATACGGACGGGGCGGCTAAAGCTACGGGCAGCCCGAGCGTCGTCTCCATAATATACTTTGCGTATACTGCGGCATGATCCGAAGTGCCCCTTGCGGCTATCATTATCTTGTCGATTTCCGAGCTGCGGATGTCACCAACGATCCCGGATATAAGCTGCCTGTTCTTATTTATGCACCTTTCGATGGTTTTAGGTTCTTCAAGGATCTCATCCCACATCAAAGCCATATATTCAACCCTCCAAAATCGTTCTTAATAGTGCTTTAAGGCATTTTCACGGGCTACTTTACACTATCATTTTCGATATTCAATATTATCGGTCTCACCAGTAATATACTACAGAATCGGTATACTTGTATAGTGGTATATACATCTTGATTTAAATATAGCACACTACTTTACGCTAATCAATATGGTTTTTGTATTTTTTGAAATTAAAATATGAAGCAGGAGTTCAAACTACACTTCGCGGTTTACGAAAATCCTCACTGTGTAGCTGTACTCGTCGGAGCGGTATATATCCTTCTGATGCAGCAGTTTCATTCCCTCGTCATTGTAACTGACACTGGAGATGCTCAGTACGGGGATATTATCTGTCAGCCCGAGGAGCTTTTTTTCCTCTTTGGAGGCTTTGGCCGCTTCTACGGAGCTGTCCATATAATTTACAGACAGTGAATATACTTCTTTGAGAAGTTTATACAACGAGGCTTTGAGGTCTTGTTTCTCCAGATCGGGGCAGTACTTTTCAGGAATATATACCTCCTCTATTCCGATCGGAAGATCATTGGCAAGTCTGAGTCTTTTTACGTAATATAGAACTTCGTTTGCGCCCAGTCCAAGAATTTCCGTTATATCCGGCCTGTCCGAAACCCTCGTGAAATTCAGTACGTTTGTCGACGGTACGAGGCCTTTTTTGCGCACTGTTTCGGAGAAGCTCATGATATTTCTCTGGACTATCTTGCTTTTGGATACGAAAGTGCCCTTACCCTTCTCGCGGTATAGTACTCCCTCGGAAACCAGCTGGCTGAGCGCCTGGCGTACTGTCATACGGCTGATGCCCAGATTCTCGCCCAGGTCGCGCTCCGAAGGTATCAGGCTGCCTTCCGGATATTCGCCGTTTCTGATCTTGTTCAGTATCAGGTTTTTCAATTGATAATACACGGGTATAGGGCTTCTCTTATCAATATACATAATTAACCTCTCAATATTCCTCTCTTCAATATACTCAATTTGCCCTGCCAAGTAAAGAGCCCGGCACACCAAAATCGAACAATTAATGACAAAGTTGACTGATTCTATTATACGGAGTACGATATTATAATTTTATAGTAAACAAAAGTACTGAGGGTTTGTCTGGCAATAAGTGTACCATCTGATTCAATGATGATTTTTCGTCATGCAAGGCGGATGGAGGCGCAGATACTCTTCGTATCCAAGCCGGCGACAACGAAGCATGACGAAAAATCAGCCGGAATGCTTGGTGCAGTTATTGTTAGGCAAGCCCTATGCAGCTCAGGAGGATAATATGCGCTACGGCCGTTTTGATAACGAAAACAGGGAATATGTCATAGAACGCCCGGATGTACCGGTATCTTGGACTAATTACCTCGGCACAGGCGAACTTTGTACCGTCATATCGCATAATGCGGGAGGTTACAGCTTTTACAAATCCTCTCAGTATCACAGGATCACCCGTTTCAGGCAGAACGGCGTCCCGCTCGACAGGCCCGGACATTACGTTTATCTGCGCGATGACGATACGGGAGATTACTGGTCTGTATCATGGCAGCCTGTCGGGAAAAGCCTCGACAAGGCTAAGTATGAGTGCCGCCACGGCTTGTCCTATTCGAAATTTCTGTGTAGCTACAATGGAATAAATGCATCCCAGCTGCTGTTCATACCCATCGGAGACGACGCGGAGCTTTGGGACGTTGAAATTGTGAACGAAAGCGGAAAGCCACGAAATATCAGCGTTTTTTCATACCTTGAATTTTCCTTCGAACATATCGAAATAGATAACCAGAACCTTCAGATGAGCCTGTATTCAAGCGGAACAAGCTA
The DNA here is from genome assembly GCA_023439545.1 of Bacillota bacterium. Lineage (GTDB taxonomy): Bacteria > Bacillota > Clostridia > Acetivibrionales > DTU013 > JAEYOM01. Next base: position 123,219 of record JAEXNT010000081.1, read on the forward strand.
TGAGGACGGCGTAATCGAATTCGACCTGTTTTATGATCCCGAGGGTTATCACTACTTTACCTCAAGCTTCGAACCGGACGGCTTCGACTGTGTACGTGACACGTTCATAGGCACCTACAGGACCGAGGATAACCCTATAGCAGTCGAGCGCGGCAGCTTAAGCGGGAGCACCGAACTGGGAGGAAACCACTGCGCCTCGCTTCACAAAAAGCTCACTCTATCGCCTGGACAAAAGACCAGGCTCATATATATACTCGGCGTAGGAAGAAGGAACGACGGCAAAAAAATGCGCGCCAAATACGCTGATGCGGCGAACGTAGACAAAGCTTTCGAAGAACTCGGGCTTTACTGGGACAAAAAGCTTTCCATGCTGCAATGCAGTACGCCGCACCTGGGTATGGACACAATGACCAACATCTGGACTCTGTACCAGGCCGAAACAAATGTAGTCTGGTCAAGGTTCGCCTCCTTTGTCGAGGTCGGGGGCAGAACCGGCCTCGGTTACCGCGATACGGCGCAGGACGCCATGTGCGTGCCTCATTCGAATCCCGGCAAAACCAGACAGCGTCTGATCGAACTCCTCCGCGGCCTGACTAATGCGGGTTATGGCCTGCATTTGTTCGAACCCGAGCTCTTCAATCCCGAGAAACCGCCGAAGCCGCCGTTCAAATCGCCCACCGTCGTACCTGTCCCCGATCTGAAGGACGTTATACACGGTTTGAAGGATACCTGTTCGGACGACGCATTATGGCTGGCGCCCTCGATATGCGAGTACGTCAAGGAAACCGGTGACGCCTCCTTTTTCGATCTGCCCGTCACATTCGCCGACGGAGGCGAAGCCTCGGTATATGAACACATGAAACGCATACTTGATTTTTCAGCGGAGCAGGTCGGAGAGAACGGCATATGCAAAGGCCTGCGCGCGGACTGGAACGACTGCCTGAACCTGGGCGGCGGCGAAAGCGCGCTTGTATCCTTCCTGCATTGCTGGGCGCTCAACTCCTTCATAGAAGCCTCCGAGTTCCTTGTAAAAACCGAGGAGGCGTCAAAATATAAGGCAATGGCCTTAAGAGTCAACAAAGCTTGCGAAGAGGTCCTCTGGGACGGCAAATGGTACATCAGGGGTATAACGGCCAAAGGAGCCAAAATTGGGACGCAGAAGGACAGCGAGGGCAAAGTCCACCTGGAATCGAACACCTGGGCCGTAATTTCCGGGGCAGCTCCGCGCGAACATGCTCTGAGCTGCATGGATGCGGTGGACGAACACCTGTATTCCGAATACGGGCTGCATCTTGTCTGGCCATCGTTCTCGACACCCAACGACGATATAGGCTTTGTGACGAGGGTGTACAGGGGCATTAAGGAAAACGGCGCGATATTCAGCCATCCGAACCCCTGGGCATGGGCAGCGGAATGCATTCTCGGAAGAGGCGACCGCGCGATGAAGTTCTACGACGCGCTGCTTCCTTACAATCAAAACGACAAGATCGAGGTACGACAGTCGGAGCCCTATACTTACTGCCAGTTCGTAATGGGCAGGGATCACACAGCCCATGGCAGGGCAAGGCATCCCTGGCTGACCGGCACGGCGGGCTGGGCTTATTACGCTTCGACGCACTACATGCTCGGCATCCGGCCCGGCTACGACAGCCTCACGATAGATCCGTGCATACCGTCGGACTGGAAAGGCTTCGAGGTCTCGCGCACATGGCGCGGCGCCGTTTATAAAATATCGGTAAAAAATCCGAAGGGCGTACAAAAGGGAGTCCGCTCCATAACGCTAAACGGAAGTGAAATCACCGGCCCGATTGCTCCCCAGGCTGCGGGCACTATAAATAGCGTTGAAGTCGTAATGGGTTGAATGGAACACAGGCGGAACACAGGGACGGTTCCCATGCTTCCGCCCCCTCCTTCATCAAACATGGCCGGATCGACGGCGCTGTCTATTCCGGTTGTGTTTCCATGCACATACTCTTAGGCTTGTTTCGGGGTAATATATGAATCGGAGTTTGAAGTCTGTCTCACGGGTATTGCAGCCACGCTATACCAGTCGTATCCCTTAGCAGAAAAGCTACGAAGAGGAAACACAACCTCCACAGACAACGCCGTCGATCCTTGCTGACAGGCGAGTAACAGGCCTCGCCATATTGTTGTATAGTACCCATTATATTCAGGCATTTCTCTGATCACGGCCAATTGAGAGATCTATCGAGTTTTCTGTCTTTCATTTATTTGATGTAAAAGGTTTATAATTTCTCCTAAACCAAGAAATAGAAATCCAGCTACTGTGCCTGATATTATAATCATTATACCAGTTGCATTGACAGTAAAAATAAATACCAACCCTATAATCAGGGCTAAGATAATTTCTATGCCCCCGATTAATTTTATTGCAGTTGAAATCAAATTATTTGATATGCTAATTTCGCTTTTTTCCTGTGTAACATCCTCTTTGCCTTCTGCCGGCAATAATCTCTTCTCAATTTCTAATTTTGCTATTTGTAAAGCTTCAATTGTATATTCCTCTGAATGATCATTTACTATTGAAAGAAGCTCTGAATCAGACAAGCTTGAGAATTTTTCCTTTAAGAATTCAGTATCCATCGTTTTTCCCCTTATAAGATTATATTACAGACCTCAAAGCTGTTTCTTATTATCCGCGACGCAACGTCGCGCTGATTTCTTTGTTATGTGAAGTACTACGCGCTCTCCGGCCGCTCAGCGGAGTCAAGGCTAGATTTCTTTTTTCTCATCATTTAGAAATCATTTTCCATAATACAATGTTAAATTCTTTTATAGTTTTATCGTCATTAAGATTCTTTGCTATGTCACGTAGTTGAGGTCTAATTTTGTCTATATTTTCATTTATATATTGGTCAGAGTTAAGTACAAAGAATTGACTCAAATATAACAACATTTCTGACAAAGGCTTACTGTCTCTATATAACGATAATGCCCTTATAGAATTAAGGTCTTGGACGATAGTTATGCTATTTTTTATAGCGCTCTCATTTGATAATGTACCAGAACCATCATACAAATCAAAACTCTTTTCTAAATCATTAAAGTCATTCCGAAACTTTTCAGTATAAAACCCTTCTTCGGATTTATAACTTTTCATTTTATAAAATTGAAATACATTAGTTGAAACTAAAAGCAGGCAGATTAGTATTAATCCTATGACTATCTTTTTGCTCATTAAAATCCCCCCTTATCTAGCAGTTACGCAAAAACGCAGAGCGCCCATTTTTCGTCCGTCGGCCGGAGGCCCGGGCGACGTCTGACGAATAAAATTTCATCAAACTACTTATTTACGACACATGTCATTAATGCAGCTAATTATATATGAATATGAGACAGGTATCGGGATAATAAGTTTTAGAAGCCAGCTACCGATTTATAAATTAGATGTTATTATATGGGAGGCAATAAGTCAAGATATGAAGCAAATGGCGTGTGGTTGTTCTGTGATAGCGAAGCTAACGACCAGCCCCGTGAGAAAGGACTTCTTAAGTTAGATTTACTTTTATGGTCGGATCGATTTACTGAAGTCGGTGCTTAAACATGATCTGAACAAGCGGGCCATGGCGATCCAGCCCTGCATATCAACCAAACTCGCTACTCAAAATCCTTAAGATAGCTTTTTATTTTTATTATATCGGTTTTCTTTTCGATAAGTACCTGATCTCCCGTCAGAAATTCGATTTTGTCGTTGAATACAGGCTTTTCATTCTTGTACAATATTCCCAAAGGTATGCGGTTTCCCCATTCCATCGCTTTCTCCATGGCTTTTAGTCTGTCGGTCGCATCATAGCTTTCATCAAGCTTGTATACCCGCTTGTTGTACCACTGGAAGGTATTTTCCTTATTAAAACTCACACAGGGCTGAAGTATGTCGACAAGAGCATAACCCCTGTATTTTATAGCTTCCGTCATTATTGAGGTCAGGTGTTCCATATCTCCGCTGAAGGCTCTGGCGACAAAACCCGCGCCGAGAGCTATTGCCAAAAGCACGGGATTCAACGGTTCATTTATTGTCCCGGCCACCTGGACGTCGGTAACCTGACCCATATCGGTAGTCGGAGAAGCCTGGCCCTTGGTCAATCCATATATCTGATTGTTATGTACGAAATGCGTTATGTCCACGTTTCTTCTAATGTTATGGATAAAGTGATTTCCGCCTTCACCGTAGGAATCGCCGTCACCAGTATCCACAATAACAGTGAGCCCGCTGTTCACGATTTTGGCCGCGGCGGCCGGAGGTAGCGCCCTCCCGTGAAGACCACAAAAGCCGTTCGCATTGATATACTGCGGGGTCTTTGCAGCCTGGCCTATTCCGCCGACGATCAAAACTTCATGCGGTTTTTTCTCCAACTTCTCCAATGCAGCCTTCAATGACTCAATGATGTTGAAATCACCGCACCCCGGGCACCATGCCGTCTCTGATATTTTATAGTTCAAGTCGCACATATGGTTACTCCTTCGCCCTAACTTCTCTATAAATATATTGGGAGTTCATCGGACGCCCGTCGAATTTTAATACGCTGGCGTCGCAGAAAATGCCTGTAACTTCTGAAACGACCGAAGCAAGCTGACCGGTGGCATTCTGCTCGATATTTATTATGCGTCTTGCATTTTTAGCTTTCTCAACAAGCGATTTGGTCGGCAGAGGCCAAATATCTCCATAAATGAGCGCCCCGTATTTTTTATCGCCGGCCTTATTCAATTTATCGACAGCTTCGGTTACCGGCCCCCATGTCGAACCCCACGCAAGCAACAGGACCTCGCAAGCTTCGTCTCCCGTAAACAAGGGCTCCTGCAGCTCTTCCCTTAGCAGTTCAAACTTCCGCAGCCTCTTTGTCACCATCTGGTTCCTGACAATTGCGGATTCCGTTATATGACCCGACTCGTCATGTTCGTCGCTGTCCACAAGAACAGTTGTCCCGGGATTTTGGCCGGGTATAAGCCTCGGCGAGATACCTGAAGGTGTGATTTCATATCTTTGGTACGGTTTTTCATCTGAATATTCAAAATTACCTGTGCAAGTGTAATTCCTGATACTATTGAAATCAAACGGTTTTACCGTCGTCGTTGAATCCGCCAGGAACTGGTCGCTTAGAAGAATGACGGGTATTTGATATTTATCCGCGATATTGAATGCCCTGATGGTCTGATAAAAAGCATCCTCGACGTTTCTCAAGGCAATCACCATCCGGGGGAATTCTCCCTGTGAGGCGGAAATTACGAATCTGAGATCACTTTGTTCCGTTCTTGTCGGAAATCCAGTGGTCGGGCCGGGGCGCTGCACCTCGGCTATGACGAGCGGCGCCTCAAGCATTCCTGACAAACCGAGTCCCTCGGCCATCAGTGAAAATCCCCCTCCGGACGTCCCTGTCATCGCCCTTGCTCCCGCATAAGACGCTCCGATAGCCATGTTGATGGCTGCGATTTCATCCTCGGCCTGCTCGACAACGATTTCCGCATCATTCATTTTTGACGCAAGGTAATTCATAATGCTTGTCGAAGGCGTCATCGGATAGGCCGAATAGAATTTACAGCCTGCAGCCAGCGTACCGAGCGCGATAGCCTCATTCCCGCCTATCAAAATATTGCTGTCCTTTGATCCTGCCGCAATGCCGGACCTTATGGCAACGAGTTCTCTTCCGCGCTGCACTGCAAAGAGATTTTGTCCGGCAATCTCCTCGCTGAAGAATTCCTGAAAAACTTTCTCGATTCCCGAATGACCTATCACGAGCAATTCCAGAACCGAGCCTATGGCAACGCTTCCCATCGTTTTGACGTTTCCTGAAGCTTCTGCTGCATGTTTCAAGGGTAATCTCCGAAGCCTGCCATCCTCATAGACGATCTCTTCATCACAAATAACGAATCCGTCTGAGTTCAATCCCGAGATATGATTTGCAACAGTTTCGGCATTCATCGCTATGATGCCATCCAATTCATCCGAGTGCGAGTAAATTTTTTCATTGCCGAATCTGACTTGAATGAAATTATGCCCGCCCCTTACCCTTGACATATAATCCCTTATTGTGAAAACCTCAAAGCCCTGCCTTTTTATTATCCTTTCGAAAACCGCAGAGACAGTTTCAATCCCCTGTCCTGCGGCTCCGCCTATAAGAATGTTGCAAGTCACATTTTCACCCCTCAATAAATAATCAAGGTTGATTGGCTGCTGCCAAAGGCGCCGGAACCACATATACCCTGGCCGCCATTTCAGTATCCAGCATAAGGATCCCTCTGCCGTCGTTTTCGCCTACCAGCCTGATCTTCGACACGTTCTCCTCAGCATTGGCCTCTTCTTCGGCCTGTTCGTCTATAAACCATTTCAGGAACGAATTCGTTTTGTGATCGCGCTCTTCCATAGCAAGATCTGCAATTCCGTATATCGACTTCGTTACAAAACGCTCATGCTCCAGCTGCTTCAGCATTACCTCTTCGATGGACTTGAAGTCCCATTCCGGCGCCTCCAGCGGCTGAAGCTTGACACGGCCCCCGACCTGGTTCAGGTAGTTGAAGAATATGATCGCATGATCTCTTTCCTCCATGGCCTGCACACGGAACCAGTGGGCAAACCCATTCAGGTTCCTTGACGCGAAAAACGCCTCGAAGGAAAGATAGAGATATGCCGAGTAAAATTCCTTTTGAATCTGTTCATTGAGTACTTTTTCGATTCTTTCGCTAACCATTTTAATTTACCTCCGAATCAATCTTTTCTTCTATTCCTCAGTGGCCTGATCATCGCTTAAAATGCAGCCCTTCGAAAACTCGTGGGAGCAGGCCGCATCATCCGGAATTAAATTCAATTCCTCATTTTTATTTAATATATCCTTTTCAAAAAGTTCCTTTTTATTCATTATCAACACCTCCATATAATTTGCAATCCTTGTTTGGTAATTGCTTATAAATTACTTTACCCTCGGAAAACCGGTTCAAAACACGGAACATAAGAAACTGAAATGCAAAATTTAAATAAAACTTATGATGAGCGCCACATTAAGCGCGGTAACGATGATACCTGTCAAAAGCAACACGGATCTGTCGAGCATGGAATTTTTATACCGGCCCATAACCTTCCCCGAGGATGTAAGGAACACCTGCATAAAAATCGTAGCCGGAAGCTGCATACTTAAAAACATCTGCGAATACACAAGCCCCTTGAAAGGATCGGATATCAGGAATATCAATATAGTCGCCAGGCACAGCACGCCCCCGGTCCCAAGCCTGGTATGAATGTCCTTGATATCATACGGCTCCTTAAACATACCGGCCACTATACTCCCTCCTGCCATTCCTGCTGTCGTGGCAGACGATATGCCCGCAAAAAGCAGGGCTGTGCCGAAAATAACCGCAGCGCCTTTCCCGAGTAAGGGGCCGAGAAGCTGCTGCGCTTGAGTAAGCTCGTTTACCTGTATATTCTTATTGAAAAATGCCGAAGCTGCCAGAATAATCATCGCACTGTTGATCGCCCAACCTATGAGCATTGAAAGCAAAGTGTCGGCAAATTCATATTTAAGCTGTTTCTGAATCAGTTTGTGATCTTCTTTGTTCCATTTTCTGCTCTGGATAATCTCAGAATGAAGAAACAAGTTATGCGGCATAACAACCGCACCGAGTACCGACATGATAATGGGCATCGAACCGTTTGGAAAGCTCGGGCTCACCAGGCTTTTACCCACATCGGTCCAGCTTATGTCAACCAACGCCAGTTCATAAATGAATGAAACGCCTATTATCGATACGAACCCTATGATCCACTTTTCCAATCGGCGGTAGGAGTTTGAAAAAAGCATCCAGGTTACGAAAAGCGTTATCATTATTGCACCAATTTTAACCGGGATATGGAATAAAAGCTGCAAAGCTATGGCGCCGCCGAGTATTTCAGCCATTGCCGTTGAAACCGAAGCCATAACTGCAGTTGATAATATGGTCGTTGATACTATCGGCTTTAAATGCTTGCTGGCTGCTTCCGACAGGCAGTCTCCGGTCGCTATCCCCAAATGGGCCGCATTATGCTGCAGCAGAATCAGCATTACAGTCGATAATGTTACCATCCAAAGCAGCTTATACCCGTAACCGGAGCCCGCGGCAAGATTGGAAGCCCAGTTTCCCGGGTCGATAAAGCCTACTGTTACAAGCAAACCAGGCCCTATATATTTGACAAAATCTATAGCGCCGTTAACCGGATTATGAAGTTTTGCATTCAATTTATTTTTGAATAGACTCATGTCAGATGTTTACCACATTTTAAATAAAGCAAACATCAATTGACCTTGAGCATAAAAAACGTAGCGTCATCAATCAGTCCCACATTTTCTGAAATGCGTCCGATTTTCTTGTCTATTTCACTGAAAAGCTCCGAATTGCTGCTCTTATTTTCAGCAAGAAGCTCTTTCAGCTGGTCCAGAGTGAAAGCTTCGCCGGTTCTTTCATCACTAAGCTCAACCAGGCCGTCGGTATAAAAGAACACTCTGTCCCCGGTTTCCAGACGAATAGAGCTGTCCGTATAATCGGCAGGAGAAATATTTCTAAGCCTGCAGATGGGCAATCCTGTAATGTCTATTTCCTTAACGTCGCCATTGCTTTTAACTACCAGCGGCTTTGCATTCATTCCGGCCGAAGAGTATGTCAATTCCCCTGTTTTTATGTTAAAGACCGCATACAGGACCAATATGTAGACCTCATCTTTAAAATTGACTTTATTATATAATTCATAAAGATTTTCCAATACCTTGGAAGGCATAATCACTTCAAACCTGTTACCATCCAATTCTCTGGTGGTTTTTATGCTTTGGTTCAAAAACACAGTAAGCATTGCCGCCGGAACCCCATGTCCGGAAACGTCGCCTATATACATTCCGATCCTGTGCTCATCCAGTTGAAAAATATTGTAAAAATCCCCGCTCACCCTTTCCGCAGGGTAATACCTTGCTTCAAATGTAACCCGATCGCCGCTGGGCAGGCTATCCGGCAATATGGATTTCTGAATATCGCGGGCATATTCAAGGTCATCCAATAGCTTCTGATTCAACAAATTCAGATTATGATTTGCGTCCTGTAGTTCGGCAGTACGCTGTGCGACAAGCTTGTTCAGTTTGCCGGTATATTTCTTAAGCTTGTCTATAGCTTTATATAGAGTCATATATGGCTTTTCGATATTGTTGATAAACGCTACCCTGAAAACAATAAAATAAGAAATGAATTTATAAGCATGTCCAGCGTAATTGTAAATATCGTATACGGAATTATATCTGACAAATGCCAGTTCACTGAAAACACAGGCAACGATCGCAATCGAAAATAAAAGGTTTGAATTATCACGGTTTTTCAGGTATTGCCGCAGGTACATGGCTCCGGCAAAGCACAGAAACGCAATTACCACATATTCCAGAAGCTTCTTTATAAGGGTTACTCCGTTCTCCTCATCGAACATTGCCGGAAGAAAATTTGGGAAATATGTGACTATGACAAAAACAGACAGAGAAAGCAAAATGGAAAAAGACAGGAAAAATCTTCGGTCTGCATTGGATTTCCTGTTTATTTTGATAAAGCTCACCAGCGTTATGCCTATTGCCCCGATGAGCCTTGCAATGATCCAGAATGTCGTAGCCCTGTTTGAGGCGCTGTTTTCAACGAAAAAGAACGGCATGCCCTTGTAGCTCAGAGTATGAAATGTATCAATGATGCCCATTGTCAGGAAAATATTTGCTATCATTATACCCCTTAGCCTGCGATTCTGCCTGTAAGCATAGTATGGCAGGATAAAAACACAGAGGGATACCAATATACTGATAAACTCGAAAATCACGTGCCAGGAAAGGTATTGCGAGATATTCACAGTCCGGCTGAAAAGAGGTTCAAACAAGTACAGATTTTCAAAAAGAACAGCAGAAGCAACTGCAGCCGCAATCAGCCAGACAAGTTGTTTATATTCATTTGCCCTGTTCAATACGCTTTTTGATCTCAAAAAATACACCCTCTAAAACTTCTATTTTTCAGGCTGGTGAAGAACACTGTAGCCCAACGTTTGCAGCCGAGCCTCGAAACAGCCCATGATCAGCTTCTAAGCAGCCCGCAGACGCCCAGGATCACTTCCTTGATCCTGTAAAGCTCGCTCTCCCTGTTTCTCACGCGCCAGACCCTCTTATATTCCATAAGCCAGTATTCGAACCTGGCAGCCAGCTCCCTCGGTTCCAGTATCAAGCCTGTGTCCTTTTGTCCGAGGAACTTCTTCTTGATAATCAGTAACAGAGCCTGGGATAAAGCAAGTCCTTCAGCCGCAGCGAGGATCTCACTCAGATCCTGTCTCCTTTCCGGCAAAAGGTCGGGATTAAGGGCGGCCAGTTCATCCTGAAGTTCCCTGATCCTGGCATAAGCCTTTTTGATACTATCCTCACCGCACTCGAGCATGCGTTTGAGATAATGCTCATCATACCCATATTCGCCCACATCCAGACCGACAGTCGAGTAATACCACAATACCGTCGTCCCCCAGTCTAGTATGGTCTGGCGCGACAGTTCCCTGACGAGACCAACGTACCTGCCGGAAACGTCGCCATACTCCAGCTTTGATATCTCTTCATCCGAAGGTCCCTCTATCTTGCCGGCGTTCCATGAAAGGCCTGCCCCGAAAATCGCTTCAGGCATCGAACCCGCAAGGAGATTTATATGTCCGAAATCTCCCCAATCCGTATTAAGAATGCCCTTGGCATCGTATTTCAGGGCATGTGTGACCATTGAGCGAATATTCTTCTCCGCACCATCCATATCATTGACAAGCCTGTTCCAGCCTTGCACACCCGGGCAGGAATACTGGGCGAACCCGGCTTCTGCTATCGTCCTGGTACCATCTTCAGTTGCATCCGGAGCATAATTCCAGTTGAGCAGCGTAACTCCCTCCGGAAGATCCTTCAAAACCTCGGGATATCTGAGCAGAATATCCCCCCACATCATGACTGATTTGCCGCGTGACCTAACATGATTGACGATCTCCCTCACAAAGTAGAGGTAAAGCTTTCCCCTGCCCATACTTTCGGCAAGAGGCCTATTCCTTCCGCGCCCGAGATCGAAAGTCTCATCGCAGCCTATATTGAATTTCCCGGAGGAAAACAGCGGAAGATATTCATCGATCATATCGCGCACGAACTGCAGGCTTTGCGGGTTGCTGGCATCAAGCGTATAGTGGCTCATTCTTTCGATCCATGTAAATGGTTTGTCGGGGATCTTTTCATACTCGTTGAGCTTTCGGAAGGATTTTGATACAAGCGCGTGATAAAGGTGGCCGAACGTTGAGATCGACGGTACCAGTTCAATTCCGCGCTTTTTGCAGTACTCGTCCAATACGATTATGTCTTCGGCCGAAAGCGGGTCCGAATCGGCCCATATTTCACTGTGCGCCTTAAAAGCAAAGGAATGCTCGATATAAAGCTGCAGCTGATTTACTTTGTAGAAGGAAAGCCTGTCGGCAAGTTCCGTCAGCGTTTCAAGCTTTGGTACCCTGCCCCTGGTTATATCATGGTAAAAGCCCCTGTATTCGAAATCGGGACTGTCCTCTATTTCAACGCATCTGAGCACCGGCGCGCTTCCCCTGATGATCTGCCGGAGCGTTTGTATCCCATAAAACAAGCCGGCGCCCGAAACACCGGTTATCAAAATCATTTCCTCAGTCACGGCCAGCCTGTAAGAAGGATCCACCGCCTCATCAACGCCCGCTTTAGCTTTGGCTCTGGCTTTGGCTCCTGTCCCTGCCCTTTCGGCATCCCTCTGCAAAATGATTATCCCCGACGATCGGGACGCCAGTTTGCTTATGCCGGCCGTACCTTTTGAAATCGAAGGCGCAATGCCAGTCCTGCTGCATATCTCCTGTCTGAGTATTACTGCTGCTTTATAGTCCGTATAATCGCATGATGCATCGAGAAATATCGTTATTGCACGGTCGATTCGGAAAACTCCGTTCCTGTCCGCCAGTTTTTTCGGGTAAGGTATCAGTACCATGGGAACCTCCTTGGAAATGATCCTGCTTTTTATAACGCACAGGTTCAGATAGAATTCTCGGTTATATTATGATTGTACCATCTCTGCGACAGTTTTACTACATTACACTGTTGACGCTTACTTTGAATTCATATTGCCGGCCTCGTAAAGAATAACTACCGCTGGATCATAATTGACTTCCTCTGCATATAAAGGGGCTGTCTCCAAAATCAGGTAAAATCTGATTAGGGACAGCCCTTTTATTTACAGCTTATGATAATTTCCGCAGGATGCGATCTTTCACAGTATACTACTTAGCGGTGAGGAAAGCATTGAGCTGCTTATTAAGTTCTTTAATCACAACGTCAATTCCCCCGTCTTTGAGCTTCTTATTAAACTCAGGAAGCACTGTAGCCGGATCGGAAGCACCTGTGACCAACCCTGTGTTATACTGATCTGCCAGGTTGTTAAGAGTAGCCATCTGGGTCTTAATAGGTTCAAAATCCGGTGCGTAGCCAAGGATCGGCAGACCTTCGGCCCTGTTAAACTTCGGGAACATCCTTGTATATTTGTCGGCAGGATCGCTGTCCTTCAGAGGCAGTATGTTTACATTGGCCATACCATAAACCCATGGTGAGAAACCATTGTTCGGCTTCATTACTATTCTGCCATCGTCTTTCGTATAATGTACGCCTTCAACACCGTAAGCAAGCAGTGTACGCAGTTCTGGATCGGTATTAATGAGGTTAAGCAGCATTACTGCTCTGTCCGGATTCTTTGAAGTGACTGAAACCGCATTCATAGCGCCGCGTGCGGACGTAGTGGAGACAAAGCCAGCCTGAACCGGCTTAACAGTAAACTTGTAGTTATACTGATCAGTCAGCGAGTTTTCATCGCCGGGAACGTACGGGAAAATATCAAACGCCCACTGCCCGGACGCTCTGGTATTCTGCCAGGTTTCACTCATAACTTGATTATTGGCAATCGCTGCAGGATTAACATATCCGGCTTTGTAATACTTGTGCATCGTCTCGCAATAAGCCTTGTACTCAGGGCTTGCATTACGGTTGAAGAATGACTTGGCGGATTTTGAAGGATTAATCGGATTAAATGCATATCCAACCAACAGTTTGTTCTCCATTTGGTCTGTATTTGTTAACGCTCTCATCCAAACTGTGTAGTCGCAGTTGATCGGATAGAAATCCTTGCCTTCGCCGTCCTTAATTTTCTTCAGTAACGGCTCGAGGCCCTTCAGGTCTTTTATCTGACTGGCGTCAATCTTGTACTTGTCGAGAATCCTCTTGTTGAAGAGCCAATTATACTGTTGTGCGATTTCCTTGTATGTCGGAATAGCATAAATGCCTTTACCCTTCTTGCCGTCCGTCATCGCAGCCTGTGCCAGAACTTGCGGCAGGGTCTTAAACAGGTTTGGAGCACAGCTCGCAAATAGATTGTTCTTTGGGTCGTCAAGGCGTACAAAAGCGCCTTTCTTTGCAGTCGCCTGATACGTGTTGGCAGTCCAGCTGCAGGTGAAGTAGATGTCGATCGGAGCTCCGCCGTTGAGCGCCAGAGTCTGCTTCTGGTCATATGTGCCCCAGCCTTCCCACTTCATCTCGAGCTCGCAGTTAAGCTTCTTTTTGAGTAATGCATTTACCTTCGTCATGACCGCTTTGTCGTCTTTTACGCTACTTCCATGCATCATCCAGGTCAACTTAACGTGTTTTGACGTGCTTGGTTTCTTGACTGAGGTAATCGCATTTGCAGAAATGCAAAGAGACAGCACCAACGTCATACAAATAACAATTGCCAGAACCTTTTTCATTGTCTTCACTCCTTCAATTATTTTTGGTTTGTCTTGCCGGTTTGGTACTCCGGCAGAGACAATATTTATGTAAACGGCAACCTCAGGCATGTTCAAATAGTAACTTCCCAATTTTAATTATGCCTTGATGCCGGATACAACGGCGTTATGCCATCAGCCCTTTACCGAACCGACCGTAAGGCCGGATACAACATAACGCTGGAAGAACGGATATGCACACGCTATGGGTATAACTATCAATACGACGACCGCCATTCGGAAGCTCTGCGTCGGCAGTTTCGTCATGTCGACGACCGACTCGAGGCCTCTTCCGGAATTTGCCGCCAGGAATTCAATCTGGCTTTGTAGCTGCCAGAGCAGAAACTGGAGCGGATAAAACCTGTTGTCATCTATGTATAGCAAGGCGCTGAACCAGTCGTTCCAATATGCCAGAACTGTCAGAAGAGCAATGGTGGCAATACCCGGTTTTGATATGGGTATAACAACCTTCAGCAGCGTGTTGTATTCTCCGCTGCCATCAATGGTTGCGGCTTCAATGATCGAATCGGGTACGCTGGACTGAAAGAACGTGCGCATGATAATAAAGTTGAACGGGTTTACCAGCAGAGGAACGATAAGCGCCCAGTAATTGTTGCTCAGACCCAGCATTACTCTGCTTACCTGGTACGTGGGGGCAAGTCCGCCTGTAAACATCATGGTAAATACCGCGAATAACGTGAAGAATCTGCGGAATTTGAAATCTCTGCGATATAGTGCGTATGAATATAAAATACAGATTACGACACTTGCGAGAGTACCGGCAACCGAAATAAATATGCTGTTGAAGTAGGAAAGCCAGAGCTGTCTTCCCATATCGAAAACGTATCTGTAGCCATCAAGCGACCACGCTTGTGGAAAGAAGGAAAACCCTATATTTATTATGCTTTGCTTTGATGTAAATGAAATAATAATGCAAAAGATAAACGGTATAATACACACCAGCGCAAAGGCCAAAAGAATAATGTGCAGTATTATTTCAGATGGCAAGCTAATCGCACCTAAACGAGAATTATGTTTGCTTTTGGTCATCGTAGTATTCATCTGCGGTTCCTCCTAAAACATCGCGCTGTCCGGGTCTACCTTACGGACAATCGTATTTGTAATCAATACAAGGATAAATCCCACGGCGCTCTGGAATAGACCTGCGGCGGTGCTCATGCCAATATCGCCGGTACTGATAAGCGCCCGGTATACATAGGTATCAACAACTTGTGTCACAGGAATCAACGCACCGGTATTCATAGGTACTGTATAGAAAAGTCCGAAATCGGAGTTGAATATTTTCCCTACATTAATGATCAATAGAACAACAATCAGCGTAGTTAAATGAGGAAGTGTGACATGGCGTATTTGCTGCCATTTTGAAGCACCGTCTATCCTGGCGGCTTCATACAGGCTCGTGTCAATACCGACAATGGCTGCCATATATAGTACAACAGTATAACCGACATTCTTCCACATATGGGCAAATACAATGAGATACGGCCATGGCTTCATATCGTTGTACCACCCGGTTTGAGTTATTGCCGCATCCTTGAACAAATGCACAAGCAAGCCGTCATCAGGCGCCAGGAAAGCGTATAAAAAGTAGCTGGCAACTACCCAGCTCAAAAAGAACGGGAAGAACATCATCGTCTGATAGGTTTTCATCAGGCGTTTCGTCGTAAGCTCGCTCATCATAATTGCAAAGGCTACTGAAATGACGGCGCCCAATATGATGAACACTAAATTGTAGGCTATCGTATTAAACAGCATACCCCAACAGTCCCTTGTAGCAAACAAAAATTCAAAGTTTTGCAATCCTACCCAAGGACTGTGTATTACA
This sequence comes from Bacillota bacterium, assembly GCA_023439545.1. Classification (GTDB taxonomy): domain Bacteria; phylum Bacillota; class Clostridia; order Acetivibrionales; family DTU013; genus JAEYOM01. The sequence continues at coordinate 138,893 of JAEXNT010000081.1, forward strand.
TTGTTGAACAGCGTCGGATTATCGTAATAAATTTCAAAGTTTTGAAAAGCCATCACAATACCGAACATCGGTAAATATCGCAGCAATAACAGCCAAATTGCACCGGGCAACACCATGGACAGCAATATTAAGGTTTTTTTATGCCTACGGAAGCCCATACGATTTAGTACTGTTGCTTTTTCAGTGGCAACCCCGCTTGAATTCGTCATATTTTGAATCATGTTAATCCTACCTTCTCAAGATTGCAATTTATTTAGAAGCGTAAACTCCGGGTTTGTACTGCTTTTTGCTATTAATTTGTAACCTAAGCACGGTATAAGTATATTCGGGATTTGGTGAGAAAAAAATGCCATTAACTTGGTATTTCTTGTACTATATTGGTATGTTGTGAAATAACAATAGAAAACAACAATATTGAACAATATATGCCAAAGTAGACCTGTTTCAAATACCGTTTGCTGCTTTTATAATGAAAAACAAAACCAGAACTGCAGATAGCTGTACAGATTTCCGAAATATGTAGCTTAAGGTGGTAGAAATATGATCAAATTTGGAACCGGCGGTTGGAGGGCACTTATCGGCGAAGACTTTACGAAGGAGAATGTTTGTATCCTGGCCCAGGCCGTGGCCGACCTGATGAAGGAGAAGAAATGCACCGAAAAGGGATTTGTAATAGGATATGACAGACGCTTCCTTTCAGACAAGGCGGCAGTATGGATCGCAGAAGTCATGGCTGGCAACGGGATCAAATCCTATTTCATAGATAAGGTAGCTCCTACGCCTCTCGCGATGTTCACGGTCAAATGCCTGCTGACGGAGTACGGCTGTGCGATCACGGCAAGCCATAATCCGGCCGATTACAACGGCGTCAAGGTCTTTACGCGGGGCGGCCGCGATGCGACAGAAGAAGTTACGGCTGAGATAGAAAAAAGGCTGGCAGGGATCAATTCCGGCAAAGTATTGCGCATGGATTATGAACAGGGCCATAAAACCGGATTAATTGAAGAGATCGATCCTTTCAATGAATATATCGACACTATCCTCGGGATGATCGACGTCGAGGCAATCAAGGCGAGAAAGCTCAAGATCGTGCTGGATCCGATGTTCGGAGTTTCAAAGACCTGCCTGCAGACCATACTGATCACTGCAAGGTGCGAGCTGGCTGTAATCAACGACAGGCACGACACGCTGTTCGGAGGAAGGCTTCCATCCCCGGGCACACACACACTGAACCATTTGAGGAATATAGTAGTAGAAAGGGGTTATGACATAGGCATCGGAACAGACGGCGATGCAGACCGCCTCGGAATAATAGACGAAAAAGGCGATTTCATACACCCCAACAACATCCTTGCGCTTCTGTATTATTATCTGCTTAAATATAAGGGCTGGAAGGGCGGCGTTGTAAGGAACCTCGCCACCACGCACCTGCTCGACAGGATAGCGCAGGACTTCGGAGAGAAGTGCTACGAGGTCCCCGTTGGGTTCAAACATATCAGCTCGATGATGGATCAGAAGCAGGCGCTGATCGGTGGCGAAAGCAGCGGCGGTCTTACTATAAGAGGCCACATCAGCGGGAAAGACGGTATCTTTGCGGCAAGCCTCCTGATCGAACTGCTGAGCGTAACCGGAAAAAGCCTGTCCGAACTGCTCGAGGAGATCAATCAAAAGTACGGTTACTTCTATATGTCGGAGAACGACCTGCGATTCGACGCCGAGACCAAAGAGGCTCTGATGGATAAGCTCTTCATGCGCAAAGAAGTGCCCGACATGGGCTATGAGATAGACCATGTCGGCTATACTGACGGCATGAAAATATACTTCAGGAACGGCGGCTGGATCGTCGTCAGATTTTCAGGGACCGAGCCGCTGCTTCGTATCTTCTCCGAGATGTCAGACGAAGCCGATGCTAACGCCGTAAGCGAGAAGATGAAGCAGTTTTTAGGGCTGATAAAGTAAACTAAAACTTAGGCGAGGGCCAGACTATACGCTGGGGTAGAAGACTGAAATGCAGGGGCGAACGAAACACAGGGACGGTTCTTTTGTCTCACTCTCCTGTTAACGTTGAATATAGGGCGAGGTGCAAGCAGTTGCATGGATGCGGGATGAAGCCTCCAAGCGATTATAACACACCCGCCCTGTTTTTGTTCGGTCGCCTCTACCGGCATCGGCTTGTTATAAAGTGCGAAAACGACTTCGATATACGCACGCGTTATTCCCCTATTTCAACGATAGAGAAATGATATGTCTTACTAGATTGTTCATTTTTTGAATTAATGTGCAAATTCACATTGAAATTCTGAGTTTTCGCATTGTTTAAGGATTTTTAGCGATATAAAGATACAGAGTCCAGAATTATGTAGACTAATCTAGCACAAAACTTAAAATTTTGCACAGCCTTAATTACTGTTGAGGAATTACCATCGCAGCTGCAGGTTGTCGCGATGCTATTGGCAAAGTGGAGTATATTGACATGTATTGGCAAAGAGGAGTTTTGACGACAAGGCTACCGCCCGATAGGATCTATAGGCATTGGAGAACGAAGATTATAAGCATAGAACTGTACGTGCTTCCAATTAAGGAGAACAATAGAAGGATGCAATTGATAAATCCATCAAATGACATTACCGATTAGGTTATATAAATAATAACGGTCGTTCCTATGTTTCGGTGAATCTAGCGAAACAAAAGAACCGTCCCTGCGTTTCCTTGCTGCGTTTCCTTGCTGCGTTTCCTTGCGTTTCGTTCACACCTGTTTTACTTGCTGTTCTTGTACTCCATCGGCGTCTGGCCGGTCACCTTCTTGAAGGTCTTCGTAAAATAGGGCACATCCGTGAAGCCTACCACATTGGCTATCTCATAGATCTTGTATTTCGGGTCCTGCAGGAACTTCTTGGCGTTTTCAACCCTTATCCTGTTCAATATATTGATGAAATTGTCGCCGGTCTCCTTTTTCAGCAGCTTGCTGAGGTACCAGGTGCTCACATATATCTCATCCGCAACGGTCTTCAGGTTAAGGTCGGAGGCATAGTTCTCCTTGATGTATGCCAAGGCCTTGCCGACAAGGTATTTCGGATTGCCCGTCGTATCCCCGCTCTTTTCTTTTTCCTTTTCCGCGGTATTATCTTCTTCCGCCTGCCCTATGCCGTAATATTCCTTTACACGTTTCTCGAGATTATTGAATATCTCATCCTTGGAACGGGCGGATTTGATCTCCTTTACCGCTTCGCTGATCGCCAGCTTGAGCTCGTCGGTCCTGACAGGTTTGAGTAGAAACCTGAACGCTCCCTGCCTTATGGCCTCCTGCGCGTATTCGAAGTCCCTGAATCCCGTAAGTATTATGATCTTGCAAGCCGACTTCACCTCTCTCAGGCGCGCAATCATCTGAAGCCCGTCCATGCCCGGCATGCGTATATCCGTAAAGATCAGATCGGGCTTAACGGTCAAAGCGGCTTTATAGCCCGATTCCCCATCTTCTGCCTCGCCCGCTATCTCGCAGCCCAATTCCTCCCAGTCCACGGTCGTCTTCAAGCCTTCCCGTATGATCTCCTCATCGTCGATTATCATTACCTTAACCATTCAGATCCACCTCTTTTTCCCCGGCGATATTCAGGTCCACCTCTTTGCTCCCGTTCTCACCAGCCTGCCCTGATACGGCAGTCTGCCCGTTTTCGCCGAACCGCGCCGATATGGCGGGCAGGCAGATACTTACATGGGTGCCCTCCGATTCCCTGCTTTCAATATGTAGGCCGTAACCTTCCCCATATATCAGCCTTATGCGATTATGGACGTTTATTATTCCAATACTCGATCTGACAGGAGGCTCCGCCTCTCCGGCAGCCGCGCTTTCGTTAACGGTTTCCTCAAGGCTTTTATTTATCGCTGAAAGCGTTTCTTCGTCGATGCCCGCGCCGTCATCGATAACGTCGATATACAGCCGGCTTTCATCTCTCCTGGTATTCAGCCGGATTGTGCCGCTGCCGACCTTCATTTCTATCCCGTGATAGACGGCATTCTCCACGATCGGCTGTACGATGAGCTTTGGGATCATGCAGGAGAGGGTGTCCTCCCCGATTTCCGTCTCCATGTTGATCTTCTTTCCGAAACGCTTTTTGAGCAGAAGATAATAGTTGTTGATATATTCGACCTCTTTATCGAGAGTAATATATTTTTCATTATTCCTGTTCAGGTTCGCCTCGATTATCGACGACAGTGCGGAAACCATTTCGCTGATTTCTTCGATTCCGTTCATCTTTGCCTTCCAATTGATGGAATCCAGCGTATTGTACAGAAAATGCGGATTGATCTGGGCCTGCAGCGCTTTAATCTCTGCGTCCTTCGTCGCTATCTGGTTTTTATAGACCGTATCGATAAGATTCTTTATCTGCAGCGACATCCGGTTGAAGGTCATATTCATGTAGCCGAATTCGTCTTCCCTCTTGTTTTCTATCGTAACTCCTATATCGCCCTTTTCAACCTGGTGCATCCGCTTCATAAGCAGATTGACCGGCTTTATTATATCCGAATAGAGGAATTCGACGAGAAGCAGGCAAACAGGCAGGGTCGTGGCACAAAGAATCAGTATCAGCGTGGCAACACTCCTGACGTCCTTTAACAGCACGTTTGAAGAAATACTCATCACAAGCTTCCATTCATCCGGCATTATAACGTCGGAGAGCAGATAAATGGTGTCATTACCAACCCTGATTTCCTTTTCGCCGGTCTTGGAACCCGTGAGCTTCAATATCTGATCCTTATATCCGATATCGAGCGGCTCGGATGAAAACACCTCTCGGCCGTCGCTTCCGTACAAACTGACGTTCTGCTTCGTATTTGTCATGTAATTGTTCAGAACTTCGGTGAGATACTGCTCATTTACCTTGAATGCAAGCAGGCCTATTTCCTTCTTTATATCGTTATTGTCGTAAATGATCTTGGTTATGTAGAGCCCTTCGACTTTTCCATCCTTGTAGGAAACATACCAGACGGGTTTGCCGCGGTATTCCTTAGCACGGGCGTAAAGCTCGTCCAGGTGTTCGATGCTCGAAGTATTGGAGCCCATGTTCTTGTTGACCTGGAAAACCGTATCATCCTTTACGAACCTGACAAGGATCTCGTCGATCTCACCCTTCAGGTAGAGATTGGACTGGAGATACGCATTGAACGCGTTTACGTCTTCATAGTCGAAAGTACCGATCGTAAGCATTCTGTTTGCTTCATAAATGGTATTGTCATATAAAAACTGCACCGAATAGAGGCTCAGCTTGGTCATACGGTCCGAGATCAGGCTGGTCAACTCGGCTGCGGAGCTGCGCATATCGCTTATTGCCTTGTTCGTCATGGTATCGGCATAGTTTCTGTAACCAAAATAACCGATGATAACGATCGGATAGATTATAAATATGATCGCGATGATCATAAGCTTGGTCTTAAGTGAGATTTTTCTAAAAAAACCATATAAGGAATTTCTCATGTCAAACCCATCCATACAAAAATCTCAAATTAGGCATCAATAAAATATAACTTCCTCTAAGCTTTTCCGTAAAACTTCGTTGGCCAGGCTGCATGGCGAGCAGCCTGGTCGCATGGCCGAGCAGTTAGCAAAGCTAACGACCAGGCAAGCGAAGCTTGCTACCAGCCCGCTCCATTCTTCATAAAAGAAGCGGAAGTAATATTTTAGCCGAGCCTCATATAAACATCTTTACAGTATATATAAAACATATTAACATAATATCTAAGTCAAGCCTATACAAACTAACCATAATTGAACAAGTTTTAGCAAAGTCATCATATTTGTTTGTTGCTGAGATTGCCATATAATGATAGTGTCAAATGAATCAGGAGGCTTTTTACCATGAAAAAGGCGCCCGTATTGACATACTGTATCCTCATTGCAATAGTGTTTCTCACCACTTTGTCCGGCTGCGGCAAAAACGGCGGCGCGTCGGTTCGGGAAACGGCTGGTGACGCTACTGTGCCAAGTGATGTAACGACCCGGACGATCCGTGTGGCAACGACCTTTACAGGCGACGATCCCTATAAAAACATGTGGCAGCTGGTGCTGAAGGATTTCGCAGCGCAGCATCCGGAAATAAGTGTAGTTGACGAAGCGACAAGCGCGGGCGGAGACGCCTTCAAAATAAAGATAAACACCGACTTCGCCTCGGGTAACGAGCCTGATGTGACCTACGGCTTTAACGGCGCCCTCGGCAAGCCGCTCGTCGATTCAGGCAAGGTGATCGACTGGGAAAATGAACTGAAAGCGGACCCTGAATGGGCGGCCGGTTTTAAGCAGGATACGCTGGAAACCTGCAAATATGGCGGCAAGCTTTATGCGCTGCCTTTTTTGGGCTTTTTCGAGGGAATGTGGGTCAACAAGGATATTTTCAATAAATATGACCTTGCGATCCCCAAAACGTATGATGATATGCTGCGGGTAATACCCGTCCTGCGTTCACACGGGATTACTCCCATCGCATGCTCCTTTTCGGACGAACCGCACTATATAATAGAGACCTTTATACTCGCCGCAGGCGGCAGCCAGGGCCACACAAACCTTTTCGACCCAAGCTGGACGCAGGCTCTCGAGCTTATCAAAAAATTGTATGAAGAAAATGCATTTACCTCGGATGCGCTGACGATCAAACAGGGAAGGTGCGCCGAGCTTTTTGCCGACAAAAAGGCCGCAATGTTCATTTCCGGTTCGTGGTCCAGGGGCGATATAAAGGATCATGAGAACACGATAGTCATACCGCTTCCGACGGTTCCGGACGGGAAAGCGGACCCGACCGATATCATCGGCGGAGCTGGAACCGGCTGGTACCTCACCGGTGAGTTCAATGATAAAAAGGATGGCGCCGGCATGATCTTCATCAAATACATGACCCGGCCGGAAGTCGTGGCAAAATTCGCAGATGTCGCCGGAGTCCCCCTCATAGACTGCGACGTAAAGGCTAAAACACCTCTGGATCAGAGTTGCCTTGATCTGATGAACAACGCCTCATCTATCGAAGGCGCCGTTGGTGACGTGCTTGGTCAGGAAGTGTTCGGCTCCATATGGCACGGGCTTTCCTCGGTCGTGACCGGAAAGACCTCCGCGCAGCAGGTTATCGATAATGCGAAGCAGCTTTACAACAGGTAGACCGGTCGTGCAACTACCTCACCAGCTTTTCCATCCTTATCGTCCTTGCCTCGAAACCGAGCTTCCCATATAGAGCCAAAGCGTCCCTGCAAAAAAGATGGACCGCCAGTTCAATCCTGTCGGCTCCGATTTGCCGCGTATAAACTTCGATATGCTCCAGCAGTTCGGTTGCAACGCCTTGCTTCCTGAAATCCCCCGATACCGCCATGTCATGCACATAAACATAAGACCTGTCAGTCATCATCGGCAGCCGGACCCATACGGCTTCGATGAATGCGTAGCCAACGACCCTGCCCGCTATTTTTGCAGTAAGTATCTGTTTGCATATATTATGAAAAAAATCAAGAAGGTAACTATCCGTATATAAAATACCGCTTTCCTTATAAATATCCGGCCTGCACGCGGCAAATAACCTGTGGGATTGTTCCTTAATCCCAAGTATTTGAGGCAGATCGGCAATTTCAGCTATATTAACTTCTGCAGTTCTAATTATATCGACCGCCAACTCGAGCATACCTCCAAGCTTAACAAATTAGTGGACCATAAACCCTCTTATAGATATTATGATAAACAAAAATCCGGATTTCAGTCAGAGTTTAATATCTGCATATAATTCACATTTGGATATTTTATAAATATTATATTATGAGGATCCTGAAAGGCCGGTTTTGGAGAAGGCTGTAATGAAGCTCAATGAAAATAGAAAACATGATATCCTGCTTTTAATAGTATCGTTGCTGTTTATTATTTTTGCTTCCGGCTTGGCTGTTGAAACCGAAATACCGGTTTTAAACACAGTGCTCCCTCCTCCTTGAAAATTGTGAAAAGGGGGGGTATCTCGTGCCTCTGCCGGATAATATCACTGAAGCTCTGAAAGATTTACTGGCCGGATTGAGTACGAACTCCGCTGTCGATGCAATAAGCCGGGGCGGTAAAAAAAGTTGCGGGTCAAACAGCGCCGGTAATCCGGGCGGAACAAACAGAACCGGTGGAATGGGTGGAACGGGTGGGTCGGCCGTAGCTAATGGGCAGAATGCGGGCGCCGACGGTATAAATCCGTCACAGGTGCTGATAATAAGCGCGATGCTTGCGGGAGTCCTCGAAGTGACTTCGGTACTTATCGACAGAAATCAGACAATAGAGATAGTACTAACCGGTTCACTAAGGAAAAAAACGGATCTTGAGAAGTTACTTGACCAAATCGGCTCAAAAACTCTGGACGAAGTAGTAAAAGCAATGCTTGGAAGGTTTGGTATATAATGAACCTGTCAGCTCTTGAAATACATGATATCTCGATCATAGCATTTGCATTGGTGCTTATACTTGTACTATATAGCCTGTTTTCCGATACCGCTTTTATCGCTTTTATAATATTTCTTATCATTCTGGCGATCATGCTTATATAAGTTGACATAATTAACAAATCTGCCCTCCGTGCATATATTAAATAGTCAGATCATTTATTAAAGTATTATTCTTCAGATTATCCGGAGGGATGGCTAAATGATTTCAAGAAGAACAGCCAAAACAATAAGCGGGATTGTATACCATGATATAGATAACGACGGCAGGCACGGTAATTCTGATCCCATAATGGAGGGTATCGGAATAAACCTGTTCATACCTGCCGACAGGGGTATACAAAACGACAGCGGGGAGAATGTCAGAATACGCAGGGATAGATTCATGGCAAGGACAGTTACAAATGACAGGGGAGAATTCCGGTTTATCGCAAATGACTGCGAATACAGCGTCAGCCTGGATGTCTCAACCCTCCCGTCAGGTACGGCTGTCGACAATCCATACAGGCCGGTATCCAAAGGAAAATCGGGCGATATTTCCTTTGCCGTCAGTGATATCAAACCTGAAGCTGCCGGAAAGGGCCGCTATGACAACAACGCAGCAGAGCAAAAACTTAGTTCCGCGGACCGGATAAGATATGCGTACGATTCCGGCATTATCGACGAAAATACAAAAATACAGTACCTGACACGAGCTTTGTTCCACGCAGACAAACTGCCCAGGGAATACCGCTCCGGAGCCCCCATGAAAAGCGGAACGGGTTTGCTGGAGGAACTGGACAGGTATCTCGGAAGCAGAAGCTCAGAGTCAGCGGTATCTGAATTCATACGGCAGTCGGTCAGCTCCTCCGTACCCGAACTCGACAAAGCATACCGGAGCCCCAGCGGTTGGTTTAATCTACATTACACGCTGAAAGGCGAAAATGCGGTCGACTTCAACTACAGGGATCCCGGGGCGGTGCCGCCATATATATTGCAGGCGGCGGAGGCTTTTGACAACGTCAGGTCTTTCACCTGCCATGCAAGAGGCTACCGGGAACCGGCGCTTGAAGAGGGGAAAGACTATTACGACATCTATGTTTTTGACCTTAAGAACAAATACGGGGTGACCTACTCTTCCTCAATATTCGGACAGACGAAAAGGAACGGTATAGCCACCAGCTATATCTGCATAGATAATAATTATTCCAAAGAAAAAGGCTTTGACAAAAGCAGGTTCGATTGTGTGAGGGTAACTGCTGCACATGAATTCTTCCACGCCGTACAGTATGCCTATAACGTTGAAGCAGATGCCTGGTGGAAGGAGGCTTCGGCAACCTGGAACGAAGACGAGGTCTATCCTGGAATAAACGATTATGTAAGGTATATAAAAAGATACTTTGAAAATCCCGGACTGTCGCTAGATAAAACCGGATACAGCGGCGTTATCTTTGCAAAATTCCTTTCACAGTACTACGGCGGATACGATGCGATGCGAAAGATATGGGAACTGCACGCGGCGGGCCAGAACAACAGCATACAGGCTATCGACCGGTTTGTAAGGACTTATTATGCAGGAAAGGATATCGGTTCAGTCTATAACCAATTCTCGACGTACAATACAAATCCCGCCCAATACTATAAGGAGGGCGCTTCATGGAATTTATCCGCCTCTGCGCAGAACACCTATGCAAAATATCCGATATCGGCCAGCATCGGAAAGCTTGACCACCTGGCTTCCAATTACCAATTGTTCCATCCTGTCGATACTTCCCGGGACAGCTCCCTCAAAATCGCAATAGAGGGTATGGAGGGCAGATGGGGGTTCACTCTGCAGAAAAGAAGCAGCAGAACCAAACAGTATTCCATCACCGAGATCCTATCAAGAGGCTTGTATGACAGAGCGGAGATCGAGGTTGGAGGCTTTGGCGCCACCTTTGACGAAGTGTGGCTCATACCGTCGAACCTCGAAACCTCGCAAGACAGAATGCCCTACGCCTACTCGGCCATTTCAGAGTAGCATTTTACCAAATTATTACAGGTATCAAAAAGAGGCTGTCCAAATCAGATACAAGCTGATTGGATAGCCCCTCGGCTCATTTAACCCTTATTATTCTTTTATACTTCCAACCGCAAGTCCCACAACAAAATACTTCTGAAGGAAAGGATAAACCAAAATAATCGGGACTGCT
>JAEXNT010000026.1 GCA_023439545.1 Bacillota bacterium
ATAAACGCTACTGCCCGGAAATGTCGAAAGACGCCAATGGGTCAACAGGTACTACCGGATTAAGGTTTTACTTAATGTAGCTGAGATGAGGTAAATCTCCACGCTGTATAGTGCCAAAGCTCAACGAGGGTAAGTGCCGGTAGCATATACAGGAACTGTCTTTCGTTGACGGTTCCTTTTATATTGCGTGCGAATTTATATTATTTAGTGGACAAAAATATGATATATCTGCCGGAGGTGATTTTCGTGAAAGCATTGTCTACGTTTTATCTGAGCCGGATCCTTGGACGCAGGGTCATTTGCGCCGGTAATAACGACGTCGGCAAAATACGGGACTTCATAGTTGACATGAACAGCATAAGACCCAAAGTGACAGGCATTGTGGTCAAAGACGGAAATAATACGAAAAACCTGGACTTTTCCGGCATGTCGATAGAAAAGATAAACGGTCAGTATGACGTTTCGTGCATAAATCCTGTGGAACTGGGCGAGCTTCCGGAAAACATGCAGCTGCTTGCCAGAAATGTATTGGACAGGCAGCTTGTAGACATAGACGGCAGGAAGGTAGTCCGCGTCAACGATATAAGGCTGGCGGCGCTTTCGAGCGGCATATTCGTGGTAGCGGTCGACGTAGGAATGGAAGGGTTTCTTCGCAGACTGGGAGTCGCCAAGCTTTTTAAAAAGCTTCTCAAGCCTTTCGGTTTCGGCATCCCGGGACAGCTTATGTTGTGGGACGAGGTTGCCGCGGTAGAGTTTTCGCATGTAGGCATCAAGCTGTCGAAGGAGCACACCAAGCTGCTTACAATGCATCCTTCCGATCTTGCCGACATTATCGAAGACCTTGACCATAATACCCAGGTGGCGATATTTTCATCGCTTGACGAGGAGAAAGCCGCGGATGTTCTGGAGGAGCTCGAGCCGGATGCCCAGGTCAGCATAATAGAAAGCATCTCGACAGAGAAGGCGGCAAATGTCCTGGAACTTATGCCGGCTGACGAAGCCGCAGATCTGCTGGACGAGGTTGAGGACGACAAGGCGGAGGAACTGCTGAACGAGATGGAGACAGAGTCCTCCGACGAGATCAGGGAACTGATGGAATACCCCGACAACGAAGTCGGCAGCATTATGACGACCGACTACATGTCCTTCAACGAAAACCTTACGGTGGCCCAGACGCTCGAGGAACTGCGCAGGCTCAAGCCGGAATCGGATACCATATATTATCTGTACGTTCTCGACGACGAAGATAAGCTTGTCGCGACAGTATCGCTCAGGGATATCGTTATATCCGAGCCGGGAATACTGCTTAAGGAAATCATGAATACCAAGGTCATCTTTATTTATGACCATGACAAGATAAACTCCCTTGCGGAAATAATATCGAAGTACAGCCTGCTCGCTGTTCCCGTAGTGGATGAGAACTCGGTCATGCAGGGCATGGTAATAATCGACGACGTCATCGATACTTTGATCAAGTCAAGGAGGAGAAGGCTGTAGGACACTAACTGCAACAAAAACTTGTAAATACGGGAGGTGGAAAGGATGTCGGCTAAAACCAAAAGCAATTTCTGGAGAAATTTTTTATTGTTTCTTTCCATTTTAGGTCCCGGGATCGTTACAGGCAGCGTCGACAACGATGTTGGAGGGATCACGACATATTCGGTGGCAGGCGCCACCTATGGATACAATCTCATTTGGACACTTATTCCTGCATTCGTGGTATTGTTCGTAGTACAGGAAATGAATGCGCGGATGGGTATCGTTACAGGCAAGGGCCTTGCCGACCTCATCCGCGAAAATGCGGGCGTCAAGGTCACATTTTTCATATTCTCCGCACTGCTTTTTACGGACATAGGAAATACGACTACTGAATTCGCCGGCGTTGCCGGCAGCATGAACATATTCGGCGTCAGCAAGTACATTTCGGTGCCGTTGGTAGCCTTTGCGGTCTGGATACTTGTGGTGAAGGGGACATACAAATTCGCCGAACGTGTTTTCCTCACCTTCAGCCTTGCGCTTCTTTCCTATATAGTATCGGCGCTGATGGGACATCCGGACTGGGGTGATATCGGCTCATCGATCCTTCGTCCTCAGATGGAACTGAATTTCGGAACGATCTCCACCATCATCGGTCTGGTCGGTACTACCATAGCACCCTGGATGCTGTTTTACATGCAATCGGCCGTAACGGAGAAAAAGCTCAATCTGGATGACTACAAGTTTACATTGCTCGATGTGCTGACCGGCTGCGTGGCAACCGTTGTCGTGGCGTTTTTCATCATGGTCTCCTGCGCGTCCACCTTATACGCAAACGGAAGAGGCACCGAAATAACGGATGCAAGTGTTGCCGCGCAAGCATTGAAGCCGTTTGCAGGGGCGTTTGCTTCGCAGGTATTCGCATTCGGACTTCTTGTAGCGTCGATATTTTCGGCTACGATCCTGCCTGTTGCGACATCCTTTTACGTCTGCGAGGCATTTGGCTTCGAAGCGGGAATAGACAAGAAATGGAATGAGGCGCCGCAGTTTTACTGGCTGTATACGATTATCATCGCAATCAGCGCAGGTATAATTCTTCTGCCCGGAACGCCGCTCATCAAGATATCCCTATGGTCACAGAGGCTCAACGGTATCATGCTTCCGGTCGTACTGGTCTGTATGATGCTTATAATAAATAATAAGGAAATAATGGGCGAACACACTAATAAAAAAGTGATGAACGTGATCGGCTGGGCAACGATCGGCATACTTATCGCATTGTCCGTGACTATGGTCGTCACCTCAATATTCTGACAGAACAGGACGGATGGACCTGATATCCACAGCTTAATAACCCTAAAAACAGTGTTATGCACAGACTTATCAACATTATCCACAGGGGCCTATCCACAAAACGGACGTTCTGAGGATAAAAAATAATTGTCAGACATATATTTTGGTTCCGAGTATTATCTGATGTAACCCACTTGTTATTAATTTATTGGAGGTAAAATATATGAAGAAGAGTGAATCAATGCTCGGAGGGCTGCTTGTAATAATCGGCGCCGTCCTTCTGTGCGCTCGTTTTCTGTTCAACAGGTCGTTTTTCGCACTGGGTGCCGATGACTTCTGGCCGATAATAGTACTGCTGCTCGGCGCAGGTTTCGAGCTTGCCTACTATATTTCACTGAAAGCTCCCGGATTACTTGTGCCCGGCGGAATACTTACGACCTGCGGTGTGCTGTTTTTCTTTGAAGTCGCAACGAATTGGCATTTTGCAGCATATACCTGGCCTATATACATCCTTGCGGTTGCGATCGGCTTGTTCCAGCTGTATGCACATATCGGAAGGCCCAGGGGATTGATGGTAGCGATTGGAATACTGGGCGGCATAGCTGTATGCAGCTTCATCGTAATGACTTTCAGGTTCTTCCTCGGAGCTATCGATCTTGGACTTGTAATACCGGTCGGACTGGTACTTGGCGGACTCGTGATGGTGTTCGGAAAGGGCAGATTGAAATCGGGGAACTGGTAAGCCGGAACATTGCTTTGAATATCTACAGGGTTGATAAATGCCGTAACTGAGATGATTGGTTCCGGCATTTTTTATTGCGGTTTTCAGTACAACCTGAAAAAAGGCAAAAAAGTTGGTTAGTCTGGCGACTAACCATGTAAAGGGGGTCAAAATGTATTTTGTGAGGTCAGTTATAGTATTGACCCTCCTTAGCACTTTTTATTCATTTATCCAATAAAATTTTTTATTTTTTGTGAAATCTCGGTTACTATGGTTTCGATGTGCTTTCTGGAACAGTCTATTTCAATGTCTGCGTATTTCCTGTATAGAGGAACCCTTTCGCTGTAGAGCGCTTCCAGCGTTTGGCCGTACTTCATAGCAATGCCGCGCGTCTTTGCATTTTTAAGCCTGCGTACGAGCTGATACATTTTCGTATCAAGGAATACAACTATACCGTGAGTCTTCAGGTGGCGTATCGCTGCATCGCTGTAGATAACGCTGCCGCCCGTCGCTATTACATGGCTTTCCACATCGAGTCCGAGGACTATGTCCTCCTCGATTTTTATAAAGCCGTCTAAACCACGTAAATCAAGCAATTCCTGAAGGTAACAGTTCTCCTGCTTCTGTATCAGCAGATCCGTGTCGATGAACGGCATCCTCAGCGCTTTTGCAAGCAGCACTCCCGCCGTGCTTTTGCCTGCTCCTGGCATTCCGATGAGTACTATGTTTTTGTTATCCATGTAACCCCGCCTGAGATAATTCTTCGATATATTATTTTGCTTTAATGACAATACTATATCATGATTTATCATGATATAGCTGGCCATGCGCGTTTTGACAATATATTTCGCACGGCCGTGAATTCCGCCGGAGGCATATAATATCCTCGGTTTTGAGGATATTATATCATAAACCGGAAATATAAAACACAACCCCGGATTTAAACGATACAAAAGGGCAAAACAAACAAAACGGAGGATACTGCATATGTCATATCATAATAATCAGTATACGAATAAGAAAAATACTTTCGATAACAGCAGAAACGCCGATCCCATGTACGATGAAACTGTCGGGGACAGGACCATCAATGCGGAGAGCTTGCAGATGGAATCTACCTTGAACGAGCTTTCCAACGAATTGAAACCGGGTGAAACTCTGGTATTGGATATAGGCAACAACTATTTCAATCAGACGGACGAAATATATGATACGCTGGTTATGCGCGGTTACGAAGTCAGAAAGACCTTCAGGAACGGAAGGAATCAGATAGTCGTCAGTAAAAAGGCGTAGGGAATGAAAACTTACATGCCTGACAGCATAAATACTGCCTGAATGCAGCAACCGGCGGCGATAGCCGGTGAGAAACGGAACTTTGCGCCGTCGGCTTTATCATCGAACTCGGTGTAGGGAACGAAGGACTGTGTCAGAAAAACAGTTTTCAGATATGCGGCTACAAAGGCGAACCTTCTCCTGACATTGCCCCTGGCAAGCATAACTGTGAGGGCTATGATTCCTCCTGCCAAAAAGGAAAAAGCCGCGGCGTAAGCGGTGAACTCAGCGCCCATAATGGCGCCGACTGCGCAAAACAGCTTTATATCTCCTGCGCCGAGCATCCTTAGCGCGAACAGGATAAACAGCAGTAATACCGGCAATAACGCCCCTAATGTCGATTTTACCAGACCGCTGGATCCTTCTGCCAGAAAATTAATCAAAAAGCCCGCGGCAAGACCTGCGGCCACAATTGTGTTACTGATTCTGCAACGCAGGATATCGCCAGTTACTGCCGCGGCCAATATTACCGCAAGTACTATGACCCCCGCCGGCATGTTTTGCTCCCCTTCCAACGCTAATGTCACTTTTGACCCAATAATGTAAATATATAACAAACTATCTTGCTTTGCAACAATATATGGTATCTTTATCACCGGTCGGTTTTATACGGAGAACGTATGCGTAGAGCCAATAGAGCCCGTTAATTCAAGCAGGTTTCAGGCAAAATCACGTCCTGTTCGAGTGGGTGCGGCCCAAAGGCGAGACACGTTTGATTTTGCACAAGGCTTGAATTTACGGGCTCATTGGCTTGCAGCATGTTCTCACTGTAAAACCGGCCGGCGGTAAAGTTCATGCTGGAAACAACTGTCGTAACGGGTATAAAATGACGGGCTGTAATTGAAATGTTATGTTCGTTTGATGCCGGATTATGTTAAATTAATGGATCGTTCTGCCGATATAACCAATGAAGTGCACCTTGATGACCGCAGTCGGCAAAGACTGTGAAATCAATATTTGCGGATGTTCTTATGTCCGGGTGGAGGTATTGCGGGTATGAAACCTTTTAAAAGATCGGTAGCTGCGATTTTGATCGCGGTGCTTTTATACAGCGTAATAGGCGGTTCGGTGATTTCGGTATTTGCGGCGGATTTCACGCCGGTAAGGATAACGGTCGTTTCCTACTCCAACGGTACGCTGAATTTCAATTGGAGTCAGCTGGCCGACGCAAAAGCGGCGGAGATCACCTACCATACCCCGAAAGCCGACAATACGGCCACGGTCACGAAGCAGACCATTGTCGGCAAAAGTACCGCGTCGATCACAGGAGTGAAGCCGGATTATATATATGATATCCGCGTAACCGTCTATGGAGCGGTCGACGACGATGACAACCCCACGGGAGACCCTATCGGACAGGGACTGCTTTTCTATCTTCCCGCTATGACCTTCTATTCGAGAGCTCTGGACCAGAACAGCAGAATAGTACCCGGCGGCGGCCTCGAGTCGGGCGTATACCCCAAATTGAAGCTCAGATGGAAAGAAGCAAGGATATTTTATGATCCCAATTATACTATCTATCCCGACGTCGACCCGGGCGAAAGCAATAACAGCTTTCTTCAGTTCGGCAGTGGCGGCGTACCCGCTTACATGGCCAAATGCTTGAATGCTATCTACGGTACCGGCGTTGAAATAAAAACGCAAAGCTATGAAATAAATCTCTCCGTCGAAGATAATGCAAAGAAGGACATTATTATAACCAGGACGGGCGAATCAACCTATTCCGCCAGCGTTTCCGGAAGTCCGGACGTAAAAGCCTCAGTAACGGCTCCTGACGCGCTGGGCTTCATGAGCTTTGAGCTATGGGGCAGGGAGGACGAAAATTCTGCCGTACCCGCACCGACGCCTGATGATGATGCCGCAAATATCCTGCCCGACGGCGATATCCTACCGGGCACGGTGTATAACATGAATATCAAGCCCATTTTGAAGAATACTGCCGGAGTGAAAGTAACGGCCCTCTCAAGCGGGGATCCGGACAATGCGGGAAAACTAAACGTCCGGGATGAGAACCTGCTGACTGATTTCGCCAGTACTCCTATCCGGTTCGGGATAACGAAAGACACTGCAAATAACCTGTATATCAAGATTTACAAAGTGGATCAGGGCAGTAAAAACCTTCCGAAGCTCTATTACGACATACAGATAGACGGCAGCCCCAACAGGGAGAAACTTGTCGGTTCCAACTATGACGATCCTTATATCATAGAAAGTATAAGGGGAGGGGACTCTCAAAATGAGAGATCCTACAAGATCGTAGTCACTTCGGACAGCCCCGAATACAGGCTCGAGTCCCTTTCCATGCAATACAAGCCCGCCGACGATTCCAGCAGGCCTCCGCTGCCCACGGGCATCTCGGTCGTGGACATGGTCCCGGAAGCCAGGAACGTCGCCTTCCCGGCAATTGGGACGACGGCGCCCGTTACAGTTCAGGTGACCTCTTCGGCTGTCAAGCTTTCGTGGGATCTGCCGGCCAATCTCGACTGGGACACGATAAAAAACGACCTGTACTTCCATTTCCTTTTGTCCACCAGCCAGACCGACCTTGAGGAGCAGGTCCCGATTTCAGTGAACGGAAAGCCGTGGGGAGACAAGAAATACGATGTAAAATACCGGCTCGTAAAAGATGTCAGCGCGTTGTCTCCGAGCATTACCATAAATAATGGCAGGCTGGAATACACGCTTGGCGGTTTCGACCTATTCACAAAGGAAACGAGTATGGGGGCTATCGGCGCCGATTTGCCCAATGCCGACGGTTATCCCGACTTTCTTCTTCCCAATACGGCATATTATCTTCAGATGTATACAACCAAGGGCGACGTCGATCCGGTCCAATCCAAGGATCAGGAATCGGAGCATTCCATAATAATAAGCTTCACTACGCTTGACGGTACGGAACCCGATGTCCCCGTGCCTGCGAATCTGGGCCAGACTGATAATGAAAACGCGAATCCTCCCAGCCCGACCGTTACCGTAGAATTCGATAAAATAACGGATATTAGCTGGAAGGATTATTTTACCGGATACAGCAGCAGTAAATACGATAGTTACATATATTACGACGTTTATATGAATACTGCAGAAACTACCACAAGGTCGGCTTTCACGCTTATAGGCACCACACAGTACCGTGGAAACGATGTTGACTTCACCGGAGACAATGTTCCCGAAAGCACTTATGTCAAGGCGGCGATATCGCAGTTCTCCGACCCGGATTCAGCCGCTTACAGGCTGTTTGGTCCTTCGCTGCTGCCCAACACCACATATTATGTGAAAGTCAAGGCAAGACTGGTCATAAAGAACAAAACGGACGCGGCTGATATGAAAACAAGGGAATCCGTTTTCACGTCCGTCCTTCCCGTTACGACGAAAACATCGGGAGTTACTCCTCCGGATGATAACCAGATAAAACCGCTGGCGCCGACCGACTTCTCCATCGCGGAGAACAGTGCCGGAGACCTGTTGGTATCAGGTGAAAGCGTAACGTTTACCTGGTCGAGGAAAGCAAACGAAAAAAATGTAATCTATCAAATCATAAAGACGTCTGAAAAGACCGGGCCAACCGATGGGGCGGCCGGCTATGTAAACGATCCCGAATATCAGAGCTTTCTTGAGGCATACAGAGAACATCCGGCCATTGGGATGACGGTTACTAACGGCGCGATCTATCTCGATCCCGAACCTTCAAGCGAGGATGACGGAAGAGTGGGATATACGTTTACAATCGATCGCAGCATGTTCCCAAACAAGGTTTATTATTTCAGCCTCAAGGCGGTCCGCACGGACGATCATGGCAATTTGATAGAGCCGCCGTCCGAAAGCGTTTGGGTATCGATACCTGTAACAACTTTGTTAATTGAGAAGCCCACTTCGCTTGAAGCCGTCATTAACTCGGAACTCGGCTTCTACTGGACGGACGCCACGGTCGGGCTTACTGCGGAGGATTATAAAGTTTACCTTAAAGGTCCTTCAGATGCGGATTTCAAGCTGATGAACCGTTCTCAGGCCACCATTGTCAAGGATGGAGACGGCAAGACCTACTACGGCAGGATATTTGGCCTGAAGGCCGACACATATTATGATATACGCGTTACAAAAGGCGCCAATACCTTGGTCTATGAAAAAATGGGCGTGAAGACCCGCGACGCTAACCATGAGCTCGAAGTCATGTGGGTCGGGAAGCCCTTGGACAGCCACGCGTGGTATGAACTGGCCATCGTAGAGGAGGGCGGCTCGGAATATACTGTTCTGGATGTATCGGATCTCGAACAGTATTTCGACAAGGACGGCAATGCACAGCCCTATTATGAGGAAGAGACGATTCGGACCATAAACTCGGATGAAATATATTACCACGCTAAAATAAAGAGCGTCAATGTCGTCCTCCCGGGCGGCGTCGTTACAAAACAGTCTCTGAAATCGAATACGAAATATTATATTAAAGTCAGGGCGGTAAAGGTAGACGCCGTTAATGACGACTTCATAGCCTATTCCAAATACGAGGGCCCCGTCGACATTCGTACCGAATTCAACCAGGGCGATTACGACAACACTGACCGCGGAGAGCAGGTAAAAGCAATCTTCCTGGATAAAATGCAAGAGCTTGAAAAAGGTTACTACTGGATCGTGGACACAGCCGACAGTCAATCCGTCTGCATTCTCCTCAAGGGCGAAAGAGTCTCCGACGCAATGAGGAATTCGGCTTCGGATACGTTTACCATAGACATGACGTCGCTTTCCGAGAATATCGAAACAGATGAGATATATGTGCCCGCCGGCGTTATCAGGACTATGAATTCCACGAACAGGAGCCTTGTAATCAAGACCCCGGGAACGGAGCTTTTATTGCGGCCGACGACACTGGATGCTTCCTCGGACGGGCAATTCAAGGATGTAATCTCAAGACAGGAAGTAAAGGATGTATATGTCAAGCTTACGATCTCCCGTACGGACGTCTCAACGCCGGCGCTTCCCGCAAACCTGCGGAAGGTCTCCGAAGTCAGTAAGCTCGATGCCCGGGCCATGGGATTGTCAAGGACCGACAAGGAAGTGGCGCTGCTTATACATGACAAACTCTACGACAAGGACACAGGCCTGGTCAGCGAAATGCTGAACCTGCTGGAAAAAGTGTACGTGGGGTCCGGTACAGGTTCCAAAGACCTGATCGACCAGTATACTCAAAGCCTGATCGATAAGATCCGAAGGGACCTGTCGGTGTACATAAGTCAAACCGTTTCTTCCTCCGGAATTGCAAATGCAGTCACAGATATAACGGCATTTGACACGCCCGTTTCGGTAAATATTTTGTTTAAGGGCGGAAGCGGTGTAAAGGCGCCGTATACGTTATACGCTGGTTCGGTGTCATGGCAGAAGGTAACCGTCAGTACGGTACTGGGCTCTTCGAGCTTGAGATTCAACCTGACTAAAACGGGCAGGTTTGTCGTGATGAGCGTACAGAGCAGTCCGGGGGCAATGCCGGAAGGACACTGGGCAAGAACGGAAATAGGGGAGCTTTCTTCAAAGTATGATCTCAGCGGTGTATTTCCGGGCATGCAGACCAATTTCATGCCTGACAACAAGGCTATGTGCAGTGAAGTCGTCATGCTCTACGAAGTCGTTACCGGGAGGACGACCGAAAACGCGGGCCTCAATATCAGGCAGAAGAACACAAAGCTTGGCTTGGACAGTATTTTGAACCCGAATTTATTGCAAAAAAATATAAAAAGGGAAGAAACGGCTGCCGTACTCCTTAAACTGTTTTCTGCCAAAAAGGGCGTAAATGCTTCCGCCATCAGACCCGGCGGCAGGATCGTGATGAAGGATGAAAACAGTATAGACGAGGCATTTTACCAACCGGTTGTCGTAATAGTGGATATGAAAGTCATGGAACTCGACGGTAACGGAAAATTCAACCCGGTTACAGCAATGACACGCGCCGAGGTAGTAGCCGCCTTTGCGAAGCTTTTGAAGCAGACCGGCGACCTATAGGCTTGAGGAGGACACGGGATGAGAAATGTAAAAAAAGCATTCAGTTTAATTTTAATAGTATTATTGATACTGCAGTATGGAGCGCTCACTCCCGTTTTTGCAGCGGCGGCGCAGCCAAAACCTGAAGGACTCGCCGTTGCAAAGGACGCTTCCGGGAATCCTCTTATCGGTTTTGATGAAAGTCAATACGGCGACGGTTCGCAGCCTGCCGGACAAAAGCGCCAGTGCTTTGCCGAACTGACGGGCCAGAAGCTCACGCGTCCCTCAACGGCTTATTCGGGCTTGTTTCTGAACTATTACCTGCAGGAGGTAAATAAGCCATACAAGCCGGCAAAGGCAGTGGAATTAAAGGAAAGCGACATAGAGGCAAAAACCGACGCAAACAATGACATGCGTCTGACGGGCCTTTCTTCGGGAACCGTTTACTACGCTTATACGAGAGCCTATTACACCTATACCCAGGATACTGCCGTTCTAAAAAGTGATCTGTCGCAAATGTCGAATTCGGTAAGGTTCATGACGGATATCGATATCAGCGCGTCTCCATACGGACCCAACCAGATCAAGCTCGCATGGGATGACGTATGGGATGTCGGCAAGAGGATGGAATACAAGCTTTACATTTCCGAAAGCGAGGATTTTACCAATACCGAGCCAATCTATATAAACCAGAACTGGATTACAAACGGTACGGTGAAGGTCAACCAGAACGACGGTACCCTCGAGTACATCTATACTGTCAATGATCCGGGCAAGGTCTATTATGTCAAGATCGCACCGAATTCCATGGATCCAAGTCTCGTCAGATCGAGGGAAAGCTACGCTCTGAATCCCGTAAGCAGCTATATTCTTGCAAAAACGACAAAGGTCTCGTCTACTGAAAACGGCGGCGCGATCTGGAAACTGGAATGGAGCCCTGTAATACCGTGGAAAAGCACTTATAGCGTTTCCTACAAAATTTACAGGAGTAAGACCGGCGATCCGCAGTTTTTCAGGTCGACTTCCGGGACTACCTGCTTGATACCGGTTGCGCCTGGAGAAGAGGATTACTATTATATAATTTATGCCGTAGTGACTGAAAACGGAGAGTTGGTCTACCCTGAAGATTTTATCAGGTCGCAGGAGATACATATCAGAGAATCCGAGGTGCCTTCGACCCCTGCCGCCCCCGTTATCGTACCGGGTTTCCCGTATGCGGACAACGGCGGTATCTATTATGACAAGGAATTGACCTCGAAAAGCGCGACCATACTTTGGGAATTGCCGTTGAAGGCGGATGGCAGCGAGGATACGGACGTAGAGTACGACATATGGCTCCTGACGGACCCGAACCAGATGAATGCTCCCCCAACCGGCACAAAGATCGCCTCGTCAATAAAAATGAATGAAAGCAATTACGTCAAAAGCGGCACGAAAGTGATCGGTTACAAATATGTGCTCGACAACCTCAAACCCAACTCGACTTATTACTTTAAAATAGTAGCGAAGAAAAACTTTGTGGAGATTGTGGATAATGTCGTTAAAAATGTTACCCTTGAGTCGGATTATGCGATGAAAATAGTCATGACGCCGGCTTCCGGTCCGACCGACCAGCCTGTTGCACCCAACAAGCCTCCCTTCGCGCTCAAGACCGACCGGCAGAGCAAGGATCTGGTCACAAGTACTTCAGCCATTGCAACAATGCAAAACAAGTGGTACGAAAGATACGGCATGGATGCTACAGGCAGATATAACTGGATATATACGACTCCGGGCGCCATAAATGCGGAGGGCCTCAAACTCGTGCCTCCGGTGCCGGATCTTGTATCTGAAATCGAGAATGGTACGGCAGATCCTATGAAATACAGGAAGGTTGAATATGACAGCTCAGTGACCATTAACGTGGGCTGTGTGGAGTATACCCCCAACTTTGACTATGGCAGCTTGAAACAAATGCCTGCAGACAAGCTGATAGACGTGCCCGTAACACCGAACGACCCCAATGAGGTCATAAATGCTTCCGGAGGCATACAGGACGGCAAAAAGCACAATGTAGACATTGCAATAAATGATCTCGATCCCAACACGACATATATAATATGGATCAGAGCCGTAAGGAAAGGCGTCGATCTTATCACTGGAGAGACTGTCGATCTGATATCGGAACCCTCTGATCCGATAATCGTTACAACGGCGCCCGACTTCCCGATAACGGTGGAGGAACCGACCGTCCCTGTGTTCAATTACAGCCAGGCCGGGGACGTCTTCGTCGACCTAGGCTGGAACTTCAACAGCAAATATGTGTACCATATCAGCTACGGTACATCTGATGATATCAGCACGGCCATAGGCACCAAAGACATTACGCCGGATATGCTGAAGTATTCTTCATATTACAGGATAAGCGGACTAAAGCCGGATACGGTCTACTATTTCTGGATCTGGGCCGATATAACGGATAGCGGCGGCGTTAAGCACACCTCGGAAGTAAGCGATTCCCTGCTGGTGAAGACCAAAAAGGATATCCCTCCAGATACCCCGAAAGGCTTCGGAGTAAAGGGTACGCCCGGGTCCATAACATTGAACAGTATCACCTACGAATGGATCATGGAGCCGGGTATGGACTACATTCTTGAGATAGCCGGCGGCGTCGATTATAAGGACAGTCAGAAGTATACTGTGACAGGCGCTTCCGAATATACCGTAAAGGGCTTGAGATCCAACTACAGGTACTATGCAAGGCTGTATGCGTACGACCCCAATAAAAAGCTCACCTCCGAACCTACGCAAAGCGTTACGGTCAGGACGCTGAGAAGCAGCGACGATTATGATTCGAGCGAAGACGCCGAGGATGTTATCAGCGGCGACTATATTATAATAGATGATGAAGCTGTGAACGGGATATGGAGCATCCGGATCATTGGAGTGAATGCCGACCGGTTCATCGAACATATCCGGAACGATAAGGTTTTGGATTATTGTATAAAACTGGCGGATACGCCTGCAGGAACGAAAACGATCTCGGTCACGGTTTCGCAAAGGGTATTCAAAGCGCTTGGAAAGTTGGGAGAAAACCTGATGCTTAAAACGCCGAGAAATACCGTTGTAATACGTCCTGGCGTTCTTGCCGACAGCAACGGCATATATGGTTCTGCAAAAGGCGAAGCGAACTTTGTGATCGATATTACGCTTGATAGCCCGTATGCGGGCAGCAATACCAAAAACCTGATACTCAGATCGCCCGTATCCGATGTTGAAATAGGACTTACAGACGGCATAACCGATCCTATGGAATCATTCCGGATGCCTCTTAAGATAGTGTACGATTATGGCTCGGCTGATTGGTACAAGCCTGGGATTACGTCAGGCTATATACTGCCCTCGGGTTCGTCGGATTGGGTAAAATCCGTCTCAGCCGGCAGCTTCGATACCGACGCAGGCCATGGTACGCTGTCCTTCGAAACGCTTGTCCCGGGCCGCATGGTTATAGCGGACCAGGGTACGAATTATTATGACGACATTTCGGGCAGTTACGCGAAAAATTCGATAATAAATGTAGCGTCGGCACATAAGCTGAAATCGGTTCCGGGGAGGAAATTCGAGCCGTCGAAGACCCTGACGACAGGCGATTCAACGAAGTTCATGCTCGATGTGCTTGACGTCAGCTATGGCAATGATTACATGATGCTTGCCGCAAAGGCAGGGATCATACAAAGCGCGGATATAAACAACGCATCGGCCAACTGTACGAGGGAGAAAATGATCGGTATGACAATGCGGGTCTATGAACTGAAGACTTCTGAAAAAGCAAAAGCGTCATCTGACGACGCTGCCGTATATAAGGATATAAATCAGGTCAGTCCGGCGCTGCTGCCCAAAATCAGGTTTGCTCAGGAAATTGGTGTCATAACAAGCAGGTTTTCCGATACATTGGGTCCCAAGGACCCCGTAACACGCGCCGAATCAATGGTGCTTCTCGAAAAGCTGCTGCGCTATGCGGGCGAAATCTGAGTAAATAAGACATCTCAACCAGTAAAGAAGCGTGACATAGAAATTTTTCATGTATATGCCCCCTTACCTTCGGCAATAATTTTATCGGGATTATTTTTACGGTAAACGAGTAAGGGGGCTTGATCGTGAAGAAATTTACATTTGCGATATTAATTTTTATATTAGTCATCTCCATTTTTCTTATATCAATACAAAAAGTTCAACAGGAATATCCTGCAGCGACCGTGATGAATACGGCTTTTAAGGCTACAGGCGCGTCAGCGGTGAGCTGCGAGGTTTTCATAAGGTGCGACCTCTCTTCTGCCGATTTCGAAAAGGAAGACATACGGAGGCGGCTGCTCTGTGATTTGATCTCCGGCGCCGGCGGTAATCCGGCCGGAAAAGAACCCCTCTTCAATAATATCGACAATGATATGAGTTTCGGTACGCAAACCGACTACATAATCAGTGAATACAATTCCATACATACAAGCATATTGAAGGATAGACAGGCAGAAACCCCTGATTTGTTCAGGCTTACCGCGATCTACGACGATACGTCCGGATCTTTTGATACGGCGAAGGTCGTAAAAGGCTTAGCCGATGTTTTTGGGGAGTATGCCGGTGATCCTGCGATAAATATATCCATAACGGGCAGTCTTGACGGAAGGCTCGATGAGGAGGATCTGGACCGGATTTATGATAAGGTGTTTGAAACTATTGGAGCCGATGAAGTGGAAGGGATGGACGAGGCAGGATTGGTAAGCGTCTCGGCTTTTTCTCCTTCGATACGCGACGCCGTCCGTGTAAACGGAAGGAGAATCAATATAAATATGGCGGCAAGGTATAATTCCTACGAAGGAAAAACCTACATATGGCTTGCGACGCCCGTAATAACGACGGAATACTGACGGCGGACCAATGAGAAAGAACAAAAACGAGAGATAAAGGGGAGAGTAGACGTGTCCAAATTGATCATATCGGAGGGAAAGCCTTTGAAAGGCAGAGTGCGTGTAAGCGGAGCTAAAAATTCAGTACTTCCCATAATTGCGGCTTCACTGCTTGCAGATGGCAGGAGCGTCATCGATGAGTTACCTTATCTGAATGATGTGAAAATAATGTGCGACCTGGTAAAATCTCTTGGAGCGACAGTAAACGTATCCGACAATCAGAACAAGCTGGAAATAAACTGTACTTCTTTGACAAATACCACCGCACCCTATGAGCTGGTCAATAAAATGAGGGCGTCTTTCCTGGTGGCAGGACCTCTGCTGGCCAGGGCCGGATATGTAAGGATATCTCTTCCGGGAGGCTGCGCGATCGGCTCAAGGCCGGTGGATCTGCATTTAAAAGGTTTTATGGCGTTAGGCGCCAATATAACGCAAGGGCACGGCTATATAGAAGCCAGGAGGAACGGCCGGCTTAAGGGCGGGAAGGTCTATCTCGACTTTCCCAGTGTCGGCGCTACTGAAAATATAATGATGGCGGCTTCCCTGGCCGAGGGCTCGACTACCATAGAAAATGCGGCGATCGAACCGGAGATAGTCGATCTTGCGACATTCCTGACTTCAATGGGAGCTGAAATAAAAGGCGCCGGAACGGATACCATCAAAATTTCAGGAGTCAGGGAGCTGAAAGGCGCCAGCCATGCGGTGATCCCCGATCGTATAGAGGCAGGGACTTACATGGTCGCAGCCGCTATCACAGGCGGGGATGTTGTGGTCGAAAATGTAGTTACCGACCATCTCAAACCGGTGACCGCAAAGCTCAGGGAAGCGGGAGTGGAAGTTTCGGAAGAGCTTACGACCATTCGGGTGAGAAGCGGACAACTAAACGCCGTCGATATCAAGACTCACCCGTATCCGGGGTTTCCTACGGACATGCAGTCGCAGATGACGTCGCTACTGAGCGTGGCATGCGGAACCAGCATGGTTATAGAAACTATTTTTGAAAACAGGTTCATGCAGGTATGCGAGCTCAAAAGGATGGGAGCAAATATAAAACTGGAGGGCCGGAGCGCCATCATCGAAGGCTGTAAAAAGCTCACGGGGACAAAGGTGAAAGCCACGGACCTGAGAGCGGGAGCGGCGCTGATACTGGCCGGACTTTCCGCCGAAGGCACAACGGAGATACTTGACATCGAACACATCGACAGGGGATATATTAGAATCGATGAAAAGCTAAAAGGCCTTGGAGCAAGCATAACGCGTGCCGAGGGCGAATAAACGGGGAACCGGGAAAAATGAAGTATGCAGTGTAAACTGCATACTTCATTTTTACTGAAACATAGCGAAGTCTTGTTTAAGAACAACATGTACTCGATGTGCATGTTGTTCTTTTTATGTGAATATAGATAGATAAGCCGGATGTGCAGTGATATGTATATCTATCGTGCCGGTTACTTTTTATTGCAAGTTTCGCTCCAAGAGCATATATAACTCGTTTTGCGGCAAATTTTAACTCGCTCCGCTCAAACAGAAAATTTGCCTTATGCAAAACTTCGTTAATATGCTCTATGTCGCAAAACTTACGCAATATCAAGCAACCAGCACGACAGATATGCTCTAATTCGCAAAACTCAAGCAATTGCAATCATCCGACGCAACCGGCCAAGTTGATACAGCGGGCTGTATTGCAGGACACTAAGCCAAAATGCTTGATTTGCGGGGGGACGGATGAAAAAGCTTATTTTCTATGCAGGCGTCATGTTAATAGTTGTCATTCTTCTTCCGCTGCTGATCGTAAAGGGCTGCGGACCAGCTCCCGCTCCCGGGAAGAAGCCGCCTGCAAAACCGATCCAGCCTTCCAAACATACGATCACGGTGTATAATACTTCTCTAAAAAAAGCTGAAGAGATGGATCTCGAGGAATATATCAAGGGCGTTGTAGCAGCCGAGATGCCTGCCGATTTCAGTATCGAAGCCCTCAAGGCACAGGCGGTCGCAGCCAGGACCTTCGCGTACGGGAGGCTCTCCGGGGAATATGCATCAAAAGCCGGAGTCCACGACGGTATTGACATATGCACAGACTCCGCGCACTGTCAGGCCTGGACCGACAAGGCTTCTGCAATGAAAAAATGGAGCATCCTCTTTGCCTCAAGAAACTGGAATAAGATTTCGAAAGCAGTTGAAGATACTAGGGGCCTTATAGTGGTATACAAAGGGACTGCGGCTAATACCCTTTTTCACGCAAGCAGCGCCGGCAGGACCGAAAATGTTGAAGACGTATGGGCAGGGAACAGCGTGCCTTATCTTCGCAGTGTTCCGAGCGATGGAGATGAAGCCTCGAAGGGATATATCACCGCAACGTATTTCAAAATAGCCGATATGGTCAGGAAGCTCAATAACGCCTACCCTGAAGAGGATTTTGACGAGGATTCCGTCAAGGATATGGAAATATTGCAGTACACTGCTGGCAGCAGAGTAAAAATAGTAAAGGTTGGGCATATTACACTGAAGGGTACTGAATTCAGGACACTTTTCAATCTGCGCTCAGCAGCTTTCAAATTCGAACCTGCGAGTGGTGACAGGATCAAAATAACGACGACGGGCTTCGGCCATGGAGTCGGAATGAGCCAGTGGGGCGCGGATTCGTTGGCTAAAAGAGGCGGTACCTTCCGCGAGATCCTTCTACATTACTATACAGGCGTCGACATCGTTTCCATAGAGGATTTCGAACGAATCAAATAATTTCACTCCATATGTATATCGTTGCCATATACGGAAACAATAATATACGGAGGTGGAATTTGTGAATATGAAAAAGTCGTTTCCAGATGAGAAAGGAACAAAAAAAGGAATAAGGGAGTTTCTGGACAAGAGAGGGTTTTATATTGTCCTGTTATTGTGCATAGCGGTTGTGGCCGGGACGGCGGTATATGTAACAAGTCTTAATGCGAGGAACTCCGATTATAATGCCCAGGAGATTTCACAAGGGGCAGGGGAAGGGCTCGAGGCCGATAATACTTTATCCGGCCAGCCTGATGAATTGAATGCACAGGAACCCGAGAATACTCAGGCTTCCGCGAATGCATCGAAACAGTCCGATATCGGCAATCCCGCATCGACTGACGCCAACGGAAACAGCGCAGTTAAGCCTGAAGGCAGTTCCGCGGCAGCACCCAAGGACGGCACTGCACCTGCAAAGACTACTACTCCAGCGCCGTCAAAAACAAAGACTCCGGCGCCGGTGAAGAAGCAGAGCTTCAAGATGCCGGTAGCAGGCGCCATTTCTCTTGAATATTCGAAGGACAAGCTTATTTATTCAAAGACTCTGGAAGAATGGAGAGTACATACGGGCGTCGATATTTCCTCCGACAGAGGAACTCCCGTTATGGCCGTAGCCGACGGAGTAGTCACGGACGTCAGTAATGATCAGTATCTGGGCATAACTGTCGTGATCGATCATGGCAATGATATCAAATCCGTATACAGGAATCTGGCTTCCGATGATACCGTCGCCGTCAACCAGAAGATTAAACAGGGAGAGATCATTGGAAGCATAGGTAATACTGCGATGGATGAATCTTCGGAACAGCCTCATCTGCATTTTGAAGTGCTGAAGAAGGGTACCTGCGACGATCCCATGGCATACCTGCCTAAAGCTGAGGAAGCGGAATAAGTATAAAGGTAATATATCTGAAACAGAGGGACGGTCACTTTGAAACAGGGGGACGGTTCTTTTGTTCTATTTTAGCTCGCTAAAATAGAACAAAAGAACAACCTGTTTCAAAGAAAACCATCCCTTTGTTTCGTTTGCACAAATTCCCCATTTAATTCATATAGACGTCGTACAGGGCATATATATACTGTAGGCATGTTAAAGAAGCCGTATAAACGGTCCTTCTGAAAGACAAGAGGCTCCCGATGCCTTCAGATACAAGTGATTTATGCGCATTTCTCCACAGTATGACTTGAAGAGGGGGTATACACAGTTGAAGGGATATATCGAAGAGAGGGCAATAGAACTGGCGAATTACATTATTGACAAAAAGACAACGGTAAGGGCAGCAGCTAAAAAATTCGGCATCAGCAAAAGTACGGTACATAAGGATGTCACAGAGAGGCTTGCCAGGGTGAATTCCGAACTGGCGGATGATGTGAGGATTGTGCTCGAGGAAAATAAGGCGGAAAGACATATAAGAGGTGGAGAAGCGACGAAGGCGAAATATCAGGGTAAATAAGCAAATAAAGGCAGCGCATTATCGAAATCGGATGAAAACATCATAGAATTTGCAAGCGAGTAAAGGTGAAGCCGGGGCAATCAATATGCTCCGGCTTTGTCGCGTATTGACGCTAAATCCGATGTTGCATAATTGTAATATTATGATAATATTAGAATTGAGTTCTGCAACTTTTCTTGTAAAAATTCGATATGATTTTACATCATTATGATATAAAAGACATAATAAAGGGGTGTTATAATTGGGCTTCGGACAGGATATCGGAATTGACCTGGGAACGGCCTCCGTGCTGGTCTACATAAAGGGCAAGGGTATTGTGCTTCGGGAACCCTCCGTGGTTGCCATCGATAAAAATTCAAACAAGCTTTTGGCTGTCGGTGAGGAGGCTCGCCGCATGTTGGGCAGGACGCCCGGTAATATAGTAGCGATCAGGCCTTTAAGGGATGGCGTAATCTCTGATTATGACATTACGGAGAGGATGTTGAAATATTTTATCAATAAAATATGCGGGAATAAGGTATTCAGGCTTTTCAAGCCGAGGATCATGGTTTGCGTGCCGAGCGGCGTCACCGAAGTCGAAAGACGTGCGGTAATAGACGCGGCGATGCAGGCCGGGGCAAGGAAAACCTACCTTATAGAGGAACCTATAGCGGCAGCGATAGGAGCCGGCATAGACATCACCAAAGCCTGCGGCAGCATGGTGGTCGACATAGGCGGGGGAACAACCGATATAGCTGTTATTTCGCTGGGCGGAACCGTTGTTTCATCTTCGATCAAGGTCGCGGGAGATAAATTCGACGAAGCTATCGTCAGGTATATGCGTAAAAAGCACAATATCATGATAGGCGAGCGTACTGCGGAAGAACTGAAGATAAATATAGGCACGGTCTATCCGAGGGTACAGGATGTATCAATGGATGTAAGGGGAAGAAACCTGATATCGGGATTGCCCAAGACCATTTCAGTCACGTCGACCGAGATGATGGAAGCATTGGAGGAGCCTATCTCAAGCATAATCGAGGCAGTCCATTCAGTGCTTGAAAAAACTCCGCCGGAACTTGCCGCCGACATAAGCGACAGGGGCATCGTGCTGACCGGAGGCGGAAGTCTTGTTTATGGCCTGGATAAGCTGCTGCAGGAAAAAACGGGCATCAATGTAATTATCGCCGACGACGCGATCTCATGCGTGGCGCTTGGTACCGGCGAAGCGCTGAACGATATCGAAGTTATCGAGAAGAGCACCGCACCTGAAGCAAAATATAGAAAGTAAAAGTCGGAAACATCCAAAGCGAGGATTTGAATCAAGAAGATGATTTGGCTGAGACCGGGGTATTAACCCCGGTTTTTTTGATTTTCAACAGCCTTTTTCTTATTTTACATAAAAACGTTAAATAATGCCTGTCATTTGCCGATACTTATTATAGCGCATGGACTGCGCAAATTAGCAGATTTTAGTTGGGTTTACGGCCATGGACGGCGCTTGACCCGCATGGAGTTCATATGGTACGTGGCTTGTATACCTCCGGCTGGAGTATGCTGTCTCTTGAAAAAAAGATGGACGTCATTTCGAATAACATGGCCAATTCAAGTACGAGCGGCTATAAAAAGGATACGCTCGTGATGGAGAGCTTCCCAAATGTATTGACAAAAATAGTTAAGGATTATAACGTTCCCACAGGAACGGTGCGTGATATAGGAACGATGCAGCTTGGCAGCGACGTGGGCCAGGTTTATACCTATTATACCCAGGGCCAGCTGAGCCGGACAGACAATAAACTTGACATGGCTATCAGCGGAAGCGATAATGCCTTCTTTACAGTGGCTGTCCCGGATGCAGACGGAACTATCAAGGCCTGTTACACCAGGGACGGTTCGTTCTCGAAGAGCTCGAACGGCACGCTGGTCACAAAGGACGGTTATACCGTTCTGGGCCAAAACGGTCCAATAACGCTTCAAAACGGGGACTTTACAGTTAATGAGGACGGCGCTGTGGATCAGAACGGAGAGATCATCGATAAACTGTTGATGACCGAATTCGAGGACACGACGGCGTTGAAGAAATATGGAATGAATCTTATCCAGGCCGATGAGGGAGCACAGACCCGGAACTTTTCCGGAACTGTCCAGCAGGGCTATCTGGAGCTTTCAAATGTAAATTCGGTAAAAGAAATGGTAGACATGATTACGGTACTGCGCTCGTATGAAGCGAATCAGAAAGTGCTGCAGGCAATCGACGGCACGCTCGACAAAGCGGTAAACCAGGTTGGAGCGGTAAGATGATGATCGGACAGGGAGGAACGTTATTATGATAAGAGCACTTTGGACAGCAGCTTCGGGTATGCAGGCACAGCAGATGAACGTCGACATTATTTCGAACAATCTGGCGAATGTAAACACAACTGCATTTAAGAAGGACAGGGCGGAGTTCAAGGATCTGCTTTATGAAACGATGGACAGGGCGAATGTGCTGCCTGACGGCGGAAAGCCCGTAAACCTGCAGGTTGGACACGGCACGACAGCTGTTGCTACGGTCAAGGACTTCAGCAAGGGGAGTCCTGAAGAAACCGGTAACCCGTTGGACTTTTACATAGACGGCGACGGCTTTTTCATTGTGCAGGGACCTACGGGCGAAATGAATTATACCAGAGACGGCAGCTTTAAAGTAAGCCTTACCGATGCCGGGAAGATGCTGGCTACCGCCGACGGCTACCCGGTGCTGGATGATACGGGCAATCCCATAATGCTGGATACCGATCTTTCAAAGCTTAACATATCGCAGACAGGGGAACTGAGTTATCTGGATGAAAACGGCGTTTACCAGCCGACAGGCCAGGTAATCGGCCTGGCATATTTTGACAACCCGGAAGGCCTCGAAAATTTGGGGCATAATCTATACAAGGCAAATCAGGCGACTGGCGAACCTGTCATGGCGCTCGATTCCACTGAGAAGAGCCTGATAAACCAGAATTTCCTCGAATCGTCCAATGTACAGACAGTAGAGGAGATGGTCAGGCTGATCGTTGCGCAAAGAGCATATGAACTCAATTCGAAGGCTATCCAGTCCTCCGACGAGATGCTCGGTCTTGCCAACAATCTCAGAAGGTAATAAAATGATTTTGCCGCAACAAGCCGACCGTTAACAGAAACGACTTGCTGCGGAAACAAAACCGGGGACGGTAAAAAGGGGCTTGGCATTATGGATGCAGGCATTGGAAGCATAGCTGGAAGTATGGCGCAAAACATAACGGGAAACGCGGTACAATCTGCGGAACAGTCCTCTGATGATACTTTTGCAAGGAAGCTGGAGGAAGCTGCTAAAAATAACGATGATAAAGCGCTTAAGGAAGCCTGCCAGGAATTCGAATCCATAATGCTCAGCATGATGTACAAGCAGATGAAGGCCACCGTGGTCAAGTCCGACCTGATGGAAAAGGACCCGGGTATGGATATATTCCAGTCGATGGAGGACGACGAGCTGATGAAACAGGCGTCGAAGACCGGGAGTTTCGGCCTGGCCGAATCGCTTTACAAGCAGCTTTCGCGGCAGTACGGCAAGACTGCCTATGCAGGAACGCAAAGCTCTGCAGATCCGGCCGGAATAGCGCAGTCCGCTGCGGCAGCGTCAGAGGGAACACCGGCTGAAGAGGCTGCAGGAGAGGCCGGCGCGGCGGATAACGCGGCGAAATCGTCAAAGACGGCCGTTAGTGGCGGCGATAGCCCTGAAGACGGCGAAATCATACAGGAAAGCGAGCCTGTAAGTGAAGAAAACGGAAAATAACAAAACTGGAAAATACATATCGGCAGCGTTATTGATCGCGATGTCCCTCATATTGATTTATGTCGGACATTTTTTATTTGGAGCGAAAGGCCCTGATAAAAACGGGGAAGCTGATGGGAGAAACCCGGCGCAGGCAGGTACTGAGATTCCGGGTGAGATATCCGATACGCAGGACGTCCGCGACGTGGTCAGGTATACCCGCAGATCTGAGACACTGAACGGTCTCAGACAGGAGATCAATATATTGGAGATCGATCCCGGCGCGCCGGGAATCAAAATCATGCCTGTGTTGTCGTATGACCTCATATATGGTTTCGAAAAGCTAAGTGCGATGGCAGAACGTAAAAACGCTTATGCAGCTGTAAACGGAGGCTTTTTCCACATTTACGGACAACCCTCGGGAATGGTTGTCATCAATGGAGAATTGTTTACGGCTTCTACGGGAAAATACCCCGTTTTTACACTGGAAGGCGGTAAAGCAGCACTTGAAGAGATAAACAGCAGGTTGTCGGCAGAATACGGAAAAGGGGCAGGAACCCTGCCTGTCGACGGATTGAACGTTACTGCGCAGGGTAGACAGACTGTGGTCTATACTCCTGTTTACGGTAAAAGTAACAGGGCGCAGAAAAGGAACATAACCGCAACAATTGTGAACGGAGTCGTCACGAGGATCTCGGATTATTCCGGAGAGGCTGGGATACCCGAAAACGGGATGCTTATATCCTTTTTCGATATGCTTAAATATTCAGGAGTGGAGCTGCCCATAAAGGAGGGCGACAGTGTAAAGCTTATTCACAGCCCAGGGATCGCAGCGGATATGCAGGCGTACGAATGCGGCAGCTGGCTGGTCAGGAACGGGGCGCCTGTTGTGAAGGAGAAGGACGCGTGGGTCGGAATCATGACCAACAGGGATCCGAGGACCGCTGTCGGCATTAAGGCAGACGGAACGGTGATCCTTCTGACTGTTGATGGCAGGCAGCCTGGCTACAGCGCAGGCTTTACCGGGCAGGAACTTGCGGATTATCTTATAGGCTGCGGCGCCAAAGATGCGGCAATGCTGGATGGCGGTGCATCCACAGAGATGCTGCTTAATGGCAAACTGGTCAACAGGCCTTCATATGAAGGCCAGGAGAGGGAACTGGCAGGCGGAATTGTGGTACTGGCAGATGAGTGATTGAAGCCGGGGATAGGTGCGGCTGTATGGACTTCTAGAAATAAAAAAACAATTGGTCCAGAGTATTGTCAAGCTTGAATTCAAAATCGGAGACAAGCAGCTCGTCGTAGCAATTACTCTTAAGAAAGGGATTATGGGATATCTCGCTTTCACTGACCCAGCCCAGTTTCGAGTAAGCGTACCACGTGCCCTGTCGGATTATCATTTCCTGGATGTATGAGAGGCGTTCGCCCATATCGCACAGATACAGGCCGCAGCTGTACGGGCGGATCGTATAATGTGAGCACAGGCTG
Organism: Bacillota bacterium; assembly: GCA_023439545.1. Classification (GTDB taxonomy): domain Bacteria; phylum Bacillota; class Clostridia; order Acetivibrionales; family DTU013; genus JAEYOM01. Next base: position 25,207 of record JAEXNT010000026.1, read on the forward strand.
TCCTTAAGCAGGCAGCATTCTCCCGACTCCTGCTTTGCTAGTATTATCGGTTCGGCATTGTTATATTCGAACAGAAGCGCGGCTTCCAATTCCGTCATTTGAGCGGACCCGGACATTTCCCTTATCGCCTTGCGCCTTGCCTTGATGTCAGGTTTTTCCGGCATTATGAATAGATTCCCGACAGCCTGCTCCAGGCTCATCCCAAAGCCTTTCAGAAGTGTATCGATATCCGGGCCGAGCACCGGAATATTATCGCTGCAGCAATCCCCGCAGCCTTTGCATCCGCTTGACTTCAGGCCGCTTGTCAGCCTGAACCTGTCGAGTTCCTCCGACAGCCCTGTCAATGTAGTATCCGGGTCATAATAGCTAAGTTCGATTTCATTATCTTGTGTGACAAATTCCGTCATTTTTCATCAACTTTCGTCAAAGCATTTCTTTTATGATAGCAGAATACGGTTTTCGCCGCAATGCTGCTTTTGCCATTGCAGGCAAGCTAAGGGCAATTAATTCTAAAACATGGAACTTTATTGGAAACTGCAAGTCTAATATTTTGTGCCGGCAAACACAACCATATAAAAATGTAAAGGACTGATCGATTTTGAAAAGAAAACTGGCATTATTATTGACAATAGCTTTCGTATTTACGCTTGCTCTCCCATTGAGCGGTTTTGCCGCCATGGACAGGGAGCTTGAAAACGCAATCAAGATCGCCAAAACGAAGTTTGCGATACCGGACGACTATTCATTCCAGTCAAATATCGGTACGAGCGGCGAGAAGAAGATATACCAGCTAAGCTGGAACAGCAAGGATAAAATGAACACAGGCAGCATTTACGTAACAATAGATGAAGACGGAATGGTGATGAATTACAGCAAATACTCCCAGGATGATTACAAGCAGGGGAGCAAGCTGCCCAAGCTAAGCCGGCAGGATGCGTTGGCCAAAGCTGGACAGTACATCGAATCCATAGCTCCAGGACTTACCAAGCAGCTCAGGTATGAGGAGACCAACCAGAGCAGCATCATGGATTCAAGCTATTATATTAATTATTACAGGGTCGTTAACGGTATCCCATTCTATAACGACAGGGTCACAGTCAACGTAAACCGCGATAATGGCGCGCTGCAGAACTATTCACGCCAATGGACCGACATTTCATCCTTCCCCTCGGCTTCGGGCGCCATGTCGCTTAAAGATGCGCAGAAAGCCTATACGGAGAAGCTCGGGCTTCGCCTGATCTATAAATATGCGCAGGTCGAAAAAGTCCTGAACACATATCTTGCATATGCCCCCATTTATGATAACGGCAGCTTTGGCATCGACGCGTTCACCGGAGAAAAACGCCGCATTTCCTCCGATTACGGTATTGTATTCAATGACTCGATGGCTATGGCGAAGCAAAGGGCAGCTGTGGAGACGGCGGCAGGCGTACAGCTGAACCCCGAGGAGCTTAAGGCCGTGGAAGAAGCCTCCAAGCTCATATCCCAGGAGGACGCCGAGAAACTGGCACGCGGCTGTGAGTTTCTCGGTCTGACAGACAGCTTCAAGCTGCAGAGCTATTATCTCAACAACGGCTGGCCGGATCAGTCGCAGTATTCGTGGTACTTGTATTTTGTTAAACAGGATGATGAAAAGAATATCAATACCGATTATGTCAATGTCATGATTGATGCCAAGACCGGGCTCGTTACAGGATTTAATGTGGGGACTCCTGCAAATTCGAATACCAAACCCATTAACGACCTGAAGACGGCGAAGTCTGAAGCGGATGCCTTCCTGAATAAGTATTACGCTCAGTATGTCAAGCAGACAGAGTATGACAAACTGACCTCCGAAAGTTATCTGTCCGATTCCGAACAAAATACGAATTACAGCTTTGTTTATTACAGGATGGTGAACGGGATACCATTCCCGGATAACGGAATAACCATCAACTATGACAATATGAGCGGCAAGATCAGCGGTTTCAGCATGAACTGGTTCAATACCGGCTTCACGAACAATAAGGTCATAGGTATAGACGCGGCTTCGGCAAAGCTTTTTGACAAGGCAGGCCTTGAACTGCAGTACAGGCTCGACTATTCAAACAGCAAAACCAAGATATTTCCGCCTGCTTCTCCTGAGAACGCCAAAGCAGTTCTTGTATATGTACTCAAAAACGACAAACCACTGGTTATTTCAGCAACGAACGGAGCACTTCTCAACTCTGACGGCTCCGAATACAAGGAACCGGTTAAAGTCAGTTATACGGATATAAAGGGCAATGCCGCGGAAAAACAGATAATGGTGCTTGCAGACAACGGAATCTATCTTGAAGGAAGCCAGTTCAAGCCCAATGCCGCTATCACTCAGCTTGACTTCCTGACGCTGTTGTCGAAGACTCTCAATTACTACGTACCGGTGCTTCCTCTGAAGAGTACGGGTCAGAATAACGATGACCTGTATGCTTTCCTTCAGCGCGAAGGCGTCATAAAAGCCGGCGAAAAAGCGCCGTCAGCCAATGTGACGAAGGAGGAGGCTGTAAAATTCCTTGTAAGGGCTTTAAAGTATGATAAGGTAGCGGACATCAAGGGAATATTCGATATCGGCTACAAGGATAAGGCAAGCATAGACCCGAGCCTGACCGGATATGTCGCTATTGCCGGAGGCCTTGGCATCGTCGGCAGAAACGGCAGTTTCAACCCGAAGGCAAAGATTACAAGAGGCGAAAGCGCAATAATGCTTTACAACTACCTGCAATCATAGAATTTTAAGCGCCCTCCTCATAAATATAGGCTAAAAACCTCTCTTTGAACAGGAAGCACGCTGATAATACCCCAGCGTGCTTCTTGTTTCAAAAATCGCATATGCCCGATGCAGCAGCGATTCTTCTATGGATTTTATCTGCCTACTGCAACAGGAAATGTCCTTTAGATCTTATTCCGCCGATTCCCCTTGATCCCGATTGTGTAAGCCTGGCTATCTGATCCGGGGAGACATAGTATCTGGAATCGGTCAGCGCGATACGGTCTCCTACTTTTGCCGGATCGAGCGCATGGATCAGGATCCTGCCCGGAGAACTTGCGAAATTCGCTCCGGCATCCATTATTCCTTCGAAATAGGACTGGCATGCTCCTGAGAATACACACAGCTTGTCGTAGCTGGGCTCAAATTTTCTGGCTTCCTGCGCGGTCTGAATGAAATAACGCGAGTTACGGTAGCTATCAAGCGAATTCATTTTGACTGCATTCTTTTTTAAACCGTCATGACCGGTCGCAACGAGGATATCAGCCTTTGTAGCCGTAAGCAGCGACCTTACGCTTCCCGCCTGGTCGCTCTCCGGGATCACGCGGCCAACCGCCCTTATTTTGGCGTCTTCATAATATTTCAGGCACATTTCCATAAATTCTGCGCTTGAATCGACGTGCAGGATCGTGCCCGATCTTCCCCGTACTCTTTTAAAGATACCGAACGGAGAAGAACCCCGGGACATGTGATGCATGCCTTCTGCCGAAAGCCTGCTCTTAAGTTCCCTGTCCACCTCCTCGGGACTTTTCCACTCCAGGTCGCTTTCTTCGGAATCCGCCAGTATACGGTACAGCATCCCCTTCAATAAATAAGTTTTCCTGCCGCTGCTTCTGTTGCTGGTTATTTCCGCTATTTTGAAATGGATATCGCCGCCATAGGATCTTCTGGTTACCACATCACCTATTTTTAAAGCTTCCATATGACCACCCTTCAATTTACATAAGTCAACAGTACATAATATGAAAGGTGGTGCAGGTTGGGAACAAAGGAAAGGTTAATGAGACAATAAAAAGAAGCGGACATAAAAAGAAACGCCTTATTTGATCAGCGTTTCCTGTAGATCATGTTTTTTATTCAGATGTGCTTCTTTGCTTCCATAATAATCTTCTCCGCAGTATCCTCGACGGAGAGCGCGGTAGTATCGAGTATCAGGTTGTAATTTTCCGGGTTTGAGCAGTCGACCCCGTATTTCGCATTATAACGCAGATTTTCGCTCTTTTTCCGTTCGATCAGGCATAGCTTGGCCGCACCGGGACTGGCGTACGTTTCTACCGCGCCCCTGCGGTCCTTCATTATCCTCCGCGCGGCTTCGTCGAGCTCGACGGTCATATACACTTTAAAAGTATCCGGTACGAAATGCCAGGCCATCCTCGAATCAAGCGCCATATCCTCGTCGCGCCTGCCTATAAGTGTAAGCTCGGCGTCGATCTCCTCATCTATCTCGGGATGGGATTCCATGTATTTATTGAATGCAAGCACATCCATATCGTACTTCCGGGCCAGTGAACGCTGTATCTGCCCGATGGAATATATATTCAGGCCGTACTTCTCCTTAAGGTAACGGCAAACAGCCGACTTGCCGCTTCCCAGATCACCTGTGATGGAGATTTTTATACGCTTGCCTGCTTCGCTCATTTCACGCACTCCTTTTAGTATTCCATGCTAAATTTATCTTATAGAGATTATAACAAATATGATACCTTCTTTACCACATTCAAATCAAATTTACGACAACATAAAGATTTCCATGGCAGAGTTATGAATAAATCGTTGAAGATTTACTCTACACTATTTTTATTATGTTTTTAAATTATGGGCATAATCAGGTATACACAGAATAATTACGAGTAGGTGAGTCTAAAAAATGCGGTGTTACAACATTATGTCGCTGGTATTGAACAACAGAGTGCGGAATGCGGTGAAACTCCAGGACGCACTGACCGAATACGGCTGCATGATAAAAATGAGGCTTGGTTTGCATGAAGCGGAGGACGATTGCGAAAACGAAGGGCTTATAATACTTAAGTTAACCGGTAAGGATGAAGAAATAGCGGCGCTCGAAGCAAAACTCAACGGCGTCGAAGGCGTCAAGGCAAAAAATATGCAGATCTGCTCGGACTGGTAAGAGGGGCGTTCGCCCCCTTACAGCCGGTACTAAAGAACAGTACCCCTTGCGTCTGAATAGTACCCCTTACGCCCGGGTTATGAAATAGTGCTGGATCGCTTCATTGTAGTAAGCTGCAAACCCCGGAGCATATTTGTCATAATATGCTGTGAACCTCTCATCGGCTCTTTTTATCTCCTTCCAGATTACATAAAGTCTCATTTGCCAGTTCCGTGGGATTCAAATACCACTCGGCACGTTTTCAATAAAATGTAACAAGAAAATTTTGGGTATATTTTCGGAGATGTGGTACAATATTTTATAAAGTGAGTTCATCATTGAAGGGGAATGACGTGAGATATATAGATCTAGGCTCGCCTGACGACAACATCAGGGTTTCTGTACTTGCGCTCGGCACTGATTATTTTGGGACGACGGTAAATGAAAGCGACGCCATGAGTTTGATGGATGCATATACTGATGCGGGGGGCAGTTGTATAGATACTGCGAGGTCATATGCTTCGTGGCTGCCCGGCGGCGCGGGCGCGAGCGAAAGGACCATCGGCAGGTGGCTTAAGGCACGCGGGAACAGAAACCGTCTGATTATCTCGACCAAGGGCGGCTATCCCGGATTTAAAAGCATGACCGAAGGACGGCTATCGCGGAAGGAGCTGGAGAAAGACCTCGACGAGAGTCTGATGACACTTGGAGTGGATCATATCGATATTTACTGGCTTCACAGAGACGATGCGTCGCGCCCTGTCGAGGATATAACAGAGACTTTATCCATGTTTATAAAAAAGGGTAAGGTCAGAGCAGCAGGCTGCTCCAATTGGAAGGCCGCACGTGTGGATGAAGCTCTCAGGGCCGCTCAGGACAAAGGTTTTCCTGCATTTTGTGCGAGTCAGATTCAGTGGAGCCTTGCGGCAACCACTCCCGAAGCATATGGAGACCTTACGCTGGTCTGCATGAATGACGAGGAATATGGGTGGTATGAAAAAAACAGCTTCCCGGTATTTGCATATTCGTCCCAGGCGAAAGGTTTTTTTGCCCGGGGAGTCTCTCAGGGACTTGGAGCGATAAGCCGTAAGGCATATGACAGGTACGCTGTGCCGGGAAATATTGCACGTCTGGAACGAGTCAAACGTTATGCGGCAGACAACGGCATAACCGTAACGGCCGCGGCTCTTGGCTGCATAACCTGCAACCGGGTCCCCGGTATCGCTATAATCGGCTGTAAAAACCGTGAACAGCTTGCTGATTCACTGACAGCATCTGATGTCGATTTGCCTGAAACCGATGTGGAATGGCTTTTTAGAGGAAATTACAATAAATAGTGTAAACGAGTTTACACTGACAGATAGTTAGTAGGGAGGTTCACATGAAAAGAGACATAAAGGCAATGATTGCCGAAATGACACTTGAGGAAAAGGCGAGTCTTTGTTCGGGCCTGGATTCCTGGCATACGAAGCCCATAGAAAGACTGGGGATACCGTCGATCATGATGACGGACGGCCCTCACGGATTGAGAAAACAGATTCAGGAGGAAGATCATTCGGCCAGTACGAGCGAACCGGCGACCTGTTTTCCTACGGGCGCGGCACTGGCCTGTTCATGGGACCGCGGTCTGATCTGTGAGGTGGGTGCGGCGCTGGGTGAGGAATGCCGGAAGGAAGAGGTTTCGATACTACTGGGGCCGGCTGCCAATATCAAACGCTCACCTCTATGCGGCAGGAATTTTGAATACCTGTCCGAGGATCCGTACCTTTCGTCCGAAATGGCCGCCTCACATATCAAAGGCGTGCAGAGCCAGGGGGTGGGTACTTCCCTGAAGCATTTCGCTGCAAACAATCAGGAAACGAGGCGTTTTCTCATCAACGCGGTAATAGATGAAAGGACTTTGAGGGAAATATACCTTGCAAGCTTCGAGGAGCCTGTCAGGCAGGAGCCATGGACCGTGATGTGCGCTTATAACAAGCTGAACGGCGAGTACTGCTCTGAAAACAAATATCTGCTTACCGATATATTGAGACAGGAGTGGGGATTTAAAGGCATCGTAATGTCCGACTGGGGAGCTGTAAATGACAGACCGTCAGGCCTTGCAGCCGGACTTGAGCTGGAAATGCCTACAAGCTGCGGAAGGGGCGACGCAAGGATAGTTCAGGCCGTCAGAAGCGGAAAGCTTTCTGAAAGCGTTCTGGACAACGCAGTCAGCAGGCTGCTCGAGTTGATTTTCAAAGCGGTCGATAATCAAAAAGGAGCTGTCAGCTGCGACATGGAAGCTCATAACAAGCTTGCGCGCAAGGTCGCCGGCGAATGCACGGTGCTTCTGAAGAATGACGAAGGTATCCTGCCGTTGAACAAAAAAGGCAGATTGGCGGTCATCGGGGCGTTTGCCAAAAACCCGAGATACCAGGGCGGGGGCAGCTCGCATGTCAACCCGGCAGAGCTTGACTGCGCCTTTGACGAAATATTGAAAAAAGCGGGCAAGGACATGGACGTACTTTATGCGGCCGGCTACAGGGATGACGCGGTAAACGGGATCTTCAGCAAAACGCCGCTGACGTCGGCAAGCGACATAGCCGATCCGGTACTTATGGACGAGGCTGTCGATGCGGCGCGGAAATCGGACGCCGCAGTCATCTTTGCCGGTCTGCCGGAGAATTACGAGTCTGAAAGCTTCGATAGAAAGCATTTAAGAATGCCTGACGGACATAATCAACTGATCGAGGCTGTAGCGTCAGTCCAGAAGAACCTGGTGGTAGTGCTCAGCAACGGAGCGCCTGTTGAAATGCCATGGATAGGCGAAGTCAAAGCCGTCCTGGAAATGTACCTTGGCGGACAGGCCAGCGGAGGTGCGGCTGCGGACCTGCTTTTCGGCGATATTAATCCTTCGGGGAAACTTGCCGAAACATTCCCGAAAAAGCTCGGAGACACTCCGTCATATCTCAATTTTCCCGGTGAAGCCGGGAAGGTAGAATACCGGGAAGGCTTGTTCGTGGGATACAGATATTACGACGCAGCAGGAGTAGAGCCCTTGTTCCCGTTCGGGCACGGGCTGTCCTATACGAAATTCGATTATCTGTCAATATCTGCCGACCGTACCGAAATCAACGATTCCGAAGAACTAAAAGTATCCGTAAGGATCAGGAACGGCGGTAAGCTTAAAGGTAAAGAAATCGTACAGCTGTATGTCAGTGATAAGGAGAGCAGTGTGCTCCGTCCCGAAAAGGAATTGAAGGGTTTTGAAAAGGTCGAGCTTGCGCCCGGGGAGGAGAAGACCGTGGTATTTACTTTAGGCAAGAGGGCATTTGCTTATTATGATACCGAAATCACGGATTGGTATGTTGAAAGCGGCGAATTCAATATCCTGTCGGGTCCTTCCTCCGGTAACACGCCGCTTGGAACGACAGTCCGCGTCAACACTTCCAAGCCGATACGCAGGATATACACAATGAACTCTACTCCCTACGACGTCATGTCTGATCCGGAGGGCAAAGCAGCGGTAACACAGATCCTTAATTCCATGGAGACCGGCTCCGACCATCCGGGCAACGAAATAGAAGTGGATAAGGGAAAGGAAACGATGCTGAAGGAAATGCCGCTGCGCAGCTTTATAACCTTCTTTCCAAACGTGTTTAAGGAAGCGGAGATACAGCAGCTGCTCGATAAGTTGAACAATAAGTAAGACCATTGAAACGCAGGAAACGCAGGGACGGTTTTTTGTTTCATTTGACGAGCCAAATGAAACAAAAAAACGTCCCTGTGTTTCAATCTAAATATCCCTTCTTTATTATGTATTATGGCATATATGCCGCCGTCGTGTTTATTTTCCCCTCAAATGCAGACAATACCAATGAAAATAATATGGCAAAGATGATTTGAGGTGCATGAATTGCGCGGCAGTAGATACGGCGGCAACAGGACGGTCCGCGGCAGTATTAAAAATCAATTTGATATTATAAATGACTCCAACCCTGAGGATAACATCGAAATTTCAAACACGCTCAGCGAAAACCAGAAGATTTTGCAGGAACAGTTCCGTGAATGTGACGACATAGTCATACAAAATCTCACCACCTCCGACGGTGTGCAGGCATGCATGATTTACGTCAGCGGGTTGATTAACAACAATCTGGTTCAGCGCGATGTGCTTCCTGTACTGTTAAGCTTGAAGCAGGCTCAGTTGAAGGACCTCGAGGGAACAAACCTTTTCCCGTCGGCAAGGTTTACAAGAGAATACATCTTAGAGAAGGTAATTGACAAAATTTTAAAGACATATACTGTTGTTTTGCTTGACGGTATCAACTTTGCACTGTGCTTTGAAATGAACAACGACGAATCCAGGGAATATCAGGAGCCGGAAGTTGAAAGGATACTGAAGGGACAGCATGATGGTTTTGTCGAGAACATTTCCAAAAATGTTGCGCTTATAAGGAGAAAGGTCGCCTCTTCCAAGCTCAAGGTAAGAACGTATGTACTGGGAAAACGAAGCAAGGGCGAAGTTGCCATGTTATACATCGAGGACATAGCCAATACGGGGATTGTCGAACTGGTCGAACAAAGGATAAAAAGTATCGAGATCGATTATATAAATGGGGCGGGAATGATAGAACAGATCACGTCAGACGATCCTTATTCCCTGTTTCCGCTGTACCAATCGACGGAACGTGCAGACAAGGCGGTAGCCAATCTGATGGAGGGGAGGATATTGATTATTGTCGATCACACGCCCGTATCCCTTATAGTGCCTGTGAATTATTTTCAGTTCTTTCAGACTCCGGAGGATTATAATATAAATTTCATATTCGGTTCCTTCTTGCGGCTTCTCCGTTTTGCCGGGTCTTCGGCGGCCATCCTCATACCTGCATTGTATATCGCCCTGCTTACCTACCATTACCAGGCTGTACCGCTGAACCTTCTCGTGCCGCTTGCAGAGTCGCGGGCTAGGGTTCCTTTTCCGCCGATCATAGAGGCGCTTTTAATGGAACTGGCTTTCGAGCTGCTTCGTGAAGCGAGCATCCGGCTTCCCCAGGGGCTGGGCCCTACAGTCGGCATAGTAGGCGGCCTTGCGTTAGGGCAGACGGCGGTCGAGGCGGGAATTGTCAGCAATGTCATGGTGGTGCTGGTCGGCTTGACCGCGATTGCTACATTTGTCGTACCTCACTACGATATGGGGTGGTTCTTCCGCATGAGCCGGTTCATTGCGATGATCAATGCCGCGGTATTCGGTGTGGCAGGTATTATGATTTTCTCACTTTTCACGCTTGCCCATATGGTCACACTGGAATCTTGCGGGCAGCCATATTTGCAGCCGCTCGCCCCTTTCAACCCGAGTGATTTCATGGATACTTTTATCAGGACGCCGATGAGAAAGCTGCGCAAACGGCCTGACGTGGCTCTCCCAAGGGATAAAACAAGGGGAAGGGGCAATACCGGTGAAGAACAGCGCTGATGAAATAACCGCCAGACAAGCTGTCACGCTGATCATAGCTGTACAGCTCGGCATAGGGCTGCTTACATTACCATCCGAAGTGGTACGGGTAGCCGGACATGACGGATGGCTTTCCGTTCTTTCGGGAGGGCTGCTGTTTTTTATTGCAGCTATTGCGATTATAGCATTGTGCAACCGATTTGAGGGCAGTTCCATCTTTGATATAAACAGGGCGATTTTCGGCAAATTCTTCTCCTATATCATCAATACCGCGTTCCTGATATATTTGATCACCGCAGCGATCTCGTGCCTGACATCGCTTGCCTTTGTCGTCGGGGCATGGTTCTTCTCATCAACGCCCATGTGGGCACTCGTTCCCTATATCAGCATACCCTCGGTTTATCTTGCATATAAAGGGCTTAAAGGGGTATGCAGGTTCAATTTCCTATTGGCTGCCCTTATTCCGATATTGCTCTCTCTTGTGCTGTTTACCCTCAAAAATGTACAAGTCCACAACCTTATACCGGTCGGCGTGCACGGGCTGCCCAAAATAGCCGGGGCATTTCCGAAGACTGCCTTGACTTACATGGGGTTCGAAACGCTGTTGTTTGTTTTCCCATATATAAAGGACAGGCAGCATGTTTTAAAATATACCTCGCTGGGTTTTGTCCCGATGATACTGATTCTTACGATCTTTACCGCCGATAGCATAGCCGTTTTCGGAGAGGATATGCTTAAAGTGAGGATATCGGCTTTTGTCGGGTTTGCCAAGATGATATCCGTACCTGTGCTGGAAAGGATCGACCTTTACTATTTTTCAGCATGGATAGCGGCTATGGTCCTAGCTTTAAATGCCTACATGTTTTTAGTATATAATGCAGTCAGGATCGTATACAGAATAAGTTCGCGCAGGATCTGCCATACGGTCATATCAATGGCAGTAGTGATAATATCTGTCTTTACGGCGAGAGATATCTATACCACTCTGATGCTTTATAATTTTGCAGCTTACGGTATGCTGGCCTTCGGTGCGGCTTACCCTGTTCTTCTGCTGCTGATCGCATGGATAGCCCGGAAAGGGGTGAAAAAAAAGGAATGAAAAAGCTATGGATACTTCTGCCGGCGGTATTATCGGTCATTATTCTCACAGGCTGCTGGGATCAGGATATTTACGAGAAAATTGGCTTTGTACTGAATATCGGAATAGATCTGGACAATGACGGTACATCCAAATACACTTTTTCATACCCTCTTATTTCTCAAAGCACCCAGAGCAGAGGGGGAGGAGGCGGAGGAGGGTCTTCAGGCCAGGCCGGGTCGGTTTCGGGCATCAGTGTACTGGATGCCGATCTGCTGCGCGAAGCACGGGAAATTGACCGTATGTCGTCGCCGCTCCGAGTATCAGGCGGAAAGGTCCAGGCTTTTTTATTCGGAAAAGCTTTTGCTATGAGCAAGGACATATCCGAATATCTGGAGCTGTATGAACGGGATCCGCAATCCTCGGCACAGGCTCGTGTCATCATAGTCGACGGGAGCGCGAGTGAGTTGATTACAAAAGGCGTCCGGTTGGAAAATAAACCCAGGGTGGGCATATATATAAACGAATTGCTTAAACGTAATGCGGCCGCAGGGTATTGTCCGGATACCAGCATAGTGGAATATGATATCAGGAATACAACTCCGGGCTTGTCCCCGATCGTTCCCATGATCAGGCTCAAAGGCGATGACCTTGAGGTGGCCGGGACTGCGCTGATCGACCGCGACAAAATGACCGGACAGCTGGATACAAACGAAACGGCATGTCTTTTTCTGGCCATGGGCATGTCAAAAAAATCATGTTTGCTGTTCGACTTGCCCAAAGACGTACAGAGTGAAAAAAAGAAGGGCCTCGTCTTTGTAAGGAAACTGAGAACGAGATCCAGTCTGCGGCTTGTGAACGGGGAGCCGTCTATAACTTTTGACATCAGGCCGGATGTAATAATGGAGGAATATAAGTGGGGCAATCTGATGGATCAGGAATATAGAAATAAATTGGAGGCAAGTCTTGATGAGAGCATTAAAACCTGCCTCAATGGTGTATTCGAAAAACTCAAGGAGGCCAAATGTGATGCTTTTGGTCTGGGGGACAAAGTAAGGGCGAAGTATTACGATTACTGGGAATCGATAGGGGAGCTCGATGGATGGAAAAAGATCTATAGTACGATCAAGACTTCGTTTAATGTAGATTCGAAAATAGTAAGATTCGGGGAGATACAGTAAAACGGAGGGAGGATCGTCATACGGCAGGTTGTATCCGGAACAGCGGGCCAGTCTTTAGAACGTCGGCCGGACTTTAGAACAGCGGGCAAAAAAGCCGTAAAAAAGAACCGGCCACCCTTACCGAAGTCTTCCCGTTCAGACATTCCTCCAATGTGATCCTGCGGCTAGCCCTCAGTATTTCTTCAAAATCCCTGTCCATATATTCTATAGCGCTTGTCCGGTACATGAGTACGGCGCACTCATGGTGGAAAAACAGGCTCCTGAAATCGAAGTTTAAGGAACCGACGATCCCGAGCCTGTGATCGCAGACCACGGTTTTGGAATGTATAAATCCGGGCGTGTACTCATAAACTTCTATGCCATTCTCGATCAGCTGCCTGTAGAATGTACGCGTGACCAGGTGGATGTTCCAGTTGTCAGGCGTGAACGGAGTAACAACCTTTACGTCGACGCCGCGTTTTGCCGCCAGGAATAGCATTGCCAGGATCTGTGCATCCGGTATGAAATAGGGAGTGCAGATATGTAAATACTCTCTGGCGCCGGCTATCAGATTGAGGTATACGTTTTCTCCTACGGGTTCCCTGTTGGCAGGGATATCGGCATACGGTGCAACAAAACCCAGGGAAGGACCAGACGCAGGATGAGCCTCCGGGGAGTTCCCAGCCGTGTCGGGGGAGTTCCCGGCGGTGTCCGGAGTAGCTCCGGTCCGGCTGATTTCGGGTGTATGGGACAATGGCGGATTTTCTGCGTAAGGGCGGGCATACCCGAGCGAGTCCCAAAGACTAAGGAACATGCATGTAAAGCTTTGCGCCGCAGCTCCTTCCAGCATTACCATCGCATCCTTCCAGTAGCGCAGCTTACGGTTTTCATTGATGTACTCGTCGGCCAGGTTAGCCCCGCCTGTAAAGGCAATGTTCCCGTCCACCACTGTTATTTTCCTGTGGTCACGCATATTGACGGTAGCTGAAAGCAACGGCCCTGGGTTGTTGTAGACCCTGCACCTGATACCGAGAGCCCTGACTTGTTCATCGTACTTGTCCGGCAGAAGCTTAAGACAGCCCATGCCGTCATAGATCAGCCGTACGTCTACGCCCGCCCTTGCCTTCTCAGCCATAATGCCCAGTATTTCGTTCCACATGACGCCTTCCTGAAGTATAAAATATTCCATATATAAAGTTTTTTCAGCCGACTGGAGCTTTTCCCTAAGCCTTTCGAAAAAGCGCTCACCCGGGCTGAGATATTCGACGACAGTGTTTTCAAAGACCGGAAAGTTATTCGACCTGCAAAGGTACTTGAATTGCATTGCGGCCGTTTCGTCCAGCCCTTCGAGCCTTCGCAGGATATCGCCGCTCTTTTCCGCCAGCGGCGCCAAGGAAGTATCCATCCGTACCTGCTGCTCCGACAGTCCCCTGGGGGGCTTCTTCTGCGACAGCAGCAGGTACATAAAGCCGCCCAGGACCGGAAGCAGTAATATAGGTACCACCAAAGCGAGCTTCACATCCGGATTCATTTCTTGATTTACGATAATAAAAACTGCGGCGGCGCTTAAAATAAAGCTGAACACCCAGAAATAAGGGAAACTGAGATTCAACACTGTTAGGAAAACTGCGATCAGGGCGACCTGAACCACAAAGGCTGAAATCAGCAGGATCATCCGTAATGCATAGGTTTTATATTTGCGGTGGTTCTTTACTTTCATTTATTTTGCTCCATATCAGGTTTTTATAAAGGAAGGGTAAACTATCATTAAGTTTATTATTTTTCAAAGCAATATGCGTTATACCAAGTCTGCGTCCTTGTAGAAAATGTATATATGCGTACTTTACTTGGCAGGCGGTAGATATGGCTGATATAATCAAAATATGAGAAATGGATCATATGATTTGCTTGAATTTAATAAAATACTCGATATGCTGGCTGCGCAAGCTGTTTCGGAAAAGACGCGCGAAAAAATAAAGGAACTGCTGCCTTACAAGGATAAAAGTGAAGCCGAAAGGCATCTGAACGAAACGACCGAAGCCCTGAAAGTGCTCGAAACGACCGGCAGTCCCCCGCTTTCGTCCATGGAGGACTTTGATAAAGCTATTTCGCTGATCGGCAAGGATACGATGCTGCTTCCGGAACAGCTGTCATCCGTGGCGCTTTTTCTTACGTCATGCCGTCGTATGAAGCAATATCTGAAACGCGTGGAATATTGTTCCGCTTATCTGGCTTCATTCGGTCTGTCGATCGATCCTCTCGAATCGCTGGAACAGGAGGTAGAACGCTGTATACGCGGCGATTCGGTCGACGAAAGCGCATCTCCGGAGCTTAAGGATATACGCAGGCAGATCGGAATGACGGGCGACCGCATACGCCAGAAACTGGATTCGATGCTGCGCTCCCACCCCGAGTGGTTCATGGAAGCTTTCGTTATCCAAAGGAACGGCAGGTATGCCCTGCCGGTGAAGAAGGAATACCGCCGGATGGTGGAAGGTACCGTGATCGACATGTCACAGACCGGGTCTACCGTCTTTGTCGAGCCCTCTTCCGTAAGAAAAGCCTATGATGAACTGAACGAGCTGATGATCCGGGAAGAGAACGAGATACGCAGGATACTTTATATGTTGACGGGAATGGTCGAGGATAATATCCGCCCCCTACGCATCGACGCCGATGTTATGGGTACGCTGGATTTCCTTTTTGCCAAGGCGAAGCTGAGCGCTTCGATGCGCGCCCGCCCGCCGAGGCTCACTGAAGAGCGCCGTATAATCATCAATAACGGGAGGCATCCTCTGCTGGACCCCAAGACTGTTGTGCCGCTGAAATTTGCGATAGGAGACGGAATCAGTGCGGTCGTGATCACAGGACCGAATACGGGAGGCAAAACTGTCGCGCTGAAAACCGTAGGGCTGCTGTCGCTCATGGCGCAAAGCGGCTTGCATGTGCCCACGGATGAGGAAAGTCTCTTCTGTATCAACAATTCGGTTTTATGCGATATAGGGGATGGCCAGAGCATCGAACAGAATTTGTCGACATTTTCCTCGCATATGGCGAATATCATAAAAATACTGAAAGAAATGGATGCCCGATCACTCGTGCTTCTTGACGAACTAGGCTCCGGTACTGACCCTACCGAGGGCATGGGCCTTGCCATTGCCCTGCTGGAAGAGCTTAAGGGAAGAGGCTGCATTCTGACTGCGACTACGCATTACCCGGAAATAAAGGATTTCGCTGCAAAGACCCCGGGCTTCTGCAATGCGCGAATGGCGTTCGACCATGATACGCTGATGCCTCTTTACAGGCTGGAGATAGGACTTGCGGGCGAAAGCTGCGCATTGCATATAGCAGAGCGGCTGGGCCTTCCGAAGAGGATCGTCGAAAGAGCCCATACTGCGGCATACGGCCAGGGGAGGTGCAGTAAACTTCCGGATGGCCTTGAAAACACGGAGAGCCATCCCGATAATATGAATGAATGCGGCAAAGCCGGCGGAAACACTGGCAATGTCGATGCCGGACTGTTCAAATTGCCGGACCCTGATCCAGGCGAGCCTGCACCCTCCGTAAAAGCACCCATCTGCAGCCTTAAGCCCGGAGATAGTATAAGAATCAAGGCAAGCGGAAAAATAGGCATCGTATACGCGTCGATAGACGACGAGGGAAATGTGGGCGTACAGGTGCAGAACAGGAAATTCCTCATAAATCATAAGAAAATCAGGCTGCATACGCCGGCCGAGGAACTATATCCGGATTATCCCAATTATGACCTTTCGATAGTGCTGGATACGGTCGCGAACAGAAAAGCACGCCACAAAATGGGAAAGCGCCATTTAGAAGGCAATGTGATCATAACCGAAAAAGAGCAGCAATGAAAATCCATGGAGTGGGAGCATAATAATACTTGACTTCATGGTATTTTTTTCATACAATATGAATGAACGTTCATTCAGAATTGAGGTAAAAAATATGTCGGAGCAGAGTAAAACGCTTGAAAAGAAGTTTTTGGAAGGCTTCGAGGAGATGATCCCGGATACGCGGACGCGAAAGATCCTTTTGAACGCGATCGACGTGTTCGCAAAAAAGGGACTGGCTGGAACAAAGATCAGCGATATAGCTGCTAAAGCCGGTTTCAGCCAGGGTTTTGTATATAATTACTTCAAGTCCAAGGATGAGATCTTTACAAAAATGTGCGAGCTTGCGGCGGAAGGAGCCGGGAACTCGGTCAGAGAAGCGATGGAGCTTGACGGGACACCCTATCAGAGGATATATTGGATGACCGAAGCCTTCCTTTCACCGGACAGCATAGCTCTGCAGCACTGGCGGTTGATCATGATCCAGTCCGTCACCTCGGAAGCTGTTCCCGAAGAGGCATTGAGGATCACCAGGGAGAAAATGAAAAAGCCTTTCGAATACCTTGTCCCGGTCATCATCGAAGGACAGAGGGCCGGGGAAATCACACAGGAAGATCCGTTCGTACTGGCGATCACTTATTTTTCAATAGTGCAGGGGCTCGGAATGACACGGCTGCAATACGGCGCCGGCATACCTTTTCCATCTGTCGAGCTTATACTGGGTTTCCTGAGAAAATAACAGGGGGCGATACTGTGATTAGTGCTTATAAAAACCGGGAAGGCATGGAGGAAGTCATCAAGTCCTACAATGAGCTTTTGAAGCTTTGGGGAGTGGAATACACAGAGGAGGACGTCCCGACCACTTTCGGGATGACCCACTGCATACTCTCCGGGAACAGGGAGTGTCCTCCGCTTGTGCTGCTGCACGGCGTGGGAGACAACTCGGCGGTTATGTGGCCGTTCAACATAGGCGAGCTTTCCAGGCGTTATTTCTGCATAGCCGTGGATACGTTGGGAGGGCCCGGGAAAAGTGTGCCGGGAGAGGATTTTACCAGGGAGAAATTCACGCAGCGGCAGTGGCTTAACGAAGTGACAGCCCACTTCGGCCTGAGTCGTTTTGACATGGCCGGCGTATCGAACGGCGGCGCCATGGCGTTCAACTATGCCGTCAAGGAGCCCGAGAAGGTTCGCAAGGTGGTCTGCCTTGAAGGCGGGATGGTCACAAATCCCATGAAGGCCATGATCAGAACACTTGGTATGCTGTTCCCCGAGATCCTTATGCCAAACAGGAAGAATATGTTCAGAATAATCCGCAAGATGGCTTCTCCTAACAACGACTTTTACGATAAACATCCCCAAATCGCGGACCATATCATACTTTTGATGAACAAGCATAACCGCAAGGCGATGTTCATCCATGATACCGGAAAATACGACAGGGATGCGGCGGTCAAGGTGCGCGACAAATTCTGCCTGATCTTTGGCGACAGCCGGATGGAAAAAAGGAAGGAATTCTTTGGTATGCTTGATAAGGATGGATACAAATATATAATCATAAAAAATGCCGGCCATGGAGTGAACCATGAGCAGGCAGAAGAGGTAAACCGTGAATTGATAAGCTTTTTAGGTTAAAATACCAACCGGCCTGTCAGGAAAAACGCCAGTATGACCTGTAATATTAATATCGCAGGTATACCGGTCATAAAGTACCAGTGCTTCGTTTTGTGCCTGAACAGCAGCATACCGGCGTAAATGCCGATACTGCCGCCTATGAACGCGATGAGGAAAAATGCTTTTTCAGGCACTCTCCACAAACCTTTGCGGGCTTTGTGCTTGTCCGACGCCACGAGCATGAGGCCCGTTACATTCAGTAAACCCAGTACCGCCAATATCGCAAACAAATATATACCATGATTAGTCATGTCAGCCCATATCCTTTTTTATTCAGGCTTTTGCCCTTCTTTAGTTCATACCGTAAACATCCGAAAACTCCAGATTGATTCTTTCAACGTTGCTCTTTTGGAACATCTCGCCGCCGCCGCAGTTTTCCGTATCGTTCGGCACGGTCGATACGGGCAGTGTTATAATAAATTCCGAGCCCGAGCCGTATTTGCTGTTTACGGATATACTGCCATTATGCAGCTCAACAAGCGATTTTACAAGCGACAGACCGATGCCGCTCCCTTCGTGGATCCTGGTCAGCGATTTGTCAACCTGACTGAACCTGTCGAAAATAATGTCCAGCTTTCCGTCCGGTATGCCGGCGCCTGTATCCTTTACGCATATCTTTATCCGGTCAAGCCCGTCATATATGTTTACATTTATGCTGCCACCCTTGTCAGTGAATTTGACCGCGTTTGAAAGCAGGTTCAGCATGATCCTTTCTATGCAGTCCGGGGAGCATGCGATGATTTTCTCCTCAACGTCGGTGTCGAATATCAGATCTATCGCTTTGGCTTTTGCATAGTCCGAAACCGATAAAGTAATATTCTCGACGATGCTGACAATATTTTGGTTCTGCATTTTGACTTCGTAAAATCCCGAATCCATTTTGGTGATGTCTATCATGTTATTGATCAGTCTGAGCTGTCGGTAGCAATTCTGCCTGATTATTCCGATATGTTTTTTCAGATCGACTCCGGCGGGCTTGCTGCCGCTGTTCCTGATCTTTGATTCCAGGAGCTGCAATGTGCTCATGATAACATTTAGCGGCGTTCTGATCTCATGGGATATGTTACTGAAGAAGTCATTCTTGAGGTTGTCGAATGTCATTGCCTCCTCAAGGAGCCGCCTGCTCTTTTCATTGTCTGCTTGAAGCCTTTCAGACAGCTTTCTGTAGGTTATGTCCCTGAAAATGACAAGCTGGGAAGAAAGGTTTCCGAATTCAACAGGCGTATACATGACCTCTACGTTTATTTCAGCTCCGTCGGACCGTTTTATCACACCTTCTCCCGGCACTATCGCCCCGGTTTCACCATTCCAGGGCTGATGCAGACTGTCTGCCTTCATCAGGCCATCCATGTCAATATACTTTCCGATAGGCTTGCCTGTCAGCTTTTCGACATTGCCGGCTTGAAACAGGTTCACACCTGCGGTATTCGAAAATTGAATTTTCCCGTCCCTTACTATCAATATTGCATAGGGTGACAGCTCTACGAGCATCTCATACCGCTCCATGCTTTTCACTAAATCCTCTTCTACAGTTTTCCGCGCCGTTATATCAACAAGTGAGATCACGACTCCCTGAATGACATTTTCATTGGTCCTGTATGGAGCGATTTTCAGCAGATACCATTTGCCGCTGTCGCTATGCACTTCCTTTTCAGCAGGGATCAGGCTGCTGAGGACTTCGGAGGCATCCTTGACAAGGTCCTCGCTGATCAGGTGGTGGGATATATGGCTGAACGGCCTTCCCGTATCGGATACTATGAGGTTGAGCTCGCGTGTCACCGCCGGAGTGAATTTACGGACACACAGGTTTGAATCGAGGAAGATGGTACCGATCGTAGTACTGTTTAAAAAATTGGTCATATCGTTGTTCAGATCGGCCAGCTCCTGTATTTTATACTGGTATTGGGTATTGACTATAATCAGCTCTTCATTTACAGACTGAAGCTCCTCGTTTGTGCTGTGAAGTTCCTCATTGGACACGAGCAGTTCTTCGCTGGCCGACTGAAGCTCCTCGCTTGAAGTCTCGACCTCCCCTATCGAGGTCTGCAGACTTTCCTTCGTATACTGGAGCTCCTGCTCAAGATCTGTTATCCTTTCCTGCAGCTTGCTTACCGTATCGTAATTCTCGACATAATTACTCTGAAGGGGGGCGCCGGTGGCTTCTTCGAACTGTATAAGCGCCAAAGCTCCGCTTTTTTGTGTGCGCAGGGGCTTTACAACAAGGTTTATGCATTTTACCTCTTCACCAAGCTTAATTTTGATGTTTGCATAGGTTACTGTCTTTTTTTCCTTCCTTACTTTACTGAGAGCGGTCGCCAGCGCTGTTGACAATTCCTTCGGCACCATTTTTCGTATGTCGTAATGTACTCTGCCCCTCGGTACTTTCAGGAAATTATCCGCATCTCCTATGACTTGTATCAGATCTCCGTTTTCATCCGTAATGGCGCTTGGCGGCAGGCATTCCTCTATCAATCTTGCGTATATGTCGTCCATCTCCTGATTGTTACCTGCTTTCCCCCTGAAGCGGTCCACTGAGCTGCCGGAAGGCAGGGTGATATCAGCTCCCATAGCCAGGATGGCCATATCCTCTATGAGGGGCCGCTTTTTTGTATCTTTGGCCTTAAAGATCTTCCACTTGGGATCTATCGAGAGAAAATAGCTGCCTAATTCACCTGTAGTTTCACTTGTGCCGAGGAATAGATAACCGTTTTTCTCGAGAGCGAACTGGAATGCCGAAAGTATCCTTGTCTGAAGCTTTTGCTGAAAGTATATCAAAAGGTTCCGGCAGCTTATCAGGTCTATTTTGTAAAAAGGAGCATTGTTTATTATATTGTGAAAGGAGAAAATGACCATTTCCCGTATCGATTTGGATACCTGATAAACGTCCTTCTTTTTTATGAAATAGCGGTTCAGCCGTTCAAGGGATATGTCCTGTGAAATGCTGTCCGGATATATTCCGGCGCTGGCGAATTCAACTGCGTGATTGTCCAGATCGGTCGCAAATATTTTTACCTGTATGTTTTTCCTGGCGGCATCCATGTATTCCCTGAACAGTATTGCCAGCGAATAGGCCTCCTCGCCGGTCGAACATCCTGCCACCCATACTCTGATCGCCGTATTTTCCGGCTTGTTAGCAATGATTTCGGGAATTACCCTGCTTTTGACGGCCTCAAAGGCGTCCTTATCCCTGAAAAAGCGCGTAACACCTATAAGCAGGCTGTTATACAGCTTTTCAACCTCATCCGGGCTTCCTCTTAAAAATTCCAGGTAATCGGTGATATCGGTCATGTTACTGATACGCATACGCCTGTCGAGGCATCTGAGTATGGTACTCTCCTTGTACAGGCTGAAATCGGTGGAATACTGTTTTTTAAGTATGCCGAATATCGCCGTCAAGGGGTTTGTGCTTTGGTCCGCAAGGCATGTCTCGGCAAGCCTGTCCAACGCAACGGGAGAATTGCCAGAATACTGCAGCAATACTTCCGGCATTGACCCGGGAGGCAGTATGTAATCGCAGAGCTTCATTGAAACTACACTTCTCGGCATACCGTTGAACTTGGCTGTCTCATTCTGTGCGAGAACAATGCCGCCGGCCTCCTTTACGGCCCTGCACCCGCGTGTGCCGTCGCTTCCCGTGCCGGACAATATTATGCCTATGGATCTTTCCTGTTTTGATGCCGCCAGTGATTCAAGAAATATATCGATCGCCAGGTTCACTCTCGGCGGAGGTTCCTGGTCTATCAGTTCGAAATGGTCTTTTGTGATTATCACGTTATATTTCGGTGGATTGAGGTATATGCAGCCAGGCTCCGCATTAAGCCCATTCTTTATCTGGTGTACAGGCATTTCAGTATGACGGGCCAGCAGCTCGGGCATATAGCTTTTGTAGTCAGGCGACAGGTGTTGTATGACTACGAATGCCATATTCCCCGCAGGCTTCATGTTGGAGAAAAACTGCTGTACAGCCTCCAGACCTCCTGCGGAAGCGCCGATCCCGACGATGTAAAAATCGTCCATCTGCGAACACTCCTTTGTACACATTAGCTTTTAAATAAGATAAAAATGGAACGTGTTTATATATCTTGTATTCTTTATAACAAACATACATATTATAACAAAAAATTGCTTATTTTCATATATAAATAATGTATTATGCTGTCTGATATTAACGAACAGAGCGAACAGCTGGGGCATTTCGCAGGCATTTCGCAGGCATTTCGCAGGTTGATTTTGTAGGTTTCGCAGGTTTGATTTACTGTTGCAATCAATTCCAATACATGTTACAATTTATCCGGATAATTTCAAACATAAAAAGGCAATGATAATCGAACGGAGGTGAAAAGGTGAAAACATCGGCAAAGTACGACAATATTCTGGGGAGACTGGACTGCTATGTTGCAAGCATCGCACATTTCGAAGCTGTCATAGGGGGTAGTCTGTCCAAAAATGAATATTGCCGATAGTGAGCTGGTGGATCATCTTTTTACTGAAAATATATTTGAAATAAACCTGGGTGATTCTGATGGCCCGGGTTTTTTTATTGTATGGATATTTCTGCACGTTGAACCCGGGCTCACGGATCGATCCGCCAGGCTCGGTTTTTTTGTCAATGCGCGTCCCTTAAGGGGACACGTGGATGGTTATTGGTTTACCCGGGTTTGAAAGGAGATATCATGATAGATATAGCAATACAGGATCTTAATAAATATTATGGCAGCAACCATGTGCTTAAGGGCATTTCATTCGAGATATTCAAGGGTGAGAAGGTAGGCCTCATAGGTAAAAACGGCTCCGGTAAAACTACACTTTTCAAGGTCGTTTCCGGACTGGAGGGATATGAAAGCGGCAGCGTTATCAGGGCACAGGGAAAGAAAATTGAAGTCCTGGAACAAATACCGGTCTACGATGAAGGATATACGGTGGGGCAGGTATTGAACAGCGCTTTCGGGGAACTGTCCGAAAAATCGGAAGAAATGCGGTCGCTGGAGGAACAGATACAAAGCTGCAATACCGGGTCTCAAACAAACGAGGCCGGTGATAGAGATCTGAACAGACTGCTTTCACGTTACGGCAGGCTGCAGACCGAATATGAAGCTCTTGGGGGATATGAAACGGAAAGTAGGATCGACAAGGTCTGTAACGGAATGAAAATAAGCGCGGCCATGCGAAGCCAGCTATTTGATGAATTGAGCGGCGGAGAAAAGACCCGCGTGAACCTTGCAAGGATACTACTGCGGAATGCGGATATACTGCTGCTCGACGAGCCGACGAACCATCTTGACCTCGGCTCGCTCCGTTGGGTCGAGGAATACCTGAAGGCTTATGCAGGGACTGTCGTGGTGATATCTCATGACAGGTGCTTCCTGGATAATGTCGTGACGCGGATAATTGAAATAGTGGACGGCATGCCGGAATTCTATGAAGGCAGCTACAGCTACTATGCAGAGGAAAAGATGAGGCGGTTCGAACTCAGGAGCGAGATGTATGAGCAGCAGCAGCGCAAAATAGGACAGCTCGAGGCGGCAGCCAAAAGGATGCATGAGTGGGCAAAAAACGCCGACAATCCGGCTATGCACAAAAGGGCATTTTCAATAGAGAAAAGGATCGAAAGGATGGACCGCGTCGAAAAACCGAGTGAAACGCGGAAGATAGCTGCCGAATTCAAAGAGAGCGGATTTTCCGGGGAAGAGACGGCTGTCTTAAGCGATATTGCCAAAGCATACGGTTCGAAGCAGCTGTTTCATTCGGTAAACCTTAGGATTCTCAGAAATGACAGAATAGCGCTTATTGGAGACAATGGCTGCGGTAAATCCACGCTTGTCAAACTGCTGACAGGAGACGAAGCCCCGGATTACGGCGGCGTCCGCATCGGCGGCAGCGTAAGAATGGCTTATGTGCCTCAGCTTATCGAGTTTGACGACCCTGAAGCCAGCGTTATTGAAACTATACGCTACGCGCTTGAAACGAATGAGGAGAAAGCGCGGTCGGTACTGGCGGCATTCCACTTCAGGGGGAAGGATATACTGAAGAAGGTAGGATCGCTTTCGGGCGGAGAGAAAAGCAGGCTCAAGGTCTGTATCCTCATGCAGGGCGACGTGAATTTTCTCGTATTGGACGAACCAACGAACCATCTCGATATTCCGTCGAGAGAATGGATAGAGGAGGCGGTTTCGCAGTTCGGCGGAACTATACTGTTCATTTCGCATGACAGGTACTTTATAAACAAGTTCGGGGACAGGATATGGGAGATGGAAAACGGCCGGATCACCGATTACCGGGGAACTTACGAGGAGTATTGCAGGTGGAGGAACGCTAACAGCATTGCAGATACGCCTGAGGAAGCAGGCAAAAGCGCCAAAGCAGGCAAAAGCGCCGAAGCGGGCAATAGTGCCGAAACGGGCGGTAAGAAGGGGGAAGCAAGAGCTAATAAGGCAGAAGCAGGAGTCAATAAGACGGAATCGGCTGCAAACGGGAAACTGACGCAGGCAGGAGAAATCCCTGTGAATTCAGAGCGAGGCAGGCAGAACATCCGAAACATGGAACAAAAAGCCGAAACGTACAGGCAAAAGAAAATAGCGCATTATGAAAACCTCATAGAGGAGGCTGAATCAAGACTCAGGGCCATTACCTCGGAAATGGAGCAGTTTGCGAGCAATTACGGCAGATTGAACGACCTGTATGTTGAAAAATCGGAGCTCGAAAAGGACATTGATCGACTGTATGGAGAATTGTGCAGTTTGTGATACCTATAAGTAAATATAAATGTTTCCGTCGTGTGGTTTAATGTGGTATAATTTTAGCGATTTGAATGATCGTGAGGTGTCAAAATAATGAAGTGGATTAAAAAGATCATTTTGATACTATTATTGCTCCCTATTACATTAACGACGGGATGCGCCGGGGGAAGGACCACTGACGGCAGCGCTTCGGGGCAGGGGACGGCGGGGGCTGAAACATCCGAGGCGTCCGGTACGGTTTCGGCAGCAGGAACCCTGCCGGAGGATGGGACCGCACAGGGGCAGGCAGCAGAAGCCCTGCCGGAGCCGGTGGAAAAGGCCGGTATCGGGACAGCTGCAACAACAGATGCCGTAATGTACAGCGACGGTACTTACAAGGCGCAGACCGAGCCCGATTATGAAGGTTATTTCACGAAAGCGGAAGTGATAGTGAAGGATGGAAAAATAACCTCGGTCGATTGGAGCATTTACGATGCCAACAGGAATGACAAGCCCTTTGACGATAAATATGAAGAAGTTTTTGCAGGCAACGATTATTACATCGAACAGAGCAGGAGCGACTGGAAAGGCTCAAGGACTTACGGACCCATGCTTATTGAGACCCAGGACCCCGACGAGGTCGACGCCGTTAGCGGCGCAACCTGGACTAATAAAAAGTTCAGGGAGATAGTGAAAAAGGCGTTGGAAGAGGCTGAAAAATAAGGTGCGGAAAAAGAAGGCTCGCCTGATACGGAGCCTTCTTTTTCCGAAATTATGAATTATCAGTATATTCTTTACACAGTATTATCAGTGCATTTGGGATTGACTGTTATATAATTGTGCATAGGTACCATTCAACCCTATCAATTCTTCATGAGTTCCCTGCTCACCGATCCCTTGTTCTGTTAATACAAGAATCCTTTTGGCATTTCTGATCGTTGACATACGGTGAGCAATAACAAAAGTCGTACGATTCCTGGCAAGGCATTCCAAAGAATCCTTGATAACTCTTTCATTTTCATTATCCAAAGCACTTGTTGCTTCATCAAATATTAAAACAGGCGGATCTTTTAGAAAAACCCTTGCTATGCTTAATCTTTGTTTTTGCCCTCCGGATAATTTTACTCCTCGTTGTCCGATGTCCGTATTGTATCCTTCCGGTAATTTCATGATAAACTCATGTGCATTGGCCCTTTTTGCCGCTCTGACTATTTCCTCTTCATTTGCGTCGGGTTTTCCATAGCGGATATTTTCAAGGACTGTTCCGGCAAATAAGTAAACGTCTTGTTGCACGACGCCGATGTTCTTCCTCAAGCAGTTGAGCCGGATATCCTTTATATTTACGCCATCAAGCAGGATTTCCCCCGCAGATGCCTCATAGAAGCGAGGGATAAGTGAACATAAAGTTGTTTTTCCGACGCCTGATGCTCCTACGATTGCAATATAATCTCCGGCTTTTATGTCAAAGGATAGGTTCATTAGCACATAATCATGATCATCACGATATCTGAATGCCACATTTTTGAACTCTATGTTCCCTTTTATGTTTTTTAAAACAATAGCATCTGATGAATCCTTGATATCCGGTTCTATCCCGAGTATTTCGCTAAAGCGTTGAAAGCTGGCTACCCCCTCCTGAAACAGCGTGGTCATACGCGTTAACTTTTGCACGGGCTCAATCAAATTGCCGATATACAGTAAAAATGTGAGCAGATCCGCCAGATCCAGTGAAGTATGTACAATAGCGGCGCCACCGAAAACAATTACCGTTACGGTAATCAGGTTTATAATAACCTCCACTCCACCATAAAAAACGGCCTCGTTCTTATAGGTGTTTTTTCTACTTTCAAGAAAACGGTTGTTATCATAATTGAATTTTTTCTTTTCAATTTCCTCATTTACGAATGATTTAACAACCCTTATCCCTGAAAGGCTGTCTTCGACCTGCGCATTGATATTGCTTATCCGCTCACGGTTTCTTTTTATAGTGGCATTTATTTTTTTGTTTAAGAACAGTGAAAAAATTCCCAATACAAGCAAAAAGAAAGTAACTGCCAGTGTTAATTTAAAGTTGATACTTGTCAGGATAACAAATGCTCCAATTAATTTTACTATATAAATTATACAGTCTTCAGGCCCGTGGTGATACAACTCCGAAAGAGATAATAAATCGTTAGTTATCCTGGACATCAGCTGCCCTGTTTTTTGTTCATCATAGAACTTGAATGAAAGCTTTTGGAAATGCTCAAACAGTTCGCTGCGTAAATCATTTTCCATCATTGCTCCCATTGTATGACCACGGTAATCGTAGTAGAAGCTGCAAACTGCCTGTAGTGCGGCCAGAACAAGCATCAAGGCGCCGATCCTGAATATTTCACCTTGCGCATCAGATAGGTTGCCTTCTAATACGGTTTTTGTAATATATCTTACGAGCAGAGGAAAAACGTTTGTGATCGCCGCTGCTATAAATGCGCCAAGCATAACGGTAGAAAACAAACCCAGGTAAGGCTTGTAATACGATAAAAACTTCTTTAGCCTGAAATTCACAATTAACTCCTCCGTTTTATTTGAGGGCTAAATCATTGTCACCCTCCATATTTTATTTACATTGATTTTAAAAATAGTTTCCATCTATAACACCCCTTCTGTTGAATTTTTTCCATGCTGAAGCACAAGTTCATTTTAGCATAGGATAATGGCCCCAACAATGACTCTGAATGGTAAAGTATATGTATAAAAAATATTTCGGCCAATGATTGCCGGTCAGTACGCGGCTCACACCTACAGGCAGAGTCATGAAAGCTCCGGCAATATGCAGATCCGGCAAGAGCAGTAATGACATTTGGTGGAACAAATTACCTGCGAATAAGTCTAATCGAATATTGAATCGAAATCCGGGAA
Organism: Bacillota bacterium; assembly: GCA_023439545.1. GTDB lineage: Bacteria > Bacillota > Clostridia > Acetivibrionales > DTU013 > JAEYOM01. The sequence goes on from JAEXNT010000026.1 coordinate 52,910, forward strand.
GGTAAAAAATGCTTAAAGGAATAGCCAGACTGCCGGTTTTGTTAACCATGACAGCAGTGATATCCTGCCTTTTTTTGATTATGCTTAGCTTTATCCATGCCGGAGATACCAAAAGGACAGGCATGTTATCAGTTCATGGGCAAATTTTCTCCGTCGGCTATGACAAAAACGTGATCGGCGTTTATACGCCTGCCGGTAAAAGGATATGTACGTATAAAGCCGGGGAAGGCGGCAGTAAATTTTTCAGCAGCTGTATTTCGGATCTCGACGCCGACGGCGTCGATGAACTGCTGCTTGTGGTCGGAAAGCAAAAGAAAGAATACGGGGAATATCTTCTTATATTGAAGCCGGTTGCCGGGGAAGGCGATGTACGGCTCGACGCCGCCGGCGATACGCGGCTCGACGCCGCCGGCGATACGCGGCCCGACTCCGCCGGCGATACGCGGGAAACTCCGGTACTCGAACAATTATACAGGTTTGACATGGGTGAAATAAACCCCTGGAAGGTCCAGACCTGCGATGTAGACGGCGACGGAAGGAAGGAGATATCGGTCGGGGTGTACAAGAAAGCTGTATTCCATCCGGTAATGGCAAAACGACCGTTCATATACGACTGGACCGATGGGCATATGTCCCCGAAATGGCTTGGCTCAAGGCTAGCCAGGCCATTTGACGATTATGTCTTCAGCGATATCAATTCAGACGGGAAGGATGAGCTTATCTCGGACGAACTTCTTGCCGATGGGAGCAAAGCGGTAAACTCATATGGCTGGAAGGGTTTCGGCTTCGAAAGCACGGGCGGGAGCGGCAGCTATGAAGATATACTTGACTTAAGGAGAACAACAGGCGCCGCAATAGAAATCAAAGCAGTGCTGAACGGGCACAGCAAATGGATAACAATGCAATTTGAAAATGGCAATATTGTTGAAATAAAGAAGTAGCGAGCTTGTCTAAAGCAGTAATCGAAAGGATGGTACCTCTATGTTCAGAAAACGCTTATTTACGCTGGCTTTTGTCATATTCTATACGCTTTCGCTGATGGCGGCCTTGAGTGCCTGCTCGGGAGCAAGCTCTGACGATCCGGGCAGCGCGCCTGGATTGTCCGCCGGCAGTAGGCAAAGTGAGACTTCGGAGGGACTAGCCGATAATACTGGATCACCTGTAACGGCGAGCGGGACGCATGCTGGAGCAGACGTCACACAAGCCTCCTCCGGCGCAATACAAGCCCAGGGAGCGGGAATACAAGCCCCGGAAGGTGCCGATGCCGGAACCTTGCCCGTATTCACCTCCGAAACAGAGAGGAAATATGTCGATGTGGAATGGAAGCCTTTGAACTACAATAAAAAAGTGGCTCCATATAAAGTCGCCCCCACCCTGTCCAATGTGGTAAACCTGTCCCAGTTCGGTTCTTTCACAGCGAAGCAGAAGCAAATGCTGTCCGGAAGCGGTTTTTTCGTGGCGCCCGGCAAGGAACAACAGCTATTCTATATTTATGAAAACAACCAGTATCTGAAGCTTCCAAGCTTAGTCACAGCCGACTCGGTGCTCCAGGTATACCACGTGTTCTACGATTACTCGTTAAGGACGCTTGAATACGAATATCTGCTGGAGGACCTTGAGCAGCTGACGGACAGCATGCTCAAAAAATCGTTGAGGCTTTATAAGGATATTAAAAATGCAGACGTCAAAGCCGCCGCCCTTAAGAACACCGCATATTTTGCAACTGCTCAAAAAGTTTTGGAAAAACAGTTGCCTGCCGATCTGCCAGAGGAAGCTCTAAAGCTTGCGGAGGCTGAATTCGGACTTGTCGAGCGGCACGAGGGCTTTGAGGAATCGCCGATCTTCGGTTTCAAAATGGATTACAGCCAATATACTCCAAGGGGTCATTATACAAGGAACCGTGATTTCGAAAGATTCTTCAAGGCTATGATGTGGTACGGGCAGGCGCCGTTCCCGCTGCTGATAGACAAGGATGGCGCTGTGGAATTGTCGGCGCCTGAAACCCTGCAGGCTCTTCTCATAACCTGCAGCATATTCACAAACGGGAGCGGAGAAGCCGATACGACGCTATGGGAAAACATATATGATCCGACTGTGTTTTATGTAGGTAAAGCCGATGACCTGACCATATATGATTATAAAGAGCTTCTTGTAAAGGTATTCGGCCGGAAGCCGGATCCGGAAACGTTCATGGACAGAGACAAGCTCGATAAACTTGCCGAAGAGGCCAGGAAACTGCCCAAGCCCGGAATACAGGCGGAATGGGTAGGTGTGAACACCCCTGTCGGCCCGCAATTCAGGTTCATGGGGCAGAGGTATATACCCGATTCCGAGATACTGCAAAAGCTTGTTACGCCATATATCAGACCGATGCCGAAGGGACTCGATGTGATGGGCGTATTGGGTTCCGACAGGGCATACGGGCTTTTGACGAAGCTGTATAAGGAAGATAGGAACTGGCCGGAGTATCCGGATAGGTTCAATGAACTAAAAAAGAAATTCACGGCATTACCCGAAGAGACCTGGCGCTCCAACATGTACTACGGCTGGCTCTGGGTGCTGAAGTCCTTCACGGGCGAAGCCGGAGCGGGTTATCCCTCCTTTATGACGAACACGGCGTGGCGGGATAAATCCCTGAATACCGCGTTGGCAAGCTGGGCCGAGCTTCGGCATGATACGATACTGTACGGAAAACAGAGCGGGGCCGAAATGGGAGGGGGAGATGAACCGCCGTCCATCAAAGGCTATGTCGAACCCAATATAGATGTATATGAAAGGCTGCTGTGGCTGACGAAATACTCCAGGGAAAACCTTTCTGCAAGGCAGATACTGCCGCCCGATCTCGAGGGCAGGATGTTGAGCTTTGAGGGTCTGCTGCAATTCCTTCTGGATTGCTCGGTCAAGGAACTGAGAAATGAAGAGCTTACGAAAGAGGAATATGAAAGGATACAGTTCTACGGGGGTGAATTGGAACATCTGACGAGTTCCTTTTCTGAAGACGGATTGAGATGGTTTGAAATAACCTCGGAAACCGATAAAAACATGGCGCTGATAGCGGATGTGCATACGTCTCCCGGAAATTACCTCGAAGAAGGCATAGGTCCGGCGTCCGAGATATTCGCGGTCGTCCCGATAGTCGGCAAGCTGTATCTTACAAGAGGAGCGGTCTTCAGCTATTACGAGTTTGTCAGCGATAAGAGGCTGACCGACGAAGAATGGCAGAAATCCTTCAATGAAGGAAAGCAGCCCGCTATGCCGGAGTGGATAGATTCCTTCACTGACCGAAACGGTGCAAAACAGAAGATACCCGTACCTGCTGATCCTTATGAATCATACTACTGATCAGGCAATGCTCATGCTGTTACCTGTAATGCGGCGTCTATAGGCTGCCTGTCATTTTCGTCCATATATGACCTTCGTATGATTTGTGCGAAAAGCCCGGTTATCGCTGGATCGAACTGGGTTCCGGAGCATCTTTCTATTTCTGCGAGCGCCCTTTCCACGCTCATAGCTTTCTTATATACCCTGGCATGCGTCATAGCATCGTAAGCGTCGATAATAGAAATAATCCTTGCCAAAAGTGGGATATCGTTGCCTTTCAGGCTCTGGGGATAACCTTTCCCGTCCCAGCGTTCATGGTGTGACAGGACGGACTGCGATATGTGAACAAATTGATCTGATGACATTGTGATCCTGTAACCGATAACAGAGTGCTTTTTCATAACCTCCCATTCTTCGGGAGTCAGTTTACCGGGCTTTTTGAGAATGTGGTCGGGAATTGAAATTTTTCCTATATCATGCATGAAGGCTACCGTTGCCAAATCCTCGCGCTCCTTGGGGGAAAGTCCCATGTGTTGTGCCACCAGGTAGGCCATTTCTTTCATGCGCAGCACATGTTCTTCTGTTTCAATATTCTTTTCAAGCAGTATATTCTTCAGGTAATCTGAAATCGAATTACGGATATGTCTGCTTTCCGCAAGTTTGTTCCTGTAAAGCCTGTTGTCGGCAGTCTCTATGACATTGTCGAGGCTTTGGCCCGCCCTTTCTTTTGCGGCAGTTCCCATTGAGATACCCAGTGGAAAGTTATAATCTCTATATTCCCTGCACATATCCTTTATCCGCGTCATTATCCCTGCAGCCTGGTCCGGGTCGGTTCCGGACATTACGATGATGAATTCGTCCCCTCCCCATCTGCCTGTGACATAGCCGGGTGCGGCGTTCATCATGATGTCTGCGGCCTTTGCAAGTACCTCGTCGCCTTTTTTATGTCCAAATATATCATTGATCAGTTTCAGACCGTTCAGATCGCCGAGAATAATGCTTATGGGGAGCTGACCCTCTTTGTCCAGCCTCGTCATTTCGATTTCGCAATATCCTCTGTTATATACGCCGGTCAGTGAATCATACTTGATCAGGTACTGCATTTTTTCGTCGAGCAGCGCCTGATTTTCGCGGCTCTTCTGGAAATAAAGCATCTGGATGACTATGGTCGTTGCCGTCGAAAACAAACCTAGCATAGTAAATGTAACGTAAAAAATCGACGGGTCCCATATATATCCGAGAAAGTAAAACAGATCGGCGCCGCCCCAAAGCAGAAAGCAGACGCCCAGAACGTATCTTGTAACGCTCCGCACATAACGCACCCGCATGGAAACCAGGCCGGTGTATATAAGAAGAGCACTGCCGAAAACAAGACGGGGGACGAAGTAAAATTCAACCGGCACTTTCATGAAACCGATTATTACGTAATAAATAACAGGGATCAGACTTATGAATGTTACCGCCCTTAAAGTTTTGCCGCGGAAAAATTCCAATGAACCTTTGGCGATCGCCCAGATACTAAGAATGCAAATAATATTTTCAATAGTATTCCATACGGTAAAAATCGGAGAGGTATATTCAAACGACATTATAAGAGAAGACAAGGTTGAAAACAGCCACGAAGCGGACCAAAAGAGGATATGTCTTTTCCGTTCCACAAAGTAAAGGCAGGCGAATATAAGCATCAATGCCGCATTATAGATGACAAACGTCCAGTAATATGAATTCGGATCCATGCTTATCTCTCCCCAAGTTTAAAGAGTGCGGATCCAGGAGGCCAGTTTATGTGTAATAAAGAATAAAGCATATGAAGAACACATATGGATGAAGCTCTGGCGGCCCGGCTGTCATGGCGCCGTATATGTGCACTTTAGACCCGCGACTTTGCGTATTTGTCTTTCGATCAAACTTGCCTTTATCATAGCGTTTAAGTAAAATATAACGTTAATATAACGCACGTGTAGACAATTGTCAATAATTTCTGTATACCAGTCTGTGCAGGTATAATTGAATTCGACGCCGGAAATCTATTGCCCGCCGTTATGCTCGAATATAGAGTAAATGGGCTTAGGGTCCTACTGTCATAATACCTATAGCCTATTGTAAAAATATAACAGAAATAGATATAATTAATTAGAAGCATGTCTTACGATTAAATTGGAGTGGTGGCTGATGAGCTTTATCGATATCACTTTCAGGTATGTCATACCGGGATTGTCCGGCACGATAACTTTATTGGCCTTTTTTTTGAATTACCACAAGAAAAAGAAACTGGAATACGTGCATACTTTCTCGTCACAAATACACATCATAAAAGATCACGATTTTAAATCAGCCGGGGATGACAAAATAATACTGCAGACCAGGCTGGTATTCTGGAATCCCGCCAGACAAATCATCAGCAGGGAGGATATTCCCAGGAGCAATCCCATTACGATCTCCTGCGTAAAAGGGGCCGAGCTTTACAGCGTATCGCTCCTATCCGCCAGCAATGAGGGCAGCGGGGTCAGGGTCGTTAAAACCAGGCACAATGCTTATCAGATAAAATTCGATTATCTTGAAGCGGGAGACGGCTTCCTGATCGACGTCCTTTCGTCGGGAGCATCCCATAATGATCTGCTTATAAAGGGGTCCATCAGGGGCTCAGGCAAAAAAGCTATCAAGTACTGTTCGGTACTGGAGAGAGAAAGGTATTTGAGTGTCAGGGAACTGTTGAATAACAGAAGCATTTTTTTCATAATAACTTTTATTCTTACGATAATAGTACTGATCGGCACATTTATCCCTATCGACGTCACGTTCCATCTCGGAGGTATATCGAAATCGGCCAGGTGGATACATATACCGAGTGAGCTCAAGCCAATGTCGCTAGGCTTCATAATTGGCCTGTGGATCTTTTTGCTGCTCACGACCAAAGCCGGCGTCAGCATCCGCAAGAGGATACCGAAGGAGCTGCTGAAATACGGGAGCATCAACAACAAACAGATGGAAACAAGGCGGGATCAGCATTTTTGACGCAGGCTGCCGCTTTTTCTATTGCGCTTCGTTCAGAGGCATAACGCATTGCCGTTCTTCCTTGCCTATTCTTCGGAATTCATATAAGATACAGACCAGCGTAATGATAAATGAACTGAAATCAGAGATCGGGCCTGCTATCAGTACCCCTTCCATTTTGAAAAAGCGCGGCAGGATCAGAAGCAGCGGGATCAGTATCAGCACCTGTCTGGAAAGGCTCAGAAACATGGCATATCCCGGCTTCCCGACGGCCTGGAAATAGTTCGAGCCGGCAATCTGGAAGCCTACGAATACAAAGCATACCAGGTATGTCAGTATTGCATGCGTACCGACTGCTATAAGCTTTTCGTCGCTGCTGTTGAAAATGGCGATCAATTGACCGGGTATCAGTCTGGTTAGTATGAATCCCGAAGTTGAGACCACCGTCGCTGCTATCATGGCACGCATAAACGTCTTCTTTACCCTGTCGAAATGATGTGCGCCGTAATTATATCCTATAATAGGCTGAGATCCCTGATTGATACCGAAAATTGGCATAACGATCAAGGTTGTTATGCTGTTCACTATACCTAAAGCAGAAATGGCGATATCACCGCCGTAAAGCAAAAGAGAATTGTTCATAACGGCAGCTTGTATACACATTGCTGCTTGTACGAAGAACAAAGGCAGTCCGAGCATCACGATCTGTTTGATGATGGCCGGCTCGAGCCTGAGATTTTTCAGTCTGATGCGCAACAGGCCGTTACCCGTGACAAAGTGTATGAAGATCCAAATAGCTGAAACAGCCTGCGAACATACCGTGGCTAATGCGGCTCCCGTCATTCCCCAGTTGAATACGAATATGAAAACAGGAGCCAGCACGATATTGAGAGCTGAGCCTATAAGCATCGTCATCATGGCAATAACCGGTTTTCCTTCAGCGCGCATCATATTGTTCATTCCGAAGCTATAGCTTTGGAATACCGTGCCCAGCAGTATAACCGACATGTATTCCTTGGCGTAGGGCAGAACGTCGCTACTGGCGCCGAAGACGCGCAGCATGGGTTCTAGAAAGATCAATCCGAATGCAGTAAATAAAACGGTGACTATTGCAAGCAAGGTGAAAGCGTTTCCTGAAATTTTCTGAGCAGTGGCTTTGTCACCCTGACCGAGTTTTATTGAAATGCTTGACGTGGCACCCATACCGATCAAGCCTGCCAATGCCATCTGAATGGTCATTACCGGAAAAGCTATAGTCACAGCTGCGATTCCCAGAGCGCCCGCGCTGTGACCTATGAATGCCCTGTCTATTACGTTGTAGCAAGCGCTTACCAGCATGCCGACGATCGCCGGGATCGAAAATTCAAGAAGCAGCTTGCCTATATGTTCCGTACCAAGTCTATCTGTGTTGTCCATTTTTTATCCAACCTTGTCAAAGTATAATTAGTTAATTGTTCATTCCTTATTAAGATTTTCTACCATCCGTTCGAGATAATGCAGCAAAAGCCCACATTCCTGATCGCTGAAGCCTGCCAGCGCCCGGGACCGGGTTTCTGTAAACGTTTGATCCATTATGCTTATCAAGCTCCGTGCCTTATCCGTCAATAAAATAGTTTGGGAGCGGCGATCTTTCGGGTTTGAATTCCGCTGCACAAGGCCCTGTTTTTCAAGACGATCAATCAGCCCGGTCATTGTCGGACGCTCACAATGCATGTCATCAGCAAGGGTTGCAGGGCACAGAGGAGTATTCTCGCCTTCCTTCTCGTTTTCATAAAGGCATTCGATCATGCGAAATTGCGCAAATGTCAGTCCTATTTCTGAAAGTCTGCTGTCTACTCTGCACTTTAGAAAATGCGCCGCTTTGTTAAGCAAGTAACAGGGATCGTTTTCCTTGACAATCATTTTTTCACCTCCGAGGGTGGCGCGTTTTGACACAATATTGTTAGTATACTAACAATAAGCATGCTAAGCAAGTGTTTTGTTATGTAATTTTAACTGGTCTGAATCAGAAAATAAGTCCTGGACCAAGTCCAGGACTTATTAAATAAGATGTCCCGGGTTAAGCCCGGGACGTCCTGTCTGCTGTGTTATTTCGTTGTTCTTCATCCTGTCTGTATACCCAGGTATTATAGCGTATACCAAATTCCAAATCAGAGTATTCCATAGGCCTGAACCATCCAGGCTTTTCTTTGCATCTGTCGAGAAATTCCCGATAGGTCATTAACTGCATAACCTCCCATTTTCTTTTTTCATGTTTATCTTATGAAGTAAACAAAAAATAGGTGACATAATCTTGGGACACAGTTTACTCGGCGGTCATAACCCGGCTTTACATATATTTTTTTGTGTGCTTAACTCACAGCTTCATCGCATATCGCCAGTTCGAACCAGAAATTGCTCCCCTGGCCGAGAATGCTTTTCACTCCGTAACCGGCATGGTGCTGGTCAAGAATGGTCCGGACTATCGAAAGGCCCAGGCCGGTGCCGATCGCCGCGCGTTTATGCTCTTTGTCGATCTTGTAATACCTGTCCCAGATTAGCGGCAGCTTATCCTGAGGGATTCCTTCGCCGGTGTCTGTCACATCGATCAGAACCTTGCCGTCTGAGCAGCTTTGCCGGACTGTTACCGATTTATCCTTTCCGGTATAGGTAATGGCGTTATTTACGAGGTTGTACACTACCTGCGATATCCTAAGTTCATCAGCGAATACGAAGACGTTTCCATCATATATGAAGCGTATTGAATAACCATCCTGATCGGTGAGCTTTGCGTACCTTTTCAATATTTCCTTAATACTGCCCGTAAGGTCGAACCTGGCCGGGGCAAGCGGCTGTGTGCCGGACTGGAGCTTTGATATGTCAAGGACGTCGTTTACCAGCGAAGTGAGCCTCTTCGCCTCGTCAATGATGATCTGTATGTTTTCCTGCGTGTTTTCGCCGGGCAGGTCGCGCATGACTTCGGCATAACCCGTTATCATTGTCAACGGCGTCCTGAGGTCATGCGATATATTGGCTATCAATTCTCTCCGGAGGCCCTCATTCCTTGAAAGCTCCGTAGTAGCGTAATTCAAGGTATTCCCGAGTTCAGCTATCTCTCTGTATTCAAATTCATCGAATCTTACATTGTAATTGCCCTTAGCCAGCTCCCCGGCAGACGCGGTTATATTTATGATCGGCTTCGCCAGCTTCTTTGAGACAAGCAGTGCAAGAAGCAGAGCAAGGACAAGCATTATGCCGGTTACGTACACGAGCTGCGTGCGGATAGTCTGTACTGTCTCATCCAGAGGGGCTATATTCCCGTTCAATATGATTATGGCTGCATTCGAGCCGTCTTCACGGGCTGCGAGCTTTGTATAAACGGCGATGTACATTTCCTGCCGCGGCCCGCCCTGTTTGCCGCGCATGCTATTGGCGCCGTAATCCCGGCTGCCGTCCAGCCAGTAAAGATATGAGCCTCCGTTTGCCTTTGACGTATCGATAAGGTTTGTCAAATTCAATGAGGACATCATCATACGCTTTATTGCAGGCATGAAATCCGACGAACTGAGTACGCTGCCGTTATCATCCGCAATAATAATGGATGAATTGCTTTTGACCGCATAGGCTGTTATAAAGGTTTCCAAATCGTCACTGTTTATGTTTTTAGCAATATCGGCAGCAGAAGCTTCTATCGAATGGATCTTTATGGCTTTGTAAAAGCTGTTCATAAAAACGACCTGAAAAAGCCACAGCAATACCAGCGCTGCAGCCGTAAACAAGGCAAGATAACTGAAAAGTCTCCACTTTATACTCATTCTCTCAATTTTCAGCTTCAAAGCGATATCCGACCCCTCTCAGCGTTACGATGAACCGCGAATATCCGGCAAGGTCCTGGCGTAAAAGCTTGATGTGGGTATCCAGTGTCCTTTCGTCACCATAATAATCATAATCCCATACATTTGTTATTAGATTCTCCCTGGTAAGAGCCTTGCCCCTGTTTTTGACCATGTAGAAAAGCAGATCGAGCTCCTTTGGGGTCATTTCTGTCCGTTTTCCATCTATATAAACAAGCCTGGAAGCAAAGTCGACTGTTAGTCCTCCAAGTGAAACCGGTTTGTCTTCGATACCTCCGGAATTTCCCCTTGTACGTCTTAGTATCGCGTCTATCCTAAGCATCAATTCCCTCGGTGAAAACGGTTTTACGACATAATCATCTATCCCGAGCTCAAAGCCGTTGATCCGATCATATTCCTCACCCCTGGCCGAGAGCATCAGTATGGGTGTCTGCCTGGTCTTGCGTATTTCCCTGCAGGTGGAAAAGCCATCGAGTTCGGGCATCATTATATCGAGGATTATTATGTCGAAATCCTGATCCCTGCAGAGCCTGACAGCTTCCATACCGTCAGATGCTTCCGTAACCTTGTGACCCTCGAAGTCGGCATATTTTTTTATAAGAGCCCTTATTTTTTCTTCGTCATCAACGATCAATATCCTGTACAAAATCTGACCTCGTTAAAGCTTGATTTTATTCCTGTACTTAATATTCTTGCAAAATAATGTGACGGATTTGTGAAGAGAGTGTGACTTTTCATAGAAAACGCCATGTAACGCTGAAGTGCACTGGCGCCTTACGCTGACATGGCGTTTTCGCAACCGGTTAAGTTTACGTATTGTTTAAAACTGTTTCAGACTAAAGCGCGGTCACCGAAGTTCCGGTCGATGCTGCCGAAGGTGTGCTGGAAATTGTGCCGCCGGTATTACTGTTCGTGCTGCCTTGGTCAAAACCGCGCATCCCGCGTCCCCTAAAGCCCATCATACCGCCTTTATCCATCATACCGCCTTTACCTGTCATTCCTCCGGTAAAGCCGTTATCGATCTGGGCTTGTGTCATTTCATCAATCCGGCTGCTTTCAGAGTCACCCTGAGCTTTTGTCAGTATTCCATAACTGACCAGTTTGTTAACCATCTCCTTTTTGAGAGCGGACAGATCCTTTACAAAAGCAGTCAGGTCGGTCTTCTGCTGGTCGGTTAGTGCAGTTGTCCTGTGTATACCTTTGCCGAAGAACATGAAACCGTCGAAGCCGCCCATAAATTCCTTCATACTTGCCGAGGCGCTGTTACTGTCGATATTTGAAGCCCTGGAATCGAGCATGGTGTTGAGCTTGGCGCTTTGGTCCGCTGTAATGAGTCCGTTTGCAACCGCTTTGGCAACATAACTCTTTTCGAGATCGATTATCTTTTTGGCAGTTGCTTTCAAATCGGCTTTCTGCTGGTCGGTGAGCTTGGAGGTGTCGATATTCAGACCTCCCATTCCCATCCCGGCCTCCTTCCCCAAGCCTCTGCCACCGATCAGGAAGCCTCCTGCATTCCCGTTCCTGAGGGCTTCGTCGATCCTGCTTTTTTCCGCGTCGCCCTGTGCCTGTGTTATCGCCCCGTTTTTAACCATCTGGTCTATGAATTGCTTCCGGAGATCGGCCATCTTGGCCGCATAACTGTCAACATCGGCTTTCTGCTGATCGGTAAGCTTCGAAGCGTCTATAGCGAAAAATCCCCTGATACCTTTAGCTGTCGTAGTGTCCGATGTTGCGGCAAAAACTGAAAATGGAACCGTCAAGGCGGCTGTAACTGCAAGCGCTATGACTACGTTTTTCTTTTTCATTGTTTTCACCTCCTTTCCAAGTACATTCTATCCAACCTTTTTGTACACACAGTGAAAGAAATGTGAAGGTTAAGTGAAAATAGTTTAATAAAATATGAACGTTTTCGTATCAAAAAAGCTTGACATTGTGTTCTATTGTGTGATATATATCAGTATGATATATATCACAGTGATATGGGGGCATTGCCATATGGCCAAGGTTAATAAAACAAGATACGCTATTCTTGGAGTACTCAGTATGAAGCCGGGATCGGGATACGATATAAAGAAATTCTGCGATAAAGGGATCTCGTATTTTTGGAACGAAAATTTCGGACACATCTATCCCGTGCTTAGGCAAATGGAAGAAGAAGAGGTAATAACAAAAAACGTGGAGCAGAACGAAGGAAAGCCGGCTAAAAATGTTTACTCCATAACGGACAAGGGACGGAAAGAGCTGACGGAATGGCTTATGCAGCCGACAGAGAACAGTCCGGTGCGTCTTGAACTGCTTCTGAAATTAACCTTTACCAGAAATATACCGGCAGCAAAGGTTATCGAAGAAATGGAGCAAATAAGGCGAAAGCATATTAACCGGCTGGAACAGATGGAAAAAATGGAGAAAGAATTCAATTCAGACATGAAAACGAGGGCGGACCGGGGCTACCCATACTGGCTGGCTACTCTCCGTTATGCTGTTTATGATGCGAGGTTCAGGATCCAATGGTGTGAAGAAACCATACAAAATATCAAAGAACACGAAAAATTGCTGAATAGTTAGTTTGCGGGGGTAGTATAAAGTGAAGAAGAGAATTATTATCATCGGAGCAGGTATCGCCGGGCTATCGGCGGGCTGCTATGGACAAATGAACGGATATGAGACGCGAATATGCGAAATGCATGATATCCCGGGCGGACTTTGTACTTCATGGGACAGAAAAGGATACCGGATAGACGGCTGCATGCACTTTCTCATGGGGATAAATCCCGAAAGTATGTTTCATAGCACCTGGAGCGAGATAGGAGCTTTTGAGGGGAAGGAATTTGTATATCATGATTACATAATGCAGATAGAAAACAGCGAAGGTAAAAAACTGACCATGTATTGTGATGCGGATAAGCTGGAAGCCCATCTTCTAGAGCTTTCGAGCCGGGATTCCGAAGTGATCGGGGAGCTGACGGCTGCCGTACGGAGATTTAAAGATATCCGCTCGGCTTCCGGAGATGAAAGCCTGTTAAAATACGATAAGGTTAAGATGGGTGATTTTGTACAACGGTTTAGGGATCCATTTCTCCGGGAAGCTTTCCTGGCTTTTTCGCCGAAGGAGTATACTGTTTTTGCCTTGATTTTTCAACTGGCGATATATAACAGCAGGGATGCCTGCTGGCCGATAGGCGGCTCTCTTGAGTTTGCCCGGGGAATCGAGCGCAGGTATCTGGAGCTTGGGGGCGAAATACTGTACAAATCCAAAGTAGAAGAGATACTTGTCTCAAATGATAGGGCTACTGGTATAAAGCTTTCGGATGGATCAATACATACCGCCGATTTTGTAGTTTCGGCCACGGACGGATATTCTACCATTTTTAGAATGCTGAAAGGGCAATTTGCGGATGATGAAATAAAAGCGCTGTACGAAAGCGGGAAAGTATCCGGCACATCTGTTCAGGTATCTCTCGGCGTGGATTGCGACATGTCCCGCTATCCATACTGCTCCAATATCATACTGGAAAAGCCCGTACATATAGGCGGGGTGGATATTACCCGGTTATTGATGAAGCATTATTGCTTTGACAAGACTTTAAGCGCGCCCGGTAAATCTGTCGTCACAGCATTGATCAATACCGAATATGAGTATTGGGAGGAACTGTACAGGAACTATGGAAATTATGCCGTAGAAAAGAAAAGAATTCAAGATTGGTTTGTAAGTCTTTTTGAAAGTAAATTTTCCGAAGCAAAAGGAAAAATCGAGGTGGCGGATGTAGCTACGCCAATGACGTATTTACGATATACGCAGGTATGGCGGGGAGCTTACTGCGGCTGGAAATCTCCGGCACAGAAGATACCCAATGTATTGCCGGGACTTTCGGGATTTTATATGGCAGGACAATGGACTCAGGCGACGGGCGGACTTCCGACAGCGGCTTTAACGGGAAAAGGAAGTATTATTCGTATATGCAGGGACGATGGAAAAGAATTCGGGAGCAGCGTTAGGTAAATAAGAGCCGTAGATAAAGGAAAGAGTTGTCCGTTGATCCGGACAACTCTTTTTTCTTTTTAATTACTACCTTTTTACTGCTGTGTGGTTACAGGAGCGGTTATAATCACAGGGGTCTCGCTGCCGAGGTAATTAGCGGTCAATATGTTGCTTACGTTGGTGTAGGCTTCCATAGCCTCATCCCAAATATCCGCCGCAATTGCAACATTCTCGGAAATCACCTGGTTCTTTTCATTGAGATATACCACGACATTGCCGGTAACATTCTTCATGTCCGCAGGATTGAAGATATCTTCGCCCCCGGCCTGACCTCCCTGGGTAGCCGACATCATTGCCTCTAGTGCGTCAGGCTTGAAGGTCATGGTATATTTGACAGCGCTGGCGCCATTGTAATCGCTGACCGTCTCTTTGCTGATGTCCGCATATCTGTAGTAGCCGAGCAGCATCAGTGAATTGCCGCCCATATCCGCAGGCGTAGTGCCAAGCTGCTGCATGTCGTCCGCACTCAAAGTGCTCCAGTCACTGCTTGCCTGATATTGCACGTAATACTTGTCAGCCACCTTGATGACCCTGAATTTCGAGTCTATCGAGGTTCCCATGGAATCGATACCCATATCATAGTTGATATCGAAATCCAGAAGGTGTTTTTCCGTATCTGCTGCCAAAGCGCCTTTCATGCCCATTGATACCTTGCTGATTGCGTTGCCGCTGCTGTCTTTGGCATCGCTTTCCAGGTTCATATCGATGTTGCCGTTAAATCTCTTGTTATTATCCTTAAGTGCGCTGTAAAGCTCGGGATAAACTACTTCACCTTTGAATTTTTTCGCAAATTCGCTGATTGACGAAGTGCCGGTCAGGAACCTGTCTGTAGCGACCGCAGCCTGCTGACGCTGGGCCGGCATTTTTGCGCCGAATAATGCGCCGTCCCCCTGCATTATTCCCGTGGACATCGCAAACTCGACGTTATCCTTTGCCCAAGCTGATACGGTGTTTTTATCTGTCAGTCTGTTAACATAAATGTACGCCTGATTTCCCTTCAGATCACTATCTTTAAGCCCCAGTGCGCGGACATACATGCTGGCCATTTCTTCACGCGTACATTTTCTGTCGGCGCCAAAGACGTTCGGCGAGATGCCTTCGATTATACCCGCCTTATATGCGGCTTCTACGTAAGGATAAGCCCAGTTGGTTGCGGGCACATCGGTAAATGTGGGTGTTTCGGACGGGTTTGAAATGTCAAGATGCAGAGCGTTGACTATCATTTTGACCATTTCACTGCGCTTTACGGTAGCAAGCGGGTGAAAGTAGCCATTGTCTCCTGAAATGATGTTTTCGTCCGCAAGCGCGGAAACGGATGCTTTTGCGTATTCTGCTACAGAACTCATGTCTTTGAAGGAAACAGTCTCCGCATTGACCGGCCCGAATGACAACACAGCCGAGAATACACCTGAGATCAAGACGCTGGAAAGAGCCTTTTTACTAACGCTTGTAAACTTCATTGCAGCCTCCTTGTTAAATCCAATTGTTTTTATATTCAACAAGGTGAAGTATATCAAACGTTATGTAAACCAAACAAATGATATTATTTCCTTACCAGGGAGGCGGCTCTGAATTTAGGTTCTATTCAATATCATAGGTCGGCTGGTCGTCCCAAAAGCTGTAATACTGGTTTCCCAACGGTGCGATTATTGCATTTACCTCCGTATCGATCTGTTGGCCTGCCTGAGCACCGTCATACAGGTAAAGCTGGCCAGTTACAGCTCTTTTGCCCTTCCGCACGAGATAGGCGAGCTTGTTTTCAAAGTGGTAGCTCATGTAAAACGTCACGTCATTCGCTAATTTCGTTACTTTCTCATCCTGATAAAGTTTCAGTGTGAAGGTGTGGTCATACTTGCTTATATTACCCATATATGTAAACGCATTTGCACTATTAGTCCACCAGTTCAATATGTTTGAGAAACTATCTGTTTTCAGGTTATTAACATACAGGTCTCCATCACCGAAATTGCTTTCGCTTTTTATAAATACGACATTCCCGCCGAACAGTATATCGCCGGTGCTAACATCCTCGGCATATTTCCTGACTTCGAAGGCCGTTTCGCCGTCTATTGCCACACAGTACAGGTCATATAAAAATTGATTTTTACTATGATCGATAGCGTAATATATTTTATTATTTATGTTGTCATATTCTACACGGATCGGCTTTTTGTCGCCGATTTTTCCAAGCACCTTGGATCCGCTGCAAGCATAGAGCTCGGCGGGGCCGGCGCCATCAGACGCGTCGGCCTTGCCATCCGCCGGTTGTGAATAGACCAGAAGCGGTCCGTCGCTACCGCAATAGGAAGCGTCGGAATTCAATACCGTCTGTGTCCTGTGGTCTTCATTGCTCCATGCATAATCGCAATATCCGCTGATTTTGGCCGACCGGCCGTCTGAATAGTAATAAAGGCTTTTTAACGTATTTGCGGGGTTCTTTTTCAGATAGTAAAGCGACCCGTCCGCATATATATTTGAAACGGATACAACACCGGAAGCGATCATACTGACGTTTTTTCCATTCTTCAGCAGATAGAGGCTGTCGCCCTTCAGATAATAGACTGTGTTGAGATCCGCCGATACGTACTGAAGCACAACACCCGGGCCGATGTCCTTTGCTGCTTTTCTAACCGTATACTGGACCAGGCGGCCGTCAAACGTTTCGTAAATCAGCCGGTCGCCTTTTTTGTCGATATAAAACCGGCATACGTTCGCAGCGATCTTGTCGGTATCGGCCAAGTCGCTGACATAGAGGGTTTTGTCTTTCAAATAGAATATTTTCGAGCCATCCTGATTGATAGTATAGTTGTTTATATCCGAACCGACCTTTAATGCTTCGGGATTTTTGGACATCAGATCATAGCAATAAATATCGGCGCAATAGTTTGGCTTGGTATTGTCGATATCCTTCGGGTAAAAAAACCGCCTGCCGTCCTCGCTTACTTGTATTGCAAATACAGTTCTCCACTGGGGGGGGAGGTCATACTGCACTATTTCCTTCGGCGAGATCGAATCTATGGAAGTATAACACAATGCGCCGTTCCTGACATAGAATAGGTCCCGAAGCGGCTCGGACGCATTTGCAGCCGATGAATCCGAGCTCTGCCGGAGGATCCCTCCGGGAACAATGAGCACAAGTGATATTGCCAGGGTCAGGACAATTGCCGATGCGACGGCAATTGTGATCCACATTTTCTTAATACTTCGCTTTATACTTACTGAGCCGGCTTTCATCCCACACACAGGACAACGCTCAACGCCATCTTCCAATTCGGCATTGCAGTTTTTACAGTTCATGCTAAACACCCCATTCACCTGAACTTATGACGCAGCGAAGCAAGATATGGAGAACTACTGCTTATTTAATTATACATTAACTGGATATAGGTGGCAAACTTTATGTTGGAAGTACGCTGGATACTCCGGAGCGAGAACACTTGCAAGAATCATCAAGGTACCGTCGGACAATCATCAGGGTACCGATGGGACGACGCTTTGGTCCCTCCGGTATTGTGCAATCAACAGGTCAACCATCCTCCCATAGCTGTAAACGCCGTCAGTCTGCCTGTTGGCCTTCAAATAGGCGTCGTTGAGGGAAGTGACGGTGTTTTGCACAGGGCCTTTATGCTGCTGCCAGTAGAGTGAATCCGCTTTCATGTCCCTATGAACGTCCTGACTTATTTTTTTATTCAAATCATAAAATCTGTCTCTATCGTGACCGTATAATGCATTCATCGAGCTAATCAACGCAAGCATGGTACCTGAATATTGAAAATCGGCGTTAGGATTCAAGCTGCAGGTGACGTAGGAAATGTAGTTTGCCTCATCCTCGCGGGCAAACCCGTGCTGGTGGGCCATTTCATGACAAACGGTCGATGGGATAGAATAGTCCGGTATCGCCACATCCACATTCACTTCGCACGTAAACGGACAGTAAATTCCTATTATGCCCGAATAGGACATCTTTTCAGAGAAAAATACGGGTTTTGGACGTCCGTATGTACCGGAGAAGGTAGGATTAGCTTTTGCCGCAACCTCGTAGCCACCTTTCGCTTCGCTGAAGGTTTCCGGGATGCTCGCGGAAAGAGCCATAACTCCGGTGGAATCCTGAAGGACCAGGCTTCTCAGGCTGTTCGCACGGTTGATCAGGCCTTCGCAAACCCTGGCAAGTTCGTCTATTGAAGCGGGACGCACATCCAGACCGGCAATTTTCGCATAGGGAAACCTGTTGTAATTGAGTGTCCATGTGACGGTAAGTATAAAATAAACCACACTTACGACTGCCAAAACGTTGAGAATATAATCGAGCAGTAATTTCAATTTGCCGGTTTTAGTTTTGATCACATTTATGACTCCCGTGATCAACAGGAACAGGGCGAGTATTGTCAGGATAATCAGTCCGAACTCCGCAACTGAGAAGGGCGCCAACCCTGTAAACAGGCTCAGCGCCTCAGTAAACCATTTATTCAAGCCCCTCGAGAAAACGTACTCGATCACACTTGGCATACGGGCCGTAAGCAGATACAGGAGCATGCCCAAAGGAAAAAGAGCTATCAATATTAACTTTTTGCGATAATTTTTTATCTTCATATATAATGGCTCCTGTGCAATTCTACCACAGTTTTGAGGCTTTTGTCCTATTTATTTTATCACGCATGCGCTGGAGTATTTATCAGAATTGTACAACTCTATGTCCCGGTTGGCGTGAGTTTGGCAGCTGCTTTGTTACCGGAAAATTTGTTGACAAATCATGAGAGTGGTATTATACTTCGTAACATATCGATTCGATATATAACTTTGCGATATATGGAGGAACATGAATGCTCGAATATATTATCCTGGGATATCTGATGAGCAAGGATATGAGCGGTTACGACCTTAAGCTGAGAATGGCGAGCTGTACCTCGAATTTCTTTGACGCGAGTTTCGGCAGCATATATCCCGCCTTGAAAAGGCTGGAGTCAAAAAATTATATAACTTTGCGTGAAATCGTGGAGGGCGGCAAGTACAAGAAGATGTACTCCATCAATGAAGACGGAAGAAGGATTTTTTTAAGCTGGCTGGAAACGCCGATCGTATTCGTGAGGACACGGCACGACCATTTGGTTAATTTATTCTTCTATGATCTCCTGCCCGAAGAGAAAGCGATTGCAAATCTGATCGATCTGAAAAATCAGATCGAAACGCTTCTTAATGAACTCAAAGGACATATGTCAAAGGCTGAGCAGATGCCGGAATATAAGCGGCAGTATTTCTTCCAGTTTTCTACGATCGAATACGGAATCAGCTATTACAGCTTCATCTTAGGCTGGTGCAACGACTTTATAAAAAGACTGGAGGAGAAACCAAAATGATAGGTGTGAAAACCAAACACAGGTTTCCTGTTGCGTACATAATGAGGCTGTTATTCGCCTTTATAGGATTTTTATTTATACTGTTGTTTACAATACGGGGTGTTTACCAGATCGCATCAACTCTTGCAAACTGCTCTGGTGATCTTTTGGGGCTAATTACAGGGGATAGCGCTGCCGCAAAGTCCGCGCATCTGGAAGCTGTCGCAGCCTCGTTGAGTCGGTCGCCCGGCCCCGTTTTCGACGCGCTGCTTCTTGCCTGCACATTCCTTATTTTTCTGCACGGAATACTCGGGGTATACTATGCTGCTACCACGAAATACTCGCGGATTATTGATAATAAACTAATCTTCCTGCAGATATTTTCAGCGCTTGCGGCCGGCTTTGTGCTTATGTCTCTTCTTGGTCCTATGGGGGGACCATCGGCGCATCCGGCGGCATTCTGGATCGTTTGTTTTCTTTTCGCGGGGTTTGGCTCGTTCCACATGGGAAACGGTTTATATAATGCCTGCATAACGCTTGGCATAAGCGTTTCGGGCAATGTGAAATCAGCGCTTAAGGGCTTTTCATGGTTTGTGGCCGTAATCTCGCTGATTCAGATCATAGTTTTATTGGCTTAGGAAAGAGGTGATAAAATCATGGAAACTATTATTTTGGGGGCAGGTATATCCGGCCTTATGGCGGCAGTTATGCTTGCCCGTTCGGGGACATCTGTCTTGATGCTCTCCTACCATGAAGCTATCCGGTCGGCTTCCTGTATGGCTCAGGGCGGGATAAACGCTGCTGATGAGCTCGAGGGCGATTCGGTTATGAGCCATTTTACCGAGACGGTATCAAGCGGAGGCTATCTTGCCGACCAGCAGCCTGTCATGGACATGTGCAGGTTTGCTCCCGATATCGTCTCGATGTACGACCGCATCGGGGTAGCTTTTAACCGTCGTGACGACGGCTCCCCGGACACAAGGTCCTTTGGGGGGTCTAAATTCAAGAGGACGCACTACGCCGATACGACGACGGGCACTCAGCTGCTGTCGGCCCTTGACGGCCAGGCACGCCGCTATGAGGAACAGGGGCTTATAAAGAGGATATCGGGAGTCGATTTCGTATCGCTGATGATCGATGAAAGCGGCTGTTGCCGCGGTGTAGTGGTACAGGAAATCTTTTCAATGAAATTTATGGTTTTTTGGGGCTCCGCAGTTATTATCGCCTCCGGCAGCTACTCCTCACTGTATGGACGCTCGACGACCGCAAAGCTTTCAAACGGAGCTGTCGCCGGGCAGCTTTTAATGCAGGGGATTCCTGTTGCAAACCCTGAATTTGTCCAGTTCCACCCGACAGCCATGGCGCAGGGTGACAAACCAAGACTGGTAAGCGAATCTGCACGAGGCGAGGGCGGCCGTCTCTGGGCGCCCCGCGGCGGAAAACCGTGGTACTTCCTTGAAGAGATGTATCCGGAGATTGGAAACCTGGTTTCCCGTGACCTGGCCTCACGCGCCATTTATAAAGTGATAGACGAGTTGGGCCTCGGAGTAGGCGGTAAACGCCAGGTCTACCTGGATATAACACAGCTGCCGAAGGAAGTAATGGAGCAAAAGCTCTCAAATATTATAGACCTGTATGAAAAGTTCAGCGGGGAAGACCCGGGAAAGGTGCCAATGAGGGTCTATCCGGCGCCGCACTATTCAATGGGCGGGATCTATGTCGATCATAAGCACCGTACTGAGTTGCTTGGCCTGTACGCATGCGGAGAATGTGATTTTATGTATCATGGGGCAAACCGTCTTGGCGGAAATTCATTGCTCTCAGCGACGTTTGGGGGTTATACGGCGGCAAATACGGTTCTTGAAGATTTTAATGGCGGCAGCCTTTCCGACAGAGCCTGTTCGTCAGACTCTCTATGGATTGATAAAACCATAGCGGACCGGGAAAATGAACAACAAAGATTTTTGAACCGCAGCGGGAAAGAAAATGCCGAGGAGCTTTACTGTGAGCTTGGCGAACTGCTTACAGAAAGCGCGGGAATCATCCGTAAGAACGTAGTTTTAAAAGCCGCGCTTGTAAAAATACAGGAATTAAAGATGCGTGCAGAGATTGCCGTATGCCCTGACAGGGGAACATGGGCGAACTCGTCGCTTATATCTCTCAGGAAGCTCCAGCCTTCCATTCTGCTTGCGGAGGCTATTTTGGAGGCTGCGCTTAACCGGGATGAAAGCCGGGGGGCGCATTATAAACCGGAATTTCCAGAGCGCGACGATCGCAACTTTCTTAAAACAACGGTTGCAAGGGCGCAAAATGGGAAAATCGAGCTCGGTTACGCTCTTGTAGACACGTCGATCCTGCCGCCTCAGGGTGGATCAACAAAGGAGGGCAAGAAGCCATGCCTGCAGTCTATCTGAAAATAAAGCGGCAATCGTCGCCGAACGAGAAACCGTACTGGGAATGCTTTTCACTCGAATACGGCGAGGACGATACGCTTCTCTTGCTGCTCGATAAGTTGGAGAAGTCACCTGCCGAAGGTTCAACACCGGTGCACCACGATTGCAATTGCCGGGAGGAGGTCTGCGGTACCTGTACGATCAGGATCAACGGAAAACCGCAGCTGTCCTGCTCTACACTCGTCAGAAACCTGCCGCCGTCATCCGAACGCAAGCCGGTGGTTCTGGAGCCGCTCGAGAAATTCCCGGTGATTCGGGATCTAACTGTCGACAGGAGCAGTATTTCCCATTCGCTGACGCGAGTTAAAAATTGGGTCGAGGACGGAGAACTCTTTCAAAAGCCCTTAAGATACGGGCAGAAAACCCAGCAGGAGATGTACTCCTATTCCAAATGCATAAACTGCGGTAGCTGCTATGATGCGTGCCCGAGAACGGCAAAAAAGGAGGGCCGCTATATCGGCCCGGCCGCGATCGCACGTGTTGTCAACATGAACGACCATCCTCTCGGTAAGGAGAGCAGCTCCGAACGCTTACTTGAGATCATGGGTAACGACGGGGTTTCAAAATGCGGGAAATCCATGAACTGTGAACGTGTCTGCCCGAAAAAGGTGCCTCTGGTCCGCTCAGTTACAAGGGCAAACCGCGAGGCTTTGGGCGAATTGTTCCGATAGCCTGCTATAACCGGATCAATATGCACACGTCGAGTAATGCCTATACAAAAATATGCGAAAGGACCTGAATCACAAGGATTCAAGTCCTTTTACTTCACTTTGGCATATAGTGGATGTCATTCGGTTAATAAACTACCGCCAACCGAACAACCGACCGGACAGCCAGCCTTATTTTCCGAAGGAATATATCTTGTTCTCGCTGTCTTTCGAGTAAACCGAGCCATCAGGCGTTATAACCGGATCCTCGGTGCTATAGCCGGTCATCATGTACTCCTGCTTTTTGGCGCCCGACGGATCCACCCTTATAATCATATGGTCATCCGAAGATACGTAAAGCATGCCGTTGGGGGCGATACTCAGCCCATATATTTTTGCTCCGAGATTAAGCTCCCATTTCTCAGCGCCGTCCTTGTTGAACGCAATAAGTAACCCATATTCGGAAATACGCATATAACCGTCTTCATCTTTTCCAAGCTCCTTTACCCCGGCTGCGTATAAACAGTACCGTCTATGCCGGTGGCAAGTCTTCCAGGAATCGCGCCCGTGGTTATCTCAGAGATTTTGGTTCCGGTTTTTGTGTCAATTGTAACAAGCTTTTTACAGGACAGCGATACTGTCATCTGCCCGTTCTTGTCAAAGGTCATTCCGTTGACAGAGCCTCCTATATTCAATCCCCACTTTTTCGAGCGGCCGGCATTCAGGGCGTTCAGCATATGGCCTTCATCCTGCTTGGTTTCATCCCGGGTCGTATAATAAAACATGTCGTCCGGGCCTATGTAAATATCCGTGTACATGCTGCCGGTATTGAAGGACCAAAGCGGTTTCCCGGCAGAATTCAGCGCACACAGCTTTACATCCGTATACCCCGCCATAATGCCGAGGTATACCGTATTATCCGTCCCTACCCGGACGTCGCGTATCGTGCTCTTTGCATCGTATGTCCATTTCGCCTTGCCCGTGGCCGCCAGGGCGATCAGTTTCGAATCGGACCAGATATAAATACTCCCATCCGGCCCGACGACAGGTTTCCGCAATTCGCCTGATACCGTATAAAGCTTCTTTTCGCTGCCGTTGGGAGCTATGGATAACAAGTATGAATTTCTCCCGTCTCCGGCTGCGGCATATATTTCGTTCGATTTTCCTGAGACCAGGCCTGCCGCGTATGCATAGCTTTTGGTCCACTTTTTTACGCTCGCGGAGGAGGATCTGACGATTTTCACCGTGATTATCGTATATGTGGTCTTGTCCGGCGCCGTCACTTTGATATTTATCTCGTTTTCGCCCGACTTGAGCGCTACAATCTTTTTTGCACCTGAACCGATTCTCTGGCCATTAACCGTTACCACGGCGTCCGCATCCTCAGCTGCGGCCGATATTGTCACGCTGCTGACACTTGCATCGACATAGGTTCCGTACTTATTCTTCCCCTGATCTTCAAGCTTAAGGGGCTGGTTGCCCGAATAGACCTTGAAATCAGACAGGTCCGAGTTGTTCGTCATTTCTTCTACATTTATATCTCCAAGTGATATAAGCAGTGTCTTTTCGAATTCATACCGATCCGCTTGCTTCATACCGGGAGATGTTATCGTAATATAGCTTTTTTGCTTTACTATCTCCGAGGCTCTTGAAAAGCTTGTATTACAGGATATATGATACTTTTTGCCTTTTTTTACATTGAAGGTTTTCGTTTTCTTCAACGCCTGCGTTCCATCGGAATAGCTCAGAGAAACATTTATCGTGACGCTGCCGGAAGCTCCCGTATTGTTCAGATAATCATCCGCCTGGTAACTTGTCAGTTTCCCGCCGAAATAGTGGTAGGTAATACTGATGCCTTCACCCGATAAAACCGGCTTTGAAGCCGCCGATCCCGCCGCATTACCCTGAGCCGAAGTCCCCTGCGCAGTAGTTCCCTGCGCCGCCGCAATGCTACAGTCCCCGGGTATGCCGATACTAAACGTCAGCGCTAATGCAACCAACATGCAAAATGTTTTTCTTAGCATTTATCGCTCTCCTCCTGTACTATCCAGAAAAACCAATTATTACAGAAGTATCTTAGCATAATGACTGCTCACTTTTCAATATTGTATCATGTTGAACCCTGATAAGTACTGGTAAATAAAAAGGACTCCAGGCCAATTCCTGAAGTCCTTGATTTCCAACTGTTTTTATTTCCGCGCTATCTTTTTCATTTCGCACTTTCACGGTCATTGGTGAGCTTCGCTTTATCCAGGAGCCAGAAGACAAGGCCCAGGACCATGCCTATGATCGTGGCGAGCGTGAGGCCGGAAAGCTGGAAGGAACTGCTTATCGGTATATAAGCGTTCGAGAGGCCTGTTACAAGTACGACCGCGGTGAGCGCCAGGTTACGGGATTTGCTGTAGTCGACCTTCGCTTCGACGAGAAGTCTGAGGCCGGAAGCTGCGATCATGCCGTAGAGCATGAAGCTGACGCCGCCGATGACGCACCAGGGCATAGCCTGAATGAGACCCGAGACAGGCCCGATGAAGGCGACAATTATTGAAATGACGGCTGCGCCGCCGATGACCCAAACACTGTAAACCTTCGTGATGGCCATGACGCCGATGTTTTCACCGTAGGTTGTAGTCGGTACCGCGCCGACAAAGCCCGACAAAGCAGTTGAGACGCCGTCGGACAGGAGCGATCTGTGCAGACCGGGGTCTTTGATCAGGTCACGGCCGACGATTTTCCCTGTAACCATCTGGTGTCCGATGTGCTCCGTAACAATTACGAGCGCTGCCGGAAGGATGATCAGAATGGCGTTGAGATCGAATATTGGGGTCTGGAAGTCCGGAAGAGTGAACAAAGCTGCCGTTCTGACAGCATCGAAATTCACAAGTCCGAAACAGGCGGCTGCTATATAGCCGACGATAATGGCAATGAGAATCGGTATTACCGCCAGGAATTTCCTGAATAGGACCGAACCGAAGACAGCTATGAGCAGAGTGATGCAAAATACTACGACATTTCTGTAATCTATCCTGGAAAGCTCGACGCCGGTTACGGGAAGACCGCCATTCTGCGCCGCCGTACCTGCCAGCGTCAGTCCGATGAGAGCTACGACGGGGCCCATTGCAGCCGGCGGCAGAATGATGTCAATCCATTTCGTACCGAAAAGCTTTATAATCAGTGAGACGATGATGATTACAATGCCAACTGTCACAAAGCCCCCAAGCGCAAGCGGGTATTTAGAGCTATCCAGTGCTGATCCGTTGCCGATGATCATAAAAACAGGCGCAAGGAAAGCAAAGCTCGAACCTAAGTAAGCCGGCGCCCTACCTTTTGTAATAAATATGAAAATCAGAGTTCCGATACCATTCATCAATAAAACGACGCCCGGGTTAATTCCAAATAAAATAGGAACCAATACCGAGGCGCCGAACATTGCAAACATGTGCTGAAGGCTTAATGCGATTCCTTTTCCCAGTGGGACGCGTTCTTCGACTTGTATTATCTTACCTTGCATTTTCTGATACCCTCCTATGAGCATTTGGATTATTGTAGCACACCGTATTGATATTTAACAATAACTAAAAAAGTCGAAATTAGTTAAACTTATCAGAGATAAAGGGCTTCAGCAGTATTGCCGAGATCCTTGAGAACGGAGGAGAGAGTGGGATTCGAACACTAATGGTCCCGGAATCGAGCATTACATTTCTAGTATTGCTACTTGCAAGACATTTATATACAATCAATAGTGGCAATATATGGTACAAACACTTAAGTTCCCGGCATTAAAATTCCGATGTCGAAATAAAGGCATGCAGGGTGAAAGGTTTGACCGCGTACTTCTTAAATGGTAGAATGAGGATGCTGATATATACATTGCAGACTTCGGGATAAGCTACAAAATTGAGTATAACAGAGGTAATATGTATGAAGAGAATGAGACAAATTTTAGCGGTTATATTCATACTTTCTATTGCCATCATTCCGGTCGGCTGCGCTGACAGTAAGGCGGGCGGGGACGCCGGCGGATCTGCGGCCGCGACCTCGCAGGCTGCCCCGACTGTACAGGAGGCAGAGACCGCGCAGAACACTGAGACCTCCCAGAGTACTGTGACTACGCAAGCTTCAACCGCAATGGCTTCAACCACAGCGGCTGTCGCGGCGACCAAAAAACCGGCGAAAATACAATCGGAGCTGAAACCCATAAAGGATATATATAAAGATGATTTCCTGATAGGGACCGCCGTATCGATGAGAAATCTGACAGGCGACAGGTATGAGCTTTTCAAAATGCATTTCAACGCAGCAACAGCGGAAAACGCCATGAAACCGAACGCGCTGCAACCAAACAAGGGTAAATTCGCCTTCGGCGGGGCTGATATGGCTGTGAATCTGGTATCGGCTGCAGGGGCGAAGATGCATGGGCATACGCTGGTATGGCACCAGCAGTCGCCGGCATGGATGAATACGGATGATAGCGGCAAGCCCCTTGGGCGGGAGGAAGCTCTTGAAAATCTAAGAACTCATATAAAGACTGTCGTGGAGCACTTCGGTAACAACGTAATATCGTGGGACGTGGTGAACGAAGCCATGAGCGACGATCCGAAGAAACCGCAGGACTGGAAGGCGTCATTGCGCAAAACTCCGTGGCTTGACGCCATTGGGGACGACTATGTGGAGCAAGCCTTCCTTGCGGCCAGAGAAGTGCTGGACGCACATACTGATTGGGATATCAAGCTCTACTATAACGACTACAGCCTGGACAACCAGAACAAGGCGGCAGCGGTATACAACATGGTAAAGAAGATCAATGACAACTACCAAAAAACGCATCCGGGCAAGCTCCTTATCGACGGAATAGGCATGCAGGAGCATGATACGCTGTCCACAGATCCGGCCAATGTGAAAAAGTCGCTGGAGAAGTTCATATCTCTGG